>NZ_JAJQKY010000015.1:0-142925 GCF_021213715.1 Pseudomonas sp. CP-1
CCGGGGCAGACCTTCGCCCTGTTCGATTCGGCCAATGACGAATGGCTGGAGTGGACGCCCAGGATCGCCCTGAAGAGCGGGGCCCGTTGATGTCGCATCGCACCGCGGCAGCATGAATCCATTCGATCAACCCAGAAGGAGAACGCCGATGTCCAGGCGCTTGCTTTTCGTGGCCACCCTGGTCGCGACCCTTTCCCTTGCCGCTCATGCCGACGAACCCCTGCCATCGGTCGAGCAGGTGATGAACGAGCACAAGGAAAAGATCAGGAACCAGCTGGAAACCATCAACTACAAGCGCAAACGGATGGTCGAGGCAAACATGGCGCTGGACGGCACCGAAGCCGAGACGTTCTGGCCGATCTATTCACGCTACCGAGGCGAGACGGACAGCCTGCACAAGGAGACATTCCAGCTCCTGCTCGAATATGCCCGCGCCTATGGTTCCGGCAGCATTACCGACGCGGAAGCTTCGAGGATGGTCGACCTCTATCGGGGATTGCAGGAGAAACAGCTGGCCGTGCTGCACCGGTACGTGCAGGAAGTGGCCGAGAAGATGTCACCCCGGCGGGCCATGCGTTTCCTGCAGATCGAAGCGCAACTGGACGCGCTGGAGGCGTTGCAGATCGGCAAGCAGGTTCCGCTGATCAATTGAGTTTTCACGGCGCCGGCCGCGTCATGCCTGGGCGAGTTCTGCATCGCCCAGGCGCATCGTTTTGCTCAGCGTGCCGAACGAAGCCGCCGCCACAGCGTGGTCCGGCTGATCCCGAGCCGACGCGCAGCCTCGTCAAGGCTGCCCTGGCAGCTGTCCAGCGTCTCCTGTATGTAGCGCAACTGCGCGGTTTTGCCGATGGCGTGCAAATCCTTTGTGCGCGATGGCTCTTTCCGGGACCTGGGCTGAGGCTGGCCTTCGAATAGCTCGGGCAGCACGCGAGCCAGGTAATGCTCATCCACGCCGTGCTCATGGAAGATTTCGCTGGCGGAGAGCATCGCCCGTTCGATGACATTCTCCAGTTCCCTGACGTTTCCGGGCCAGGAATGGCGGACGAGGTAGGGTAGCAGGAGCGTCGTTATGCCTGCGGCACCCGGTGGCTGGCCCTGGACCAGCAGGCGCTGGCTGATTCCCTGGCAAATCAGAGGAATGTCCTCGGGCCGCTCGCGCAGGGGCGTGGTCTGCAAGCGCAGGATATTCAGCCGGTAATACAGGTCGGTGCGAAACTCGCGATCCTTCATGGCGGCCCCCAGGTCCTTGTGGGTGGCGGCGACGATGCGCACGTCGATGGAGATCGGCTCGGTGCCGCCCAGGCGCAAGACCTCTCGCTCCTGCAATACACGAAGGAGGCGAGTCTGCAGCGACACAGGCATGTCGCCGATCTCGTCGAGGAACAGCGTGCCACGGTGCGCCGCCTCGAACAGGCCGGGCTTGCCGCCTTTGCGCGAACCGCTGAAGGCGCCTTCCTCGTAGCCGAACAGTTCGCTTTCCAGTAGCGACTCGGGAAACGCCGCGCAGTTGATGGCGACGAAAGGCCCGTGCCGGCGAGGGCTCTCGTTATGGATCCCTTGGGCGAGCAGTTCCTTGCCGGTGCCGCTTTCGCCAGTGATCAGGATGGTCGAATGGCTGGCGGCAAAGCGCTTGGCCAGTTGCAACATCTCACGGTTGGCCTTGCTCGCGCCGTTGAGTTGTTCGAGCCGGTAACGCGCGGTGAAGGCACCTGGACGGCGAGTGGAGCGGATGCGTTGATCCGCGCGCTGCACGGCGGTGATGTCCTGGCAGGTGAGCACCAGGCCGGTACGCTCGCCATTCTCCAGGATCGGCAGGAGATTGCTGACCACGGCGTGCGAGCCCAGCCGGATCACCCGGTTTTCCTCGCCACCGCCATCCTCTAGCGCCTGTTGCAGGTCAAGCTCCGGGCATAGCTGCTGTAACGGTCGCCCCAGAGCCGAGCTGACCGGCAACTCCAGCAACTGGGCAAGGGCAGGGTTGAGCGATTGCACCACACCCTGGTTGTCGACCGCTGCCACACCGCTTGGAATGTGTTGCAGCACCGCGTCCAGATGCCGCCGCTTGGCGATCTCCAGGCGCTGGCTGTCGAGGACTCCCATGGCTTCCTCGAGCGCCTTGCGCGCAGTGTCTTCGCTCAGCGACAGCACGCCGTGCAGGCCTGCCTGTTCCGCCAGCTCCACCACCGTCGACGAACCGATGATGCTGCGGCAACCCAGCCGGGCTACCTCCAGGACAGCCTGGCGAGCCTCTTCCAGGGTGGTGTAGGCAACCTGGTGAACCTGCACCGTGAACAGCGTTCGCATGGCTTGCAGGTCCCGGTCGATGCGGTTGTAGCTGAGCAGGGCGACATGGGAGGAGTGTTCGCGGGCTTGCTCCAGCGCACGCAACAGGTCTCCGCCGCCAACGCGCATCGTCAGAACCGGACGTGCCAGGTGTCTACGCAGGTAGGCGGCAGTGGCGCCAGCGCAGACGAACACGTCGACCTTGCCGCGCTGTTCGAGATCGCGGGCGGTTTGCAGGGCTTCGGATACCGAGGTGTCGAGCACCTCGATATGGACGTCCGGGTAGCCCGCCGCCAGGCCGGCCACCAGGCTGGCGAGGCGACTGCGCTGCCGAGGTCGTTGAAGGTGACTGACCAGCACGACGACCTGGGAAAGGGGAGGACGCATGTCGAAACCTGTTCAGGATTGAATTGTTTCGATACTGAATCAGTTCGTTGCAAAAGTGAAACCAAGATTGCTTCGTCGAGCGCCATGGAAAAGCCTGGCGCCAGAGAGCGCGCGGGTTACAGGCATATCCCGAAAATTGGCCCAGGCGTTGCTAAAGCTGTCTGACAACATGACTACAGGCAGGCCCTACAACCCCATGAGCACTCCTCCTACGACCGTACGGGACGGCGAGACATTCGTGGCCCCGGACGACCAGTGGCTGGTCGAGTTCATCCGCGAGTACGCCGCAGCGAAGCGGGTGGTCATCCAGGCACGCCAGCGCCTGAGCGGCGGCGCCATCCAGGAAAACTGGCTGCTGGACCTGCTGATCGAAGGCGGCCCCTGGGCTGGCGCCCGGCGTTGGGTGCTGCGCAGCGATGCGCTTTCCGCGCTACCCGCCAGCCTGGACCGCGAACAGGAGTTCGCGGTGCTGCAAGTGGTTCATCAGGCCGGTGTGAAAGTACCGCGCCCGCTGTGGCTGTGCCGCGATATGCGCGTGCATGGGCGGGTGTTCTTCCTGATGGAGTACGTGCCGGGTGTCGCCGCCGGTCGCTTGCTCAGCGCCGGCGCCGGCACCCAGGGCCGGGCGCAGCTGGCGGCGCAGCTTGGCGCCAACCTGGCGCGCCTGCATCAGGTTCGCCCGCCGTGCGCCGCGCTGGATTTCCTGCCGATGCCAACCCGCTCACCGGCCTTGGCGACCATCGACGCCTATCGCCACTACCTCGACACCCTCGCCGATGCCTATCCGGTGCTGGAGTGGGGCCTGCGCTGGTGCGAGCTGTACGCACCGCACAACGGCACCCTGTGTCTGTTGCACCGTGACTACCGCACCGGCAACTACCTGGCCAGCGAACAGGGACTCGAAGCCGTACTCGACTGGGAGTTCACCGGCTGGGGCGACCCTTGCGAGGACCTAGGCTGGTTCACCGCCCGCTGCTGGCGCTTCACCCGCCCAGACCTCGAGGCCGGCGGTATCGGCCAACTGGAGGACTTCCTGGGGGGCTACCACGAGGTGTCTCCGCTGCGTATCGAGCGCAGCCAACTGCACTACTGGCAGGTCATGGCCACCCTGCGCTGGGCGGTGATCGCCCTGCAGCAAGGCCAGCGCCACCTGTCCGGCGAAGAGCCGTCCATTGAGCTGGCACTGACCGCACGACTGCTGCCGGAGCTTGAGCTCGACATCCTGCACATGACCGGAGCCGAAGCGCCATGACCCAGCCCGATGCCCATGAACTGCTCGACATCGCTCGCTCGACGCTTCTGGAGCAACTGCTGCCAGCGCTGCCCGGCGAGCTGCGTTACCCGGCCCTGATGATCGCCAATGCCATGGCCATCGCAGCCCGCGAAAGCCGCCTGGGGGCTCTGGCCGAGGACCAGGAGCGGACACGTCTGGCCGCCTTGGTCGACGAGGCGCCCGCAGCCTTGCCCGACCTGCGCCGCCAACTGGCACGGGCCATTCGCCTGGGCAGCCATGACGCCCCGCAAAACCATAGAACCCTGGTCGAGACATTGCGCCAGGTCACCCTCGCCCGATTGGCCATCAGCAATCCCAAGGCCTTGCCCTGAACGGCGTCAGCCATCTCATTCCCGACAGACAAGCACCCAGAAGGACAACCATGAACTTCACCCTCCCGGACGAACTGCTCGCCTTGCAGGCCAAGACCCGAGACTTCATCGCCGAACAGGTCATCCCGCTCGAGAACGACCCCCGCCAGGACAGCCACGGCCCCAGCGACGCCCTGCGCCAGGATCTGGTGGCCCGCGCCCGCGCGGCCGGCTTGCTGACGCCCCACGCCAGCCGCGAAATGGGTGGCCTGGCGCTGAGCCACGTGGCCAAGGCGATCGTCTTCGAAGAGGCCGGCTACTCGCCGCTGGGCCCGGTGGCGCTGAACATCCATGCCCCGGACGAAGGCAACATCCACCTGATGGACGTGGTCGCCACCGAGGCGCAGAAAGACCGCTGGTTGCGCCCGCTGGTCCAGGGCCATGCCCGTTCCTGCTTCGCCATGACCGAGCCTGCGCCAGGCTCAGGCTCGGACCCCTCGATGCTGCGCACCACCGCCACCCGCGATGGCGACGACTACCTGATCAATGGCCGCAAGTGGCTGATCACCGGCGCAGAAGGCGCTGACTTCGGCATCGTCATGGCGCGCATGGAGGATGGTACGGCGACCATGTTCCTGACCGACATGAAGCGTGACGGCATCACCCATGAGCGCCAGTTGGACTCGCTGGACAGCTGCTTCACCGGTGGCCACGGGCAGCTGCGTTTCGACAACCTGCGTATTCCGGCGAGCGATGTGCTCGGCGAGATCGGCAAGGGCTTCCGCTATGCCCAGGTGCGCCTCGCGCCCGCGCGCTTGACCCACTGCATGCGCTGGCTCGGCGCCGCGCGTCGCGCCCACGACATCGCCTGCGACTATGCGCGCACCCGCGACGCCTTCGGCAAGCCGCTGGGCGAGCACCAGGGTGTGGGCTTCATGCTGGCCGACAACATGATGGACCTGCACGTGGTGCGACTGGCGGTGTGGCACTGTGCCTGGGTGCTCGACCAGGGCCGGCGGGCGAATGTCGACTCCAGCATGGCCAAGGTGATCAGCGCCGAGGCGCTGTGGCGGGTGGTCGACCGTTGCGTCCAGGTACTGGGCGGGCGCGGGGTGACCGGAGACACCGTGGTGGAGCGGATCTTCCGCGACATTCGTCCGTTCCGCATCTATGACGGCCCGAGCGAGGTGCACCGCATGAGCCTGGCGAAGAAACTGCTCGACCAGCGCCTGGAGGCCCGCTGATGCAGCCGAACCTGACCCGACTGTTCGCCCTCGACGGGCGCCGCGCCCTGGTGACCGGAGCCTCCAGCGGCCTGGGCCGCCACTTCGCCATGACCCTGGCCGCCGCAGGCGCCGAGGTGGTGGTGACTGCCAGGCGCCAGGCGCCGCTGCAGGCACTGGTGGAGGCCATCGAGGTGGCGGGAGGGCGGGCGCAGGCCTTTGCCCTCGATGTGACCTGCCGTGAGGATATCTGCCGGGTGCTCGATGCCACCGGCCCGCTGGATGTGCTGGTCAACAATGCGGGGGTGAGCGACAGCCAGCCCTTGCTGGCCTGCGACGATCAAAGCTGGGACCGCGTGCTCGACACCAACCTCAAGGGCGCCTGGGCGGTGGCCCAGGAAAGCGCCCGGCGCATGGTCGCGGCGGGGAAGGGCGGCAGCCTGATCAATGTCACTTCGATCCTCGCCAGCCGTGTGGCCGGTGCCGTCGGCCCTTACCTGGCGGCCAAGGCCGGCCTGGCCCACCTGACCCGCGCCATGGCGCTGGAGCTGGCACGCCATGGCATCCGGGTGAATGCCCTGGCGCCCGGCTACGTGATGACCGACCTGAACGAGGCCTTCCTGGCCAGCGAGGCCGGCGACAAGTTGCGCTCGCGTATCCCCAGCCGCCGCTTCAGCGTGCCGGCGGACCTGGACGGCGCCTTGCTGCTGCTCGCCAGCGATGCCGGGCGGGCCATGAGCGGCGCCGAGATCGTGGTCGATGGCGGCCACCTGTGCAGCAGCCTGTAACGCGCCCTGGCGCAATAACAACAAGAACAGGAGGTATGTATGTGCGTGCAAGACCCGAGCAATGTGTCGATGAGGTGGCTGCCATGATGGTTCCTACCCTCGAGCACGAGCTTGCTCCCAACGAAGCCAACCATGTCCCGCTGTCGCCGCTGTCGTTCCTCAAGCGTGCCGCGCAGGTGTACCCGCAGCGCGATGCGGTGGTCTATGGCGCAAGGCGCTACAGCTACCGCCAGTTGCACGAGCGCAGTTGCGCCCTGGCCAGTGCCCTGGAGCGGGTCGGCGTACAAGCGGGCGAGCGGGTGGCGATACTGGCGCCGAATATCCCGGAAATGCTCGAGGCCCACTATGGCGTACCCGGTGCCGGGGCGGTGCTGGTATGCATCAACATCCGCCTGGAGGCACGCAGCATCGCCTTCATCCTGCGCCACTGCGCGGCCAGGGTGCTGATCTGCGACCGTGAGTTCGGTGCCGTGGCCCAGCAGGCGCTGGCCATGCTCGATGCGCCGCCCTTGCTGGTGGGCATCGACGATGATCAGGCCGAGCGCGCCGACCTCGCCCACGACCTGGACTATAAGGCGTTTCTGGCCCAGGGCGACCCCGGGCGGCCGCTGAGTGCGCCGCAGAACGAATGGCAGTCGATCGCCATCAACTACACCTCCGGCACCACGGGGGATCCCAAGGGCGTGGTCCTGCATCACCGAGGCGCCTACCTGAACGCCTGCGCCGGCGCGCTGATCTTCCAGTTGGGGCCGCGCAGCGTCTACCTGTGGACCTTGCCGATGTTCCACTGCAACGGCTGGAGCCATACCTGGGCGGTGACGCTGTCCGGTGGCACGCACGTGTGCCTGCGCAAGGTCCAGCCAGATGCGATCCACGCCGCCATTGCCGAGCATGCGGTGACCCACCTGAGCGCCGCGCCGGTGGTGATGTCGATGCTGATCCATGCCGAGCATGCCAGCGTCCCTGCCGTGCCGGTATCGGTGATCACCGGCGGCGCCGCGCCGCCCAGCGCGGTCATCGCCGCCATGGAAGCACGCGGCTTCAGGATCACCCACGCCTACGGCATGACCGAAAGCTACGGCCCCAGCACCCTGTGCCTGTGGCAGCCGGGGGTCGACGAATTGCCGCTGGAGGCCCGGGCCCAGTTCATGAGCCGCCAGGGCGTCGCCCACCCGATGCTCGAGGAGGCCACGGTGCTGGATACCGACACCGGCCGTCCGGTCCCGGCCGACGGCCGCACCCTTGGCGAACTGGTAGTGCGGGGCAACACCGTGATGAAAGGCTACCTGCACAACCCCGAGGCCACCCGCGCCGCGTTGGCCGACGGCTGGCTGCACACCGGCGACCTGGCCGTGCTGCACCCGGACGGCTACGTGGAAATCAAGGACCGGGCCAAGGACATCATCATTTCCGGCGGCGAGAACATCAGCTCGCTGGAGATCGAGGAAGTGCTCTACCAGCACCCCGAGGTGGTCGAGGCCGCGGTGGTGGCGCGCCCGGATTCGCGCTGGGGCGAGACACCCCACGCGTTCGTCGCCTTGCGGGCGGATGCCTTACCCAGAACCACGGGTGACGATCTGGTCCGCTGGTGCCGCGAGCGCCTGGCGCACTTCAAGGCGCCGCGGCATGTGACGCTTACCGAACTGCCCAAGACCGCCACCGGCAAGATCCAGAAGTTCGTCCTGCGCGAGTGGGCCCGGCAGGAGGAGGAGGCCGGCGACGCCGGCCGCTGATGGCGCTGCCGCACCCGCACATTCCATAACAATAACTAGGTTGCCCGAGGTGTCCCATGTCCAGCCTGCTATACGCGCGTATCCGCGCCAGTGCCCGGTTCCAGCAACTGGTGGCGCGCCGAAACCGTTTCACCCTGAGCCTGCTTCTGCTGATCCTGGCCACGTTCCACGGCTACATCGCGCTGGTATCGTTCTGCCCCGAGCTGATTGCCAGGCGTCTGGCGCAGGGCTCGAACATGACCTTCGGGGTCGCGGCCGGCGTGTTCCTGTTCGTGTTCTTCTGTGCCTTGTCGGCGCTCTATGTGTACCGCGCCAACGGCGAATTCGATCGCCTGACCCAGGCTCTGGTCGCTGGGCTGGAAGAGGAGCGGGGCGCATGAAGAAGCTCCTTCCCCTGGCGTTGTCGCTGCACTCCGGCCTGCTGTCGGCCTCGCCCGCGTTGGACGCTGGCCAGCGCCAGCCGCTCAACCTGCATGCCATCGGCATGTTCATGGTGTTCGTGCTGTTCACCCTGTGCATCACCTGGTGGGCGGCGCGACGGACCCATTCGACGGCGGATTTCTATAGCGCCGGAGGCGGTATCCGGGGCTGGCAGAACGGCCTGGCGCTGGCCGGCGACTACATGTCCGCCTCCACGCTGCTGGGAATCACCGCGCTCATCTACAGCTCCGGGATGGATGGCTACATCTATCTCATCGCCTTCTTCGCGGGCTGGCCGGTACTGCTGCTATTGATGACCGAGCGGCTGCGCAACCTGGGCCGCTTCACCTTCGCCGACATCACCTCGTACCGTCTCGACCAGGGCAAGGTGCGCACCATGGCCGCCATCGGATCGCTGACCGTGGTGTGTTTCTACCTGGTGGCGCAGATGGTCGGGGCCGGGCAGTTGATCAGGCTGCTGTTCGGCCTGGACTACCAGATCGCCCTGGTGATCGTCGGTGCGCTGATGATGCTGTATGTGACCTTCGGCGGTATGGTGGCAACCACCTGGGTGCAGATCGTCAAGGCATTCCTGCTGCTGGTCGGCGGCTCGCTGGTGCTGTTCCTGGCGATGCGCGAATTCGACTTCAGCTATGACAGGCTGGTCAGCCAGGCGATGGATAGCCATGCCCTGGGCGAACGCCTGCTGGCCCCTGGTGGCTTGCTGGCCGACCCGTTGACCGCGCTATCGCTGAGCCTGGGGCTGGTGTTCGGCACCGCCGGGCTGCCGCACATCCTGATGCGTTTCTTCACCGTCGGCGATGCCCGGGAGGCGCGCAAGTCGGTGCTCTACGCCACCGGGTTCATCGGCTACTTCTTCAATGTCATTTTCCTGCTGGGCCTGGCGTCGATCGTGATCGTCAGCCAGCAGCCCCGGTTCTTCGAGGGCGGGGAAGCGGGAGGCAAGCTGCTGGGCGGGGGCAACATGGTGGTCATGCACCTGGCCCAGGCAGTGGGAGGCAACCTGCTGCTGGGCTTCCTCTCCGCCGTGACCTTCGCCACCATCCTGGCCGTGGTGTCAGGCCTGGCCCTGGCCGGGGCGTCCGCTATCGCCCATGACCTGTATGCGCGGGTGATCATGAAGGGCGCGGCCAGCGAGGCGCAGGAGCTGCGGGTAACCAAGCTGGCAACCCTGGGCCTTGGCTTGGTGGCGATAGCCCTGGGCATCGTGTTCGAGAACATCAACGTGGCCTTCATGGTCGCCCTGGCCTTTGGCATCGCCGCTTCGGCCAACTTCCCGGTGCTGTTCCTGTCGATGTTCTGGTCGGGGCTGACCACCCGTGGCGCGTTGGCCGGTGGCTACGTCGGGTTGTTCAGCGCCATGGGCTTCGTGGTTTTCTCCAGGCTGGTGTGGGTGGATGTGTTGCACTTCGCCGAGCCGCTGTTCCCCTATACCCAGCCTGCGCTGTTCTCCATGCCGTTGGCGTTCCTGGTGGCGTATGGCGTTTCCCGCCTGGACCGGACCACGCGGGCCATGGCGGAAAGGGAAGCCTTCGCCGACCAGTACGTACGAGGCCAGACCGGCCTTGGCGCCAGCGGAGCCATAGACCACTGAGGCGCACACGGTCGCTGTCGAACGGGTGGCAGCGACCGCATGGCAGGCTTTGAGGCTGTCTGTCGCCCGAGGCCTGGCTAGTGCCCCCGGAAGATGTCTCCGATACCGACGGTGGGGTAGTGCTCCATGCGCTGAGCCGTCCCGCGGTTGACGACGGAAGGCTTCGAAAACAGTGCACTCAGGAAGATGACCAGTACAAGGACAGCCAGTAGAAAACCGAATCGGCGCATATGATTCTCCAGCGATTTTTTATAGTTGTTGTCTTCGGGCGCTATCCACGAGGACCTTAGAAGCGCAGCGCAGTCACTGTCCCGCCGCGCTTGCGGTGTCGCATTCGCGGGCGAACAGGTGGGTGACGGCTACGATGTCCTGGTCGCCATAGCCCATGGCTGCCGCGCGTTGCACGGCCTGGCACAGCGCGTCGAAGACCGGCGTCCAGGCCCCTTGTGTGTGCAGGGCTCCGGCGATATGGGCGAAGGCCTGGGCATGCACATCGAGCCTCGCCTGATCGCCTGCGAAATCCTGCGCTTCCAGCCGACGGACCGCTTCCTCGAGTGCATCGGCGACGAAAAAGCGCGACGTGTCGAGCATGAGCCGAGCGGTCTTCGAAGGCGGCAGGCCGAAGTGGACACCAGCCCCCACGGCCTCGAAGAAAGCCACCATCGCGGCAAACGCATGCGCGTGGAGCACGGTGGCGAAGGCCAATGCTTCGTCCCAGGGGAGGAACGTCGTATGACCGGCAAGCCCCTCAAGCAGCGCCCGATGCCGTTCGAAGGCCTCAGGATCACCGGTATGAATGCTGTGGCTTTCGCGACGACCAACATTGCGCGGGTAGGCCACGATCATCCCTTTGACGTAATGGCCGCCCGCGCGGTTGACGAGACTCTGAAGCGCCAGGCCCTCGTCCCGGGCGTTGGTCGTGTAATCGACGAGCGTACGGTTGGCCAGTGCCTGCATCACACCTGGCATCCCGAGCACCTCGTGGGTCGCCTGGTTGTCCAGGAGCACGAAGATCGTGGCCGGGCTTGCAGCCAGCGCGGCTTCGGCGCTCTCGCACAGGTGAGCGTCAGCGGCGACGAGCGCCGCGGCCTTGCCGGGTGAGCGGTTCCAGATCGCCACGCGCCTGCCTTGCCTGAGCAACGCTTGGGCCATGATGGTTCCCATGGCTCCGAGCCCGATCACGGACACTTCGAACTCGACGCTTTCATCATTGTGTTCACGCACGCTCGAGGTCTCCTGATTATTGTTCTGGCTGATGTCCAACAGGTCTCCGGCCTGCGCTTCAACACAGGCCGAAGGGTGACCCTGGCAGCTATTCGCCCAGCGCTGCCGCGACCGATTCGCCGAAGGCCCTGAGGCCGTCTTCGAGTTGGTCGGTCGGAGTGTTCAGCGGTGGCATCAGCTTGATGATTTCGCCATTCGGGCCGCAGCGGTCGACCAGCACGCCCGCTTGCAGCACGCGCTGCTGGGCGTCCTTGGCGACCTCGACGTTGCCGCGGCCGAAATCGATGCCGGCGATCATGCCGCGACAACGCGCGGACGCGACGCCTGGAATTTCCGCAAAGCCGGCAACCGCGCGCTCCATGGCCGCGCAGTTGTCGGCCAGCAATTTCAGGAACTGCTCATCGTGCCAATAGCTGAGCGCGATGCGGGCGGTCAGGAACGCCAACTGGTTGCCGCGGAAGGTGCCGATGTGATCGCCCGGTTGCCATACATCCAGCCCGGCACGAAGCAACACGATCGCCATCGGCAGGCCGAAGCCGCCGATCGATTTGGCGCAGGTGATCAGGTCCGGCACCACCCCGGAGCGCTCGAAGCCGAAGAAGTCGCCGGTGCGGCCGCAACCGGCCTGGATCTCGTCGCAGATAAGCAGCACGCCGTGGTCGGTGGTCCACTTGCGCAAGCGTTGCAGCCATTGGTTGGAAGCCGGGTAGACGCCGGCCTGGATCTGCACCGACTCGACGATCACCGCCGCCGGCAGCTCCGAGCCGCTGCCCTGGTCGTTGGCCAGGCGCTCGAGGAAGCCAATGCTGTCGAATTCGCCATAGGGGCTGTCTTCGTAGGGCACGAACACCACGTCGGTGGAAAGCCCGGGGCCACGGCGAGTGCGGTTGCCGGTGACGGCCAGGGCGCCGGCGGTCATGCCGTGGTAAGCCCCGTAGAACGATACGACCTTGGTACGCCCGGTCGCCTTGCGCGCCAGCTTCAACGCCGCCTCGACGGCGTCGGCACCGGTCGGGCCGGTGAACTGGACCTTGTAGTCCCAGCCGCGTGGCTTGAACAGGTCGCGCTCGATCGCTTCCAGGAACTGGCGCTTGGTGGTGGTGTGCAGGTCGAGGGCGTGGGTCACGCCGTTGGCCGACAGATACGCGATCAGCGCATCGCGCATGCGCGGGTCGTTGTGGCCATAGTTCAGGGCGCCGGCGCCGGCGAAGAAGTCCAGGTATTCGCGGCCATCTTCGCCGCGGATCCTGCTGCCTTGGGCGGTATCGAACACCAGGGGCAAGTCGCGGCAGTACATCCGCACGTTGGACTCGAGCCTTTCGAACGTCTCGATGTTGTTCATGCAAACCTCTTGAAAAATGATCTGGGTAGTCCGGGGTGTGGGCGGTCAGTGCTTGAACATCACGTGGCGCACCACGGTGTAGTCTTCCAGGCCGTACATCGACAGGTCCTTGCCGTAGCCGGACAGCTTGACCCCGCCGTGGGGCATTTCGCTGACCAGCATGAAGTGGGTGTTGACCCAGGTGCAGCCGTATTGCAGGCGGGCGGCCAGGCGATGAGCGCGCCCCACATCGGCGGTCCATACCGAAGACGCCAGGCCGTAATCGGAGTCGTTCGCCCAAGCCAGCGCCTGGGCTTCATCCTCGAACGACGAGACGGTCACCACCGGGCCGAAGATCTCGCGGCGCACCACCTCATCCTCCTGCGTAGCGCCGGCCAGGACCGTCGGCTCGAAGAAGAAGCCGGCACCCTCGGCGCGCTTGCCGCCGGTGACCACTTCGATGTGCGGCAACTCCCTGGCCCGGTTCACGAACCCCTCGACACGCTCCAGATGCTCCTTGGTGATCAGCGGTCCCATCTCGGTCGCCGGATCGTCCGGCAGCCCGCACCGGATGCTGGATACGGCCTCGCCGAGCTTGCGAACGAACTCCTGGTAGACCCCTTTGTGCACATAGAGGCGGCACGCGGCGGTACAGTCCTGGCCGGCGTTGTAGAAGCCGAAGGCGCGGATGCCTTCGACGGCGGCGTCGATGTCGGCATCGTCGAAGATCAGTACAGGAGCCTTGCCCCCCAACTCCATGTGCATGCGTTTCACGCTCTCGGCCGTACCTTCGATGATCCGGCTGCCGGTGCGCACGGAGCCGGTCAGCGACACCATGCGCACCTGGGCATGGCTGGTCAGCGGCTCACCCACCGAGGCACCTCGACCGTGGACGATGTTGACCACGCCGGCGGGGAAGATCTCGGCAAGCAGCTCGCCCAGTTTCAAGGTACTCAGCGGCGTGTGCTCCGACGGTTTCAGCACCACGGTGTTGCCGCCGGCCAATGCCGGGCCGAGTTTCCACGCTGCCATCAACAACGGATAGTTCCACGGCGCGATGGAGGCGACCACGCCTACCGCGTCGCGGCGGATCATCGAGGTATGCCCCGCGACGTACTCTCCCGCCGCCGAGCCCTGCAGGCAGCGCACGGCGCCGGCAAAGAAACGGAACACGTCCGACACGGCGGGCAGTTCGTCCAGCAGCACGGCGTTGAAAGGCTTGCCGCAGTTGTCCGCCTCCAGGCGAGCGAACACGTGCGCCTGGGCATCGATGCGCTCGGCAAGCTTGAGCAGCAGGGCCGCGCGATCCTTGGGCGGCGTTTGCGACCAGGCGTCGAAGGCCGCATCCGCGCTCTGCACCGCGGCATGGACCTGGGCGCCGCTGGCCTCGGTAATTCGCACCAGGACGTTGCCCTGGGACGGGTTGTACACCGCGTGGCTCTCGCCTTCGCCGGCCACCAGGGCACCATTGATCAGAAGTTTGGTTTGCATATCGATTCTCGCCATTGAAGGGCAGGCTCGAAGCCGGCCTTGTGGTTGTTGTCAGAGCGTTCGATAGAAGGGTGGTCGCTACGCCAGCGCGTCGGGCACCGGGTTGCGGAAGAAGCTGGTCCGGCAAGCGAGATAGACCGCCCCCAGGCCCAGCCAGCTACAGCCCATGATCAGCGCGTCTTTATCCAGGCTGACCAGCATCCACCCGGCCGTGACCAGGCCAACGAGCGGGCAGAGCACCCCGTGCAGCAAGCCCGCCCCGTCTCCGAGGCGGGTATCGAAGGAGAGCCGCAACGCGCAAAGGTTGACTGCGCTGAAGGCGAGAAACGCGCCGAAATTGACCAGGGACGTCGCGGTGGCGATCGTCAGGGCAAAACCCGCGCAGCCGAAAATGCCGCAGAGCAGAATGTTGAAGGCCGGGGTCTTGTAGCGAGGATGCAGGGCACCGAACAGCTTGCGCGGCAGTTGGTTGTCCCGCCCCAGGGTACAGCAGCCGGCCCACGCTGGCCTGGAACGACATGCCTGCGGCGAAGTGGGCGATGATGATCCCCGCCAGGACCACACCGAAGAACAGGTCGCCGCCGATCATGCGGGCGATCTCGAAGGCGGCGCCGTCCACATGCTCGAAGGCGGGGGAGGGATGCGCCAGGTACATGAAGTACGACGAGCCGACGTAGACCGAGCCGCCGATCAATGCGACCAGCAGGATCGCGCGCGGCAGTGTCCGGCCCGGGTCGCGGGTCTCCTCGCTGAGCGTGGACAGCGCGTCGAAGCCCAGGAACGAGTACGCGGCAATGGCGGCGCCGGCCATGCTGGTGGCGAAGGACACGTCCGGGTTGAAGAACGGCTTGGCCGACAGCAGCCCGCCAGGGCCGTTGGCCGCGACGATGTAGTGCACGCACAGGCTGATGAACACGACGATGATGGCCAGTTGCGCGACCATCAACAGCACGTTGAAGCGGTTGGCGACCTGGATGCCCAGGATATTAAGCAGCGAGGTGGAGACGATGAAGCCGATGATCCACACCCATTGCGGCACCTCTGGAAAGGCCATGTTGAGGTAGCTGGCGCCGAGCAGCCAGATCAGCATCGGGATGAAGAAGTAATCGAGCAGGGCGGCCCAGCCCACCATGAAGCCGAGGTTCGCGCTCAGCATCTTGCGGGTATAGGTGTAGGCCGAACCGGCGACCGGGAACACCCTGACCAGCCGGCCATAGCTCAAGGCCGTGAACACCACGCCGATTGCCGCGATCAGGTAGGCCATCGCCGTGGTGTTGCCGCTGGCCTGCGTGATCACGCCATAGGTGCCGAACACGATCAACGGAGCGAGGAACGCCAGACCGAACAGCAGAACGGAAAACGGACCCAGCGTGCGCTTCAATGAAGCGCCGGCGATTGATTCGCTCATGACGGGCCTCCTTCACGCTACGTAGTGGTAAGCGGCGGCGACGATTTCACGGTAGGTTTCCACCGTCATTTGCTTGGCATTGCTGCCGTCGGAGAAATTCTTCTTCGACTTTTCGGCGATGCTCAGGAAGTCTTCCTCGCGCACGCCTTTCACCTCGGCGAAGCGGGGGATGCCCAGGTCCTTGCTCATCTGGAACAGGTAGCCAACGGCGGCCTCGGCGGCCTCGGCCGGCGAGAGGTTGGGGTCGATACCCAGTGCATAGGCGACCTGCGCGTGGCGGGTGATGTCGGCGTCGCGGTTATGGCCGAACACGAAGGGCAGGAAGATCGCGTTGCCCACGCCGTGTGGCGTGTCGTACATGCCACCGATGGCTTCGGAAATGCAGTGCACGCTGCCGACGTCCGCGTTACCGAAGGCCATGCCGGCGATCAGGCTGGCCACCAGCATTTGCTCGCGTGCATGCAGGTTGTCCGGCTCCAGTACGGCGGGCCTGAGGTATTGGCTGATCAGGCGGATGGCATGCAGCGCCAGCCCGTCGCTGATCGGGTTCGACACGCGGCAGGTGTAGGCTTCGATGGCGTGGGTGAGGGCATCCATGCCGGTTGCGGCGGCAATCGATGCAGGCAGCGTGTCGAGAATGCGGGAGTCGAGCAATGCCAGAACGGGGCCCACCCGGTAATCCTGGACGCTCATCTTGAAATGCCGGGCGGTATCGGTGATCACCGAGAAACAGGTCACTTCGCTGCCGGTTCCGGCGGTGGTCGGGATGGCGACGATAGGCGGGATGGCGTGCCTGAGGGTGAAAGAGCCCTCGTAGTCTTCGATCCGACCCTCGTGGGTTAGCAGCAGGCTGATCGCCTTGGCCGCGTCCATCGCGCTGCCGCCGCCGATGGCCAGCAGGCCTTGGATACCTTTGCCGCGATACAGCTGCGCCGCCTGGTTGATGTCTTCGCTGCGAGGGTTTGCCTTGACGTCCGATATCTCGTCGAACGCGATCTCCCACTCATTCAGGCTGGCATACACGCCATTCAACAGGCCTGCGGCCTTTACCCCGGCGTCCGTCACGATCAGCACATGCGCCATGCCGAGTTCCCGCAGGTATTCGCCGGTGCGCTCACGCAGGTCGGGTCCCATCACGACTTTGGCGGGGAGTAAGAACTTGAATTCCATACGTACCTCTTGCTCGATTTTTGTCGTTGTTGAACGGCAGTGGAGGAATTCACGCGCAGGGCGAACCAACGGCTCCGGCGTGTGATGCATGGCTCTGCGGTCGAGAATCAACCGGGAACCTTTTTGTCTTATGTGGGCCTGGATAAGCACGAACTTCGAAAAGCCCCATGCAAGTCCCGAGGTGTAAAAAGAGGGGCGGCACCCACCCACCCACCCGCCCCTGAAGGGATGTTCCGTACTAATGCATTTGGCCTGCGAGCAGGGAAAGCAGCGTTCCTG
The DNA here is from genome assembly GCF_021213715.1 of Pseudomonas sp. CP-1. Lineage (NCBI taxonomy): Bacteria > Pseudomonadati > Pseudomonadota > Gammaproteobacteria > Pseudomonadales > Pseudomonadaceae > Pseudomonas > Pseudomonas sp. CP-1. The sequence continues at coordinate 16,927 of NZ_JAJQKY010000015.1, forward strand.
TCAGGCAGGCGGGGAAGTCATGCCCCATTCCCGGCAACAGCACCAAGCGTGCCCTGGGAATGGCCGCCGCCGTGGCGAAGCCTCCGCTGGTGGCGACCATGAGGTCTTTCTCAGCATGGATGACCAGCGTGTTGCAACGAATTCGCTGGAGTTCCTGCGTTCGGTCGCCCGAGTTGATGATGGCGCCGATCTGCCTCGCCATCCCGAGGTTGCTCGCTTCCCCGCCGCCTCGTTCCCAGGCTTGCATGGCGTAGTCGCGATGGGCCTGCTCGTCCCATTCCAGCGTCGTACCGACGGAACGCATGATCTCCACATAGTCGCGAACGCTCTCCTGCTGGTTCCGAGGAGGGCGCCGGAGAAGCTGCAAGATGGTCTTGAACGCTGGCTGGCCTACTCGCAGCGATCCTGTCGTCGAGAAGATGGACGCCAGGCTCATGACTCGCTGCGGATAACGAGCGGCAAGTGTCTGGGCGATCATGCCGCCCATCGACATCCCTACGACGTGCGCCGCACCCAGGCGCAGGCCATCCATGAGGCCGATCACATCGTCGGCCATGTCGCCCAGGTCATACCCCGCAGTCGGTTTACGGAAGAACTGTTGCAGGGTCGTGGGCGGGGTAACCTCGGTGAAGAAAGACCTGCCCGAGTCACGGTTGTCCAGCGTTATCACGCGCAGGCCCCGCTCGACCAGACCGGCGATGAGCGCTTCAGGCCAATAGATCAATTGCAGCCCCAGGCCGACGATGAGGATGACCGCAGGCGCGGTTTCCGGACCGTGGCTGCGATAGCAGAGGCTACGCTTGCCCGGTAGCTCGCAGAACCGATCCGCAGTCATCGCCCGCCGCCCTGAGTCTGAAGCGCCACGCTTCTGTGCAGGTAGGCGTCAGGCACCGTGCTGAACCGGAGGCATTCGTCGGCGACCTTCCCTCGGCGCAAAAGCTTGATGTCACGGAAGTAATCCATCGACATCACCCAGGGCTCGCGAGGCCCCTGGCGCGGCATGCTATCCAATGCCCGCTGGACATATCCGGCCCCGAAATCCAGCAGGGGACGGGTTTCGACACCATCCGGCGCCTTCGGCTCGCAGACGTTATGGCCCTGGCTGTCCATGAAGCCCAGCAAGCGACAGAAGTGGTCGCACAGCAGGCACACTTTCAGCGTCCAGGATGAGTTGGTATAGCCCACCGCAAAGGCAAAGTTGGGTACGCCGGAAAGCATCGTGCCCTTGTACGCCAGCGTCTGGCTCAACACTACCGGCTCGCCATCCTTGTGCAGGGCGATACCGCCGAACAACTGCACGTTCAGACCGGTGGCCGTGATGATGATATCGGCCTTCAGTTCCGTGCCGGACTTGAGCAAGACACCGGACTCGGTAAAGCGCTCGATATGGTCGGTAACGACCGAGGCTTTACCTGCACTGATGGCCTTGAAAAGATCGCCTTCGGGAACCGAGCACAAGCGTTGGTCCCAGGGCTTGTAGGGCGGGTTGAAATGAACGTCGACCGGATAGCCCTTCGGTAATTCTCTACGGGTCAGCCATATGAGCAGCTTGCGGGCGAGCCCGGGGAAGCGCTGGCAGAATCGCCAGAAGACCAGGGTGATCTTGGCATTCTTGTAGCGCGTCAGTGAGTAGGCGGTTTGCGCCGGCAGAATCTTGCGAAGAAAAGCGGCAACGGAATCGTTGGCGGGCTGGTTGACGATATAGGAGGGCGTCCGCTGCAACATGGTGATGCTGGCGACCTCGTCGGCCATGGCGGGAATCAGCGTCACCGCCGTTGCGCCGCTGCCGATGACCACCACATGCTTGCCCCGATAGTCCAAGCGCTCGGGCCAGTGTTGCGGGTGGATGATTTGCCCCTTGAACTGCTCCGCGCCCTCGAAGCGTGGGCTGAAGCCTTGGTCATAACGGTAGTAACCGCCTGCGCTGAACAGCCAGCGGCATTCGATGGTGCGGGTTTCTGCCGTGTGGCCGTCCTCGACGCATACTGCCCACAGCCCTTTGTCGCTCTGCCAATTCGCCGAGACCACTTTCTGCCGGTACTGGATGAAAGGGTCCAACTGGTATTCAGCGACGGCTTCTCGCAGGTATTCGAGAATGTCGGCGGCATCCGCCAGAGATTTCGCCTTGGTCCAAGGCTTGAAGTCGAAGCCGAAGGTGTACAGGTCCGAGTCGGAGCGTATGCCGGGATAGCGGAACAGGTCCCAGGTGCCGCCCATCCGCTCCCGGGACTCGAGAATCGCAAACACCTTGTTCGGCTGGTGACGTCGAAGGTAAGCCGCAGCGCCGATGCCAGACACACCGGCTCCTATGATCAGAACATCGAGCGGCTCAATTGGAAGAGCAGTGTGAGAGGACATGTCGCCTCCTATTGTTGTGTTATAGAGACTTGATCTTTTGACTTGATCGTTTGACCAGAATAGACGCGAGCGAGTTGCTGGTACAAGGTGCGAAATGCACCAGGTTTCCATCGGTTTGGGTTTATTTGCACCTAGGTGCCGCACCCTGTTCCCCGCCAGGCCATGGCGGAAGGCCTGATCCATGGACGAGAAGCGCACAGTCCGCTTGCAGGACTACGAGGAGGAGACCGGGCGAGGTAGCCCCGCTGGAGGCGGGGAGAGGAGAGCTAGAAGAGGCGTCGCACCTGCACTGGCAAGAGGCCCGAAGAGCAGGGGCACGGCGAACCGTGTCACCATGCCCCTCTCTAGAGATGCGCCTTCGAAAAGATCAGAAGCTGGCCACCAACAGCTTCACAGCCTGGCAGGCGGCTTCGGTCTCGGCATTCAGCCGCTCCTGGTCACCATGGGCGGACCAGGCGAGAAGCAAGCCATCGAACAGGTTGATGAGCAAGCGACTGACAGTGCCCAGCGCTTCTTGGTCCAGCACCGAGCCAGCGACCTGTTCGATGGCCTGCTTCGTCGCTTCGATGGAGTCGGTGTAGATCTTGCTCGCCATCGCGGGGTTGTTACGCAGATTCCAGAAAAACAGCTCGAACTGGGTAGTCGCCAGTTGCGGATGCGTGGTGAACCACCCGACCAACTGGCGCAATATCTCTGCTACCGAGTCTGCCGCCGTGGCTCCCGCCGTAACGTGCAGCAAGGACTGCTGTGGCGTGTCTATCAGGGATTCATAGACCGCGTCGAACAATTCGTCCTTGGTGTGGAAGACATAGTGCAGGGAGGCCAATGGAGAATTCGCCGCGGCCGCGATGCGACGGGTAGTGGCGTTCGCCACACCATATTCCGCGATCACCTTCACGGCGGCCTCAATAAAGTCTTGCCTGCGCACTTCGGCGCCCACTCGAGCCATTCAGCTTCTCCTTCTTCGGTGTTGCCGCCAGGCGACTGGTCCGCTGTCGACCGGAACGAATGCTAACGCATGGCCGTTCTCCAATCCATGAGTCGACACGCCTGAAGACCAAGGCAGCGACCCTTTGTCTCTCCAGATGTTTCGCTCCGACCGCAGGCGATGCGTAGCCGAAGCGGAACAGGATCGAGCCTGGGCAATCCGCTATCGCCAGCGCGAACCCGCGTAGAGCCGCATCTTGATTCGGCAGGCCTTTCCTGAGCGCCGAGATGCCACGCAGAATTATTAATCGTTTGACTTGATCACGTGATCATGTCGTATGATCAAACCTCCTTTCCGCGCCAGGCGCAAGGAGAGGGCGGTCTGACCGCATGAGAGTGAACGCTCATGGGCTGAGGCTGATTGCGGAGGCCCTGCAGAACAATGACAACACCACACAGGTAGGCATCAGATGAGTACGCGAAGATTGACGACAGTCAGCTGCGACACCCCGATCGAGCAGGTAGTGGAAATCATCAGGCGTGATGGCGCTGTCGCTATTTGCAACTTCGTCTCGGAAGAAACCTTGAAGTCTCTTACCGAGGACCTGGACAGCTATCTGGGCGTTACCCCCTGCGGCATGGACCCTTACTTCGCCGGCACCCAGACTCGACGTACCGCGCGGATCCTGGCGAAAAGCGACTCCGCCGTGGAAGTGGCACTGAACCCCCTGTTCCTCGAGACGGCAAAGCAGGTATTGCAGACTCCCACCCATGTCTGGGTAGGGAACGATCGGGTCGAGATCACGCCCGATATCCAACTGAGCATGACCCAGGCCATACAGATCGGGCCTGGACAAGGTCTTCAACCCCTGCATCGCGACGATGCCACTTCGCTCTGGCGGCATCCGCAGTATGGTCGCGAGGCTCGCTTGCAGCTCATGCTGGCGATTACCGACTTCACCGAAGAGAACGGCGCGACGCGGGTCATTCCTGGCAGTCATCAATGGGATGACGAACGTATGCCCACCCAGGAAGAAACCATCGGCGCGGAAATGAAGGCAGGCACTGCGCTTCTCTGGTTGGGATCGGTATATCACGGCGGTGGCGCCAACAGATCCGACGCTCCTCGCACAGGCCTGACCATGGCCTACGACCTGGCCTTCCTGCGCCTGGAAGAAAACCACTTCCTTTCCATACCCGTCGAGCGCGTTCGGCAACTCCCCGCGCAAATGCAGCGTCTGCTGGGGTGGAGTGCCAGTTCCACGCTACTGGGATGGGTGGAGATCGATGGTCAGATGCGTGACCCGCAAGAGCTGCTGGGCATGCCCTCCTTTTCCGAGGCAGGGAAGGGGTTCTAGCGGCACTGCCATGGATCGGCCCATGAGAGGAACAACGTCCGGCAACCCGGGAGTGATGTGAATGAATGCCTTCAACGGAGCGGCACGCAACAATGCCGAACCCATGAGATTCCGCAGCCTTGGCGGATGGGTGGAGCAGCCAGACGACCTGCAGCCGGCGCTGACAGGCCACGAGCACGCAGACGTAGTCGTGGTCGGCGCCGGGTTCGCCGGCCTGTCAACGGCGCTGGAACTAAGGGCGCGTGGAGCGAACGTCATCGTTCTGGAACAGCAGTTCGCAGGCTTCGGGGCCAGCGGGCGCAATGCCGGCTATCTGCTCGGCAGCATGGGCATAGAATGCGAGGTTTTCGTCAAGCGAGTGGGGCTTGAGCAGGCACGTAAGTTCGTCGGTTTCTATGACGAGGCCGTCACTTATGTGGAAGAGCGTTTGGCTGCGCTGGACATCGATTGCGATTACACGCCCTCGGGAATCATCCGGGCCGCCGTCCATCCCAGCCAGGAAAAGCGACTGCGAGCGAACATGGAGCTTGGCCACGCGCTGGGCTCTGTCACTCGCTTCGTGGATAGCGCCGAGATGCGCGCGCGAGGCATACCGCCCGCATTCCTGTTTGGCAGCGAGCAGCGTGGCGGCACCTTGAATCCGGGAAAGTACGTCAACGGCCTGCGTCGTGCGGCAATCAAGGCTGGCGTGAAATTGTACGAACGCACGCCGGTGCTTTCCTACTGTGAAGGACAGGTGATTACCTGCAATACGGCCCAGGGTATCGCCACCGCCCCTGTAATGGTTCTGGCGACCAACGCCTACACGCCTCAGCTGGGAGTGCTACGCAACAAGGTTGCACCGATCCGGGTTTCGGCAATCGAAACCCAGCCACTATCGGCGGAGCAACTGGCGTCCCTGGGTTGGCAAGAGCGTGAAGGCCTCATTACGCCGCACTACACCATGGAAAGTCATCGCCTGACGGCCCATGACACCCTGCTGCTGACCGTGAAGCAATTGGGTTATGCCTACGGCTCGAAGACACCCAATATTCCGGACCACGCCGCCTACGCCGCGTTGTCGCGAGTATTGCGCGAGCGTTTTCCTTCCTTGCAGGGCCTTGCCATTCGGCATTGCTGGAGCGGGTATATCAGCGGGGCCTACGACTTCCTCCCCGTGGTCGGAGTGACAGGGGCCAGGCAGAACATCTTCTATACGGCGGGATGTTCAGGGCATGGCCTTGCCACTCAATCGCTCATGGGCGCGCTTTTCGCCGAGCGAATCGGCGGTGGAGAGCCTCCGCTGCTAGCGGCGCTGGAACACAAGACGCCATCCATGCTACCCGAGCCACTTCAATGGTGCGCCATAAAGTCGGCCTTTGCGGCCGCCAGGCTACTGGATGCATGGACCGACAAGAAAGTGCGCAAAGACAAAGCCTTGAATGGCTGATAACGATGCGGGGAGTTAATGGGGATATGCCCGTACTCCCTTGCACCGATTAGACACAAGGCATCGATACAACTCTATCTGAAGGGGCAGTTAACGTGGAACCGAGAGACTTGTTCGCTCTGCTCTCATGTATTCTCCTGGTGATTTCCGGATTGTTTTATGGCGCTGCATTCATCAGGCGGAAAAACTATTTGCTTGGTCTGGAGTTCTTGATCGTAGGTATCTCGGCATCGAACTTCACTACATTCATAGCCACCGGCTGGCAAGCCAACTACAACATCGCGATCTTTCTCGACGCCTTTTCGCGAGGGGTGGGAGTGCCAGTTATCGCTACTCTCGGGCTAATGGCAGTTACCCACGATTACAAACCGTCGCCCGCCAAGGACATTCTCATTTTTGTAGCTGGCTTTGCCGCTACCGGCGTCTATTTCCTGTCTGGAATCATCGCGGGATTCCTCCCTTATTTCTATGTATTCATGTGGTCAGCCTATACCTTGTATCTTTGCTACTTCACCTTGCAACTGGCCCGTGCAGGCGAAGCCCTCCATACTCTGGCCACCATCGTTGGCGGGCTGGCGGGCCTGGTAGTAGCGCTCAGGTATGACTTCTTCCCGATTCCGGGAGACGACACGAAGATGGTCTTCATGACCATGGCCTTCCTGGCTTGGTCCTATTCCATGGTGCAGTTGTACTATGCCTATGGTGCGCTGGAGCGTTCGAACAAGGTATACGGCCAAGCGTTTCCTCGTCCACGCTAAACAATACGGCGCGACAAGTTTTTCTTTCTGATCCGACAACCTGGCAGAACTGTTCTGCTGTAACTCCATGGCAGGCCCTGGCCCTGCCTTTTACCGCCCTTCGGGGCGGTTTTTTTTGCAGGCATTACATCCGCTATAGTCCCGCTCCGCCGCGGAGCGTGCATTGTCGGATAAAGTTGCTCGATTCATGACCGGTCATATCCGATCGCTCCCTCTGACTCGAGGCGAAACGACAATTGAAAATGCCCGAGCCGATATCTACGAAAGTTCCCCTCAAGCTCTCTTGTGCCCTGTTACCAAGCATCTCCAGGTAACACATGTTTCTTTACTTCCCAAGGTGGTGCACAGGGCACTGGGCCTGGAACAGAACTTTTTCCATAACCGCCTGATTTATAACAATTAAAAAAACATGAAAGAGAACTGGCATATGGTTTGCCTCATGATCGCCCGACATGGTCAATTGATCAGGTCAAATGATCATTATCGACAGGAGCCGACTTCTTCCCCTTGGGAGGTCGAGCAACCGGTCCATGCCCTGTGTGAGGAGCCATCCAATGAAAGATGTAACTGAACGGCTGGAAGGTGAAGCGCCCACCCGTCGTGTTTTCCAGCAGCAGTTGTTCATGACCCTCGCGGTATCGACCGTGCTCTGTTCGGTCCAGGCGGCGCCCCAGGGCCCCGAGGCGCTGGGGTCGAAACTGACCCCCTTGGGCGGGGAGATCGCAGCGAGTGCAAGCGGGGACATTCCTGCCTGGACGCAGCCTGGACAGCAGGACGAGGGATGGAGCTACGGCCAGGTGCGAGGAGAGCACTGGAAGTTCAAGGGCGACAAGCCGCTCTACAGCATCGACGCGAACAATCTCGCGCAACACTCGAGCAAGCTGTCCCCCGGACAGGTCGAGCTGTTCAAGAGGATTCCCGGCTATCGCATGGATGTGTATCCGACCCGTCGGACCTGTAGCGCTCCGGACTTCGTGATCGAGAACACCCGGCAGAACGTTGGTTTCGCCAAGCTCGATGCTGCCGGCCTCGCTCTGGACGAGGCTCACGTTCCGGGCATCCCGTTCCCCATGCCGAGTACCGGTGCCGAGGTGATGTGGAACATGAAGATGCGCTACCGCGGCGTTGGCGTCGAAATTCCCCGGACCATTTCCGGAATTTCTCCACGCAAAGGGGGGGAATGGTTACGTCAGTCGACAGATACCTTCTTCTTCACGCCCTGGGGGAAAAAGGGGAGTGCGCTCTTCTCGTCAGTTGGCCGCCTGGAGAATGCGACCTTCTTCAACTACCTCGAGCCGGCTGCTCTGGCCGGCCAGTCCGCGGTACAGACTGCCGTGGCCGGCGAACAGGCCACGACCTTCTACTACTTCCCCGGCCAGCGCCGCGTGCGGCGAATGCCGTCGTACTCCTACGATGCGCCACAGATCGGCCTGGATAACCAGTACACCGTCGACGAGGCGAACGTCTTCTTCGGCACCATGGACCGTTTCGACTGGAAGCTGATCGGCAAGCAGGAGTTGCTGGTGCCTTACAACGATTTCGGTGCCTACGACACTGGCGCCAAGGTGGAGACGTTTGCCGGCAACGACTCGATCGCGCCGCAGTCGCGTCGCTATGAGCTGCATCGGGTCTGGGTCGTCGAGGCCAATGTCCGTCAAGGCATGCGCCATCAGGCGCCGAAGCGCATGTTCTACATCGACGAGGACAGCTGGAACCCGTTGCTGGCGGTGGACTACGACAAGCAAGGGCAGATCTGGAAAGTGCGCGAAGGGTTCTCGATTCCCGTGTACGAGACAGGCGCCTGCGACGTCCAGGCCCAGGTCCAGTACAACCTGGCGGATGGCCGCTACCTCTTCGACATGACCTCGATCGGTGCGGGCAAGAACGATATTCGCTGGCTCACCGAAGACAACGGCTCCCCCCGCCTGAAGCGTGACTTCTTCACCTCCGACAATCTGCGAGCCATCAGCGAGCGCTAACCGACGTCAGATCGAGAGCCAGCATGAAAAAAATAATTACGAAAGCCTCAGGCCTTGTCATCGCGTGCACAACCCCATTGGCAATGGGATTCACGTTCGAAACCGAAACCCTCAATGGCTCCTTCGACTCCACGATCACCGCAGGCATGGGTCTGCGTACCGAGTCACGGGGCTGCAACCTGATCAACCAGGGACCGACCGGGCACAACGCGCCCTCCGGCTGCCTGGCGCAGAGCTCCGGCGTGGCCGACCAGGGCGACCTGAACTACGACCGCGGCGACATGTTCACCAACTACCTCAAGGGCACCCATGAGCTGTTGCTGAAGATGCCCGAGGACATCACCTTCATGGCGCGCGGCACCTGGATCCGCGACTTCGCTGCCACCGATACCACCGGCACGCTGTCGTTCAACACCCCGGAGAGCGTCGGCAGCAACGGGCTGAGCGACGACGCCCGCGACGACCTCGCGTTCAAGGCCCGCCTGCTGGACCTGTGGGTGAGCAAAGGCTTCGACGTGGGCGGGCAGCGGGTCCGCGCACGCCTGGGCAACCAGGTGATCAACTGGGGCGAAAGCCTGTTCGTGGCCGGTGGCATCAACAATACCAACGCCTACGATTACCAGGCCTTGGCGCGCCCCGGCGTGCAGCTCAAGGAGGCCGTGCTGCCGGCGCCGATGCTCAGTGTCGCGTCGGGCCTGGGTTCGGGTGTCAACGTCGAGGCCTACTATCAATTCCGCTGGAACAAGAGCGAATTGCCGCCGGTGGGCAGCTACTGGTCCACCACCAACGCGCTGGGTGAGGGCAGGGGGGACTATGGATTCTCCGAAAAGGACGCCCGTGACAGCGGCCAGTGGGGCCTTTCGCTGCGCTGGCAGCCGGAGGACAGCGACGTCGCCTATGGCTTCTACGTGATGCGTTATCACGACAAGTTGCCATCGTTGCGTGTCGCCATTCTCGACCCGAACACCTTCGCGGCGGCACCGACCTGGGAGTACCAGGAAGACCGGATGATGTACGGCATCAGTGCCAACATGCCGATCGGTGACTGGGCCGTCGGTACGGAGCTGTCGTACCGGCCGAAGGACTCGGTCATGCTCAACCCGGTCATCGACCTGTGTACCGGCAACGGCGGCAAATGCTGGAAGGACGAGAAGAAATTCCAGTGGCACCTGACCGGCCTGTACAGCTTCACGCCGTCCAATTCCCCGACGCTTCTGGATTTCAGCGGGGCCAGCACGGGCAGCTTGCTGACCGAACTGGTGGTCATCAAGTACCCGGGGCTGCATGACGAGGTCAATGGCGAACCGCTCGCCGCGGGGCTCAATGCCTGGCAGCTGGATCCTGCCAGAGCGCCGAAGTCCCGTGGCGACAAGACCTCTTCAGGGATCAACCTGGACTTCAGCCTGACCTATGACGGCACCTTGTTGCCGGGCTGGCAGGTCACGCCGGGCGTCTTCTATGCACGGTCGCTGGGAGGACGGACACCGAACCTCAGCGCAACCTTCACCAAGGACGCGAGCAGCATGAACCTGTACCTGAACTTCGTGCGGAACCCGGCCAGTTGGCAGATTTCCCTCAACTACGCGAAGTTCATGGGCGGTGAGACGCCCTACGACCAGCTTTATCGTGACCGCGATTATGTCGGCATCGCGATCTCCCGCACCTTGTGAGGCTTGCCTTGAACGGTTCTGTAAAGCTACCTGAGGCCCCGACACGTGGCCTGTTGTCATATGTCGAAGGTGTGTTGTTCAGGCATCGCCGGCTGGTGCTGGCGAGCCTGGCGGTATTCACGCTGATCATGGGCTGGTTCGCCGTACAGCTGCGCATGGATGCCGGCTTCGAAAAGCAATTGCCGGTAGGCCACGAATACATCGAGACATTCGAGGCCTACCGCAATGACCTGCTGGGGGCGAACCGACTGACCATCGTGGTCAAGGCCCGAGAGGGCGATATCTGGAGCGCCCCGGGCCTGAAGGGGGTCATGCCGAGATAAAGGAAAATTAGGACATACGCGCTGCAACTGATTGTATTTAAATATCTTTCTAGCGTCGCTAAGTTACTCAGGATGGGCTTTATAGGATTTTATAGTCAATTATAGAATCGGCTCTGAACGCCTGATTGAAGTTATGCCGAGGTAAGGGGGGAATCAGGGGTATGCCGAGATGAGGCAAAAATTAGTGCATTCGTTCTGTAACTTGCTGTATTTAAACGAACAGAATGGAAGTCCTGCTCAAGCGAAGGCGCGCTTAGCGCAATGGCTTCAGCCTGATACCGCTGAGGATCAGTTCGGCCTGCTGCGAATTAAGTAGGCCGATCTGGAGTTGGCAAAGGCACCGGGGTGTCGGTATCAAGGCTCTGAGCCCAGGTCTCGACCAATGCGTGATCGATCACCAAACCCTCGCTCACGTCGGCTAATGCCTCGCGTGTTAGATCAGCGAGTCGTTGGTCGTCATTTGTTGAGTTGGCCATTCCGCGTCCATTTTGCCGTGCCCTGCTGCTAGCTTACGGGCGTTGGCTCTGAATAGCCCGTCTTCACGCCCTGGGTGGCGGCGTAATGGCGGGTTTGGAAAGCCAGGACATCCTGCATCTGCTTGCTGACGTCCTCTTCAAGCCCCCATTCATAGGCCAGCTTGTCGAGTTGGTAGCGAGAGACAAGCTGGGTCGCACGAGGTGAGCGTTCTGCTGGTTTCAGGTTCGACCAACTGCTGACAAAGCCTTTTAGGCGCGCGGCTTTGTCCGTTGATACACAGGGAAAGCGACGCAGCAGGTCGACGAGATAGAGGGCACGCAGCTTCTGTTCAGGCTCGCGCAGCTTGCTTGCCACTTCACGCTGCAGTACTGGCACGAGGTCGCGCTCTTCGTACCACAACTGCTTGGCAAGCTCCACAAGAGCATCGGACGCAACTTGGCTAAGACGCTGCTGGGTGACAGTCTCCAGGAGCGTGCCAAAGCTTTGTTTACGATCCAGACGTGGCATCTCGCCCATCCTCCAGGTACTTCGCTATGACCAGTTTCAGGCAGCCTAGCATTGCGCTTCGGTTGCCCACGGCATAATCGATTGCCTCTGTTGCCAGTGTAACAAACTGGCCGACATCGACACGGCCACATTCGATGAGCTGTTCGATATCATATTGATCGTTTTCCGTAAAGCGGCCGAGCTTGGAGATGGCCAGATCCACGCCGGCGGCAACGAAGATATGCAGCGGCTGCTCACCCTCGAAACCCTCCATCGGGATGGCGCGCTCGCGGTAGTCCTCGTGCAGTGGCCCGAGGGCATTGGTGTAGTTCTGGTCCAGGTACACCTGCAAGTCGCGGCCGTCGCCGTCCTCATAACCCTCTGGCGGTGTGTAGACGGCCATGATCTCGTCCTTACGCAGCACGCGGGCCGCCTCGATCTCCGCATCGATGTCCGCACTACCACGCGCATGGGTGAGCAGGTGCACCGCGCAGCCGCCGAAGACGAAGACTTTGAGCGAGCCTGGCGGATTGCCATCCAGTAGCGGCAAGGCCCGGGCGAACAGATTACCAATGGCCTGGCCCAGTGGCGTAGTCAAACGGACAGGTTCCGCAGCCCCCTCATTGGTAGTCTCAAGTAGTGTCATCTTCACCTCCGCTCAGCGCATAGGCTCAGTGTGCCGGTTCATGTGCTACATGCGCCATCGCTGTTCGCAAGCGGTGCCCCGAGTAGCTTCAGCTGTGTAGTGGCTTCGACCAAGCGCTTCTGCAGGCCCTGCGTCTGCTGCGCCTGAAGCGCGGAGGCTTCGCTCAGCCGGGACACCTCCTCCTGCAATGTGCGACAACGCTGATCAAGGGCTTCATTCGTGCGTTCGGAGCCGGCCAGCGTGCTCTGCAGAGCCTCCAGGGCCTGAGTTTTCTGCGCCACTAGCTGTTGCTGTGCATGTCGCTCTTTTTGCAACTGCCGCGCCTCGGTGAGCAAGCGTGCATTGTCGCGGTTCAGTTGCGTCAGCTCGTCCTGCTTGATTATCAAGGTCTGCTGCAGTTGCCGCAGTTCTAGTTGCAGTTGTTGTACCTGCGACTCGTGTCGGCGTTGTTCCTGCTCACGCTGTTCCTTGCTGGCCTGTCGGTAGTGCTCCAGGGTGTCGCGCGCATGTCGGTGTTTTTCCTCCAGCGAGTGGATCTGTGCGTCGCGATCCTTGTGCCGCTCCTCGAGGTCACGATTAGCCTGCTGTAGGCGGGCGTTCTCGATCTCGGCCTGTTGCCGTTGCTCGCGTGCCTGCTGCAACTCGTGATGAGTGGTCTGAAGCCGTTCCGCGTCGAGCGCGGTCTGGCCTTCCAGTTGTTGGATGCGGCTTTCGGCCTGTCGAAACCGATGCTGGTAATCGAGCCGTTCGCGGGTCAGTTGTTCGCGCTCCAGGGCCACCGCGGCCTGCGCCTCCTCCTCTAGCTGATCTGCCAGTTGGCTGACCAGATTGGCCAGCTGTTCGCTGAGCGGGATCGAAGCCGCATCCCGGCCGCGCTCGGCGTCTTCGAGCTCTTTCAGGTAGCGGTGAATGGTGGTCTTTGAACCGGTGTTGCCCAGCTCGATGCGCACCGCATCAATACTGGGGTGGGCGCCGCGGGCGAGGAGGGCATGCCTGGCTTTCTGCACGACAGCTTTGTTGATTCCACCACGGGCCATGACGGAGCCTCCTAACGATTTCGTTCTGTGGTACATACCATGTAGATACATAGCACTTTATCAAGAATTTCCCTTATTTTCTACCAATAATCTAGAATTGGGTAATCATGAATTATCCAAGGTGAGGCGGCATTTTTGTCGTTTAGTCGTCGCTCACCGGTACACCAAGGGGATACGCCCAGATGAGCCAGGAGATCGAGCGGTACCTGCAGGCCGGCACCCGCGCTAGCACGCGGCGCAGCTACCAACAGGCGCTCGAGCACTTCGAAGTGACCTGGGGCGGCTTTCTGCCGGCAACCAGCGATGCCATCGTGCGCTACCTGGTCGATCACGCCGCCATGCTGTCCAGTAACACTCTCAAGCTGCGCCTGGCGGCACTGGCGCAGTGGCACGTCAGCCAAGGCTTCCCCGATCCGACCAAGACCCCACTGGTTCGCCAGATCCTCAAGGGAATCCGTACTCTGCACCCGCGCCAGGAGAAGCAGGCCGAGCCGTTGCAATTGCGCCAACTCGAACAGTGCGTGCTGTGGTTGGAACAGGCCGAGGGGAGAGCACGAGCGGAGGACGACTGGCCGCGGTTGCTGCGCTGTTGCCGCGACCGTGCGTTGATGCTGATTGGCTTCTGGCGGGCGTTCCGCAGCGATGAGCTGTGCCGTCTGCAGGTCGAGCACATCCAGGTAAGGCCGGGGGAGGGCATGCAGCTGTTTCTGCCCTGGAGCAAAGGTGACCGCGACAACCAAGGCCAGACCTTCAGCGCGCCGGCGTTGGCCAGGTTATGTCCAGTACAAGCCTACGTCGACTGGATCAGCGTGGCGGGCATCGCGCGTGGGCCGGTATTCCGTGGAATTGATCGCTGGGGGCATTTAAGTGAGCAGGGTTTGCACCCAAATAGCATTGTCCCACTCATGCGCGCCGTACTGCAGGCGGCAGGACTGCCTTCGGAGCTGTACAGTAGCCACTCGCTACGCCGCGGGTTTGCCACCTGGGCCACCCGCAGCGGCTGGGATCTCAAAGCGCTGATGCAGTACGTAGGTTGGAGCGATGGCCAATCCGCATTGCGCTATGTGGAGAGCACAGGAGTGTTCCCTGGGCAGTTGAGTGCGCTACAACACATCTCAAACTGGCCCGAGGGGACTGCCATAAGACCGCCTTCCGCGGCCCCGATCTGCACCTAGCTGCGCACTGGGAACACCAGCTCGTCATGTGCGGTGCAAATGAGTCGATGATCCAGCACATGGAAAATCGCAGGGTTCTTGGCATCCTGGGCACCCACAAAGAAGAGGTAACTGCGGGATGCCTGCTTGTCTTTTTTGGCTTTTATGTTCTCTTGCCGGGCTATTTCCAGCTCATTTTTCAGTCGCCCGCGGGCAGCTGCTGACCACTCGCTCCAAAGGACGACCACCTGGTAAGGCGTTAGTTTTTTCTCTTCCCATTCGCCCGCGTTGAGTGAAATGGTCAAGTGTTCATGCTACAAAGACGCGCTGAGGGAACGCTGGTCGAGGCAGTCCAGGTTGTACTGCCTGCGAGGCTGAATGGATCCAATGACTGGACGATGGAGAAGCTGACCGAGCTGATAAGGGTCTATGACCGGGACGAACGAGTCTTGGGCTACGACTTCAAAACGGCATCAGGCCAGACCTACTCGCACAGAGATTGCCTGTACTCACAGGACGGAGCCAAGCACCAGGTCTATTGTTCGATGATGTGTCCCGCATGAGATGGTCGCCACCTCTGGTGGTTCTTGGCAGGGCCACTCACGAGGTTTGACAGGACAATGAAGGCTCTTCCCGAGAAAATCCTGGACATCATTCAACAGCTTCCAGAAGGTGAGGTTCTGACACCTAGCAGATTCCTGCATCATGGTTCTCGCCATGCTGTGCAGCGAGGACTCTCTCGCCTGGTCGAAGGTGGAAAGCTGTTTCGCGTTGCTCGGGGCATTTATGTTGCCGCAGTCGAAACTCGGTTCGGCGTGCGCCCGCCGGCACCGGAGAAGGTTGTCCACTCGCTGGCTAATGCGCTGGGTGAAGTGCTGGTCGACCACGGGGCTCGTGCCGCGAATAAATTAGGGCTGAGCACACAGGTTCCAGTTCGCTATGTCTTTCTAACCGACGGACGCTCTAGGGAGCTTCAGGTAGGCAAGACCACCGTGTCGATTCGGTATGCGCCTCGATGGTTGATGGCTCTAGGCGCTACTGGAGCGGGGGAAGCCATTCGAGCATTGGATTGGATTGGCGAGGCAAGCGTGGGGTATGCCGTTTTCAAACTTCATAAACTACTACCCGAGAGCGAATGGGGTGATCTGGTGTCAGCTCACCGCTCGTTACCTATCTGGATGGCGAATGCAATCTGCGCTCAGTCGAGTTGCACCCACCCTGTCAAGTTGGGCTAGCGGTTTAGCTGTAGCCTACTTACCGCCAGATCGGCATCATCTGGAATGGGGCAATTCGATGTGAAAGCCCGTGAGGCCGGCGGCTGAGGTGCACCAGATGCGGCCTTTGTGAGCCTCAATGATGGATCGGGTGATGGCAAGTCCGAGCCCGGCGTTGCTCGGGCTTCCCTCCCGCCGAGCGGGGTCGACCCGGTAAAAGCGGTCGAAGAGCTTCTCTAAATGCTCTGAGCTAATTGTGTCCCCTGGGTTCTCGATGCTGAAGGTTGTGGAGTCCGCTGTCTCGCGGATCAAAACCGAAATTGTATGTCCCACCGGCGTGTAGCGCAGTGCATTGGACAGCAAGTTGGAAAGTGCACGATCAAGCATCAGCCGATCTCCCAGCACTTGGCCTGTGCCTGTGAGCGATAGTTCAATGCCATGTTCTTCGGCCAGAAGGTGGTAGTAGTCAAACAGCTTGAAGACTACGTCAGCCAGTTCGATCCTGGCCTGCTCGGGGATGATTAGGCCATTATCAGCCTTGGCCAAGAAAAGCATGTCATCAATCATCCGAGACATGCGCTTCAAGTCCTCCAGGTTGGAGTAGAGATTCTCTTCATAGGCATTGATATCGCGTTTCTTGCTCAGCACGACCTCGGTGTGGGTCATCAGGTTGCTAACGGGCGTGCGTAGCTCGTGGGCAATGTCGGCCGAAAAATTGGAGAGCCTAACGAAGGCATCCTCTAGCCGAGCCAACATCGCATTGAAGGATAGAACCAGTTGCTGAAGTTCCCGCGGCACTGGTTCGAGAGGGATTCGTTCCTGTAACGAGCGAGCGGACATCCCGGAGGCCACATGAGTGACTTGCCGCAGAGGCCTAAGGCCGCTGCGAGCAACCACCCAGCCGAGCGTGGCACTGAACAGGGCACTGATGACCAATCCAATCCAGAACCATCGTTGCAGCGTGTCGAAAAAGTGTGTGTGATTGGTGACGTCAAGAATCAGCAAAGCTGTGAGCGGCTCAGCCTGATCGGCTACCGAGATTTGCGCCGTCATGCCGCGGTACATGTGTTGGCCGTTCTGCCACTCCCACATGCTCTGCTCATTTTCACGTCTGAAACGCTCTGGTACTTCGACTGCTCTGGGGGCGGAGAACAGTACAGAACCGTCACTGGCCAGGATAGTGGCCGCCAGATCCTGATGGGCTCCCAGCAAGGCTCGCAACTGCGGTAATTCTTCCGAAAGGCTCGCTTCACCGCGAGCATTGTTGAGGATATGTTTGGCGGATTCGAGTTTCTCCACCAGGGCCTGCCGATCCAGCATCTTGAAGTGGTGCTGGCTGAGCATATTGAAACTCAGCCCTGCTACCGTCAGGACTGCAATTACCGCGGACATGAACATCAGGCTCATGCGTGCTGTCAGCGAAAGGTGCTTCATATTCACTCCGGCGCATCCATCATGTATCCCATGCCGCGGGCGGTATGAATCAGCTTGAGATCGAAATCGTCATCGATTTTTGCGCGTAGCCGGCGTACCGCAACCTCAATGACATTGGTGTCGCTGTCGAAATTCATGTCCCAAACCTGAGAGGCAATCAGCGACTTCGGGAGCACCTCGCCGCGCCGGCGCAGTAGCAGTTCCAGCAGTGAAAACTCCTTCGCGGTCAGGTCAATTCTTTTCCCGCCACGGATCGCACGCCGCTTCATCAGATCGACTTCCAGATCGGCAATTTTCATCGTTGTTTGCGTGGGTGAGCCATTGCCTCTACGCAGCAGCGTTCTGACCCTGGCCAGAAGTTCTGAAAAAGCAAATGGCTTGATTAGGTAGTCGTCCGCACCTAGCTCCAACCCTTTAACGCGGTCCTCCACACCATCGCGTGCCGTCAAGAACAGTACGGGGACGTCTTTTCCTGCTGCGCGCAACATGCGCAGCACTTCCCAACCGTCCAGCCCAGGCATCATTACATCCAGAATTAGCAGGTCATAGGCTTCGCTAAGTGCATGCTGAAGGGCATCTGTACCGGTCATAACCCGGTCGACATTGAACCCAGCCTCGGTGAGACCTTGCTGGAGGTACGTACCGGTTTTGGGTTCGTCTTCAGCTACCAGTAGTTTCATGTGTGCAGACTCCAAAAGTCGGGTGGCCTGAGTTTGCAGGCAAACCGCGGCCCCAACCAGAAGCTTACGAAAATGTAATTCTGACTTCAGCTCACTGACAGGGTGGCTTGTCTAGGGTGCAAGCATGAGTACTAGGTTGTGCTCTCGGCCCTCGACAGACCAAAAGCAGAGGTGCCGGCCATAGTTTGCACTGATGGAGACTGCCCATGAAATCGCTGAAACCTTTGCTTCTGGTTGGTTCGCTACTGCTGTCTTCCATGGCTTGGGCCGAAGGGGGCAGCGACCGTGTATTCGAGCGCATCCAGCAGATGCGCGACAAAGCAGAAGCCGTGCTGATCCAGGCGGAGAAGGCCCCGGTCGGCGAGCGGCATGTGCACATGAAGGAGCATATGAACATGCTCGAAGACATCATGAGCCAGCTGCACAACGAACATCCCGCGCCAAACATGTCTGCCGAAGAGCATCTGGCCTGGATGGAAAAGCATGACAAGCTGGTAGACGACGTGCTGGGTCAAATGATTCGAGAGCACAAGCTGATGATGGCCGACAAGGAATGCCATCAGTAAAGATTTCCCCCATCTTACAGGCCTTTCGTGATTGCTCCTTCGGCCTAGCGGCGCCTTTATGGCGCCGTGCTTTTTCCCAGCTGACGCAATTGTAGTTTTGGGGTCAGCGGCCTGGCAGCAAGCGGGGAATAGCATGAGATTTCCAGCACCCATCTCGAGGTCTCACCATGAAACGCTTACCCCTTAAACTGCTGATCAGCACTCTGTTCATCAGCACCACCTTTCCGGCATTTGCCGAGGTCGGCGGCAGTAGCAATGGCATTGGGCAGCAGGCCCAGGCGACGCCAGCGACTCGTACCATCTTGGTAAAGATGGACGACATCAACTACAGCCAGAAAACGATCGATGTGAAGCCAGGTGAAACCGTGCGCTTCGTTCTGAAGAACGAGGGCGCGTTGATGCACGAGTTCAACATCGGGCAGGCAGCGTCCCAGCTGGAGCACCAGCGCAAGATGGCGTCCTTGTTCAAGGACGGCACACTGACCCCGACCGGCATGGCCGAGCGCATTGTCTGGCATGAGCGTTATGGCATGGGAGACTCCAACCCTCCAGGCTATCCGGAAGTCATCAAAGCCAAGCATGACGACCCGAACGCGGTTCTCGTCGAGCCCGGCACAACCAAAGAGTTCGTGTGGACCTTCCCTAAGGCGGGCAGTTTGAGCTTCGCCTGTACATTGCCTGGGCATTACCAGGCGGGGATGGTCGGTGAGTTTGCTCTGCGTTAGTCCGGCATCGGTGCTACCCGTTGGCCGCGAGCTGGGTAGCACCGATCTGACGAACCTTACTGCGATGTAGTTTTCACGTCAGCGTACCGCCAGCTGCACCTCATTAGCATCGGGACTCATCCCTCCTCAACACCTCAGAGGCACACCATGAAACTCAGACCCGCTTTCATAATCACCACCCTTGGCTTGCTGCTCAGTGCTGCCAATGCGCTGGCCAGCCCGGGCCACAAGAAAGACAGTATTGGGCAACCGGGAGACGGTCAGGCAGTAGATCGCACCATCGAAGTCCGGATGGGGGACATCTTCTTCGAACCCAAAGCAATGGAGATCAAAGCAGGCGAGACAGTTCGCTTCGTCCTGAAAAATGACGGTGCACTGCTACACGAATTCAATCTTGGCAAAGCGGCATCCCATGCCGCGCACCAGAAAGAGATGGCCGCGATGTTTCAGAACGGCACGCTGTCCCCTACAGGTGCACATGACATGAGCAATATGGGCCATGCCATGGGCGGCATGAAGATGGTCGGTATGGAACACGATGACCCCAACAGTGTTCTTGTCGAACCTGGAGCACGCGAAGAGTTGATCTGGACCTTCTCCGCCGCCACCGAACTGGAGTTCGCCTGCAATATTCCAGGACATTATCAGTCGGGAATGGTCGGTAAGGTGACCGTACGCTGACGTTTATTGATACTCGCCAACTCCGTCCAGTCTGAGACACCTATACTGATCCGGCCGCCATTGAAACGAGGCTATTGTCGTGGACCATACCCATCACACCAGTACCACTGAGCCGCCTTTTTGGAAGAGCAAGATTGGCATTGCGCTGATCATGCTGGCCGTAATCGGCATCTTCTATGTAGCGCGTGAGCATTACGGTCATCTTTCGCAGGCCCTGCCGTACCTCATCCTGCTGCTATGCCCGCTGATGCATCTGTTTGGCCACAATCACGGCGGGCACTCCCACTCCAGCAGCACCGCTGTTTCCAAGGACGAAGAAAGGACATAGATCGCATGCAAAAGACCTCCTGCCATCATGACCAGGATCATTCACATAACTCGCACGCCCACTCCGAGAGCCAGCGCGACCCGGTGTGTGGCATGGAGGTGAAATCTGATAGCCCATACCGCGAGAGCGTTGAAGGGAAGACCTATCGCTTCTGCAGTGCCAAATGCCTGCAGAAGTTTCAAATTGATCCCCACTCGTACATGGGCCACTCGTCTCATGAAGCACATCAGCATACGAGTCACCCTACGATATCGGCACCAGAAGGAGCCGCATATACCTGTCCGATGCATCCAGAGATTCGCCAACCGACCCCTGGCAACTGCCCGATCTGTGGCATGACGCTGGAGCCTGTCATCCCGGAGCTGGAAGAGGAGGAAAACCCGGAGCTGAAGGACTTCTCTCGGCGATTCTGGTGGACCCTACCGCTGACCGTCATCGTGACCGTGCTGGCGATGGCTGGCCATTCCTTGCAACTGTTTCATGGCACGACCCAGAACTGGGTCGAGCTGGCTCTGGCGACGCCCGTGACGCTATGGGGTGGCTGGGTGTTCTTCGCCCGCGGCATTGACTCCATCCGGCACCGCAGCCCCAACATGTGGACCCTGATCGGTTTGGGAACGGCCGCTGCCTACCTCTACAGCGTGGCCGCTACCTTGGTTCCGCAGTGGTTTCCGGCGGCTTTTGCCCAGGACGGACGTATCGGCGTCTATTTTGAAGCAGCCGCGGTGATTATCTCACTCACGCTGTTGGGCCAAATGCTCGAACTCAAGGCCCGCTCGCAGACGTCCGCAGCTATCAAATCGCTGCTGGGACTGGCACCAAAGACAGCGCGGCGCATCATGCCCGATGGAGTAGAAGAGGACATTCCTCTAACCCATGTCCATCAGGGCGATCATCTGCGTGTCCGGCCAGGCGAGAAGGTTCCTGTAGATGGCACTGTGCTGGAGGGTGAGAGCGCAGTCGACGAATCGATGCTTACTGGAGAACCGTTACCCGTGACCAAACGGGCAGGGGATGCCCTTATCGGTGCCACCCTAAACACCCACGGCAGCCTAGTTATGGAGGCGCAGAAAGTCGGTGCCGAAACCATGCTGTCGCAGATCGTGCTGATGGTGGCCAAGGCCCAGCGCTCTAAGGCACCCATGCAGCGTATGGCCGATGCCGTTGCGGGGTATTTCGTGGTCGGGGTGATCCTGATCGCGATTCTGACCTTCTTCGGCTGGGGGCTGTTCGGGCCGGAATCTGGCTGGGTATTTGGCCTGATCAATGCGGTGGCGGTGCTGATCATTGCGTGTCCCTGCGCCCTGGGTCTGGCAACCCCGATGTCCGTCATGGTTGCGACTGGCAAGGCCGCTAGCAGCGGTGTGTTGTTCCGCGATGCCAGCGCCATCGAAAATCTATGCAAGATCGACACGCTCATCGTCGACAAGACCGGAACCCTGACTGAGGGGTGCCCCGTATTCCATAGTGCGGAAGGGACAGGCGGTTACGACTCCAATGAAGTGCTGCGCCTGGCTGCCAGTCTCGACCAGGGTAGTGAGCACCCGCTGGCTCATGCCATCGTCGATCATGCGCGGGGTCAAGGCATTGCACTGGTCAAGCCGGACACTTTCGAGTCGGGCTCGGGTATTGGCGTGCGCGGTCAGGTCGATGGCCATCAGCTGCAGCTCGGCAACACCGCACTGATGGACGAGGCGGGCGTCGATATTACCCCGCTGCGCAATCGCGCCGAGCAACTGCGTCTGGAAGGCATCAGCATCATCTATTTGGCCGTTGATGGTCGCCTGGCGGGACTCCTGGCCGTTTCCGATCCGATCAAGCCTACTTCTCAACAGGCTGTCTCCAAGCTTCAAAGCGAAGACGTAAAGGTCATCATGGCCACTGGTGATGGCCTCACCACAGCAAGAGCCGTGGCGAAGCAGCTCGGAATCGAGGAAGTGCATGGTGAGGTCAAACCGCAGGATAAGGAGAAACTGGTCGCCGATTTGCAGGGCTATGGCCGTCGTGTCGCCATGGCGGGTGACGGCATCAACGATGCGCCCGCCCTGGCCAGGTCTGACGTAGGTATCGCCATGGGCACCGGTACCGATGTGGCGATGAACAGCGCCCAAGTGACGCTGGTCAAGGGAGATCTGATGGGCATCCTGCGAGCGCGCACCCTGTCAGTGGCAACCGTGAAAAACATGAGGCAGAACCTCGCCTTTGCGTTCCTCTACAACGCGATGGGAATCCCGCTAGCAGCGGGGCTGCTGTACCCGCTGACGGGGCATCTTCTGTCGCCCTTGATTGCTGCGCTGGCGATGAGTGTCAGCTCGGCGTCGGTGGTCTTCAATGCTCTGAGGTTGAAATCAACGGACATCGGATAGGCTTCCATACCACCGACCAGGTGATTATTCAGAAGCGCATCTGACCGGAAAATGCCGTACGGTAGTTTCCGGTCCGACCTATCTGTCGCAACACATAGTGACGAGGTGACGTTCGATGGACTGTTGCCGCTGCGGGTAGGAGACTGGTCGTCGTTAACCCATGAGGACTCTCCGTGGCCCGCATTCGCAGACTGATTATCAGCAACTTCCGATCTATCCAGGCGCTCGACTGGGTGCCGGCCCCAGGAATTAACTGCCTCATAGGTCCTGGCGATAGTGGAAAGTCCAGCATTCTAGATGCGATTGACCTTTGCGTCGGTGCCCGCCGGGGCGGCACGTTCGGCGACATGGACTTCTTCGCTCTGAACGTCGAAACACCCATCACCATCAGTGTGACGCTTGGCGATTTGCCGGTATCGCTGATGGATATCGATGTTTACGGCGAGTTCTTGCGTGGATTCAATCCAGGAACGGGAGAAGTCGAAGACGAACCGCGAGCGGGGCTGGAGACCGTTATCACCTTGCTTCTGCAAGTTGGTGCCGATTTGGAACCTACCTGGACACTTTTTTCTGAGCGTGCGGAGCAGCAGCAACTCGAACGCACTCTTCCCTGGAAGGAACGAGCGGCACTAGCACCCGCCCGTATCGGCAGCTTTGCGAGTTCGAACTTGTCGTGGAGTCGTGGCTCAGTGCTCAATCGACTTACTGACGAGCGTGCAGAGCTAGGTGCCGAACTTGCGCGCGCCGCGAGGCAAGCAAGAGCGAACTTTGGCAATCAAGCCGTCGGACATCTAACTCAGACGCTTGAGGTGGTGCAACGCACGGCTCAGCATCTTGGGGTTTCGGTTGGAGCGATGCCACAAGCACTCCTTGACGCACATTCTGTGTCGATTGGCGAGGGTGCGATCGCGCTGCACAGCGACACAGGCATTCCCCTTCGCTCCCTTGGCACGGGCTCGTCGCGATTGCTAGTGGCAGGGTTGCAAAGAGCTGCAGCTAGCGCCGCGCCAATTGCTCTTGTCGATGAGGTGGAATATGGGCTTGAACCTCATCGGCTCATGCGATTCCTGGACTCCCTGGGCGCAAAGGACGCTGCCGCTCCGCTGCAGGTCTTCATGACGACTCACTCACCGGTCGCGCTGCGCGAATTGTCCGGCAGCCAGTTATTCGTTGTTCGGTCTGGGCCTCAACGCCACAGCGTTATGGCGGCAGGGGAGGCCAACGAAGTACAAAGTACCCTTCGGAAGGACCCAGAGGCATTCCTCGCCAAATCCATTATCGTTTGCGAGGGTGCCAGCGAGGTTGGCTTCGCGCGTGGCCTTGACCAATGGTGGGGCAGCCTTGGCGCTACCTCATTCCTGGCTCATGGTGGCGCTTATGTGGACGCCGGCGGGGGAAGTCCCGATAACAGTCTTATCCGCGGAACGGCACTTCAGAACCTAGGCTATCGCGTGATGGTTTTTGTAGACGCCGACAAACCTTCGACCGCAGGGCTACCTGAAGCATTCTTGGCCGCAGGCGGACAAATTCTGACATGGCGACCAGGTCTCACTCTGGAGGACGAGATCTTCCGCCATCTCAGTGACCAAGCACTCGATGCACTTCTGGCGAAAGCCGAAACAATAGTGGGTGCAGAGCTGATGAATGCGCATATCCAGACGAAGTCCCAAGGACGTATGACACTACATGACATCAAAGCTGAAAGACTTATTCAGGGCTACTTGCCCGCGACGCGAGAGCTTTTGGGAGCTGCATCTCGTATCCGCAACAGCGGGTGGTTCAAGTCGTTGACAACCTATCAGGAGGTTGCAAGGGACATCGTCGGCCCGTCTCTACAGAACGCCGACCAGGGCTTCATGGCAGTCACGAATCAGCTCTGGACGTTTACAAGTGCCCCTTGAGATCGATCTTTTCGCTATCGAGCGTGGCTCCATAACAGCCCCCGCAGGTTGTGGAAAAACGCAATTGATTGCCGAGACGCTCATCGCGCATAGGCAGAGCAAACCCATACTCGTACTAACGCACACGAACGCAGGCGTTGCGGCCTTACGGGCACGCCTGAGACGAGCCGGCGTTCCTAACTCCGCATATCGAGTCTCCACCATTGATGGATTCTCGATGCGCCTCATCGCTAAGTTCCCAGCGCGAAGCGGCCATAACCCACAGATCTTACAGCTCCACCAGCCCAACACCGACTACCCTGCAATTCGGCACGCCGCCATGCTGTTACTGCAGGCAGGCCACCTTGCTCAGCCTCTCCGTGCCACTTACGCGCGCTTGCTTGTCGACGAATACCAGGACTGCAACGTCGTCCAGCACGCCATCGTGTCAGGTTTGGCCCAGGTGCTACCGACCTGCGTGCTCGGTGACCCAATGCAAGCCATCTTCGACTTTCGTGGCAATCGACTGGTGCATTGGGCGAATGAGGTGCAGCCCCTGTTCCCCGCGGCAGGAGAGCTGAGGATACCCTGGCGCTGGCGGCTGGCCGGAGCTGAGAACCTTGGGCAGTGGCTACTCGCCATACGGCAGCAACTTCAAGTTGGCCAGCCGGTGGATCTGCGCACGGCTCCGGCAGAAGTGCGCTGGGTGCAGCTCAACGCCGGGACCGAAGTCCAGCAGCGGCTGGTGGCCGCTAGAACCGAGTCACCCAACGCTCGGGGCAGCGTCCTCATCATCGGGGACTCCATCAACGTGCAAGGTCGCCATCAGCTCACGAGCCAGACACCCGGCGCCATGGCCGTCGAAGCCGTCGACCTAAGGGACCTCGTCAACTTCGCCAGGAACTTTAACCTGCAGGGTGCCAATGCTCTGGCACAACTTGCGGAATTTGCTTCAAGCGTGATGACGGGGGTAGGTGCAGCAAACCTGCGAACGCGTGTGGAGTCTCTGCGCACAGGACGTGCCCGAACGCCACCGACCCCGGCCGAGGCCGAGGCCGTCGCATTCGTCGGGGAGCCAACACCGCAGCGAGCACTCCTTGTGCTCAACGCCCTCGCCGAACAGCCGGGGGCACGGGTGTACCGACCGGAAGTTCTGCACTGCTGCCGGTCCGCTATGCAAGCTGTGGCGGGAGGTACAGCCGACTTTCTGAGTGCAGCCATTCAAGCGCGAGAACGCAATCGACACCTTGCCCGCTCCATCGCAAGACGCTCGGTAGGCAGCACATTACTTCTCAAGGGGCTCGAGGCCGATGTCTCGGTTGTTCTGCATCCTGAACTTATGACCGCTCAGAATCTGTATGTCGCCCTGACGAGGGGCGCAAGGCACGTAGTGGTGTGTTCATCGAACCCCATCCTGATGCCTGTGAACAACGGCTGAGCCTTATTGTTGCGTTTGCGCACTTGACCTTGCCATCGTGTCAAGGTCGATGCTGTCTGTGCGGTAACTTGAGCCGCGGACGAAATGAGGTGAGAGAGATGTTCAGCCTGAATGTTTCGGGTATGGGTTGTGGCAGTTGTGTCAGCAAAATCACGAAGGCCATCCAGACGCTGGATCAGGACGCACGCGTAGAGGTGGATCGGGCAGCCGGCAAGGTCACTGTAGAGAGCACAGAAAGTGCCGAATCGATCCGCGAGCTGATCCAGGAGCTTGGTTATGCGGCCCAGGTCAGCGCTTGAGCGCTGGCCTGCCGACCGACTAAATCTCCAGTTCTGAGAGCTCTTTCAGCCCGTGAATACTGGTGACCTCGTTAGTAATACCTTCATCCCCATCTCGGCCGCGAAGCCAGTTTGAGTGATCGCCTGGCTCGCGCATTTCCAGCGTGTCATAGGAGTAGCGCTTTCGCTTGAACAGGCTTTTCAATGCGGCGAACTCGTGGCTTTTCTCGTCTTCTATTCCGACGACTTTTCCTACAAGCGCCTCCCAATGACCGACGCCGTCGGCCAGCATCGCCTGGTAAGTCTCTGGGTCCAGCAAGGCTTGCTGTTTGAAATGAATGATGCGGTGTGTCATCGACGCGCTCGGGAGTGGCCAAAGAGAAGCCGCTAGCCTATAGGTTCCGGGTCATTCGTGAATAGTTGCCCTGAGCTTTAGCAAACCTTCGTTGACCCACAATTTCAACCAAGTTGCGGCCTGCAGGGGGGCTTGCTCTCCATGTGTTGCGCTCAATGACTCGCAGAGTTCGGCGAACGATCCACCCTCGACGAAAAACCGCAATGCTGACGCCTCTTCTGGCTCCAGGCTTCGGTAATGGCATACGAGGTTATGACGCCAGACCAGACAGTCTCGATTCCCGGCTGGTTGGGTGGCAACGGGAAGCAGATCCCCAGACTTGGCAGCCTTCCACAGCGCCAGCGTGTTGTACTGCAATCGCAGCCATCTGGCAGATGGAGTCAGGGAAACCCTGAATGAAACCCAGTCTTCAGCCGAAAACTCACTGATGGCCTGCAGTGAAAGCGCTTCGACATCCTGAGCATCGAAAGCCAGTGTAAAAGCCCACTCCAGCTCCGCGAGTTCGCGCATCGGTGAAAGTTGAGGTTCCGCAATGTAGCTGCGAATGAACTCGGGCAGCTTTTCACCCAGCCAGCGAATGCTGAAATGCCGCGGTGGCCAGGCGGCGATATAGGCCAGTGCGAGTTGCTCGAACGACTCTTCTCCCAGCCATTGCTGCAGCGCCGGGAAATCCTCGCGCAGCACCGCCAGCAGGCGCGAGCGATAGGCGTTATGGTAGATCCGCAGGCCTTCGAGGGCACTCAGCGCAGTGCAACCCCGGACTTGCTCCAAAAGCTCGTTGGAGGGCAGGGCACCATCTGTCAGGTAAGTTTCAAATGCAGTCTGTAAGGCGCTTAGGCTCAAAGGGTTGCCCTCGATATCACGCCATTGGCGATAGCTCGGGCATGCTCCAACTCGGATAACAGATCCTCGAACGGTGGAAAATGATCATCCCGCTCGATCAACGTCGACGTTGGACCCAAGTAGCTCAAAGTCTTGCTGTAGAGCGCCCAAACCGGGTCAGCGATGGGCTGGTCGTGGGTGTCGATGAGGTATTGCCCGTAATCGCTATGCCCGGCCAGGTGAATTTGACGAATCCGCTCGTGCGGCAATTCCAAGATGAACTGCCATGGGTCGAAATCCTGATTTCGTGCGCTGACGTAGACGTTGTTCACGTCAAGGAGCAATTCGCAACCGGTCAGGAAACTCAGTTCCGAGAGAAACTGCGATTCGCTCATGCTGGACGTCTTCCACTGCACGTAAGAAGAAACGTTCTCCAGCACAATGGGACGTTCCAGAACATCCTGCACTAGACGCACCCGCGCGGCGACATGCAGCAGGCTTTCTTGGGTAAACGGCAGCGGCAGCAGGTCGTGGAGTTGATGGGCGTTGCCGCGACTCCAGCACAAGTGGTCGGAAACCCACTGGGGCTGTACCCGGTCCGCCAGTTGCTTGAGCTGTCGTAGGTAGCCCATGTCCAGGTTATGCGAACCGCCGATCGACAGCGATACTCCGTGCATCACCAACGGGTATTGCTCGCCAATCGCATCGAGAAAGTAGAGGGCCTTGCCACCGCCCACCAGGTAATTCTCGGAAATGATCTCAAACCAGTCGACCGCAGGTCGCTGTTCAAGAATCTGCTGGTAATACTCACTGCGAAGGCCAAGACCGAAACCCAGTGTTTTGCGCTTACTCATTCAAGACTCCAGCAGGGGAGTGGCAGGCACTCCCCGCAACGGCATTATTCGCTGGTCTTGCCACCGGCCTCATCGCACTTGGCCTGAGTCATCAGCTTGAAACCCTGGCCTTTACATTCTCCCTGGCCTTTGCAGGCATTTTTGGCGGTCATGCAGTCGTTCTGGCCCTTGCAACCGTTGACGCCGAAGCACTTCACTTCAGCTGCTTTGGTGTCCTGGGCGGCCTGGACAGGCAGGGTAGCAAACAGGCTGGCGGCCACGAGAGCCAGAGCGGCACCGGTAGCGACGTTGGATTTATTCGACATAGTGACAATCTCTCTTAATTGTTGGTGGTCTTATCCGCGGGTGCGAATTACCCTGAGTAGCTTAGGCATCGCTGCCGAGCATGCCCTCTCAAGAAATTCGCAAGGCTTTATGAGGGCATGAAAGACAGTACCGAGCCTTCTGGATGGGCTACAAGAAAGAAATAGCAACCTGACAGAACTGTAATGTTCGGCTCAGGTTGCTGACAGGCCCTCTTAGTTAACGTGACATCGAGCCTAAAGCTCGGCCTCTGCAGTTGCAGGGACCACTTAACTTACGAGGAATACCCAAAATGAAATCGATCAAAGCTCTGCTTGTAGTTACTGCTCTGAGCATCTCCAGCTTGGCAATGGCTGAAGGTGGTGCTGACCGAACCTTCGCGCGCATGGAGCAGGCACGCCAGACGTCTCTGGAGGCCTACCGGGTGGCCCAGCAGCAGAAAGTTGAGGCTCCTGTAGCCAGCAGTCCAACCGAGCAAGCAGAGCACACCAACTGCTGAAGTCATCTACCTTACAGAAATGTAATCACCCGGATGGTTGGGATATGGCAGTTTCATACTGCTCATCGTCGGTAAGGCTTGTGCAATGCACCGACGTGGAAAGTTGAGGGGTAAATACCCGACATTGAAGCAGCCATGAACCCGAGACCGGGCACACCATCACCGGCTCATTTGACGGATTGGACAAAACGGCATGCAAAGCAAAACCACAAGGCGCACCTTCGTCAAAGGCCTGGCAGCCACCGGTATTATCGGCGGACTTGGCCTGTGGCGCACGCCGGTCTGGGCGGTGAACAGCCCCGGCCAGCCCAACGTACTGACTGGTAACGAATTCGACCTATTCATCGGTGAAACCCCGGTGAACATCACCGGCGCAGCGCGCACGGCCATGACCATCAACGGCTCGCTCCCTGGGCCGATTCTTCGTTGGCGCGAAGGCGATACCGTCACATTGCGCGTGCGCAACCGCCTCAAGGAGGACACCTCCATCCATTGGCACGGCATCATCCTGCCGGCGAACATGGATGGCGTTCCTGGCCTGAGCTTCCATGGCATCGCCCCTGATGGCATGTATGAGTACAAGTTCAAGGTCAACCAGAACGGCACCTACTGGTATCACAGCCATTCTGGGCTCCAGGAGCAGGTCGGCGTATACGGTGCGCTGGTCATCGATGCCAAGGAGCCCGAGCCCTTCAGTTACGACCGTGATTACGTCGTGTTGCTGAGCGACTGGACGGATGAAAATCCAACGCGGGTACTGGCCAAGCTCAAGAAACAGTCGGACTACTACAACCAGCACAAACGCACCGTTGGTGACTTCATCGATGACGTAAGCGAGATGGGTTGGTCCGCCGCCGTAGCCGACCGTAAGATGTGGGCCGAAATGAAGATGAGCCCGACTGATCTCGCCGACGTCAGTGGCTACACCTACACCTACCTGATGAACGGCCAGGCACCTGATGGCAACTGGACCGGCATATTCAAACCGGGCGAGAAGATTCGTCTGCGTTTCATCAATGCCTCGGCCATGACGTACTTCGATGTGCGTATCCCCGGCCTGAAGATGACGGTAGTCGCGGCCGATGGCCAGCACGTCAAACCAGTCAGCGTCGATGAGTTCCGTGTCGCCGTAGCCGAGACCTACGACGTGATAGTCGAGCCCGATAGCGAGCAAGCCTACACCGTCTTTGCTCAATCCATGGATCGCACTGGCTATGCGCGCGGCACCCTTGCGGTACAGGAAGGGTTGAGTGCACCGGTACCAAGCCCTGACCCGCGCCCACTGATTGCCATGGGTGACATGGGCATGGACCACGGCAGCATGGGCGGCATGGATCATGGGAGCATGGCCGGGATGGATCAGGGCAATATGGCGGGAATGGATCATGGCAGCATGCAGGGTGGCATGGCTGGTATGGATCACAGCCAGATGGCCGGAATGGATCATTCAAACATGGCTGGCATGGCTGGCATGGCTGGCATGGCTGGCAACATGCAGGCACACCCGGCCTCAGAGACCAACAATCCTTTGGTCGACATGCAGACCATGACGCCGACGCACAAGCTGGACGACCCAGGTATCGGCCTGCGTGATAACGGCCGGCGCGTCCTGACTTACTCTGACCTGCGCAGCACCTTCCCTGATCCGGATGGTCGCGAACCAAGTCGCACCATCGAGCTGCACCTTACCGGGCACATGGAGAAATTCTCCTGGTCCTTCGATGGCATCAAGTTCTCTGACGCTGAGCCTCTGCGCCTCAAGTACGGCGAGCGTGTTCGCATCACGCTGGTCAACGACACCATGATGACTCATCCGATCCATCTTCATGGCATGTGGAGTGATCTGGAGGATGCGAACGGCAATTTCCTGGTGCGTAAACACACCATCGACATGCCGCCAGGTTCCAAGCGCAGCTATCGGGTGACCGCCGATGCGTTGGGGCGTTGGGCCTACCACTGCCACCTGTTGCTCCACATGGAAATGGGCATGTTCCGTGAAGTCCGTGTGGATGAGTAAAGGAGATTTCTGATGAGTACTTTTATGAAGCGTAATGCCCTGTTTGGCAGCGCAGCGATGTTCAGTCTTTTGGCTGTTCTGCACGCGCCGACGTCATTGGCAGGTGAGGGGCACAGCGAGCACGAACAACATGCTGCCGAGTCGGCTGCGCCCGACGCCAGTGACAAGCCTGCAGATCAATCGAAAGGCAAGGCCGCTGGCCATCAGATGGATCATGGCGCCATGGATCATGAGGGTATGAACCATGACGATATGGGGCACGAGAAGATGATGGATAAGCATGGCGGCACCGAAGCCGAAGCAGGTTCGAACCATGACCACTAGGTTTTCACGCCCGTCCCTCATAGCGCTGGCCGTGTCGCTGAGTGCACTCAGCGGCGGCGTTACCCAGGCTGCGGAAGAAATGGATCATTCGGCAATGGGGCACGGCTCCATGTCGATGGACCACAGCCAGATGGGCCACGGTTCCGCCAAAGCGCCGATGGAGGGCATGGATCACAGCAAGATGGATCATGGTGCCATGCAGAGCGAATCGGGCAGCATGGACCATAGCCAGATGGGCCACAGCCAGAGCCAAGAGAAGGCCCCAGCCATGGACCACAGCAAGATGGGACACGGCACCATGCAGGGACAGATGGAGGGCATGGATCATTCGAAGATGAACCATGGCTCCGCTGAAGCCCCGAGAACTACCAGTCGTACGCCGATTCCCGTTCTGACGGATGCTGATCGCCAAGCGGCTTTCCCGCCACTGCCTGGCCACAAGGTGCATGACAGCGCCATCAACAGCTTTTTCCTGCTCGATCAGCTCGAATACCAAGACGCAGATGAGGGCAGCACCCTGGCCTGGGATGCGTCGGGTTGGGTAGGCGGTGATATCAACCGGGTCTGGTTCCGCTCCGAAGGCGAGCGTACCAACGGCGTTACCGAGGACGCTGAATTACAGCTGCTGTACGGCCGCTCGATCGGCCCTTGGTGGGATGTCGTCGCGGGCGTTCGCCAGGACTTTAAACCGGAGTCGCCGCAGACTTGGGCTGCCTTCGGTATCCAGGGCATGGCGCTTTACGCCTTTGAGGCCGAAGCCACGGCCTTCGTCGGCGAGAATGGCCAAACTGCTGCCCGACTGGAGGGCGAGTACGACATTCTGCTGACCAACCAGCTGATTCTCCAGCCAACTGCCGAAATGAACTTCTACGGCAAGAACGATCCTGAGCGAGGTGTGGGGTCTGGGTTGGCAAATACCGAGCTCGGCTTGCGTCTGCGTTACGAGATTGTCAGACAGTTTGCTCCCTATGTCGGGGTTTCCTGGAGCCGCTCCTATGGCAACACGGCAGACATGGTGCGCGACGAGGGCGGTGATGTAGACGAGGCGCGTTTTGTCGCCGGTATCCGGATGTGGTTTTGAGAACCTGACATGAAAAGAACAATTAAAACTTTGGTGGCGGCCGGCGTGGTCGGTAGCACAGCTGTCCTGGCCGGCGCCTACTTTGGCGTGGTCAACGTGGGGGCCGACGATCCCCATTTTCCTGCAGTGCATGCGTTTCTCACGATGGCCCGTGACCGCTCTATCGAAGTCCGTTCGCGGGACATCGAGGTTCCCAACCTGGATGATCAAGCTCTTATTCGCGCCGGTGCGGGCAACTACAACTCCATGTGTATCGGCTGTCATTTGGCGCCAGGTGTGGCGGAGACCGAGCTAAGCCAATCGCTTTATCCTGCGCCCCCCAACCTCGCCAAGATCGGTGTCGATGGCAATCCGTCAGCAGCGTTCTGGGTGATCAAGCATGGCATCAAGGCAACGGGTATGCCTGCGTGGGGCAAGAGCATGGGAGACGAGTACATCTGGGGCATGGTTGCCTTCCTCAACCAACTGCCGACGATGGATGCCAAGCAATACCAAACACTCGTCGCATCCAGTGGCGGCCATCAGCACGGTGGTGGGGAAACGCAGATGCATAACCATGAAGGACAGCACGGCGACAACAAGCCTGGCCATCATGACAATAGTGGCGGTGGCGATGACCATCATGGATCAGGTGATGCTGGAGAGCCTGGTCATCACGATGCCGCGGCTACGGATAGCGAGGGTGGCTCCGCACCTAAGGCAGGTCACCATTCGGATATGAGTGGCGATGACCACCATGCTGGAGATGAGGCGTCGTCCAACGGAGGTGATCATCACGCCGAGCAGGCTCCGAACGCCTCGCCCAAGACCCACACCCACGCCGATGGCAAAGAGCACGTACATGAAAGCTAAATATCTGGCCTTACTGGCCGCTCTCTCCGTCACGTCTGCGGTTCAAGCAGCTGATGCCCTGACGATTGATGTCCATCGTGATGCCAATTGCGGATGTTGCAAGAAGTGGATTTCACACCTCGAAGCGAATGGCTTCAAAGTCGTCGACCATGTTGAAAGCAACATGACAGCAGTGAAGCAAAGACTGGGCGTCGCGCCACGGTTAGCGTCTTGCCACACCGCGGTGATTGACGGCAAGTTCGTCGAAGGTCATGTGCCGGCGGCTCAGGTCATCGAACTCACCAAGCGCGATGATCTGCTGGGCATCGCTGTTCCCGGGATGCCGGCGGGCTCCCCCGGCATGGAAGTCGATGGCGTACAGCATGCCTACCAGGTCATTGGCTTGACCAAGACGGGTTCTGATCAGGTCGTTGCAGAATATCCCGCCCAGTAGTACTGCCTGCCAGCACGGCCGCTTGTGTGTAGTGGCCGACTCATTTTCATACGTCCTTTAACCTAAGTAAAAAAGGCGCCCTAGGGCGCCAAGGGCTGTCTCCAAACCAAAGGAGCACTACGAGGGGACAGCAGGACCAAGGAGCGAGCGGGCAATCAACCCGCTCGCTTGCCAGGGTTAGAGAACTTCCAGCGGGTACTCGACAATCAGGCGGAACTCATCCAAATCCGACTCGAAGTCGGTGGCGCGAGTCGTGGCTTGTCGAATGCGAAAGGACATGTCCTTCAACGACCCAGACTGCACAACGTACTTGGCCTCGATGTCCCGCTCCCAGCGCTTCTGGTTGGTCAACGGATCGCCGTTGTCATCACGGCGCATATAGACTTCGTTGGCGTTGCTGTAGTCGGCATCCCAGCCTTGGGCATATCGAGTCATGAAGCTCAACCCAGGCACACCGAAAGGCTCCATATCCAGGTCATAGCGCACTTGCCATGACTTCTCCTTCGGCGAGTTGAAGTCGCTGTACTGGATGGAGTTGTCGAGGTAGATGGAGTCCGATTGGCGCAAGTAGTCGAAGTCATCATCGCCATTGTTGCGCTGGAGACCCACCAGCACTGTGTGAGCGCCGAATTGGATGCCGACCTTGCCGCTCCAGATGTTGTTATCGAAGCTCCCGAGGAGCTGCTTCCCTTCATCGACCGCCTTGTAGTAGTTCAGCCCGCCGATCAAGGCGACATCGTCCGCAAGCGGGTAGCTCAGCGTGGTGCCCGCGTAATATTGATTCCAGGCATCCTTAGTTATTCATTACCGCTACGGCATGAAACTCGATATCGCCAGGGTCGTGGCCACTACCCCGACGGACTCTAGCTGCGGTGTGATGCCGGCCCAGATGAC
Organism: Pseudomonas sp. CP-1; assembly: GCF_021213715.1. Lineage (NCBI taxonomy): Bacteria > Pseudomonadati > Pseudomonadota > Gammaproteobacteria > Pseudomonadales > Pseudomonadaceae > Pseudomonas > Pseudomonas sp. CP-1. Next base: position 51,553 of record NZ_JAJQKY010000015.1, read on the forward strand.
CTACGAGGACTCCAATGGCGATCTGAATATTCTTGAATACCGGGCAGCCGGGACAGGTTGCCGTAATCAAAACTAGATAAATGACATCGCGCTGACTGAAATGTAATTTCCAAGTCACCCTGACGTTATTTGGCATGTGGAAATATGACCAAGGCGTGCCTGGCTATGCCCGGCGCGCTTGGCACATATATGCGACCACACAATGACAACTGCCAATAACATCAGGAGCATTTATGAATAACAGAACCCTGTTAGGACTTTCTCTGCTCACTCTGAGCGTCAGTACCGGGCAAGCTGCAATGGCCGCCGACGAGAAAGGCGAGGGATTTATCGAAGGCAGCAGCCTGACCATCCTCAATCGAAATCTCTACTTCAACCGTGACTTCCGCAAAGGCCAGTCCAGCAGCTCGGGTAATGGCTATTCGGAAGAGTGGGCGCATGGCGTGATAGGCCGATTCGAGTCTGGCTTCACCGAGGGCACCATAGGCTTCGGTGTCGATGCCTTTGCCATGCTAGGACTTAAACTTGACACTGGCGACGGCCGTTCAGGAGCCGGTGGCTCAGTCGATGTGCTGCCTTACAACAGCCTCGGGCAGGCTGAGGATAACTACTCCAAACTGGGTGGCGCGGTGAAAGCTCGGTTCATGGATACCGAGATCAAGGCAGGCGACGTCTTTCCCGTCAGCCCGGTCGTCCAATACGGTGATGCACGGCTTTTACCGGAGAGTTTTCGAGGTGTCACCGTGGTCAACAGCAGCGTGGAAGGACTGTCGCTTCAGGGCGGTCGCCTCCACTCGATGAGCCAACCCAATACCAGCAGCATGCGCGACGGCTTCGCTACCTTCTACGCGGGCGAAGTGGACTCGCCATGGATCGCCTATTTCGGTGGTGATTACACGCTTAATGACAACGTCGGCTTTAGTCTCTACACCAGCCGCCTCAAGGATGCCTGGAATCAATATTACGCGGGCACCACGCTGATAGCGGCAGCATACTCTTGCATGGCCTGCTCATTGGCCTGAATCATCCGACCATAAACACGATCAGCGCCGCCTTCTGCCAGAGTGGCAGAGGAAACAACCATAGCGGCAAGGGCTGCAATAACTTTGAGGCTTTTCATGTTTAATCACTCCTTCAAGGTGGTGATTAAAATATATCCGCTCAACCTGTCATAAAAATGAAGTCAAAGTTACATCGCCGTAATGCTTCCTGCCGCGTTACCCGGGCGAGTCAGCTTGGCGCGTGGCTTGCCCGGGTTTGTAAAGCTATAGCTCCTGCGGTGCGCGAACCTTCTGTGTACGCTGCCTTCGCATCAGCCAGTACGCGGCCGGCAAAACCAACATGGACATCAGCGGCGCGGTAATCATGCCGCCGACCATGGGCGCGGCGATGCGCTTCATCACCTCAGATCCGGCACCTCCGCCCCAGAGGATTGGCAACAGGCCGGCGATGATCACGGCCACCGTCATCACCTTGGGCCGCACACGCAGCACCGCGCCTTCACGAATTGCCTCCAGTAGGGCCGGATCACCGCTGCGCCCGGTATCCACACGCGCATGCCAGGCGTTCTTCAGGTACAGCAGCATGATCACCCCGAACTCGGCCGAGACGCCGGCCAGGGCGATGAAGCCCACGCCGGTGGCCACCGACAGGTTGAAGCCGAACCAGTAGAGCAGCCAGATGCCGCCCGACAGGGCAAAGGGCAGGGTGGCCATGATCAGCAGGGCCTCGCCGAAGCGGCTGAAAGTCAGGTAGAGCAGCACGAAGATAATCAACAGAGTCGCCGGCACCACCCAGGCCAGCCGCGCATTGGCGCGCTCGAGGAATTCGAACTGACCGGAGTAGGAGACGGTCATGCCGGCGTCGAGTTGTACCCGCTCGGCGACGCGTTGCTGCAACTCGCGCACGGTCGATGCCAGGTCGCGCCCACGTACATCGACATACACCCAACCGGACAGACGCCCGTTCTCGCTGCGCAGCATTGGTGGCCCTTCGGTCAGACTAACCTGGGCGACGGTGCCCAAGGTGATCTGCTGGCCGGCTTGCGTGAGGATCGGCATACGCCGTAGTGCCTGCGGACTATCTCGCCACTCCTTGGGATAGCGCAGGTTGATCGGGAAGCGGGCCAGTCCTTCAACCGTCTCACCAATATTGCTGCCGCCGATGGCGCCCGATACCACCGCCTGCACATCGGCGATGCTCAGGCCATAGCGCGCCGCGGCCAGTCGATCGATCTGGATGTCCACGTAACGGCCGCCAGTAAGGCGTTCTGCCAAGGCCGAACTCACCCCAGGCACCTCTTTGGCCACGGCCTCGATATCGCGCGTTATGCGCTCGATGTCGACCAAGGAGGTTCCGGACACTTTCACCCCAATGGGGCTCTTGATCCCCGTCGCCAGCATGTCGATGCGGTTGCGGATGGGCGGCACCCAGATATTGGACAGCCCCGGAACTTTTACCGCGCGATCCAGTTCCTCGATCAGCTTTTCGGGTGTCATCCCCGCGCGCCATTGATCGCGTGGTTTGAACTGCACCGTGGTCTCGAACATTTCCAGCGGTGCTGGATCGGTGGCGGTCTCTGCTCGCCCGGCCTTGCCGAATACCCGTGCCACTTCGGGCACCGTGAGGATCATCCGGTTGGTTTGCTGCAGCAGCTGGGTGGCCTTGCTGGCCGGCAAGCCGGGCAGGGCTGATGGCATGTACAACAAGTCGCCCTCGTCCATCGGCGGCAGAAACTCTCCTCCGAGTCTGCTGAGGGGCCAGAGACTGGACAAAAACACTAGCAAGGCCAGCGCTAGGGTCACCTTAGGCCAAGCCAGCACCCACTCCAGCACCGGCCGGTATGCACCGATCAGCCAACGATTCAAGGGGTTCTGTTGTTCGCTGGGGATATGCCCACGAATCCAGTAGCCCATCAGCACCGGTACCAAGGTGATCGAGAGGCCAGCAGCGGCAGCCATGGCATAGGTCTTGGTGAATGCCAGCGGGCCAAACAGGCGACCCTCCTGGGCCTCCAGGGTGAAGACCGGGAGGAAAGACAGGGTGATGATCAAAAGGCTGAAGAACAGCGCCGGCCCGACCTCGGCCGCAGCTTCGCCGATCACCCGCCAGTGCGCCTCGCCCTGAAGCGGTTCACCGGGGTGTCGAGCCTTCCAGGCCTCGATGTGCTTGTGCGCGTTCTCGATCATCACCACGGCGGCATCGACCATGGCGCCGATGGCGATTGCGATCCCGCCCAGCGACATGATGTTGGCATTGACGCCCTGGTAGCGCATGACGATGAAGGCCATCAGGATGCCCAGGGGCAGGGTGATGATCGCGACCAGCGACGAGCGCAGGTGCCAGAGGAAGATCAGGCAAACCAGGGCAACCACCGCGAACTCTTCCAGCAGCTTGTAGCTGAGGTTATCGATGGCGCGGTCGATCAATTGCGAACGGTCATAGGTGGTGACCACCTCGACGCCGGCCGGCAAGCTGCCCTTCAGGCTGTCCAGCTTGGTCTTCACCGCGGCGATGGCATCGCGGGCATTCTTTCCGGAGCGCAAGATGACCACGCCGCCTACCACTTCACCCTGGCCATCCAGCTCGGCAATGCCACGACGCATCTCTGGCCCCAGCTGAATGGTGGCCACCTGACCCAGCAGCACCGGAACTCCGCTGGCCGAAGCCCGCAGCGGCACATTGCGGAAATCCGCCAGGCTCTCTAGATAGCCTGAAGCCCGCACCATGTACTCGCGCTCTGCCAGCTCCAGGATGGCGCCGCCGGTTTCCTGATTGGCGCTCTTCAGCGCCGCTTCGACCTCCTGCTGAGTTACCCCATAAGCCACCAGCTTCTGCGGATCGAGCAGCACTTGGTATTGCTTGACCATGCCGCCGAGGGTGGCCACTTCGGCTACGTTGGGCAGGCTCTTGAGTTCGTACTTGAGGAACCAGTCCTGCAGTGCCCGCAGCTGGGCAAGATCATGCTGGCCGCTGCGGTCGACCAAGGCGTACTGGTAGATCCAGCCCACGCCGGTGGCATCCGGCCCAAGGGTGGTGGTAACACCCTCGGGCAGGCGTTCCTGCGCCTGGTTGAGGTACTCCAGCACCCGCGAGCGCGCCCAGTAGAGGTCGGTGTCGTCCTCGAACAGCACGTAGACGAAGGAGTCGCCGAAGAACGAGTAGCCGCGCACCGTCTTCGCCCCCGGTACCGAGAGCATGGTTGTGGCCAGTGGGTAGGTCACCTGGTTCTCGACGATCTGCGGTGCCTGTCCGGGAAAGCTGGTTCTGATGATGACCTGGGTGTCAGATAGGTCCGGCAGTGCATCCAACGGCGTGTTGCGCAGCGACCAGATGCCCAGGGCGGTGATGAACAGGGTCGCCAGCAGCACCAGAAAGCGATTGCCGATAGACCAGTGGATCAGGCGTGCGATCATGGCTGGTCTCCTTCCTTGCTGAGCTGCTCGATCATCAGGCCGGAGTTTTTCTGGCGGGCGCCGATACGTACGTGATCTCCTGGCTTAAGTCCCACAGCTACTTCTGAGCTGACCAATGGAAAAGCCATGGTCATACCTGGCATATTCAGGCTCTCGAAGGGCCCGTGCTCCAGGGTGACTGACTCCGCGTCCAGAGCACGAATCACACCGTGAGACACATGCAGCCCCTCCGTGCTGTCCTGTTCTGCATTGCCGGCCAGGATGCCCTGCAGGCTGGCTTCCGAATCGATGAGGAACTGGCCGGAGGTAACGACCGCCTGACCTTCCTCGAGACCGGACAACACCTCCAGACGCCCATCGGCCTCGCGGCCCAAGGTGATTTCCTGGGGGCGGTAGCGTCCGTCGCCTTCGGCCAGCATCACCAATGCACGCTTGCCGGTGCGAATCACGGCTTCACTCGGCACAAGAAGCGTGGATTGTTCGACGGCACTGTTCAGGCGTACGGCGGCGAACATGCCGGGGCGCAACTTACCGGCAGGGTTGGGTAGCTCGCTGCGTACCGTGAGCGTGCGCGTTTGCGGATCGGCACTCGGCAGCAAGGCTATGACGCGGCCCAGCAGCGGTCGATCAGGAAAGGCCGTCAGGTTGGCGCGGATCTCGTCCCCGACCTGGATACTTCCGGCCATGGCCTCGGGTATCGCCGCATCGAGCCAGACACTGGACAGCCCGTTGATCAACGCCAGATCCTGCCCGGCTTCAACGGTCATCCCGGCGCGTACCTGCAAGGCTTGGAGCTCGCCGCTGATAGGTGTGGTGAGGGTTTGCACTGCCCGCGGTTTGCCGCTGCGGCGAACCTGCTCTATCAACGCTTGTGGCATGCCGAGCAGGCGGAGGCGCTCTTGGGCCGCAGTGATCAAGCGGGCGTCACCGGTACGCAGTACCGCGAGGAACTCCAACTGCGCGGCGGACCACTCGGGAATCAGCAGGTCGACCAGGGGTGTTCCAGCTGGCAGTACATCGCCAGGGGCACGCCCGTAAACCCGCTCGACGAATCCGCCAGCGCGGGCCTGGAGGTTCGCTACCTCTCGCTGGTTATAGGCCAGGGAGCCGACCACCTCGATATCCGAGGGCAGTACACCGCGGATCACCGTCGAGGTTCGCATTCCGAGGTTCTGCACGGCTTGAGCGGGGACGCTCAGGACAGACGGATCTTGCTCGGATCCTGCGTATTTAGGGACAAGCTCCATATCCATGAAAGGTGACTTGCCCGGTTTATCGAAGCGCTGCTCAGGCTGCATCGGGTCGTACCAATAGAGCACCTTGCGCTCGTCCGTCGGTGCGGAGCTAGGCAGTAGCTCGTGTTTGGCTTGCCGCTGGGCCAGCCAGTAGCCACCGCCCGCCGCGCCAATGCCCACGGTCAGCACGGCGACCGCAAAACCAAATGTCGATATCTTCATTTCAGGCCCTCCACATAGGCGTAGTACAGGCTTGCGGAGAGCTGGCTCAACTTGCGCTGCTGTTCAATCTGCCGCAGTTGCGCATCAATCAGGTCGCGCTGGGCAGTAATAACGGATGTGAGCTGGCTGTTACCGGCTTGGTAGGCGGCCAGTTCGAGATCGGCACGTTTGCTTGCAAGCGGGATCAAGGTTTTTTCGGTGCGTGACAAGGTCCTGCGCAGTTGCTCAAGCTCGGCAATACCGCCTTCCAGCTCAGCCTGATGGGCGCGCAGTAATGCTTCCTGCTCGGCTTCCATCTGCGACACGCTTTGTTGTCTGGCGTTGATCTTGGGCCCCTGACGTGTGCCTACGAACAACGGCAGGTCGAAGGTAAATTGCACCATCACCATATCGCCGAACTGGTTGTCGCGATTGTTGTAGGCAAACTCAACACCCCAGTCGGGGGTCTTCTCGGCGATGGCCTCGTTCAGCTCGGCGCTAGCCTCGCCGACTCGGGCGGAGGCAGCGCGCAACTCAGGGTGTGAGGCAATGCGTTGCTGCAGGTGCGGTGCCACCAGGTTCAGACTGGGAACACCTCCTTGCAAAGGCTGGTCAGCCTCGTTGCCTATCCAGCGGCGCAGCTTGGCACGAGCTACTGCCACATCGCGATTCAGTTCATCTCGCCGATCTTGTAACGCCAAAGCTTCCTGGTCGGCCTGCAACAGCTCGCCAGGCTGAGCACTACCGCCGGCAATCAGCGATTGCACGGTCGAGCGGAGCATCTCGATCTGACGGTCCAGTTGATCGAAGAGGCCAACACTGCGTTCGGCGTAGTACACATCCAGCCAGCTCACTGCCGTCTGGCGCTTGATCTCCAACTGCATGGCACGCTGCTCGGCCTCGGCTCGGCCTACTGAAGCCTCGGCCAACTGGCGCCGAGCCTGACGCTTGTCACTGTTGGGGACTTCCTGCATGAACCCAATGCGGCGCATGGTCATGGAGTCACGATTAAGCGTGTAACGGTCAGGGCCTTCGATCGGCAGGTTGTCGATGCCTAGAATCAGCTTGGGATCGGGCAGGGCGTCTGCGGGCTCGACAGCCTGCTGTGCCGATGCCACCTGCGCCTGGCGCGCGAGGTTCTCAGGGGCACTCTGCTCGGCCAGAGCTTGGGCTCGTTCGAAAGTTAGGGGCTGCGCCTGCGCGGCAAGCCAGGGAGCTGCCCAGAATGCGGCAGCCAACACACCGAGAAAGCCACGGCGTGGAAAAAGGAAAGCGGACATGCTTTCGCCTCCAATGCGATTGATCGAAGTCGCGACTACGAAACGTGACCGCGACGATGCGCCTGACTGTAAGGCGCGGGATGATCACTGCATTAGACGAAACGAGGAGGGCGCCAGAGTCCTGCGGGCTCTCGCTTAATCACCGACTGGGTCAGCAATATCTCGGGGCGTGAGGGGAGAGGGGATATGCTCTTGATCACGGTGGTCTGGAGAAGTCCTCCGGTCTTGCATTCCTGGCCGGGTTTGCAAGGGGACTTCTTGGCCACCCCATCAGACTTGTCCATTTGCTCGCAGCACGGAGCATCGGCCATTGCATGGCCCTGATGATCGGCGCTCTGCATCGGGCAAGGTTGTGCCGGCATGCTGAAAGCCACACCGCCGAAGGTCGGCAGCACGAGGCTAGCAATCATTAGCAGGATCAATCCAATCCGACGCACAGCAATTCACCAGTCGGGGCAATAGGCCGACGATAGCAGATTGCCCCCGAGCCATGAATGCTCCTTTTGACGATAACAGCACTTCGTTGATTTGGATCAAATAGAGTGTCTAGTCTCACAGGGCGAGCTGATTTTGTAGCGGGTGAGATTTCAATCGAGCAAGCGATAGAGTTCAGGCCAAAGAGGATTCTATAATCACTCCACAATTAGCTATAAAGCTCATTAGTGCACAAAATGCAGCGGGATGTGGAACCCTGAGGTGCCGCTGAATGAACGCAACGCAGGGTATCGGCTGGCATGGCAGAGCCTGGATTTCACCCGGGCTGGGCATTTTTCTGGGGCAGGCGGGTAGCCAAGATTGGCATAGCCACATGGCGCATCAAATTACCGTCAGCTTGAACGGCAGCTTGACTGTGAAGTGTACATCCTCGTCGGTGACGGCAAGGGCCATCTGCATCAGGGCAGGGGTGGCCCATCAGATCGAAGCTGACGAAGTGTTGTCGATCTACCTCGACGCGCTGTCCGATGAGGCGCGAGCACTTCCCGATAACATCGGGGAGGGCATCACTCCGATTCAGATGGGCGATACAGCATCGCTGCGAAAATTGCTGAGCAGCTCCGATCCGTCAGCCCAGCAAATTCGGGAAATGGTGCGCCTTGTTCTCAACCTTACGACTCCGCCGGCCTCCGATCCGCGACTGCAGTCGGTCCTCGCTGCGTTAAAAGAGCCGATTAATGGCAGGCAGGCGTTGGCCAAGCGCGTTCATCTGTCGCCTACCCGATTCTCACATTGGTTCGTCGAACAGACCGGTCTGCCGCTGCGCAGCTACCGGAAATGGAATCGCCTGGTCATAGCGCTCCAGCATATCGCCAGCGGCGCCAACCTGACTGCGGCCGCCCACGCTGCCGGCTTCGCTGACGCTGCCCACTTTTCCCGCACCTTCCGCGACCTGTTTGGCCTCGACCCCTCATCTGCCTTGGGTCATGTCAGTCTGAAAGGCTGAATTCAGCTTTTCTGTTCAAGCGCCATCACAGGTGATTGGCACAAAGTGGAGTCATCTCAGGGAGGGCTTCACGATGGGCAATTCACTCAGGTTCATGATCCGCTGGCTCAGCTACCCAACAATCTTTGGCGGGGCCGCAGCTTGGATGATCTGGTTGCTCTACACGGGTATTCCGTATTGGCCCAGCACGCCGATCATTGCCGCCCTAGGGATTCTGCTGGTGGCGCTGCTGGAACGCGTGCAGCCGTTCCGTGACGACTGGTTGGAGGACCACCAGGATACCCTTACTGATATCATCCATATGGTCGTGAACCTGTCCGTGATCCAGATTACGGCGACCGTGCTGGCCCGGCTGGGCGATTGGGTGCCCGCAGAGTTCCGTGTCTTCCCAACAGAGTTACCGCTGTGGGCTCAGCTAGTCATTGTCGCCGCCGTGCTGGACCTTAGCTTGTACGCCATGCACCGCTTCAGCCATCAGGTTCCATGGCTGTGGCGCTTGCATGAGCCACATCATAGCGCTGAGCGGCTCTACTGGATGAACGGCGAGCGCCGGCACCCGTTGCATGCCGCCATCATGGCAGGGCCTGGGCTGCTCGTGCTCTTTGCGATGGGCACTCCTTCTGCACTCGTGGCCACCTGGTTCGGCATCCTGACGGTACATTTGGCCTTCCAGCACTCAAATCTGGACTACTCGTTGGGCTGGCTACGGCGCGTCATCGGCGTTGCAGAAACACACCGCTGGCATCACAAACGCGACTTCGAGGATGCGCAGGTCAATTTTGGTGAGTTCTTGCTGGTGTGGGATCAACTGCTTGGAACCTTCTATGACAGCGCAAGCAAGCCCAGCAGCGCCGAAGTAGGACTGCGTGACCGGGACTATCCAACAGGCTATGTGGGTCAGATTGTCGAGCCGTTCAGAAGTCAGTAGCTTGCTCGGTGTCGCTGGCGACTAGCTGGTTAATGAGGATCGACCGGCATGAGTTCGATCAAGGGTTTCAGTTGAACTCTGACACTGGCCAGCCAATTGCCCAGTTCCACCAGATCCTCATCAAGCGACTCGGCTTCCTCCCAGATACTGCCGCCTTCCGTCACAGACACCGATAGTGCCGCACCATCGAGCACCGTTTTCGCCATGGCATGTACCCGCAGGAGGCCATCCCTGAGGCCGCCGATGTTGTTCATTTCCTTCAGCAGCAGATCCAGCCCATCGACTAGACGCAGCAACTGGATGGTGTCGTAGTCGTCATGCAAACGCTCCAGCGCCTCGGCATCTACCTCGCCGTAGGGCGTGACGCGAAATGACGCAGGAGGAATGTTCATCAGGTCATCTCCTCGGTTTCCGCAGTACCGAGCTTGCCAGTGCGGATGGACCCGGCTGCCTGCTGGAACACCGAGTCTTTGATCCAGGGCTCCGGCGGCCGGTTGAGCTTGAGGTTGAACTCGCCGAAACGCTTGACGTTGCTGGTCAAGTAGGGGCTGAGGAAGGACACATCTTCATCGGTGAACTGCCAGCCCTCGCGGGCCAATTTCTGCAGGATCCGCATCATGTCCACAGTGTTCTGCAGGATCACCGACGAGGCCACCATGTCGTTGTAGCGCAGTCGCTTCTGTTGCTCGTCCGGATCGTTCTCGGCGATCACGTCGCCACCGAAGGACAACCACTTGGAGAATCCGTTGTAGGACTCGATCTTGTTGGTGTTCGCGGTAACCTCCTGGCGCAACTCGCGACTGCCGATCCAGGTGAGCAGGAAGATCGTACGGATCACGCTGCCCAGTGCCTGTGCCGCGTGGTAGAGCTTGTTACGCCGGCTGTAGGAACCGAGTTTTCGCAGCAACATAGGCGAGGAGATTTTGCCCGCCTGGATCGATAGCGCGACCTGCATCAAATCCTGCCAATGGGTTTCAATCAGGTGCCAGTCGGCGGTGTCGGTGAACAGGCGGTTGATATGCTTATACGCAGCGCCGCGATCCGGCCGGCACATCACCAGGTCGCGCCAATTGCGGATGCGTGGCATCAGGTTGATACCAAGCAGATGAGTGAAGGCGAACACCGTGGCCGACTGGCCCTGGGTATCGGAATACACCGTATCAGCTTCGACGCTGAGATCGGCCTTGAGCAGCCCCTCGATTACATAAATTGCCTCCCAGATGCCCGGGGGGATGAAGTGCTGGAATACAGCGATGTAGTTGTTGGCCACATGCCGATAGGCAACGGCTCCCATCTTGCGGTAGCGGAAGTGGTAGCCGGCCAGCAGGTTGTCGTCATAGAAGTCGAACTGGGTGCCGTCCGCAGCCACCGCCTTGCCATCGCCCCAGAGTTTGGGCAGATCGAGCTGCAGGTAGAGCTCCACCAGCTCGCGGTTAGCCTTGTCCAGTTTCTCCAGCGAGAGGTGACGGCGATTGGTATAGGAAAGCATGTGGGGGGTGACATTACCGGCCAGATGCCGCGCGGCCTGGCTGGGGCCGAGGTTGCAACCCATGGCGAAGATCGTCATCAGGTAGCGCTCGGCAGGTTCTTTGAGCTTTGGCTCGTTGCCGGACATCGGCCCGAAATGTCGAGTGAACTGAATCCAGTGCTCGATGTTGGCCATGATGTCGAGTACGTGCCTGGCCGGCATGCGTTGCATGAGGGCCGTCTGTAGCGAGATGGCCGATGGCGGGATGTCGCGCGCCGTCACTCGGCGCAATACCGGTTCGCCGGCTTCGTTGATCGATACGTCCCCTCGGCAAGAGGGGAATTTGTCATCCAGTTGCTGCGCGGTTTCCTCCAACTGGGTCTTGAGGGAGGTAACAAATTCCTTCGCCGTGCCAGGCAGTTCCATCTTTTCGCAGTAGGCTGGTAGTCGCTGGAGACATTCGTCCCAGGGTAGCAACTGCTTGCGATAGTCGGCGAAGGATTCCGACCCTTGTACGCACATGTCACCGGATCGCAGTTCGTTGGCCAGGTAGGAGAATACGCAAACTTCCAGATAGCGCCGGTTGGTCGGTGGCCCCTCACTGGCAGGACGACGAACGACCTTGACCCAGCGCTCCGACGCAAACGACAAGTCGACGTGCTCGTCGATCCACACGCGGTGCAAATTCTCGCTGTCCTGTATCAGTTGAAGTGCCTGAACCAGCGACCGATCCTGAGTCGTGGGCTCCAGTTGGAGAAGGTGGCTGAGACGGAACAACAGCGAGCGATGGGACCTGAAATGCTTCCAGATCAACGGCAGGTAGTTATTACCGCCGGTAGCCTGGACTTCGGCACAGGTTTCGCGTAACCGTTCCAGGTTGCCGTCGGGGGAGAGGTATTCCCGAATCAGGCTACCTGCCTCTTGGTCATCCGGTTCCTGAACCAAAATCTGCACCACACCGTCCAGGGTGGCCGCCAGCTGCTCCAGCTTCTGACGTTGCCGTGCTTGGATTTGCTCTAGTTCTTCCTTGGCACGTTTGTGAATCGTAGAGATTCGCCGGATGAACATCTCGGCTAGGTGATCCCGAGTCCGCACGCGCATCCGATAGATCAAGGCAAGCATCAGCGTGTAACGCTTCGGCAGCGAACAGTCCTTAAGCTCGGCGACGTCCGACGCCGCAGCTTGGGCAGCGAAGTGGCGGATTTTGGTATCGACGATTCCATCAAAAATGGCATCTAGATTCCCAAAGCTCTCGAGCCAAGCCATGTGATCTATCAGCACTTCCAAGTGTTTGCGGGATGGCTTCTTGGGTGCCTGCTTGAGGGCGTTGAAGTCACTTTGGCGTCGCCCGAAATCCGTTTCGAGCAGTTCTTTCAGTTTGTAGACCACCTCAATTGGCGCCCTGGTCACAACGAGATTGAATAGCCGCTCCTGCATTGCAACTAAGGCATCCTCAGCAGCGTCATTGAGGGTGGAATAGGCTGGGAGTTCGTAGCTGCGCTGCAGCAACTCGCCGATCAGCACATTGATGATATCCGCCCGCTGGTCGAGTACCTCGGCAGATTCGTGCGCAAGGTGGAGAGCTATGGTGAGCGCTTCACTACCATAGAAAGCCTTGATCTGGAGGTACTCACGAATGGCCGCCTGATGCCTATAAAAAGTACGCGAGTTGGTATAGCGGGAAGTGATACGAGGGCCAAAACCGAGTGTATTCCTGATGTGGTCAGTGATTTCTGGAGGTATCTCGTCTAGGGGAGGAAAGTAATGGAGCTCTTGGAATACCTTGAGCTGGACTGCCAGCCCAAGGGAAAGGGCTGGGCTACGAGCTGTCCTGGAAATCCAGTCAAGCTCTCCTGAGGAAAGCGAATAGTTGCGGTGTAAGTCCTTCGCACTGAGGGTAGTTGCTAGTCGTGGATATGCCGTTCTCTCCAAAGCCGCCATCGCTCAGCCCCTATGCATGCAAATAGATCAGCATAGACGCTTCCGGGCATGAGGCAGGCGGGACAAACAGGCCAAGTGAAATTCTATTTATATCAATAGGATAGAACCACTATGTCCTAATTTTCCTTTATCTCGGCATGACCCCTGAAGCGGCTGTATGACGTCACCCAGGCGGTGACCTTCCTCCCCGGAGTATCGCGCAGCAGCGTGCGCTCCCTGTGGACGCCCAACGCCTTCGTCAACGAAATCACCGAGGAAGGTTTTCGTGCTGATCCGCTGGTACCCGGAACGGTTTCTCCCGAGCACCTGGATGACCGGATCATCGCGAAGATCGCCAATTCCACTGCCCAGGGCGGCTTCATCGGTACGCTGGTTTCCCGGGACCAGAGCAGCGCGATGATCACGGTGGAACTCAACGAGTACGATAGCCAGGGCGCCCATCTGGACTACGTAACCTTCAACCATCGGCTGGAGAAAGAGATCCGCCAGCGCTTCGAAGACGGCGATTTCGAAATCCAGATCATCGGTTTCGCCAAGCAGATCGGCGACATCGCCGACGGAGCTTCAGCCGTGCTGGAGTTCTGTTTGTTGGCGTTGCTGCTGACGGCGGGGGCGGTGTACTGGTATTGCCACTCGCTGCGTTTCACCTTGCTGGCGTTGGTCTGTTCGCTGGCCTCGCTGGTCTGGCAGTTCGGCAGCTTGCGCCTGTTGGGCTACGGGCTCGATCCGCTGGCAGTGCTGGTGCCCTTCCTGGTGTTCGCCATCGGGGTTTCCCATGGGGTGCAGCAAATCAACTTCATCGTGCGCGAGATCGCCATCGGCAAGAGCGCCGAAGAGGCGGCACGCTCGAGCTTCACCGGGTTGCTGGTTCCCGGGACGCTGGCGCTGGTGACCGCGCTGGTTTCCTTCGTGACGCTGCTGTTGATCCCGATCCCGATGGTGCGGGAACTGGCGATCACGGCTTCGCTTGGCGTGGCCTACAAGATCGTCACCAACCTGGTGATGCTGCCGTTGATGGCGTCGTTGCTGCGCGTCGACGACAAGTACGCAGCCGCCCAGGAGGTTTCCCGGCAGCGTCGCAGCCGTTGGCTGCGGGGCCTGGCCCGGCTCGCCGAGCCACGCAAGGCGCAGTGGGTGCTCGGCGCAGCCTTGGCGGTGTTCCTGGCGGCGATCTGGCAAAGCCATGACCGCGTCGTCGGCACGCTGCAGGCGGGTGCGCCGGAGTTGCGCGAGGACTCGCGCTTCAATCGCGACGCGGTCTCCATCGCCAGCAACTACGACATTGGCCTGGACTGGCTCAGCGTGGTGTTCGAAGTCGACAAGGCTCCTTCCGAGGTGGCCTGCGAGGATGTCGCCCTGGGCCAGTACCAGGATCGTTTCGTGTGGGCCATGCAGGGGGTGCCCGGCGTCCTCTCGGTCGCGTCCTTCTCCACCACCATGCGTCAGTTCAACGAGGGCTACAACGAAGGCAACCCGAAGATGGCGGCGGTGCCCATCGACCCGATGAACTACGCCGCGCTGGCCACCGAGGTTGCGCGAACCCCCGGGCTGATGCGCATCGATTGCAGCATGTCGGCCGTGCACCTGTACCTGGCCGATCACAAGGCCACGACCATCAACCGAGTGGTGGACGCCGCCAAGGCCTTCCGCAGCGAGTATCCGATGTCAGGCATTTCGATCCGCCTCGCCTCCGGCAACGCCGGCGTCCTGGCAGCGATCAACGAAGAGGTGGAGAAGAGCGAGACCCCCATGCTGCTTTACGTCTATGCCGCCATCGCCTTGCTGGTGTTCGTGGTCTATCGCGACTTGCGGGCGGTCCTGGTATGTTGCCTGCCGCTGACCATCGGCACCTTCATTGGCTACTGGTTCATGAAGGAGCTGCAGATCGGCCTGACCATCGCCACCTTGCCGGTGATGGTGCTGGCAGTGGGCATTGGCGTCGATTACGCCTTCTACATCTACAACCGCCTGCAACTGCACCTGGCCCATGGCCAGACGATCACCAAGGCGGTGGAGTACGCGCTGCTCGAGGTGGGCGTCGCCACCATTTTCACCGCCATCACCCTGGCCGTTGGCGTGGCCACCTGGGCCTTCTCGGAGCTCAAGTTCCAGGCCGACATGGGCAAGCTGCTGGCCTTCATGTTCATCGTCAACATGGTCATGGCCATGACCGTGCTGCCGGCCTTCGCCGTGTGGCTGGAGCGGGCGTTCCCGCGCAAACGTCCCGTGCGCATGATCGGCGCGCTGGTGCACTGAGGAGAGAAACATGAAGTTCAGGGTTTCACTCACCGTGGCCTTGCTCGCAGCAGGATTGCCGCTGATGTCTCTCCAGGCCGCGCCGTTGCAGGCCATGCCGGCCGTGCAGGCGGGCAATGCCACGCAGGCCACCATGCTGGCCGCCGGCTGGGCCGGAGAGCGGGTGGTTGCCGTGGGCGACCACGGTGTCGTGTTGTTGTCCGACGACCAGGGCAGGCAGTGGCGCCAGGCACGCTCGGTCCCACTATCCACGCCATTGACGGGTGTGTCCTTCGTGGATGCCAGGCACGGCTGGGCGGTGGGTCACTGGGGCGCGATCCTGTCCACCGCCGACGGCGGGGAATCCTGGCAGGTCCAGCGCCTGTCGAGCGAAGAAGACCGGCCGCTGTTCGCCGTGCACTTTTTCGATGCCCGGCAGGGCGTTGCGGT
Source organism: Pseudomonas sp. CP-1 (assembly GCF_021213715.1). Lineage (NCBI taxonomy): Bacteria > Pseudomonadati > Pseudomonadota > Gammaproteobacteria > Pseudomonadales > Pseudomonadaceae > Pseudomonas > Pseudomonas sp. CP-1. The sequence continues at coordinate 67,147 of NZ_JAJQKY010000015.1, forward strand.
AGGCCTCTGGTCGTTGGTGCTGACCACCGAGGATGGCGGCAAGACATGGACGGAGCAGCCGTTGCAAGCGCCTCCAGGAGCCAAGCGGGCCGACCTCAACCTGATGGGGCTGTTTGCCGACAACCACGGCAGCCTGTACGCCACGGCCGAGCATGGGCAGGTGCTGCGCTCCGACGACCAGGGGAAGAACTGGCGTTACCTGGATACCGGCTATGAAGGCACCCTGTGGTCTGGCGCGGTGCTGGCCGATGGGCGTCTGCTGCTGGGTGGTCAGCGTGGCACCCTGTTGCAGGGCTCTGCCGATGGCAAGGCTTTTCGCAGAGTGCCAACGCAAGGCAAGGGCTCTGTCACATCCATAGCAGTGGCTGGCGCGCGGGTATTGGCGGTCGGGCTTGACGGACTGAAGGTACGGAGCAGGGATGGTGGAAACAGTTTCCAGGAAGCACCGTCGGCTGACGGCCTCTCGCTGACGGCGGCGCTGTTCAACGCCGACGGCACGCCGCTGCTGTTTTCACGTCGCGGAGTAATGCCCCGCCAGGAATGAAAGTGTTCACCGGCCTCTTTGCTTGTCCGGGGACTCGGTTGGGCCTGGCGCCTTCGGGGCCAGGCCGGCCAGCGTGGAGGGCTTCTAGAGCTGGAGATAGTCGGCCAGGTCTGCGTAGTTATGTTGCCACAGGCCTGGGCTGCCATTGGGGTACTGGGAGCGGAAGCCGAGGATCTTCTGAACGCGCGGAGCAAGCGTTCTGACCAGTTCGAGCGGCACGATCAACGGGCACCGGCGAACAAGCCCGCTTGCCACTGCGCTAAACCCCAAAAAAAGAACATGGAGCGTCACGGCGCCTCCTTGTATTTTTTGTTCAGGCAGTGAGTTCATGCTAGGTTTCCCCCAACCTTGCGCCAAGGTACGAACTGCACCATTTCCTCTGTGATTTTTGAGTGATTTGCACCGCCCATGACCAGTACGCCATCCTCCTGGCCACGCCCATCGGAAGCCGTTCGTGAACTCATGCGCAAAGGCGCCGAGCTCGCTCAGGCGCTGCCGCCGGAGTGGGTCGAGCGCCTCAATCAGGCGCTGTTCTCTTCACCGGAAGATGCCAAGCTGCTGGAGGACCCGGTCATCCTCGCGGCGTGCCGGCGCGCCAACCGCGCAGAGTTGCTGCATTGGGCGAACGCCAATCTGCAGCGCCCCGGAGAACCGGTGCAACCCTACGTCTCGGCCGACATGGTGGACACGGCCAGGGAGCTCGCCCGCAGAGGGCTGTCCGAGCTGCTGATGAATGTCGCGAGGTCGACACAGAACACCGCCTGGGAGCTATGGATGAAGATGGCCTTCAACCTGACGCAGGATCCCAGGGTGCTCGAGGAGTTCCTGGAGGTCTCGTCGCGGTCCATCTCGGAATTCATCGACAGCAACATGCGTGTGGTGACCCAGATCATCCTGGAAGAAAAGAGCGCCCAGGCCCATGACGACCCGATCGACAAACGAAGCCTGGTCAGTCGGCTGCTCGACGGCAGGGATGTGGATACGGAGCAATTCGGCAGGCGGCTGGGCTACAGCCTTTTCCAGAAGCACTACGCCGGCCTGGTCTGGTGCGAAAGCCCGGACGCCGAGATCCGCCTTCTGGAGGATGTGGCGCGTACCCTGGCGCAACTCACGGGCACGGCGGCGCCGTTGATCGTATTCGCCGGCCCCGCGACCCTGTGGGTCTGGAGCCATGCGGCGAAACCGCTGGACCTGAACCTGCTGCAAGGCATCGCACTGCAGTTTTCAGGGATTCGCGCAGCAATCGGCTCGCCGGGCACGGGAGTCAATGGCTTCCGTCGCTCGCATCTGGAGGCCCTGACGACGCAAAGGCTGATGGGCCGCCTGGCGGGCGCACCCGCCGTTGCCACCATCGACCAGGTGAGGATGGTGTCGCTGATGACCCAGGACGACCGCGCGGCCAGGCAGTTCGTCTTGAGCACCCTGGGGCGGCTGGCGACGGAGCCTTCGGTGCTTCAGCGCTCGCTGCACGCCTTCCTGGCCAATGGCTGCAATGTCACCCAGACCGCAGAAGCGCTGGGCACGCATCGCAACACATTGCTGCGCCGGCTGGAGCGTGCCCAGGACCTGTTGCCCGTCCGGCTTGCCGATCATCGCATTCAGATCGCCGCGGCCCTTGAACTGGTGATCTGGAGTACTCCCCTGATCGATGATGATAAATAACCATAAAGACCGAACGCGCTCTTCACAGTAAAAAGGATGCCCCGGTCAGGAAAAGACCGCCAATAAGGAAGAGGGTGATCAGACGAGTGCTGAGCCTGAGAGGAGGCTGATGCTCGACAGTCTTGTCCAGGGCGAAATAAAGCTTTCTGAGTATTTGCCGCTCATCGATATCGTCTGCATCGAATATTGAATCGATCACCGAGTCCGCGCTTGGAAATGGGTTATGCAAGAGCGGAGCGACATCGAATGCACTTTTCTGGAGCGCCCGCGCGGAAAGCAGAGCCGAAGTGACCAGGGCCGCAAGCGCTGCGATAGCAAGAACCACCTCCAGGGGAGTGATCATGCTGATACTGGCCGAAGTGCCAAAGCGAAGCATGGTCCCATATAGAGTTATCACGCCGGCGAGGGCACCGAGTGACAACGTGAACATGAGGCGAAGGTAGACCGTCACCAGGTTCCTTGAGGAAGAAACCTGCTCAAGATAGATTTTCACCAGTGCTTCAATGGTCAGTCGGCGCGCTTCGAATACAAGCCGACGCTCGTCGGGGGAGGGGCTAGGTGACATCCGTCGTCCTTCTGCTATGGTTGCCTGCTCGTTTCATCTTCGAATAGAAAGATGAGTCCCGCCAGAGCACTTTTTGAATATTCAATGCAGGACGGCGCTTGCTGCAGCAGCGCCGTCATCGTCAATGGAACATACCTACAATTTCATCTTCATGTCATGTTCCGGTTTCGACTCAAGACAGCGGACGTCGTCCCAATGCATTCAACGTCGATCTATCCATTCGACTGTTGATTGCCAATCCATTGTCCAGACGGAGTGCCAGAGCAGCCGGCAGGCTGCGAGTACGTGGCACAGGGTGAAAAAATCAGCCATGGGGCCAATGAGCCGCGGTACAGATGCAGTTTCATGGCTGCGCGATATTCAGCGTGCAGACGGGCATTTGCTCATGTCGGGTCCGTGTCGGCGATACCGCATTGTTGCAATCGGCTCCGTGCGAAGGAGGTAGCAGAGGTCTTGTGCGGGTGCTGCCAAATCTGTCCGGGATTTAACCTGGGCAGCGCCGTCGAGGTGTGGGACTCGACTGAAGGCTTCAAACCAAGCATGGAAGCGGGAACGGAGCGCAAAAGAGCAAGGATCTGATAAACGATACATGAGATTTAACATAATATACATTATGCGAATATAAAGGTTCACAGGACCTAGGGCAGCATCACGCATTTCGAAGCGACTCCATGGCGGCTTCCGTCTGGAGCCCTCGTGCGATCGCTCGCCGACCTAGCTTCTGCAACAGCCGTAACCCTGCACCTGCGTTTCGCTGTCGACCACTTCGCGCCACCAGCGTCGGCCGGCATGCGGTGCTTGCAGATCGATCCGTTCGCCCATCATCGGCGTGGAAACCCGTACGCCGTGTTCGGTGGCCAGTTCGAGTATCCGTTCGAACGGCTCGTACCAGGCATGCATGGCCAGGTCGAAGGTGCCGTTGTGGATCGGCAGCAGCCAGCGCCCGCCAAGATCCCGGTGAGCCTGGAGGGTCTGCTGCGGGTGCATGTGCACGTAGGGCCAATGTTCGTTGTAGGCGCCGGTTTCCAGCATGGTCAGATCGAACGGTCCGTAGCGTCGGCCGATCTCGGCGAAACCATCGAAGTAACCGCTGTCTCCGCTGAAGAACAGCTTCAGTTCGGCGCTTTCGATCACCCAGGAACACCACAGCGTACGGTTCCCATCATGTAGCCCACGGCCTGAGAAGTGCTGTGCCGGCGTGGCGGTCAGGCGCAAACCGCCAGCCTCGATATCTTGCCACCAGTCCAGTTGGCGCACCTTGCCTGGCGGTACGCCCCAGGCCAGCAGGCGGTCGCCTACGCCGAGCGGCGCCAGGAACAGTTCGACGAGCGGGACCAGGGCCTTGATCGCGGCGCGGTCCAGGTGGTCGTAGTGATCGTGGGAAAGAATTACCCCACGGATCGGCGGAAGATCCGCCAATGCCACCGGCGGCGCATGGAAACGCTTCGGCCCGGCGAACGGCAACGGCGAGGCGCGCTCGGAAAATACCGGGTCGGTCAGCCACCAGCTACCGGCCAGTTTCAGCAGCAAGGTCGAATGACCCAGGCGGAACAGACTGCCATCGACGGTCGCATCGAGTTCGGCACGGCTCGGGCTGAGCACGGGTAAAGGCTGCCGCGGGACGGTGCTTCTCGGCTTGTTGAAAAGCGCGTTCCAGAGCACCCGGGCACCGGGTGCCGGCATGTCCGCCGGCCTGGGGCTGAGATTGTGGAAACGCCCCTGGCGCAATTGCGGGGAATCGTGATGTCCGCCGATGGCGGCTCGCCGTATCGAGGGAAGTTTCAAAGCGTCATTATTCCTGTCTGGCATTTCGACAACCGCAGCGCAGCCGCCGGCATTCGTTCGCGGTCACTATTGGGCATCCTCCCCTCCTCGTCATTGCCTATTCCTCGGGAGTCCTTGCCCGATCGTGCGGGCCTGCTCAAACGGTCGAATACCCCGCTCGCCCCGATCATTGAGCGTCATCGACGAGGCCGTTCCGAAGCGCCCGAAGCTGTCATCGGCGCAGAGTCAAATCGACTCCATGCGGGTCATTACGACCGCAAAAAGACCGTGTCAATATGACTCATAAACCTTCAAATCATTGATCTACATCAATAAAAAACCTGGCATGGGAAATGGAAAGCCAATGGCGACTCCTTCCCATTCAGGATTTCCCATGAAACGCATGCTCCCGCTCATCGCACTGGCCCTGGCAACCACGACTCCCCTCGCCCACACCGCCGAAGTGATTTCCGCAGATAGGGACCGAACGGTCGGCTACGGCGCTGGCGGCGTGGTTGGCGTCATGGTCGGCGCGGCCCTCGGCGGTCCCCTGGGCGCTATCGCCGGGGCCGCGCTGGGAGCCCTGGGAGGCGCCTCCGTCCAGCAGGCAACCGGTCTGAGCGAAAACGCCTACACCGTTCGCTACGAGGACGGCACGACCGAACGCTTCCGCTCTCCCAACGCCCGGTTCGACGCCGGCGACCAGGTGCAGGTACAGGGCATCCGCCTCATCCCTGCCCCGTCGCTCTCGCGTTGATCCATCCCTATCGAAGACCCGTATCTCCATCACCCCACGAGGGATTCCCATGAGTGAATTCAACGACCGGTTCGCCGTCGTCACCGGCGCGAGTTCCGGCATCGGCCTGAAACTGACCGAAACGCTGCTCGGGCACGGCGCGACTGTCCTGGCGATGGCAAGGCGCGAACGACCGCCGGAAAGCCTGCACGCCCACTCCGGCAAGCGTCTGCACTGGCTGGCGGGCGACGTCACCCGCGAACGGGACCTGGACGCCCTGGCTTCGCGTGCCGCGTCCATCGGCCCCGTCGATTACCTGGTACCCAACGCCGGCATCGCCCAGCTCGCCGATGGCCTGGACAGCCTGGCGTTCGAGCAGCAGTGGCGGGTCAACGGCGCCGGGGCGCTGAACACCTTTTCCGTGCTCAGCCGGCAAACGAGCAAACCGGCCAGCGTAGTCTTCATCGGTACCTTCCTCAGCCAAGTGACCTTCCCCGGGCTCGCCGCCTACATCGCTTCCAAGGCGGCCCTGATCGCCCAGGCCAGGACGCTGGCGGTGGAATGGGCGGAAAAAAGCGTGCGGATCAACCTCGTCTCCCCCGGCCCTACCGCCACCCCGATATGGGCGTCGCTGGGCCTGAGCGATGCCCAGGCGGAGTCTGTCACCCGGAGCATCAACCAGCGCCTGGTCGACGGCAGCTTCCTCAGCCCCGGGGAAATCGTCGACGTGGTGATGTTCCTGCTGTCGTCGAAATCCGCCGGGCTCTACGGCCAGGAGTTGATCGTCGACAAGGGCTACGGGCTGCGCTGAGGGCCGCCGATGCCGGACGTCGTATCGCGACGTCCGGCGCCTTTGCGGTTTCCTGTCGGGACCCCACGGCAGCTCAACTAGGGGGCCTGGATGCCCCCGGCCCGCCGAGGCTATCGACGCATCCGGAGGGTCTGGCGGCTTGACAGCGGGCGAAGGCTTGGCGGACTCTACATTGTATTTAGTCGATACCATCTCGCATCTTAGAGAACCCTCCCATGCCCCTGCCTGCCCTACCCCTGGATGCCCTTCTCACCGGCCGCGCCCGGCCCTTCACCCGCCCCGGCTCGCGCAGCGGCATCGCCAAGTCTCCGCGCGACGGTGCGCTCAGGGTCACCCCCGTCGGCCTGGAGGGCGACGAACAGGGCGACCTGCGCGTCCATGGCGGCGTCGAGAAAGCGATCCACCATTACCCACGCGAACACTACGCCGCCTGGATCGCCGAACTGGGCGAACACCCCCTGCTGATGCAGGCGGGCGCCTTCGGCGAGAACTTCAGCACCAGCGGCTGGAGCGAAGCCGACGTCTGCCTCGGCGACCGCGTGCGGGCCGGCACCGCGCTGCTGGAGGTGTCCCAGGGGCGCATGCCCTGCTGGAAACTCAACGACCGCTTCGAGGTCGCCGGGATGTCCCTGAGGGTGCAGGAGTCCGGGCGCACCGGCTGGTACTACCGGGTGCTGGAGGAAGGCGTGGTGGCGGCTGGCGATATCCTGCAACTGGTCGAACGGCGCCATCCGGACTGGTCGCTGTTGCGCCTGTCCGAGGTGCTGTTCGACAGGCGGGCCGACGCCGAGCTGCTGCGCCAGTGCCTGGCGCTGCCGCTGACGCCATCCTGGCGGCGCACCCTGGAGCGGCGCCTGGAAAAAGGCCAGGTCGAGGACTGGGGGCCGCGCCTGGAGGGAGCCCCCGGCCAGGCCGAGACGCCCAGGCCGACCTGAGGAAGCGCCGACCGCCCCCGCAGGCAGGGAATCGGCCTGGGGATGCATGGAGTGCCGGAAAGCGGGTATAAAGCGCCAGCGTTAAGCGACCCAGACGTCTGCCAAAGGACCCCTTTCATGCTGCGGCTCTCGATGCCGGCCCTGCTCCTGGCTCTTGCCGGCTGCGCCACCAAGCCCCCCGCCAATCCCGATAACCTCTGCGAGATCTTCCGCGAAAAACCGAAATGGCACGAGGCGGCGCTGAAGATGCAGCAGCGCTGGGGCGCGCCGGTCCAGGTGCCGATGGCGATGATGTACCAGGAATCGTCCTTCAAGCACGACGCCCTGCCGCCGCGCTACTACTTCCTCGGTTTCATCCCCTGGGGCCGGGTAAGTTCCGCCTACGGCTACGCCCAGGCCAAGGACGAGACCTGGGCCGACTACAAGCGCGAGGCCGGCGGCTGGGGCGCCAGCCGCGACGACTTCGCCGACGCCCTGGACTTCATGGGCTGGTACATCCAGAAGAGCCAGCGAGTCAACGGCGTCTCCAAGTGGGACGCCTACGGCCAGTACCTGAACTACCACGAGGGCTGGGGCGGCTACCGCAACCGCAGCTACGACGCCAAGCCATGGCTGAAGAACGTCTCGCAGAAGGTCCAGTCCCGCGCCTCGCTGTTCGGCGCCCAGTACCGCAGTTGCCAGCAGGAACTGTCGCGCGGCGGCTGGTTCTGGTAGCCCGGTCCGCGCACGCCGCGGGCTCGAACCTCTTCCGCCTTCGACGAGGGTAGCGTCCGCCAAGACGGTCCCAAGCCGGATCGGCACGCTCGAACGGCCATCCTGCGTCATGGAACCGCAGGCGCATCCTGCCCAGGCAGCCCGCAGCGCCAGTGAACAGGCGGGTCGTCGAACCGGCGGCTGGCCACCTGGCCGAGCGGCCTGCCCTCACCTTTCACCCCGCTTCGCTTCCCAGGCCAGAGCGCTCGCGGATTGGCAGCGTCAGATTTCCTCGTCTACTGTTTGGATAAAAGTTTGGCGCCAGAAATACGTCAATAAATTGACTAAAAAAACTTACCCAGACTACGGATATTTCCCTGGGAATGCTAAGATAGCTATCACAAAGCCACTATCGACGAATGAACCTATTCGACGGGAAAATGACTAAACCGCGTGGCAAATGAAAAATAGTCACTAAATTGACGCTTCACCGCCTTGCTCTTCCCTATCCACTCAATGGACTGCCCGTGATCGGCAGAGCAAACAACATGCATTCGAAGTCGGTAGATAGCCTGTCGCTGACACGGGCTGGATTCATCGAGTACTTCCTGGTCGCGACCAAGCTGGTACACGCGCTCACCGCCATCGCCCCGGCGCTGTTCCTGCTGTACTACCCCGGCCTGGTTCCCGTGGAGCTGCGCAGCAACATGCTCGGGCTGCTGCTGTTCTTCGGCGCGCTCACGGTGATCATGTTCCAGGCACTGGACGTCTACTCCGACGATATCTTCAGCAACCGCCTGCGCTTCCGCATCATGTTCTTCGCCTGGGCCTCGGCGTTCTGCCTGCTGTTGTTCATGTACCAGGGCCTGGGCCTGTTTCCCTACCTCAGCAGCAAGCTGGTGATCTTCTGGTTCACCGGCAGCCTGCTGCTGTTCGGCGTGCAGCGCCTGCTGGTGCTGCGCCTGTACCGGGCCTGGATGAAACGCGGCATGTACCTGCAACGCACGGTGATCCTCGGCTTCACCGAGAGCGGCATGCACCTGGCCGAATACCTGGTACGCAACCACGACATCCGCTCCGGCATCATCGGCTTCATCGACGACCGCTCCGAGCGGGTCCCGGAGAACTACAACTCGCTGCCGCTGCTGGGCAACACCAAGGACCTGGAGAAGCTGATCCGCCAGGAACAGGTCGACCAGGTGCTGGTCGCCCTGCCCTGGTTCGCCGAGGGGCGCATCGGCGCCATCGTCCACCGCCTGCGGCAATTGCCGGTGAACGTCCTGCTGGTGCCGGACATGGCTGCCTTCCGGCATGCCCACAACCGCATCGTCGACGTTTCCGGGATCCCCATGTTCAACGCGTCCGAGCTGCCGCTGCGCGGCTGGTCGCCGCTGATCAAGCGCTGCGAGGACCTGGTCCTGGCGAGCATCGCGCTGGTCCTCTTCGCCCCGCTGATGGCCCTGGTGGCCCTGGCGATCAGGCTCGACTCCAAGGGGCCGGTGCTGTTCCGGCAGAAACGCTACGGCTACAACAACCGGCTGATCTGGGTCTTCAAGTTCCGCTCGATGTACACGGAAAGGACCGACGCCAACGCCGAACGCCAGACCACCCGCGACGACGACCGCATCACCCGGGTCGGTCGCTTCATCCGCAAGACCAGCATCGACGAGCTGCCGCAGCTGTTCAACGTGCTCGCCGGCAGCATGTCGATGGTCGGTCCGCGCCCCCACGCCACGGCGACCAAGGCCGCCGGCATTCCCTTCGAGGAAGCGGTCAGCGAATACAGCTCGCGCCACCGGGTCAAGCCCGGCATCACCGGCTGGGCGCAGATCAACGGCTACCGCGGTGAGACCGACACCCTGCACAAGATCAAGAAACGCGTGGAATACGACCTCGAATACATCGCCAAGTGGTCGGTGTGGTTCGACCTCTACATCCTGTTCCGTACGGTGCCAGCCGTACTCCTGACCAAGGAAGTCTACTGATGAACGCCGTCGCCCCGCTGATCCCCTGCATCGTTTCCGGCGGTTCCGGGACCCGCCTGTGGCCGGTTTCCCGGGAGAGCATGCCGAAACCCTTCATGCGCCTGGCCGATGACCAGAGCCTGTTGCAGAAGACCTTCCTGCGTATCGCCGGGCTGCCGGACGTCGCCCGCCTGCTTACGGTGACCAACCGCGACCTGCTGTTCCGCACCCTGGACGACTACCGCGCGGTCAACCGCAGCGGCCTGGCCCAGGACCTGCTGCTGGAGCCGGTGGGACGCAATACCGCGCCGGCCATCGCCGCCGCCGCGCTGCATGTGCAGGAGCACTTCGGCGACCAGGCGCAGTTGCTGATCCTTCCCGCCGACCACCTGATCCGCGACGAGCAGGCCTTCGCCGCGGCGGTGGCCGAGGCTCGCGAACTCGCGGCGCAGGGCTACCTGGTGACCTTCGGCATCACCCCGGAGCGCGCCGAGACCGGCTTCGGCTATATCGAACAGGGCGCCCCGCTGGGCAACGGCTTCCGGGTCGCGCGCTTCGTCGAGAAACCCGACCAGGCCACCGCTCAGTCCTACCTGGACAGCGGCAAGTACCTGTGGAATGCCGGCATGTTCTGCTTCCAGGCCGCCACCGTGTTGCAGGAACTGGAGCGCCACGCGCCGGAGGTGCTGATCGCCGCCCGCGCCGCCCTGGCCGACGGCAGCAGCCTGGAGAACGGCCAGTGCCGCCAGCGCGAGCTGGCCGCCGGGGCCTTCGCCGAGGCGCCGGACATCTCCGTCGACTACGCGCTGATGGAGCGCTCGGACAAGGTCGCCGTGGTGCCCTGCTCCATCGGCTGGAGCGACATCGGCTCCTGGCAGGCGCTGCGCGAACTCAGCGCGGCGGACGAGAACGGCAACCAGGTACGCGGCGAGAGCGTGCTGCACGACGTCAGCAACTGCTACATCGATTCGCCGAAGCGCCTGGTCGGCGCCGTCGGCGTGCACGACCTGATCATCGTCGACACCCCCGACGCCCTGCTGGTGGCCGACGCGGCGCGCAGCCAGGACGTCAAGTTCGTCGCCCAGGAACTCAAGCGTCGCGGCCACGACGCCTTCCGCCTGCACCGCACGGTCAGCCGGCCCTGGGGCACCTACACCGTGCTCGAGGAAGGCCGCCGCTTCAAGATCAAGCGCATCGTGGTGCGCCCCAAGGCTTCGCTGTCGTTGCAGATGCACCACCATCGCAGCGAGCACTGGATCGTGGTCAGCGGCATGGCGCTGGTGGAGAACGGCGAGCGCGAGTTTCTCCTCAACACCAACGAATCCACCTTCATCCCCGCCGGGCATAGCCACCGCCTGAGCAACCCGGGGATCATCGACCTGGTGATGATCGAGGTGCAGAGCGGCGAGTACCTCGGCGAGGACGACATCGTCCGCTTCAACGACATCTACGGTCGCGCCCCCGCCAGCGACGAGAAGAAAGCCTGATGCGCTGCGCCCTGGTCATTCCCACGCGCAACGCCGGCGCGCACCTGGACCGGCTGCTGCCGGCCCTGGCCGCGCAACGGCGGCAGCCGGACAGCATCCTGGTGGTGGACAGCCGCTCCAGCGACGACACGGTGGAGCGCTTCCGCGCCTTCGGCGCGCGGGTCGAGGTCATCGAGCCGGCCAGCTTCAACCACGGCGGGACGCGGCGCTGGGCCAGCCAGCAGGTCGAGGCCGACGCGCTGATCTACCTGACCCAGGACGCCATTCCCGCCTCGCCCGACAGTTTCGCCAACCTGCTCGACGAACTCTATGCCGAGGCCGACATCGGCGTGGCCTACGGCCGCCAGTTGCCGCACCCCGGCGCCGGCCTGCTCGGCGCCCAGGCGCGGCGCTTCAACTACCCGCCGGAAAGCCGCAGCAAGCGCCTGGCCGACGCCTCGGAACTGGGGATCAAGACCTGCTTCAGTTCCGACTCGTTCTCCGCCTACCGCAGCGACGCCCTGGCGGCCGTCGGCGGCTTCCCCGAAGACGTCATCGGCAGCGAGGACGCCTACGTCGCCGCGCGCCTGCTGCAGGCCGGCTACGCGGTGCGCTACGCGGCCAGCGCCGAGGTCTACCATTCCCACGATTACCGCTTGCTGGAAGAGTTCCGCCGCTATTTCGACATCGGCGTGTTCTACGGCCGCGAGCGTTGGATACGTGCCGCCTTCGGCGGCGCGGGTGGCGAGGGCAAGCGCTATGTCCTCGCCGAGATACAGGCCTTGCGTGCCGCCGGTGCCCTGTATCGCGTACCTGAAATAGCGCTGCGTAGCGCGTTCAAGCTGCTCGGCTACCGCCTTGGCCAGTTGGAACGCCACCTGCCGGTCGCCCTCAAGCGCCGCATCAGCATGTTTCCAGGCTACTGGAAGTGAACATCATGACCTACAGGAAGTGCTCCCTCATGAAACGCACCCTCCTCATGCTCGCCATGCTCGCCCTGGCCGCATGCAACACCCCCGCACGGATTCCCGCACCGGACAGCGACACCGTGGACAGCGGCAAGCGTGCCCTGGAAGAACTCGCCAGGCTACCGCCGGCGATGGAGCGGGTGCGCGTCGGGGACACCCTGCGGATCGTCCGCGATGCCGGGGAGATGCCGACCCTCTCGGCGTTCAACGTCGCCACCATCTATGAACTGACGCTGTACACCGTGCTCAACGACGGCAGCATCTACTATCCGTTCATCGGTCGCATCCAGGCCGCGCACCGCACGCCGCAGGAAATCGCCAACGAGCTGACCACCAAGCTCGCGCCGATCTACCGCGAGCCGCGGGTCACGGTGAACATCAACCAGGCGCCGGGCAACACGGTGTTCGTCGGCGGCGCGGTGCGCAACCCGTCGGCCGTGCCGATCCCCGCCGCCAACAACATGGAGCAGGCGATCCTCGGCGCCGGCGGCATCCTGCCGGTGGGCGACGCCCGCCGCGTGGCGCTCATGCGCGAGGACTCGGAAGGCCGCTACCACGCCTACTTCCTCGACTTCAGCCAGTTGATGAAGATCGGGCCGGAAGGCCGCAAGCCCCTGGCCATGCAGCGTGGCGACATCGTCTTCGTGCCCAAGTCGATGGTCGGCGACCGTATCGAGGGCGTCGACGTCTACCTGAACCAGTTGCTGCCCTTCGCCAAGTCCATCGGCGTCGGCGTCAGCTACACCGTCAACAACGATCGCTGAGGAGCGACATCGCCATGATAGAAATTCGTTCCTTGCGTGATCTGTTGCGCCTGCTGTTCATCTACCAGCGCGAGTTCAAGCTGGCAGCCCTCAGCGCGGTGGTGATCATCGTCCTCGGCGCCTTCCTGCTGCCGGCCAAGTACGAGTCCAACGCACGCCTGCTGGTCAAGCCGGGTCGTGACTCGACCCTGCCGATCGAGATCAGCAACCGCCAGGCACTGGTGATGCCGAGCACCCAGCGCGACCCTATCGTCGACGAAGAACGCCTGCTCACCGGCCGGCCGATCGTCCGCCAGGTGGCCGAGCGCTACCTCGAGGTGCTGGCCAACCGGCCGCCGCCGGAGGGCCTGTGGAAGCGCACCAAGTTCTATGTGAAGAAGGCCATCGGCGCGGTGTTCGACGGGATTCGCGTGACCCTGGAAACCTTCGGCGTGATCGAGGAAACCACCGCGGTCGAGCGCCTGGCCAAAGACCTGGAGAAGAAATTCGAGGTCACCCATGCGGCCGGCTCGACGGTGATGGAGATCAGCTTCACCTGGAGCGAGCCGGAAGTCGCCCAGGAAGTGGTCAAGGCCTGGATCGAGATCTACATGGAAGAGCGCACCCAGGCACTCGGCCGCAAGAGCCTGTACGCCTTCTACGAGGCGCAGACCGCCGACAGCGCGGCGCAGATCAAGAGCTACAAGGCGCAGATCCTCAAGCACCTCAACGAGATCGGCGCATCCAGCATCGAGGACCGCCTGCAGGACCTGTCCGAGCGGATCAACGTGCTGCGCGGCGAGCGTTTCAACTCGATCCGCCTGATCGCCTCCTCCGACAGCGCCCTGGAATCCACCCGCCAGCAACTCAAGGGGCTGCCCAGGGAGATCGTCACGGTGCGGCAGATCGCGCTGAACCCGGCGCAGCAGGACCTGCGCCGGCTGCTCAACCAGAAGCGCCTGGAACGCGCCGACATGATGCGCACCTACACCGACGACGCGCCGCCGGTGAAGGCCCTGGACGCCTCGATCCGTGCCCTGGAGAAGGAAGTCCAGGACGAAGGCGCCACCGTGCAGAGTTCCGAGGACCGCGCGCCGAACACCCTGACTACTCACCTGGAACGGGTCCTGCTGGACGAGACCAGCAACAACGCGGCCCTGCGCACCCAGCTCGCGGAGCAGGAAAAGCAGCTCGCCGAACTCGAGGCGCAACGGCGCGAAGCGCTGGACATCGAGCCGACCCTGGCGCGCCTGCAGCGCGAGCTGAACGCCACCGAGCGCAACTACGCGCTGTACGTCGACAGCCTGGAGAAATCGCGGATCGACCGTGAACTGGACAAGAGCCAGATCAGCAACATCTCGGTGATCGAGGAAGCCACCTACAACCCCGGGCGGATCTTCCCGAAAACCCTGCTGATGCTGTTCCTCGCCGTGCCCTTCGGCCTCGCCGTCGGCCTGCTGGTGGTCTATCTCTGCTACCTGCTCGACCAGCGCATCCACGACGGCGGCCTGGTCGAGGAGAAATTCGGCCTGCCGCTGTGGACCACCCTGCCGGAGCTGAGCAACAGCACCGCGGAGAGCAGCAACGCCTTCACCGCCAGCATCTACCGGCTGTACGGGCTGCTGCCCTACGCGCGCATCGAGGAAAAGGGCCTGACCCTGGGCCTGACCTCGGCGCGCCACGGTGAAGGCGTGACCTTCATCATCGAGCAACTGCGCCGCCTGCTGGAGGAAAACGGCGTGCGCGTGCGGATCGGCGGCGAACCGGCCCAGCCGGGCGAAGTGGTATTGCTCGACGCGCCGGCCCTGCTGGACAGCCGCGAGGCCTTCATCGCCCTGCGCCGCGCCGACCTGATCGCCCTGGTGGTAGAGGCGCAGAAGAGCACCGTGCCGGTGGTCGAGCATGCGCTGACCATCCTCACCACGGCGTTCGGCAAGGTCGACGGGATCATCATCAACCGGCGCCGCTTCGAGGTGCCGAGCAAGGTCCTGCAGACCATCGCCCGCTACCGGAGCGCGTTCTGATGCGGATCGCCCTCCTCGCGCCCCTGCCGCCGGAAAAGAATGGCATCGCCGACTACGCCAGTCATTTCCGCAACGCCCTGCAGGGTCTCGGCATCGAAGTAGCCACGCCGCTCGCCGGCGTGGCGGCCGACAGCGCGAATATCGCCAGCCGGCTGGACAGCGTCGACTGGAACGCCTTCGACCTGGTCCATGCCGAACTCGGCGGCGGCCGCCTGGGTGAGTTCATCGCCCTGCGCGAGCTGCGCAAGCGCTTCCCGCGCCTGCCGCTGAGCGCCACGGTGCACGATCCGGAGCGCATGGTCTGGCGCCGCGAGCGCCTGCCCTGGCCGCTGAACCTGCTGGAACGCCTGCCCTCCCCCCTGCCCCAGGCCGCCGTGGTGCTCGCCGACCCGCTGACCCTGCGCGAAGAGCGTGCCGTGGCCCAGGGCCTGACGCGCCTGGTGACCCTCACCGGCCTGGGCGGCGAGTGCCTGGCCCGGCGGATGCGCCTGCCGCCCGGGCGGGTCGAGGTGATCAACCACGGCAACCTGGAGATCGCCACGGTGCCGCTGCCGTCGCTGGACACCCTGCGCCTGCTGTACTTCGGATTCATCTATCGCGGCAAAGGCATCGAGGACCTGCTCGAGGCCCTCGCCGACCTGTTCGCCAGCGCGCCGGAGATGCGCCAGCGCGTGCGCCTGACCCTGGCCGGCGGCACCGCCGCGGAAATGGCCTTCGGCGCCGGCGGCAACTACCTCGACCAGTTGAAGGCACAGATCGCCGAGCTTGGCCTGGCCGATGCCATCGACTGGAACCTGAACCTGGCCGCCGCGGACATCCCACGTACCATCCAGGCCCACCACGTGATGGTCCTGCCGTACCGCGAGTCGAAGAAACTCGGTCTGCTCGGCCAGCAGCGCGGCACCAGCGGCGCCCTGTCCTGGGCGGCAGCCTGCGGGCGCGGCGCGATCACCTCGGACGCTCGCGCCTTCGCCGAGGAAGTCGCCAGCGGCAACGGCGCCATCTACCCTCAGGGAGACGTGGCAGCCCTCTCCGAACAGTTGTTGAACCTCGCTCGCGAACCCCGCCTAGCACAGGCCTGGGCCGAGCGCGCCGGAGCGATCGGCCATGCGCGGACCTGGCCGCGCACCGCGCTGCGCTTCCAGGCACTGTTCAACGACATGGTGGGAACCGTTCATGGCACGTAAGGGACTCTATCTGGGCGGCAGCGCGCTGCTGCTCGCCGTGGTACTGCTGCTGGTGTTCTGGGGGCGTCCCGCGGACGCCGAGATCCAGGTACTGAAGGCGCCTCGCGCGGTGGTCTGGAAAGACTTCCTCGGGGTCAACGCGCAGTTCCTCTGGTTCAGCCCGGAGCGCTACAACAAGCAGATCGACCGCCTGCAGGACCTGGGGCTGGAGTGGGTGCGCCTGGACCTGCACTGGGACCGCCTGGAAACCGCCGAGGACCAGTACCAGTTGGCCTCCCTCGACCAGTTGGTCAAGGATCTCGAGGCGCGCCAGCTGAAGTCGGTGTTCTACCTGGTCGGTTCGGCCCGCTTCATCACCACCGCGCCGTTCTACTCGCCCTTCCAGGACCAGTATCCGCCGCGCGACCCGGAAGTCTTCGCCCGGCGCATGGCGATGCTCTCGCAGCGCTACCCGAGCGTGGCCGCCTGGCAGGTATGGAACGAGCCCAACCTGATCGGCTTCTGGCGGCCCAAGGCCGACCCGGAAGGCTACGCCAAGCTGCTCCAGGCCAGCACCATCGCCCTGCGCATGGTCGACCCGGAGAAGCCGGTGGTTTCCGCCGGCATGGCCTTCTTCAGCGAGATGCCCGACGGCCGTACCATGTTCGATGCCCTCGGCCACCTGGGCGTGGAGAGCCTCGGCACCATCGCCACCTACCACCCCTATACCCAGTTGCCGGAAGGCAACTACCCGTGGAACCTGGACTTCGTCTCCCACGCCAACCAGATCAACCGCGCCCTGCGCAACGCCGGCGTGCCGGCGATCTGGAGCACCGAGTGGGGCTGGTCGGCCTACAAGGGGCCGAAGGAGTTGCAGGACATCATTGGCGTCGAAGGCCAGGCCGACTACGTGCTGCGTCGCCTGGCGCTGATGAGTGCGCTGGACTACGACCGGATCTTCCTCTTCACCCTCAGCGATCTCGACCAGCGCGCCAGCGTGCGCGACCGCGACTACGGCCTGCTCGACCTGGACGCCAACCCCAAGCCGGTCTACCTGGCCCTGCAACGCTTTCTCAAGGTCACCGGGCCGAAGCTGCGCCCGGCCGACCCGCCGGTCACCGAGGACCTGCCCGACGGTTCCTTCAGCATCGGCTGGACCCGCGAGGACGGTCGCAACGTCTGGCTGTTCTGGTCGGCCCGCGGCGGCAACGTGCGCCTGCCGAAGCTCAAGGAGGCCACCCTGCACGATCCGCTCAGCGGCAAGGTCACGCCCTTGAGCGGCAGCGACGGCCTGGAAGTCCCGGTGAAGTCCAGCCTGCAGATGCTGGTCTGGGAGTGAAGCCACCCATGCGTATTCTCTGGATCCTGCCCTACTCGCCCTGGCCCACCACCAGCGGCGGCAAGACCCGCCAGTACCACCTGCTGCGCAGCCTCGCGGCACGCGGCCACCGGATCACCGTGCTGCTGCACAGCAAGCAGCCGGTGAGCGCCGAGGATCGCCAGGCCCTGGAGCCCTTCCTCGAACGCCTGGTCGTGCTGCCGCGCCGACCGCTGCGCAGCCTCTCCACGCTGCTCGCCGCGCTGTTCGCGCCCTACCCGCTGCTGGCCAGCGTCAACGGCCTGTCGGCGGAGCTGCAACGCACCGCCACGGAGTTGCTGCGCGAGCCCTGGGACGTGGTCCAGGTCGAGCACAGCTATAGCTTCCAGCCCTACGAGCGACCGCTGCGCGACGCCGGCCAGCCGTTCGTGCTCACCGAGCACAACGTCGAGTCGTCCCTCGGTGCCGCCACCTACGACCGCCTGCCGGGCTGGGCGCTGCCCTTCGTGCGCTACGACCAGTGGCGTTACCGCCGCTGGGAACGCCGGGTGATGAGCCAGGCGGCAGCGGTCGTCGCCGTGACCGAGAAAGATGCGCGGCAGCTCGGCGCGATGCTCGGGCGCCCGGTGCCAGTGGTGGTCAACGGGGTCGACTGCGAGCACTTCGCCGCCGCCCGGCCGACGCCCGAAGCGCAGCGCGTGCTGTTCCTCGGCAACTACGAATACGCACCGAACGTCGATGCCGTGGAATGGATGCTCGACGAGATCCTGCCGCGGGTCTGGGCACACTGCCCCGAGGCGCGCATGAGCGTCTGCGGCTATGCGCTGCCGGCGGACTGGGCGCAACGCTGGAGCGATCCGCGCATCGAATGGCAAGGCTTCGTTCCCGACCTGCTGCAACTGCAATCGAGCAGTTCGGTGTTCCTCGCCGCGCTGCGCCATGGCGGCGGTTCGAAGCTGAAGGTGCTCGAGGCCCTGGCCGCCGGACTGCCGCTGGCGAGTACCGCGCAGGGCGTTTCCGGCCTGGAACTGCGGGACGGCGAGGACTACCTGGGCGGCGAAACCGCCGAGCAGCTCGCCAACGCCGTAGTGCGCCTGTTGCAGGACCCGGCGCGGGCCCGCGTGCTGGGCGAGAACGGCCGCGCCTACGCGCGCCGCGCGCACGACTGGAGCGTCGCCGCCAGCCAACTGGAACAGGTCTACGCCGGCCTCGCCGAAGGAGCGCCGGCATGCGCATAGGACTCGACTACCGCACCGTCGGCAGCTCGCCGCACTCGGGCATCAGCCGCCAGGTCTATGCCATGGAGCAGGCCCTGGAAAGCCTGCCCGGCACGCAGGTGACCCGCTTCACCGTGGCCCCTCTCGACGACCCGCTGCGCCAGCGGGCGGTCTGCCCGCCGTGGGGCTGTCCGCGCACCGCGATGCACCAGCCGCACCAGCGCCTGCGCTTCGAAGCCGGGTTCCTCCCACGCGCCTTGCGCGAGCAGGACATCGACCTGTACATCAGCACCTTCAACATGGGCCTGCCGCTACCGCCGCGTCCGCCGGGCGTGCGCTATGCGCTGCTGATCCACGACCTGTTCCAGATCACCCTGAAGAACTACCACGCCAACCGCCTGAAGGCGCTGGTCTATCGAGTCAGCGACTACCTGTCGATCGCCTATGCGCTGCGTGTCGCCGACCGTGTCTGGACCCCTTCGCAGTACAGCGCCGACGAGGCTGTGCGGCTGTTTCCCGGGGTCGCCGGGAAAGTCCGGGTGCTGCCCAACCAGGTCGACGGCTTCGCCGGCGAACCCGCCGACCTCTCGGCACGCGGCCTGCCGCCACGCTACTGGCTGCTGGTGGGTACCCGCGAACTGCGCAAGAACGTGCCCTGGTTCGTCAGCGCCTGGGCCCGGGCGCGCGCCCAGGCGCCCGGCGTGCCGCCGCTGGTGCTGGTCGGCAGCCTCGACCACCTGCCCGAGGAACAACGCGGCTTGCCCGGCCTGCACGCGCTCGGCGGGCTCGACGACGCCGAACTGCACGCGCTGTACCGCCAGGCCGAGCGGCTCTGGCAACCGTCCTACGCGGAAGGCTTCGGCCTGCCGGTGGTCGAGGCGCTGAGCGTCGGCACGCCGGTGGCGGTGGCCAGCGGCACCTCGCTGGACGAAGTCACCCCGCCGTCGGCGCCGCGCTTCTCGCCCAGCGACGGCGCCGCCCTGGAACGCCTGATGCTGCGCCTGGCCGATGCGCCGCGCGAAGCCTCGGCGGAAGAACTCATCGCCTGGGCCGCGCGCTTCAACCGCGAAGCCTACCGGCAACGGCTGGCCGCACTGATCGAGGAACTGAGTTGAGAATGTCGTTGGGAAACCTCGTCGCTGTCGTCTTCGGCCTGGCCTTCGGCGGAGCGCTGCTGATGCTCAGCCCGGCCAAGGCCGGCGCCGCCATGGTCGGCCTGGCGGCCGCGGTCACCATCCTGCGCTTCCCGTTCTGGGGGCTGCTGCTGTTCGCCCTGGTGGCGACCTTCATGCCCTACTCCACGGTCAACGTGGGGATCCGTTCGACGGTCAGCGAAGCGATCCTCGCCCTGACCTGGGGCGCGGTGCTCTGGCACATCTTCCTCTCGCGCCTGCCGCCGGCGCCGACGCTGCGCTACCGCTCCACCGAGCGCATGCTGCTGTGGCTGATGCTGTTCACCGTGCTGCCGTTCGTGGTCGGCCAGGTCAGCATCAAGGCCGAGGCCAGCGGCCTGTCGAACTGGCTGCGCTGGTTGCTCAACCTGTCCATCGTGTTCCTCGCCGGACGCCTGCTGGTGGAGCGCAAGAACCGCGAGACACTGGTCATCGCCCTGCTGCTGGGCACCCTGGCGATGCTGCTGATGTCCATCGCGGTGTTCATCCGCTACCGCTCGGCGTCGGGGATGGCGCCGATCCTGGCGATGTTCAACTACGCCAACCTGGACACCCTCAAGTTTGGCCTGGAGGCGCTTTCCTCGCGAATGGGCTCGCCATGGATGCACCCCAACGCCACCGGCGGGATCATGGCCCTGCTGCTGCCCCTGGCGTTCTGCTACGGGGTCGCCAACCAGGGCTGGCGGCGCGGCCTGGGCCTCGCCGTGGCGGTCCTCGGCGCCGCCGCGATCCTCCTCGCCAGTTCCCGCGGGGCGATGCTCAGCCTGGCGGTGGTGCTGTTCTGGATGTCCCTGCGCAAGGTGCCCTACACCGGCCGCCTGCTGTTGCTCGGGGTCGGCCTGGTGGTGGTCCTGGTGCTCAGCTACCCGCCGTTGCAGGAACGCCTGGCGACCATCTTCTCGCCGCAGAACGCCAGTACCGAGGTGCGCTTCGACGAATACCGGATGTTCCCCAAGGCCGTCGCCCGCTATCCGCTGGGAATCGGCTTCAAGGTCGACCCGCCGGTGCCGGGCACCGACCTCCTGGGCATCTCCAACCTGTGGCTGAACTTCATGTACAAGGTCGGCCTCGGCGGCATGCTGCTGTTCATCGCGGTGACCTGGCGCTGGTGGCGCGAAGCCCGTCCGGAGAAAGGCCCGATCCGCCTGACCCGCGACAACGCGATCTGGCTGGGCAGCACCGGCGGCATCCTGGCGGCGCTGGTCAGCGGCCTGTTCGACCACTACTTCAGCTTCGCCGTGGTGATGATCGGCCTGTTCTGGCTGCTGGTCGGGATCAACCTGCTGGAAGCCCGCCGGCTGTTCCCGGAACGCCAGCCGCAACCGCGGGCGGTGGGTTATCGCAAGCTCAAGCGACAGCTCGAGCGCGGGGCCGAGGCCTGAGATGCTCGGCTCCGCCTTCTGGCTGACCCTGGCCACCCTGCTCGGCCTGTGCCTGGGCTTCGCCCGCGAATGGCTGCTGGTGGCCTCCTGGGGCGCCGGCGAGCGCAGCGACGCCTTCCTCATCGCCCTGTTCCTGCCCGAGGCCCTGCGCATGTCGCTGGCCGGCGGCGTGCTCAGCGCGGCGGCCCTGCCACTGTTCCTCGAACGCCAGGGCGAACGTCGCCTCGACTGGCTGGCGGCGATCCTCCCGGCGCTGCTCGGTATCGCCGTAGCGCTCAGCCTCCTGCTGCTGGCGGCGGCGCCCTGGCTGGTGCGCTTGCTCGGCCCGGGCCTGGCCGAGACGGCCAGCGCCCAGGCCGCGGCCAACTTGCGGATCCTCGCCTGGTGCGTGCCGGGGCTGATGCTCCATGCGCTGTTCAGCATTCCCCTGCAGGCCGCCGAGCGCTTCGTCCTGGCCGGACTCGGCTCGCTGCTGTTCAACCTGCCGCCGGTGCTCTACCTGGCCTTGCACGGCCAGGCCAGCCAGCCCGAACAGTTGGCCCTGGCCTGCCTGCTCGGCAGCCTGCTGATGCCGCTGGTGCTGCTGCCCTCGCTGTGGATCGAGGGCTGGCGGCCCTGGCACTGGCGCCTGTCCGGCACCGAACTGGGCGAGCTTGGCGGGCGCATCGCTCCGCTGCTGCTGAGCAACGCCGCCAGCCAGGGCCTGGCGCTGGTCGAGCGGCTGGTGGCCTCGCTGCTCGGCGAAGGCGCGGTGACCTGGGTCAACCTGGCGCGCAAGCTGATGAACCTGCCGCTGATCGCCCTGATGAGCCTCAACCAGGTGTTGCTCGGCATGATGAGCCGACGCCAGGGTGGCGAGCGCCTGGCCCTGCTTCGCCGCGGCCTGGAGACCGCCAGCCTGCTGACCCTGCCGGCCGGGGTCGGGCTGGTCGCCGCCGCACCCGGCCTGGTGGCCCTGTTGCTGCCGCAGCAGACCGCCGGCTCGCCGTTGCCGGCGCTGCTGGCCTGGTTCGCCGTGCCACTGGTGTTCGGCGCCTGGAATGCCTTGCTGGCGCGTTACGCCTACGCCGCCGGCGATACTCGCCTGCCACTGCGCTGCGAGCTGCTCGGCAGCGCGCTGAACGCCGCGCTGCTGGCGGTCCTGCCGTTGATTTTCGGACTGCCGGGGATTCCCCTCGCAGCCCTTGGCGGGGTGCTCTGCACCGCGCTGCTGCTGATGCGTCGCCAGGCCCTGCTCGGCGCCCTGCCCTGGGCCCGGCTGTGGCTGCTGAGCGCCCTGGCCATGGCACTGGCCGCCGGCCTGCTGTTCCGCATCGACGGCATCTGGCTGCAATTGGGCCTGGGCACCGTCGCCGGCTGCCTGGCGCTGCTCGGCATGGCGCTCTGGCTGCGGCCCTGGCGCACCGATTGACCCATGGCTCCGGGTAGGGAGCCTGGCCCTGGGGGCCTTCGAACAACCACTGTGAGTTAGCGCGTCAAGCGGGAGTTGCAAAGTGAAAAAACGCTGGATTCAGATGGATGTGACCCGCGGCGTGGGCATCCTGATCATCGTCTTCGGGCACAGCTGGTTCGTCGCCAGTTCGCCGACCGTGCTCTATCCGTTGCTCTCTCCGTTCATCCTGCCACTGTTCTTCTTCATTTCCGGGGTGTTCTTCAGGACCGAGCAACCCTTCGGCGAGATGGCCCTGCGCAAGGCCGACGCCCTGCTCAAGCCGTTCTTCGTGACCATGCTCGGCTACGTCATCCTCCGCGACCTGCTGCGCGGCCAGCCGCTGCTGCCGGACATCGGCGGAGTGCTGTACGCCTCGGTCGACACCCTGCCCTGGCAGGCGCTCTGGTACCTGCCGCACTTCTGGGTAGCGACCCTGTTCGCCTGGTTCATGCTGCGCGTCATCCAGCGTCTCGGCCTGTCCCTCGCCGCCAGTTGCGTGCTGCTGGCCGTGCAACTGGGCCTGGGCATCCTGTTCCTCAAGACGTTCTGGCAGATCCCGGTGGAGTTCGGCGGCGAACAGTACCTGCTGCCGGGCCTGCCGTTCAGCCTGGACATCACCCTGATCAGCAGCGCCCACTTCATGTTCGGCTATGTCCTGCGCGACGTCCTGCGTCGCCACCAGAGTTCGTTGCTGACCCTGTGCATCGCCCTTGCCGTGACCACCGCCAGCTTCCTCTACTACCCGACGGTGGTGGACATGGCGCAGCGCCGCTACGACCACTGGTTCTGGGCCACCGTCCAGGCAGTGAGCGGCGTCTACCTGTGCTGGGCGCTGTCCGGGCTGATGATGAAGATCGACTGGCTGGGCAAGGCGATGACCTACATCGGCCAGTCGACCCTGATCCTGCTGATCTTCCACGGCGAGATCCAGCACAAGACCTTCAACCTGCTGGTCCACCTGGGCCTGTCGGAACCGGCCGCTGCCAGCGTCGCCCTGGTGATCTCGGTGATCGTCTCGCTGCTGATCGGCGAAGTGATCAAGCGCGTCGCGCTGCTGCGCGCCCTCTACTTCCCCTTCCCGGTGCGCAAGAAGGCCGCCGCGGTCCAGGGCGGCGGCGAAGCGCGCTGACGCCCTCGGCCCGGTGCGCCTGCGCCGGGCCTTTCCCCTCCCGTCTCCCTTTTCCCTAACGGGCGGCCGACCTCGCTTCGACCTGGCCGATGATCGCCCGCTCCTTTCGCCGAGCGGGTTGGTAGGCGGGCATTGCCTCCCTAGAATATGGAACATCGTTCCGAAATCTTGAAAAAAGGGAGAAGCCATGACCTCTGCGGCCGTCGAGACCACCCCGCTAACCTGCGACCTGCTGGTCGTCGGCTCCGGCGCCGCCGGGCTGGCGGCGGCGGTGACCGCGGCCTGGCACGGGCGCCGGGTAGTCCTGGTGGAGAAGGACCCGGTGTTCGGCGGCGCCAGCGCCTGGTCCGGCGGCTGGGCCTGGTTGCCGCGCAACCCGCTGGCGCGTCGCGCCGGCATCGAGGAGGACATCGAGCAACCGCGTACCTACCTGCGCCACGAACTGGGCGAGCGTTACGACGCCGCGCGGATCGACGCCTTCCTCGAAGCCTGCCCGCACATGGTGGCCTTCTTCGAGCGTCACACCCACCTGCGGTTCGTCGACGGCAACGGCATCCCGGACATGCATGGCGACACGCCGGGCGCCGCCGAGGGCGGCCACCAGCTGGTCGCCGCGCCCTATGACGCACGGCAACTGGGCCCGCTGCTGCCGCGCCTGCGCAAGACCCTGCGGGAGACCTCGTTCATGGGCATGCCGATCATGGCCGGCGCCGACCTCGCCGCCTTCCTCGACCTGACCCGCTCGCTGCCGGCCTTCCTGCATGTCGCCCGGCGCTTTTCCAGCCACCTCTGGCACCTGCTGCGCTACGGTCGCGCCATGCACCTGGTCAATGGCGTGGCTCTGGTAGCGCGCCTGGCCAAGTCCGCCGAAGCCCTGGGTGTGCGCCTGATCGAATCGGCGCCAGCCCGCGAACTGCTGCTGCGTGACGGCAAGGTGGTCGGCGCGCTGGTCGAGAGCGCCGAGGGACTCCTGCGCATCGAGGCAGGCGCCGTGGTCCTGGCCTGCGGCGGCTTTCCCCATGATCCGCAGCGCCGCGCCGAGCTGGCCCCCACCCTGGACACCCTGCTGCCGCTGCCGCCGCCGGGCTGCAACGGCGACGGCTTGCGCCTGGGGGAAAGCGCCGGCGGCCGGGTGGCCGACGACCTGCGCTCGCCGATCGCCTGGGCGCCGGTCTCGCGAATTCCCCACGGCGATGGCGAGACCGGGCACTTCCCGCACATCATCGAGCGCGGCAAGCCCGGGGTGATCGGCGTGCTGGCCAACGGCAGGCGCTTCGTCAATGAGGCGCACGGTTACCACGACTATGTCGCCGCCCTGCTCGAGGCCACCCCGCCCGGGCAGCCGGCACGCTCCTGGCTGGTCTGCGACCGGCGCTTCCTGCGTCGCTACGGCCTCGGCTACGTGCGTCCGGCGCCGCTGCCGATCGCCGCGCACCTGCGCAGCGGCTATCTCAAGCGCGGGACCAGCCTGGATCAGTTGGCAAGGAGCTGCGGCATCGACCCGTCCGGCCTGGCCGCCACCGTCGCCGAATACAACCGCCACGCCCGCGAGGGCCGCGACCCAGAGTTCGGCCGCGGCGGCACGGCATTCAACCGCAAGCAGGGCGACCCGGCGTATCCGGGGCCGAATCCCTGCGTCGCCCCCATCGAACGCGGACCGTACTACGCGGTGCAGGTCGAGCCCGGCTGCTTCGGTACCTTCGCCGGGCTGAAGACCGACGCCCAGGCCCGCGTGCTGGACGGCGGCGGCCAGCCGATCCCCGGCCTGTACGCGGCGGGAGCGGACATGGCGAGTCTGTTCGCCGGCCACTATCCCTCCGGCGGCATCAACCTGGGACCGGCGCTGACCTTCGGCTACATCGCCGGACGCCACATCGCCGGCGCCATCGGCTACGAGCAGGAGCAAGCGCAGCGCGGTTGAACGTTCCAACGGGCGCAGCGGCCTAAACAGGCAAGCTTTCCTTCGGAACCCAAGCATGAGCGCAGCGCCACCGGAGATCCCCGCCCTGCCCGCCGGCCTCTGCTACGTCGACGACCGCCAGCCGGGCATCCGTCGACGCCGGCAGGGCAAGCGCTTCGTCTATTTCGACGCCAACGGCCAGCGCATCGGCGACGCCGAGGAAATCCGCCGGCTGGACAAGCTGGCCATTCCGCCGGCCTATCGCGAGGTCTGGATCTGTCCCGACCCCAACGGCCATCTCCAGGCCACCGGCCGCGACGCCCGTGGGCGCAAGCAGTACCGCTACCACCCGCGCTGGCGCGAGGTACGCGATGCCGACAAGTACGAGCGCCTGCTGCGCTTCGGCCAGGCGCTGCCGCGGCTGCGCCGGCACATCGACGCCCAGTTGCGCCTGCCCGGCCTCGGTCGCGACAAGGTGGTGGCCCTGGCGGTTGCGCTGCTCGACGCCACCCTGATCCGCGTCGGCAACCACCGCTACGCCCGCGACAACCGCTCCTACGGCCTGACCACCCTGCGTACCCGGCACGTCGACGTGAACGGCAGTCGCATCCGGTTCCGCTTCAAGGGCAAGAGCGGCATCGAGCACGACGTCAGCCTGGAGCATCCGCGCCTGGCGCGGGTGCTGCGGCGCTGCCTGGAATTGCCCGGCCAGGACCTGTTGCAGTACCTGGACGAGGACGGCCAGCCGCACCGCATCGGCTCCCACGACATCAATGAGTACCTGCGCCGGCATACCGGCGAGGATTTCAGCGCCAAGGACTACCGTACCTGGGCCGGCAGCGCGCTGGCGCTGGAGCGCCTGCGGCGTGCCGAAGCCGACGGGCTTGGCGCGGTGGTGGCGGAGGTCGCCGCCGAATTGGGCAACAGCGTGGCGATCTGCCGGCAATGCTACATCCACCCGGCGATCATCGAGGCCTACCAGGCCGGACAACTGGGCCAGCTCAGGCGCGCCCGCAAGCGCCGCTGGCTGAGTGCCGAGGAAGTGACCCTGCTGGCCTTCCTCGACACGCCCGGCTGATCAGTTGCCCGGGTGCGGATCGATGCCGTGCCGGCGCAGCAGGCCGAGCAGGCGGCCAATCTCGGTCTGGCAGGCTTCCAGTTCCTTACGCAGGGTGTGTTCGCGGCGCTGCTGCTCCAGCTTCACGCGTTCGAGTTCGGCGCGCGCCTCACGGCGGATCTGCCGCTCGCGCTCCTTGTCGGAATGCTCGGCGCCGAGGGCCTCTTCGGTCTTGCGCGCGCGGTATTCGCGCATCCGCTGGGCGGCCGACTTGGCCTTGCCGCTCGGCTTGGGCCCGGGTTTGCTGGCTTTCATGAACGCCTCCATCTGCGTAACGTTACGCAATCAGAATAGCGTAACGTTACGCAGATAAACAGGGTCTATGCTTAGAGCGGCGGGGCCGAGCGCAGCATCACCGACTTCAGCGCGAAGGCCGACTTGATGCCAGCCACGCCGGGAATGCAGGTCAGGGTATTGGTGAGGAACGCCTGGTAGGCGGCGAGATCCTTGACCACAACCCGCAGCATGTAGTCGGCATCGCCGGTCATCTGGAAACAGCTCATGACCTGCGGCGCATCGACGATGCGTTCCTCGAAGCGCGCGAGGTAGTCGCCGGTCTGCTTTTCCAGGGACACCGAGACGAACACGCTCATCGCCCCGGACAGGCGCTCCTCGTCGAGCCGGGCGAAGTAGCCCTGGATGTAGTGTTCCTCTTCCAGGCGGCGTACCCGGCGCAGCGTCGGCGTCAGCGACAGGCCGACCTTCTGGGCGAGATCGCGCCAGCTCAGGCGGCCGTCGTCGGCCAGGGCGCGGAGGATTTTCAGGTCGATGCGGTCGAGTTCAGCCATGGTGCGTTGTTTCTCTTGTCAGCGATTCTTGTAGTTCAAACAACCCAATACTGCCGGAATACCTTAGTCAATTTGGAGCAAAAAACTAGCACCCGAAGCCTATACTGAAATTACAAAAACAAAACCCGAGGGCCTCACCATGAGTGACGTCACCCAGTACGACCGCGCCTGCCGTACCCCGGCATGCCTGCAACCCGCCCCCACCCACAGGACGGGAACCCGCCATCCGCCCAGTCCGCCGCTTCGAGCGCCGTTCGCCCGTTTCTGATCTCTCCAACCGTTTGGCCCGGACCGGGCCGGAGGCCTGTCATGAGTGATTACGAGCCGTTGCGTCTGCATGTCCCGGAGCCCACCGGGCGTCCTGGCTGCAAGACCGACTTTTCCTATCTGCACCTGTCCCCCGCCGGCGAGGTACGCAAGCCGCCGGTGGATGTCGAGCCCGCCGCGACCAGCGACCTGGCCTACAGCCTGGTACGCGTGCTCGACGACGACGGCCACGCCGTCGGTCCCTGGAACCCGCAGCTCAGCAACGAACAACTGCTGCGCGGCATGCGGGCGATGCTCAAGACCCGCCTGTTCGACGCGCGCATGCTCACCGCGCAACGGCAGAAAAAGCTTTCCTTCTATATGCAATGCCTCGGCGAGGAAGCCATCGCCACCGCCCACACCCTGGCCCTGCGCGACGGCGACATGTGCTTCCCGACCTATCGCCAGCAAGGCATCCTGATCACCCGCGAATACCCTCTGGTGGACATGATCTGCCAGCTTCTCTCCAACGAGGCCGACCCGCTCAAGGGCCGCCAGCTACCGATCATGTACTCGAGCAAGGAGGCCGGTTTCTTCTCCATCTCCGGCAACCTCGCCACCCAGTTCATCCAGGCGGTCGGCTGGGGCATGGCCTCGGCGATCAAGGGCGACACGCGCATCGCCTCGGCCTGGATCGGCGACGGCGCCACCGCCGAGTCGGACTTCCACACCGCCCTCACCTTCGCCCATGTCTACCGCGCGCCGGTAATCCTCAACGTGGTCAACAACCAGTGGGCGATCTCCACCTTCCAGGCCATCGCCGGCGGCGAAGGCACCACCTTCGCCAACCGTGGCGTGGGCTGCGGGATCGCCTCGCTGCGGGTCGACGGCAATGACTTCCTGGCGGTCTACGCCGCCTCCGAGTGGGCCGCCGAGCGCGCCCGGCGCAACCTCGGGCCGAGCCTGATCGAATGGGTCACCTACCGCGCCGGCCCGCACTCGACTTCGGACGACCCGTCCAAGTACCGCCCCGCCGACGACTGGACCAACTTCCCGCTGGGCGACCCGATCGCCCGCCTGAAGCGGCACATGATCGGCCTCGGCATCTGGTCGGAGGAACAGCACGAAGCCACCCACAAGGCCCTCGAAGCCGAAGTGCTGGCCGCGCAGAAACAGGCGGAGAGCCACGGCACCCTGATCGACGGCCGGGTGCCGAGCGCCGCCAGCATGTTCGAGGACGTCTATGCAGAACTGCCGGAGCACCTGCGCCGGCAACGCCAGGAGCTCGGGGTATGAATGCTATGAACCCGCAACACGAGAACGCCCAGACGGTCACCAGCATGACCATGATCCAGGCGCTGCGCTCGGCGATGGACATCATGCTCGAGCGCGACGACGACGTGGTGGTATTCGGCCAGGACGTCGGCTACTTCGGCGGCGTGTTCCGCTGCACCGAAGGCCTGCAGAAGAAATACGGCACCTCGCGGGTGTTCGATGCGCCGATCTCCGAGAGCGGCATCATCGGCGCCGCGGTCGGCATGGGCGCCTACGGCCTGCGCCCGGTGGTGGAGATCCAGTTCGCCGACTACGTCTACCCGGCCTCCGACCAGTTGATCTCCGAGGCGGCGCGCCTGCGCTATCGCTCGGCCGGCGACTTCATCGTGCCGATGACCGTACGCATGCCCTGTGGCGGCGGCATCTACGGCGGGCAAACGCACAGCCAGAGCCCGGAGGCGATGTTCACCCAGGTCTGCGGCCTGCGCACGGTGATGCCGTCCAACCCCTACGACGCCAAGGGCCTGCTGATCGCCTGCATCGAGAACGACGACCCGGTGATCTTCCTCGAGCCCAAGCGCCTCTACAACGGCCCGTTCGATGGCCACCACGACCGCCCGGTGACGCCCTGGTCCAAGCATCCGGCGAGCCAGGTGCCGGACGGCTACTACAAGGTGCCGCTGGACAAGGCGGCGATCGTCCGCCCCGGCGCGGCGCTGACCGTGCTGACCTACGGCACCATGGTCTACGTGGCCCAGGCCGCGGCCGACGAGACCGGCCTGGACGCCGAGATCATCGACCTCCGCAGCCTCTGGCCGCTGGACCTGGAAACCATCGTCGCCTCGGTGAAGAAGACCGGCCGCTGCGTCATCGCCCACGAGGCGACCCGCACCTGCGGGTTCGGCGCCGAGCTGATGTCGCTGGTGCAGGAGCACTGCTTCCACCACCTGGAGGCGCCGATCGAGCGCGTCACCGGTTGGGACACCCCCTACCCGCATGCCCAGGAGTGGGCGTATTTCCCCGGCCCCGCGCGCGTCGGCGCGGCATTCAAGCGTGTGATGGAGGTCTGAATGGGTACCCATGTGATCAAGATGCCGGACATCGGGGAAGGCATCGCCGAGGTCGAACTGGTGGAGTGGCATGTCCAGGTCGGCGACTCGGTCAATGAAGACCAGGTTCTCGCTGAGGTGATGACCGACAAGGCCACGGTGGAGATTCCCTCGCCGGTGGCCGGACGCATCCTCGCCCTCGGCGGCCAGCCGGGCCAGGTGATGGCGGTGGGCGGCGAACTGATCCGCCTGGAGGTGGAAGGCGCCGGCAACCTCGCCGAGAGTCCGGCCGCGGCGACGCCGGCCGCGCCCGTCGCAGCCGCCCCGGAGAAACCCAAGGAGACCCCGGTCGCGGCGCCGAAAGCCGCCGCCGAAGCGCCGCGCGCCTTGCGCGACAGCGAGGCGCCACGGCAGCGGCGCCAGCCCGGCGAACGCCCGCTGGCCTCCCCCGCGGTGCGCCAGCGCGCCCGCGACCTGGGCATCGAGTTGCAGTTCGTGCAAGGCAGCGGTCCCGCCGGACGCGTCCTCCACGAGGACCTCGATGCCTACCTGACCCAGGATGGCAGCGTCACGCGCAGCGGCGGCGCCGCGCAAGGGTATGCCGAGCGACACGACGAGCAGGCGGTGCCGGTGATCGGCCTGCGTCGCAAGATCGCCCAGAAGATGCAGGACGCCAAGCGACGCATCCCGCATTTCAGCTATGTCGAGGAAATCGACATCACCGACCTGGAAGCCCTGCGCGCCCATCTCAACCAGAAATGGGGCGGCCAGCGCGGCAAGCTGACCCTGCTGCCGTTCCTGGTCCGCGCCATGGTCGTGGCGCTGCGCGACTTCCCGCAATTGAACGCGCGCTACGACGACGAGGCCGAGGTAGTCACCCGCTACGGCGCGGTGCACGTCGGCATCGCCACCCAGAGCGACAACGGCCTGATGGTGCCGGTGCTGCGCCACGCCGAATCGCGCGACCTCTGGGGCAACGCCAGCGAAGTGGCGCGCCTGGCCGAAGCCGCGCGCAGCGGCAAGGCGCAACGCCAGGAGCTGTCCGGCTCGACCATCACCCTGAGCAGCCTCGGCGCGCTCGGCGGGATCGTCAGCACACCGGTGATCAACCATCCGGAGGTGGCCATCGTCGGCGTCAACCGCATCGTCGAGCGACCGATGGTGGTCGGCGGCAACATCGTCGTGCGCAAGATGATGAACCTCTCCTCCTCCTTCGACCACCGGGTGGTCGACGGGATGGACGCGGCGGCCTTCATCCAGGCCGTGCGCGGCCTGCTCGAACATCCTGCCACCCTGTTCCTGGAGTAAGCGATGAGCCAGATCCTGAAGACTTCCCTGCTGATCGTCGGCGGCGGTCCCGGCGGCTACGTCGCGGCGATCCGTGCCGGGCAACTGGGCATTCCCACCGTACTGGTGGAGGGCGCCGCCCTCGGCGGCACCTGCCTGAACGTCGGCTGCATCCCGTCGAAGGCGCTGATCCACGCCGCCGAGGAATACCTCAAGGCCCGCCACTATGCCGGCCGGTCGGCGCTGGGCATCCAGGTACAGGCGCCGAGCATCGACATCGCCCGCACCGTGGAATGGAAGGACGCCATCGTCGACCGCCTCACCAGCGGCGTCGCCGCGCTGCTGAAGAAACACGGGGTCGATGTCGTCCAGGGCTGGGCGAGGATCCTCGACGGCAAAAGCGTGGCGGTCGAACTCGCCGGCGGCGGCAGCCAGCGCATCGAGTGCGAGCACCTGCTGCTGGCCGCCGGCTCGCAGAGCGTCGAGCTACCGATCCTGCCGCTGGGCGGCAAGGTGATCTCCTCCACCGAGGCGCTGGCGCCCGGCAGCCTGCCCAAGCGCCTGGTGGTGGTCGGCGGCGGCTACATCGGCCTGGAGCTGGGTACCGCCTACCGCAAGCTCGGCGTCGAGGTGGCGGTGGTGGAAGCGCAACCGCGCATCCTGCCGGGCTACGACGAGGAACTGACCAAGCCGGTGGCCCAGGCCTTGCGCAAGCTGGGCGTCGAGCTGTACCTCGGGCACAGCCTGCTGGGCCCGAGCGAGAACGGCGTGCGGGTCCGCGACGGCGCCGGCGAGGAGCGCGAGATCGCCGCCGACCAGGTACTGGTGGCGGTCGGCCGCAAGCCGCGCAGCGAAGGCTGGAACCTGGAAAGCCTGGGCCTGGACATGAACGGCCGGGCGGTGAAGGTCGACGACCAGTGCCGCACCTCGATGCGCAATGTCTGGGCCATCGGCGATCTCGCCGGCGAGCCGATGCTCGCGCACCGGGCCATGGCCCAGGGCGAGATGGTCGCCGAGCTGATCGCCGGCAAGCGTCGCCAGTTCGCCCCGGTGGCGATCCCCGCGGTGTGCTTCACCGATCCGGAAGTGGTGGTCGCCGGGTTGTCCCCGGAGCAGGCGAAGGATGCCGGCCTGGACTGCCTGGTGGCGAGCTTCCCGTTCGCCGCCAACGGCCGCGCCATGACCCTGGAGGCCAACGAAGGCTTCGTCCGCGTGGTGGCGCGTCGCGACAACCACCTGGTCGTCGGCTGGCAGGCGGTGGGCAAGGCGGTCTCGGAACTGTCCACGGCCTTCGCCCAGTCGCTGGAGATGGGCGCCCGCCTGGAAGACATCGCCGGCACCATCCACGCCCATCCGACCCTCGGCGAAGCGGTCCAGGAAGCCGCCCTGCGCGCGCTGGGACACGCCCTGCACATCTGACTCCCACGAACCTCGGTAGCCGGCCAACCACCGGCGCACATTACCCCCTTGCCCGTCGGGCAAGGGGGCTTTTTTCGTGGCCGCGAACCGGGTCGTCAGCAGGTCTCACCGCCCTGCGCGATCCCCCGCCCCTCACTCCGTCTCCAGCAACCCATGCCGCAAGCTCCCCGCCGCCAGGCGCTGGCGAATATCCTCGTCGATCCGCGGATCGTCCGGGCGGTACAGGCGCACCTGGCGGTAGGCGTTGATCCGGTTGATTTCCGCACCGAGGTACTCCCAGACCACCCGGCTGCATGCCGGGGTCCGCCGGTCACCGCTGGAAACGCCCATCTTCAGGCCGTTCAGGCGGGTGATACGGCTCTTGAAACTGGGAATGAGGATGGTCTGGCTCATCTCGTTGAGGGTCAGCGACTCGTAGTCGATCAGGAACACCCGGTCCTGCAACTGGAAGGCCGCGCCGAGATAACGGCAACGCGCCCACTCCTCTGCCTGCACGTCGGTACTGCTGGTGCGCTCCTGGCGTTCCTGGCGCTCGAAGAGGAACACGCCGTCCTCCTCGTAGAGATGCACCAGGGAGAGCAGGATGCTGCCTGGCACCGACATGCAGTTGGCATATTCGAAGTAGTAGCCGCAGTAGCGGCCCAGGTCGCCGGCCTCGGCGCGCAGCGGTTGCAGCAGCCGCAACAGCGGGTCGTTGCTGGACTGGCGCGGCTGGGCGCTGGCACGGGCGCCGATCAGGCGGGCGAACTGTTCGGGCGGCAAGCCCAGCTCGTAGTCCTCGACGCCGAAGAAGTCGCCGATCCGCTTGCGGTTGTAGGGCGTCGGCTGGCTCTGGCCGCTGAGGTACTTGTTGAACTGCGCGCGATTGATCGCCAATTGCCGGCAAACCTCGGAAATCGAGCGGTAATGGCTGCAAAGCAGCTTGAGATTGGCGCCCAGGTGCTCGGACATCGGCGGCTCCGAAAGTGATGCTATGGACGCGATTCTAGCATCAGGTCGCATCAAGCAGGAGCAACCCGCGAAATTGTAACCGGGTGCGTCATGGCCAACCATGCGCCGCGCACCAAGGCGCTGCCGCAACGCACGCCGACACCAGAATAAGAACCGAGGTAGACCTCCATGCTTGAAATGCTCAACGATTTCCTTTCCGGAAAAGTCCTCATCGTCCTGATCGTCGGCCTGGGCGCCTACTTCACGATCCGTTCGCGCTTCGTCCAGTTCCGCCACTTCGGCCACATGTTCGGCGTGTTCAGGGAATCACTGCGCGGCCAGGCCGGCCAGCTCAGTTCCTTCCAGGCCCTGATGCTGAGCCTCGCCGGCCGGGTCGGCGCCGGCAACATCGCCGGGGTCGGCATCGCCGTGACCCTCGGCGGTCCGGGGGCGGTGTTCTGGATGTGGGTCACCGCGCTGGTCGGCATGTCCAGCAGCTTCTTCGAATGCACCCTGGCCCAGGTCTACAAGCGCAGCGACGGCGACGGCCTGTATCGCGGCGGCCCGTCCTACTACATCCAGCACGGCCTGAAGCTGCGCTCGATGGCGGTGGTCTTCGCGGTACTCCTGCTGGTGACCTACGGCTTCGCCTTCAACGGCCTGCAGTCCTACACCGTCACCCATTCGCTGCAGAACGCCTTCGGCTTCGCCCCGCAGCACACCGGGATCGCCCTGGCGGTGCTGCTCGGCGTGGTCTTCATCGGCGGCATCAAGCGCATCGCCGCGGTCTCCGACCTGCTGGTGCCGATCAAGACCCTGGCCTACATCGGTGTCACCCTGTACGTCATCGCCAGCCAGATCGAGCACGTCCCGGCAATGCTGGAAACCATCGTCAAGAGCGCCTTCGGCCTCGACCCGGCGTTCGGCGGCCTACTCGGCAGCGCCATCGTGATGGGCGTCAAGCGCGGCGTCTTCGCCAACGAGGCCGGCCTGGGCAGCGCGCCGAACGTCGCCGCGGTCGCCGCCGTGCGCCATCCGGCGGCGCAGGGCGTGGTCCAGGCCTTCAGCGTGTTCCTCGACACCTTCGTGATCTGCACCTGCACCGCCCTGCTGATTCTGCTCTCGGGCTTCTACACCCCGGGCTTCGAAGGCGACGGCATCGTCCTCACCCAGAACTCCCTGGCCGCGGTGGTCGGCGACTGGGGCCGGGTGTTCGTCAGCGTGGCCCTGTCGCTGTTCGTCTTCACCTGCATCCTCTACAACTTCTACCTGGGCGAGAACAGCCTGCAGTTCCTCAGCCGCAACCGCCTGGTGCTGATCGGCTACCGCGCGCTGGTGCTGGCCCTGGTGGTCTGGGGCTCGGTGCAGGACCTGTCCACCGTGTTCGCCTTCGCCGACATCACCATGACCTGCCTGGCCTTCGTCAACCTGATGGCCCTGGCTCTGCTGTTCAAGGTCGGCCTGCGGGTGATGCGCGACTACGACGTGCAGCGCCGCGCCGGGATCAAGCAGCCGGTGTTCGACTCGGCGCAGTTCGCCGACCTCGACCTGGACCGCGAAGCCTGGCCCGCCGGCCAGCACGCCGAGCCCCCGGCGCAGGCGGACGCCGAGCCGCTGCCGAGCGGCACTCGCTGAGTTTCGCGCAGGCGCCCTCCCCCTGGAGCGGCGCCTGCGCCACAATGGCGTCCCCTCTTCGCACGTCCGTCGCGAAAAGGCCCGACACAAGGATTACGGATGCTCCCAGTCAAGAACCTCTTCGTGCTCTACACCGGCGGCACCATCGGCATGTTGCAGACCCCGCAGGGCCTGGCCCCGGCCGGCGGCTTCGAAGCGCGCATGCGCGACCACCTGCAAAGCTTCGGCGACGCCCCGGACCTGCGCTGGCGCTTCGCCGAACTGCAACCGCCGCTGGACAGCGCCAACATGACCCAGGGCAACTGGCTGGCGATGCGCGACGCCATCGTCGCCGCGCTCGACGCCGGCCACGACGGCGTGCTGCTCCTGCACGGCACCGACACCCTGGCCTACAGCGCCGCGGCGCTGTCCTTCCTGCTCCTCGACCTGCCGATCCCGGTGCTGCTGACCGGCTCCATGCTGCCGGCCGGCGCGCCGGGCAGCGATGCCTGGGACAACCTGGTCGGCGCCCTGCGCGTCCTCCAGGAGGGCCACGCGCGCGGCGTACAGGTCTATTTCAACGATGCCCTGCTGCACGGCGCGCGAGTCAGCAAGCTGCGCAGCGACGCGTTCGACGCCTTCGCCGAACTGCCGCGACCGCGCCACGCCGAGCCTGCGCCGGTGCCTGCGGCGCTCGGCTACCGCCAGCCGCGCCGGGAAGTGAACCTCGCCGTGCTGCCGCTCTATCCAGGGCTGCGCGCCGCGCACCTGCGCGGGCTGCTCGACAGCGGCGTGGAAGCGCTGCTGCTGGAATGCTATGGCAGCGGCACCGGCCCGTCCGACGACGAGGAGCTGCTGGCGACCCTGCGCGAAGCCCACGCCCGCGGTGTGCTGCTCGCCGCGGTCAGCCAGTGCGCCTACGGCCAGGTCGAGTTCGGCGTCTACGCCGCCGGCAGCCGCCTGCGCGACGCCGGCCTGCTCTCGGCTGGCGGAATGACCCGCGAGGCGGCCCTGGGCAAGCTCTTCGGCCTGCTCGGCGCCGGCCTTGGACGCGACGAAGCGCAACGCTGGTTCGCCCTCGACCTGTGCGGCGAGAACGCCGACTGACCGCCCTGCGGCCGCCCGCCGGCGGCCGCTTCCTTCCGCCCTCCCCGCGATACGCGACAACGCCCGCGGCCCGCCCGTGCCCGGCGCCCATCGTCAAGCTTCAGCGAACAGTGTTTCCGGCCTTCCCCGGTTTATCCCCCGGCGGCGAGTCCACAGGATGTCGCCTTCCGCTGCCGGCCCCGCCGGCATCCGCCCACAAGGAGGAAACACCTGCATGTACGCCATCGCCGAAGACACCCTTCCCGCACGCGTATTGAAAGAACTGTTGCTCTATCGCCGCCGTTACCCCGAGCATCGCCAGAGCGCCAGCGAAGCGGACGAGGTCCGCCGCATCGAACAGGTCCAGTTGCCGCGCATCGCCGCCTTCATCGAAGCCGGCGAGCCCATCGAGTTCGTCCTGCCGGCGTTTCCGGCCAAGTCGCCGAACCCCGGCAAGGTCCTCGACAGCCGTCCGGACATGGCCGAGCGCCTGTCGCTGTCGTTCCTCAACCACCTGTGCCAGCGCATCCAGCTGTTCTATGCACCGGGCGCGAAGATCACCGTCTGCTCCGACGGCCGGGTGTTCGGCGACCTGGTGAGGATCGGCGATGCGCACATCAGCGCCTACCAGGATGCCTTGCGCCTGATGATCGAGGAGATCGGCGCCACCCATATCGGCGTGTTCAACCTGGAGGACGTACGCGCCTTCGAGGCCCAGCGCGACAACCACGAGCAGCTCCGCCAGTTGCTGATCGACGGCTACGCCGAGCCGCTGGAAAGCATCCGCGAGACCCTGCTGGCCAGCGAAGAAGGCCTGCTGCTGTACCGCGCCATCACCCGCTTCCTCTACGAGGACGGCCTGACCCCCGACTACCAGGGCTCGAAGACCGCCCTGCAACGCGACGCCAAGGAGCGCGCCTACGGGGTGATCCAGCGCAGCTGGGCCTGGGGCGCGCTGCTGGCCGACCAGTTCCCCCGCGCGATCCGCCTGTCCATCCATCCGCAGCCGGCGGACAGCCTGAAGTTCGGCATCCACATGATGCCGACCCGCGACGACTGGCTGACGCCCTGGCACGGCGTGGCGGTGAACACCGAGGACCGCTTCGTGCTGATGAAGCGCAGCGAGGTGCTGGAACTCGGCGGCGAACTGGTGCAGATCAACGGCCAGCCCAGTCACTACCGCCTGCCGGCCAGGGCCGCCCGGCGCGCCGCCGTGGCCTGAGCCCGAGGAGCCAGACGATGAACGCCTATCTCAGCGATCAACCGGTACGTCTCTCGCCGCTGCGCGACGAACAGGGCAACCAGCCGCGCTTCGGCCTGCTGCTGGAGCCCGGCCGCCCCGGCATGCACGTCGGCGAGCTGCCGGCGCAGTGGCTCAAGGGCCTGGCGCGCAGCCACCACCTGCTGCTCCTGCGCGGCTTCGCCGCCTTCGCCGACGCCGAGAGCCTGACCCGCTACTGCCACGACTTCGGCGAAGTGATGCTGTGGCCGTTCGGCGCGGTGCTCGAGCTGGTGGAACAGGAAGGCGCCGAGGACCACATCTTCGCCAACAACTACGTGCCGCTGCACTGGGACGGCATGTACCTGGAGACGGTGCCGGAATTCCAGCTGTTCCACTGTGTCGACGCGCCCGGCGACAGCGACGGCGGCCGCACCACCTTCAGCTCGACCCCGGCGGCGCTGCAACTGGCCGACAGTAGCGAGCTGGAACTCTGGCGCCGCGCCAGCGGCCGGTACCAGCGCAGCGCGGCGCACTACAGCAGCCGCTCGGCGGCGCCGATAGTCGAGCGCCACCCGCGCCGCGAATTCCCTATCCTGCGTTTCTGCGAACCGCCGGTCGAGGGCGACGCCAGCTTCATCAACCCCTCCGAGTTCCACTACGACGGCATCGCCCCGGAACAGCGCGGCGAACTGCTCGCCAGCCTGCGCCGCTGCCTGTACCACCCACAGGCGCACTACGCCCACCGCTGGCGCAGCGACGACCTGGTGATCGCCGACAACCTGACCCTGCTGCACGGTCGTGAGGCCTTCGTCCACCGCGCGCCGCGCCACCTGCGGCGGGTGCATATCCACGCCGAGCCGGCGCTGCGCAACCCGCACCTGCAGCGCGACTGACCGCCCCGCCGGCCGTGCGCGCCACGGCCGGCGTCCCGACAAGGAACCAGCATGAGCCATTCCGTCCCCAACGCGCTGATGACCGGCGCCGACTATCTCGACAGCCTGTGCGACGGTCGCCAGGTCTACCTCAACGGCGAACGGGTCGCCGACGTCACCCGGCACAGGGCGTTCCGCAACGCCTGCCGCAGCATCGCCGGGCTCTACGACGGCCTCCACGGCGAGCAGCGCGACGTCCTCACCCGGGTCGATGCCCAGGGCCGCCGCAGCCACCGCTTCTTCACCCCCGCGCAGAACGCCGAGGACCTGCTCGGCGCGCGCGAGGCGATCGGCTGCTGGTCGCGCATGACCTACGGCTTCATGGGGCGTACCCCGGACTACAAGGCGGCGTTCATGTCCGGGCTGGAGGCCGGCGCCGGCTTCTACGGCGACTACCGGCAGAACGCCTGCGCCTGGCACCGCGCCTTCGCCGACCGCGGGCTGTTCCTCAACCACGCGATCATCAATCCGCCGCTGGACCGCAGCAAGGCGATCCACGAGATGCGCGACGTGTTCGTCCACGTCGAACGCGAGACCGACCAGGGTATCGTCGTCAGCGGGGCGAAGATGCTCGCCACCGGCAGCGCCATCACCAACGCCACCTTCGTCGCCCCGGTCGCCTCGGCGCAGATGGAGGCCGGCAAGGCCGAGGACTTCGCCGTTGTGTTCTTCGCCCGCATGGACAACCCCGGCCTGCGCCTGATGTGCCGGCCATCCTACGAGGAGCGCGCGAGCAGTCCCTTCGACTACCCGCTGTCCAGTCGTTTCGACGAGAACGACAGCGTGCTGCTGTTCGACAAGGCGCTGATTCCCTGGGAGGACGTCCTGGTCTACCGCGACCTGCGCCGCGCCACCGGCTTCTATGCCGAGTCGGGCTTCGCCAACCTGTACAACTTCCAGTCCGGCATCCGCCTCGGGGTGAAGCTGGAACTGATGATCGGCCTGCTTTCCCTCGGCGTGCGCGCCAATGGCACCCAGGGCTTCCGCGGGATACAGGCGGCCCTCGGCGAGCTGATCGCCCTGCAGCACCTGCTGCAGGCGCTGACCACCGCCATGGCCCGCGACCCGGAGCGCAACGCCGCCGGTTCGGCGGTGCCGCGCCTGGAGTACGCCAATGCCCTGCGCATCCAGGTGCCGCAGATCTGGAAGCGTGTCCGCGAGTTGCTGGAAAGCGCCCTCGGCGGCGCCCCGCTGGTCACCGTCTCGGGCGCCGCCGACCTGCGCGACGGCGAGGCGCGGCGGCTGGTGGACAGCTACTACCGCGGTGCCGAGCTGGAGCCGGAGCAGCGCCTGAAGCTGTTCAAGCTGATCTGGGACGCCACCGGCAGCGAGTTCGGCGCGCGCCACGCGGTCTATGAGAGCCATTATTCCGGCAATGCCGAGCAGATCCGCCTCGACTCGCTGGCCTGGGCCAGCCGTCGCGGGCACCTGGCCTACTGCGAGGCGATGGTCCAGCGCTGCATGGCCGACTACGACATCCACGGCTGGCTACGGGGGCCCTGGCAGCATGACTGAGCGTAAACGCTGGCTGGCCGGCTGCCTCTCGGCCCTGCTTTCCCTGCCGCTGGCCGCCGCCGTGCCGGGCCCGGACGCGCCGGCCGACCTGGCGCGCGGCAAGGCGATGGCACAGAAGATGTGCTCGCGCTGCCACGACGACGACGGCAACGGCGGGCCACGACCGAACCGCAGCTACCCGAAGCTCGCCGGGCTCGACCGGGAATACCTGTACAAGCAGATCTACGACCTCAAGACCCAGCGTCGGCGCAACCCGGCCACCAACGGCCGCGGCGAGGAGCTGAGCGCGGCGGACGTGGTCAACGTCTCCGCCTGGTTCGCCGCCCAGCGCATGAGCGCCGGCGAGCAGACCCTGGCCGACCCGAGGCAACGCGAACGCGGCCGCCAGCTCTTCGAGGGCGGCCTGGCGCAGCGCGGCGTCCCCCCCTGCGTCACCTGCCACGGGCCCGCCGCCCAGGGCCTGGCGGCGCTGAAGGCGCCGCGCCTTGCCGGGCAATGGGCGGAATACCTGGCAACCCAGTTGCACGGCTTCCGCGACGGCAAGCGCGGCAACAGCGCGACCATGCGCGCGGTCGCCGGCGGCCTGGAGGATAGCGACATCCAGGCGCTCGCCGGCTACCTGGGCAGCCTGGGGCCGTAAGGCGAATAACCGCTCGCGGTTATCCGCCGCCTATCCGCGACGCCAGCGGCGAATAACGCCTGTGGCGTTATTCGCCCTCCCGCCCAGGCACGGATGCCCGGCGTCATTCGCCCTGCGCCAGGCGGAACGGCTCGCGACCGAGATGCTCGCGCAGCGACTCGATGAACGCCCTGACCCGCACCGGCATGTAGCGCGCCGAGGGGTACAGGGCAT
Organism: Pseudomonas sp. CP-1; assembly: GCF_021213715.1. Lineage (NCBI taxonomy): Bacteria > Pseudomonadati > Pseudomonadota > Gammaproteobacteria > Pseudomonadales > Pseudomonadaceae > Pseudomonas > Pseudomonas sp. CP-1. Next base: position 108,071 of record NZ_JAJQKY010000015.1, read on the forward strand.
AGATGCCGCCCTGCGGCAGGTGCCAGCCGGGCAGCAGCCGGACCAGCCGCCCGCGGGCGATCTCGCGGGCCACCAGGAAGCTCGGCAGCACGCTGACGCCGGCACCGTCGAGCACCAAGCGGTACACCGCCAGGGTGTTGTTCGCCAGCAGGCGCCCTCGGGTCTGTACCGTGGCACGCTCGCGCTGGCGTTCGAAGGTCCAGGTCCAGGGCGTGCTCAGGCGGGTATGGCCGATCCATTCGCAGCGCGCCAGGTCGTGCGGCTGGAGCACCGGCGGCAGGCCGGCGAGGTATCCCGGCGTCGCCACGGCAACCTGCTGGAAGTCGCACAGTTTGCTGGCATGCAGGCCGGAGTCGCGCGGCCAGCCGATACGTACCGCGAGGTCGATGCGCTGGCCGACCAGATCGCTGAACTGGTCATCGGCCAGCATTTCCACCTGGACCTTGGGAAACTGCCGGATGAACGCCGCGGAAACGCTGCTGATGTGCCACTTGACGAAGTCCTGCGGCGCGGTGATGCGCAACCGGCCACTGGGCTCGCCCTGCAAGTCGCGCACATCGGAGAGCGCGCCGTCCAGCTCGCCGAGCATGCGCTGGGCCACGCCGAACAGCAGTTCGCCGCGATCGGTAAGGGTCATGCGACGGGTGGTACGGGTCAGCAACTGGATCCCGAGGTCGGCCTCCAGGCGTCGCAACTGCTCGCTGAGTAGCGATTTCGACAAGCCCAGGGCCTCCGCCGCGGCGGTGAAGCTGTTGTGTTCGGCGACGGCGACGAAGGCATACAAGTGATTCAGGTTCAGATGATTCAATCGCTCCAGGGCGGCGCTCATCCTGTCATTCCTTAGCCGGGAAGTGGGTCCGGACGGGTCTTGTCGAAAAAATCCTGCTGCGACGGAACGGCGGCATTCGACAGGACCCGCAACGATCGGTGAGCGTGATGACGCGACCGGGCGGTCAGGTCGTCGTTAAAGACCGCCAGGCGCGCATAAGTTTCAGCGCGCCACCTTCGTTTTCCGATAAGTGAGAACTGCTTCAGACGGTCGGCCGGGTGCTTTCATGTCAGCGAGCCCCGCCTGATTGATCGCTTTCTACCGACAAACCACTCTTAAAGTAGTTTCTCAAGTATTGGACAAACTTCCTTTTTATTTATGGAGATACGGCACATTCATCCCATTCGACATTAATAATCGAAAGCCATCATGCGAAACGATTATTCGTTTTTCATGAACAGCCTCCTGGCTGTCATGCCTGGCCGACCCTCGGTAGGCGTTTTTTTCCGTTGACGGGCATCGGCCTTCTGGTATTTTCTGAAACCGGTTTCAGCTCCTGGCATCCGCTGGCGAAGACCAGCCGGACACACCAATAAGAACAGCACCAAGAGGTACCAGGTCCGTGAATGGTTCAGTACTGCCCAGCCGTGGCCGCGTCACCATCAACCAGGTGGCCGAGGCCGCCGGCGTCTCCAAGGCCAGCGTGTCGCGCTATATCGGCGGCGACCGCCAGTTGCTCGCCGATGCCACCGCCCGGCGCATCGAGCGCGCCATCGACCAGCTCGACTACCGCCCCAACCAGATGGCCCGAGGCCTCAAGCGCGGGCGCACACGGCTGATCGGAATGCTGGTGGCGGACATCCTCAACCCCTACTCCGTGGCCGTCATGCATGGCGTGGAAACCGCCTGCCGCGAACACGGCTACAGCCTGGTGGTGTGCAATACCGACCGCGACGACGAGCAGGAACGTCATCACCTGGCCGCCCTGCAGTCCTACAACGTCGAAGGACTGATCGTGAACACCCTCGGCCACCATCCCGGCGAACTGCGCGCCCTGCACCGCGAACTGCCGATGGTGCTGGTGGACCGCCAGTTGGCCGAGCTGGATACCGACCTGGTCGGCCTGGACAACGCCGACGCCGTCGAACAGGCCCTCGACCACCTTCAACAACGCGGCTTCCGCGACATCCTGCTGGTCACCGAACCGCTCGACGGCACCAGCTCGCGGATCGAGCGGGTCCAGGCCTTCAATGCCTCCATCGGCCGGCGACCGGCGCTCAAGGGCCAGGTCCTGCAGACCGACGACTTCTTCCGCGACGGCCTGCGCGCCTTCCTTTCGGCCAGCGGCCCCGGGCCGAAGGCGCTGTTCACCTGCAACGGCGTCGCCACCCTCTGCGCTACCCGCCAACTGCGCGACCTCGGCTGCCGGCTGTTCGATGAGGTCGGCCTGCTGGCCTTGGACGAACTCGACTGGTACCCACTGGTGGGCAGCGGCATCACCGCCCTCGCCCAACCCACCGACGAAATCGGCCGCACCGCCTTCGAGCGCCTTCTGGCGCGACTCGAAGGCGACCGCGAGCCGGCGCGCCGGGTGACCTTCCCGGCGCAACTGATCGTTCGCGGCTCGACCCATCCACGCGGCTAGCGGCCTGCCGCCGGCGCGTTGCCGGCGGCTTTCGCACGGCCTGAAATGAAACCGGTTTCAGAGGATCGCCAATGTCCCTTCACCCTGTCTCCATCAGTCTTTCCAGCTACGGCGCGGACCTCGTTCGCAGTCGCGGCCAGGCCAGCTTCCTGCCCCTGCTGGGGATGGCCGGCGCGCAGCGCGTGGAACTGCGCGAGGAACTCTTCGCCGGCCCGCCGGATACCGAAGCGCTGACCGCCGCCATCCAGTTGCAGGGGCTGGAATGCGTGTTCTCCTCGCCCCTCGAGCTGTGGCGCGAAGACGGCCAGTTGAACCCCGAGCTGGAGCCGACCCTGCGCCGCGCCGAAGCCTGCGGGGCCGGCTGGCTCAAGGTCTCGCTCGGTCATCTGCCGGAACAGCCCGACCTCGCCGCCCTCGCCCGGCGCCTGGCGCGCCACGGCTTGCAGCTACTGGTGGAGAACGACCAGACGCCCCAGGGCGGCCGGATCGAGGTGCTGGAACGCTTCTTCCGCCTCGCCGAGCGCCAGCAACTGGACCTGGCGATGACCTTCGACATCGGCAACTGGCGCTGGCAGGAGCAGGCGGTGGACGATGCCGCCCTGCGCCTGGGCCGCTACGTCGGCTACGTGCACTGCAAGGCGGTGATCCGCAACCGCGACGGCAAGCTGGTCGCGATGCCGCCGTCGGCCGCCGACCTGCAGTACTGGCAGCGCCTGCTGCAGCATTTCCCGGAAGGCGTGGCGCGGGCCATCGAATACCCGCTGCAGGGCGACGACCTGCTCAGTCTCAGCCGCCGGCACATCGCCGCCCTCGCCCGCCTCGGCCATCCCCAGGAGGAACGCCAGCATGGCTGACTTCGAGATCCTCTGCTTCGGCGAGACCATGGCCATGTTCGTCGCCGAACAGCCCGGCGAACTGGACCGCGTCGAGCAGTTCGGCAAGCGCATCGCCGGCGCCGACAGCAACGTCGCCATCGGCCTCGCCCGCCTCGGCTTCGCGGTGGCCTGGCTGAGCCGGGTCGGCGACGACTCGCTCGGCCGTTTCGTACTCGACAGCCTGACCCGCGAGGGTCTCGACTGCCGCTTCGTCGAGGTCGACGCGCAAGCGCCCACCGGGTTCCAGATGAAGTCCCGCGAGGTCGATGGTGCCGACCCGCGGGTCGAGTACTTCCGCCGCGGCTCGGCGGCCAGCCGGCTGGGCCTCGCCCATATCCGCGAAGAAATGCTCGGCGCCCGCCACCTGCACGCCACCGGCATTCCGCCGGCACTCTCGGCGAGTGCCTGCGAACTGTCCCACGAACTGATGCGGCGCATGCGCGGCAAGGGCGCCAGCCTGTCCTTCGACCCCAACCTGCGGCCCTCGCTGTGGCCCAGCGAGCGCCGCATGATCGCCGAGATCAACGCCCTCGCCGCGCATGCCCACTGGGTCCTGCCGGGCCTGGAGGAAGGCCGCCTGCTCAGCGGCTGGCAGGAACCCGCGGATATCGCCGCGTTCTACCTGGACATGGGTGTCGACGCGGTGGCGATCAAGCTCGGCCCGAGCGGCGCCTACTATCGCGATGCCCACGGCGAAGGGCTGGTCCCCGGCGTGCCGGTGGCGACCGTGGTGGACACCGTGGGCGCCGGCGACGGCTTCGCGGTCGGGGTGGTCAGCGCGCTGCTGGAAGGCCTGCCGCTGCCCGACGCGGTGGCGCGCGGCAACTGGATCGGCAGCCGCGCGGTACAGGTCCGCGGCGACATGGAGGGGCTGCCGAAACGCAGCCAACTGCTCGACCGCGAGCGCCGCAGGAGCGCCTGAACCCGCCGCCCACGCGGCACCTGTTGCGACAAGAACAAGACAAGCTCAGGAGATACCGACCATGACCATGCCTCGCCTCGCCAGCAGCCGCTGGTGGTACATCATGCCGATCGTTTTCGTCACCTACAGCCTGGCCTACCTGGACCGCGCCAACTACGGCTTCGCCGCCGCCTCCGGGATGGCCGACGACCTGCGGATCACCCCCGGGCTGTCCTCGCTGCTGGGCGCGCTGTTCTTCCTCGGTTACTTCTTCTTCCAGGTGCCGGGGGCGATCTACGCGGAAAAGCGCAGCGTCAAGAAGCTGATCTTCGTCAGCCTGATCCTCTGGGGCGGGCTGGCCACCCTGACCGGGATGGTCGCCAACGTCTACCTGCTGATCGGCATCCGCTTCCTCCTCGGCGTGGTCGAGGCGGCGGTGATGCCAGCGATGCTGGTCTACCTCTGCCACTGGTTCACCCGCGCCGAGCGCTCGCGGGCGAACACCTTCCTGATCCTCGGCAACCCGGTGACCATCCTCTGGATGTCGGTGGTCTCCGGCTACCTGGTGGAGCATTTCAGCTGGCGCTGGATGTTCATCATCGAAGGCCTGCCGGCGGTGATCTGGGCCTTCATCTGGTGGCGCCTGGTGGATGACCGCCCGCGCCAGGCCGCCTGGCTGAGCGGCTCGGAAAAACGCGACCTGGAAGACGCCCTGGCCGCCGAGCAGCAGGGCATCAAGCCAGTGAAGAACTACCGCGAGGCGTTCCGTTCGCCAAAGGTCATCGTCCTCTCGCTGCAGTATTTCTGTTGGAGCATCGGCGTCTACGGCTTCGTCCTCTGGCTGCCGTCGATCCTCAAGCACGGCGCCAACATCGACATCATCGAAGCCGGCTGGCTGTCGGCGCTGCCCTACCTGGCGGCGGTGATCGCCATGCTCGGAGTGTCCTGGGCCTCGGACCGGTTGCAGAAACGCAAGCGTTTCGTCTGGCCGCCGCTGCTCATCGCGTCCATCGCCTTCTACGGTTCCTACGCCCTCGGCAGCGAGCACTTCTGGCTGTCCTACGCCCTGCTGGTGCTGGCCGGGGCCTGCATGTACGCGCCCTACGGACCGTTCTTCGCCATCGTCCCGGAAGTCCTCCCGGCCAACGTCGCCGGCGGCGCCATGGCGCTGATCAACAGCATGGGCGCGCTGGGCTCGTTCTCCGGCTCCTGGCTGGTCGGCTACCTGAACGGCATCACCGGCGGGCCCGGGGCTTCCTATCTGTTCATGAGCGGAGCGCTGCTGCTGTCGGTGCTGCTCACCGTGTTCCTCAACCCGCACGCCGACAAGCGCGAGCCCGATGCCGCTCGCGCGCACGCCTCGCGGCGGGCGGCGCCGGCCCACCCCTGACCGACTCCGGAGCATCCGATGAAGAAAGTGGTTCTCTACAAACGTCTCTCCGCGCCCCTGATGGAACGCCTGCGCGAACGGGTCGAGGTGCTCCTGGTCGAGGAGCCCGGCCGCGACGGCCTGGCCCGCCTGCGCGACGCCCTGCCCGAGGCCCACGGCCTGCTCGGCGCCAGCCTGCGCCTGGACGCCGGACTGCTCGACCTGGCACCGCGACTGGAAGCCATCGCCAGCGTCTCGGTGGGCGTCGACAACTATGACATCGACTACCTCGACCGCCGCGGCATCCTCCTCAGCAATACCCCCGACGTGCTCACCGAGACCACCGCCGACACCGGCTTCGCGCTGATCCTGGCGACAGCCCGGCGGGTAGTGGAACTGGCCGGCTGGGTGCGCGCCGGGGAATGGAAGAAGAGCGTCGGCGCCGCCCAGTTCGGTACCGACGTGCATGGCAAGACCCTCGGTATCGTCGGCATGGGCCGCATCGGCGAGGCCCTGGCCCGGCGCGGGCACCACGGCTTCGGCATGCGCGTGCTGTACCACAGCCATAGCCCGAAGCCCCACGTCGAAGAACGCTACGCAGCGAGCTACCGCTCCCTCGACGCGCTGCTCGAGGAATCCGACTTCGTCTGCCTGACCCTGCCGCTGACCGCCGCCACCGAAGGCCTGATCGGTGCCGCGCAGTTCGCCCGGATGCGCCCGCAGGCGATCTTCATCAACATCTCCCGTGGCCGGGTGGTCGACGAGGCGGCCCTGATCGAGGCCCTGGCCCAGCGGCGGATCCGCGCCGCCGGCCTCGACGTGTTCGAGCGCGAGCCGCTGTCTCCCGACTCGCCGCTGCTGCGCCTGCCGAATGTGGTGGCCACTCCGCACATCGGCTCGGCCACCGAGGAAACCCGCGAAGCCATGGCCCGCTGCGCGGTAGACAACCTGCTGGCCGCCCTCGCCGGCGAGCGGCCGCTGAACCTGGTCAATCCTTCGGCCTGGGCGCGACGGCGAGGCGCCTGAAGGCCGCGCCGGGCCGACGCCCGGCGCGCCGTTCTGCTTCACTTGCCGGTATTGGCCCGCCTGAATCCTTGCTGAAACGTTTTTTCAACGTGACACATGAACTTATAATTAGCCTGCTAATCATTATCAGAAAGACGAAACCGTGATGATCCAGAGAGGACCCCACCATGCCCGATGACAAGGCCGTCAACGGCCGCCGCGACTTCCTGCGCAAGACCCTGACCGTGATCCCGGCGGTGACCCTGGCCGGCTATGGCGTCGGCCATGCCATGCAGACGCCCGCCGCCGAGCAGGACAAACCCCACGAACGCTACCAGCCTCGCTTCTTCACCAACACCGAATGGGCTTTCGTCAACGCTGCGGTGGCGCGACTGATCCCCAGCGACGACAACGGCCCCGGCGCCATCGAGGCCGGGGTGCCGGAGTTCATCGACCGACAGATGGAAACCCCCTACGGGCACGGCGCACTCTGGTACATGCAGGGGCCGTTCGTCACCGACGCCGCGCCGGAGTTCGGCCATCAGTTGAAGCTGGTGCCACGCGACATCTACCGGGTCGGCATCGCCGCCCTGGAACGCTGGAGCAAGGCCAACCAGGGCAAGCCGTTCGCCGAGCTGGAGCCGTCGGCGCAGGACGACATCCTGCAACGCCTGGAAGCCGGCCAGATCGACCTGCAGGACCTGCCGGCCAAGCTGCTCTTCGGCCAGTTGCTGCAAAACACCCACGAAGGCTTCTTCTCCGATCCGCAGCACGGCGGCAATCGCGGCCTGGTGGGCTGGAAGCTGGTCGGTTTCCCCGGTGCCCGCGCCGACTTCATGGACTGGGCCGACCGTGGCGAGAAGTATCCCTTCCCGCCGGTGGCGATTTCCGGCGAGAGGGGCTGAACATGGCGACGACACTCAAACCGGTGGACGCGGTGGTGGTCGGCTTCGGCTGGACCGGAGCGATCCTGGCCAAGGAGCTGACCGAGGCCGGGCTCAACGTGGTGGCGCTGGAGCGCGGCGAGAACCGCGATACCTATCCCGACGGCGCCTACCCGAACACCCTCGACGAGCTGACCTACAACACACGCGGCAAGCTGTTCCAGAATCTCTCCAAGAGCACCGTGAGCATCCGCCACGGGATCAACGACACCGCGCTGCCCTACCGTCAGCTCTCCGCCTTCCTTCCCGGCGACGGCGTCGGTGGCGCCGGCCTGCACTGGTCCGGCGTGCATTTCCGGATCATGCCCGAGGAACTGCGCCTGCGCAGTCACTACGAGGAACGCTACGGCAAGAAATTCATCCCCGAAGGCATGACCATCCAGGACTACGGGGTCAGTTACGAGGAGCTGGAGCCGCACTTCGATTTCGCCGAGAAGGTCTTCGGCACCTCCGGCACCGCGCATACGGTCAAGGGCCAGGTGGTCGGCACGGGCAATCCGTTCGCCGCCGACCGCTCGGACGACTTCCCGCTGCCGGCGCTGCGCCAGGTGTACTCCGCGCAACTGTTCCGCAAGGCCGCCGAGGAACTCGGCCTGCACCCCTACGACCTGCCGGCGGCCAACGCTTCGGGGCCCTGGACCAACCCCTACGGGGTGCAGATGGGGCCGTGCAACTTCTGCGGCTTCTGCAGCGGCTACGCCTGCTACATGTATTCCAAGGCCTCGCCGAACCTGAACATCCTGCCGGCGCTGCGCCAGACCCCGCTGTTCGAACTGCGCGCCAACTGCAACGTGCTCAAGGTCAACCTCGACAGCGACGGCAGGCAGGCCACCGGCGTGATCTACGTCGACGCCCAGGGGCGCGAGATCGTGCAGCCGGCGAAGCTGGTGATCATCAGCGCCTTCCAGTTCCACAACGTGCGCCTGCTGCTGCTCTCCGGCATCGGCAAGCCCTACGACCCGCGCACCGGCGAGGGCGTGGTGGGGAAGAACTTCGCCTACCAGAACATGGCCACCATCAAGGCGTTCTTCGACAAGGACGTGCATACCAACCCCTTCGTCGGCACCGGTGGTGGCGGCGTGGCGGTGGACGACTTCAACGCCGACAACTTCGACCACGGACCGCTGGGCTTCGTCGGCGGCTCGCCGATGTGGGTCAACCAGGCCGGCTCCAAGCCGATCGGCGGCCTCGCCGTGCCGCCCGGCACGCCGAGCTGGGGCAGCGGCTGGAAACAGGCGGTCAAGGACGCCTACACGCACACCGTGTCGATGGACGCCCACGGCAGCAACATGACCTACCGCGACAACTACCTCGACCTCGACCCGACCTACAAGGACGCCTACGGCCAGCCACTGCTGCGCATGACCTTCGACTGGAAGGACAACGAGATCCGCATGAGCCGCTACGTCACCGAGCACATGCGCAAGATCGCCGAGGCGATGAACCCGAAGGCCATCTCGGTGAGCGTCAAGAACTTCGGCGACCACTTCAATACACGGGTCTACCAGACCACCCACCTGCTCGGCGGGGCGATCATGGGCAGCGATCCGAAGACCAGCGTGCTCAACCGCTACCTGCAGAGCTGGGACGTGCACAACGTCTTCGTCATGGGCGCCTCGGCCTTCCCCCAGGGCACCGGCTACAACCCCACTGGGCTGGTGGCGGCGCTGGCCTACTGGTCGGCCAAGGCGATCCGCGAGCAATACCTGAAGAACCCCGGTCCGCTGGTGCAGGCATGAGGAGCGCAACGATGAAACCGACAGCCTTCCTCGCCCTCTCCGCCCTCGCCTGCGGCATCGCCCAGGCCGCCGCAGCGCCGGACCCGACCCTGGTCAGGCAGGGCGAATACCTGGCCCGCGCCGGCGATTGCGTGGCCTGCCACACCGCCAGGGACGGCAAGCCGTTCGCCGGGGGCCTGCCGATGGAAACGCCGATCGGCGCGGTGTACTCGACCAACATCACCCCGGACCGCAAGACTGGCATCGGCGACTACAGCTTCGAGGACTTCGACCGCGCCGTGCGCCACGGCGTGGCCAGGTCCGGCGACACCCTCTACCCGGCGATGCCCTACCCGTCCTACGCGCGAGTCAGCGAAGCGGACATGCGCGCCCTCTACGCCTACTTCATGCATGGCGTGGAGCCGGTGGAGCAGCCCAACAAGGCCAGCGACATCCCCTGGCCGCTGTCGATGCGCTGGCCGCTGGCATTCTGGCGCTGGACCTTCGCTCCCGAGGTGAAGGACTTCCAGGCCGCCGCCGGGCAGGACCCGGTGCTGGCGCGCGGCGCCTACCTGGTCGAAGGCCTCGGCCACTGTGGCGCCTGCCATACCCCGCGTGGGCTGGGCATGCAGGAGAAGGCCCTGGCGGCGAGCGATGGCGCGGCCTACCTGTCCGGCAGCGCGCCGCTGGAGAACTGGATCGCCAAGAGCCTGCGCGGCGACCACCGGACCGGACTGGGCAGTTGGAGCGAAGCCGACCTGGTCAGCTTCCTGCGCACCGGCCGCAGCGAGCGCAGCGCGGTGTTCGGCGGCATGTCCGACGTGGTGGTGCACAGCATGCAGTACATGACCGACGCCGACCTCACCGCCATCGCCCGCTACCTCAAGTCGCTGCCGCCGGCGGACCCCGCCGACCAGCCGCACGTCTACGACGAGAGCGTGGCCCAGGCACTGTTCCACGGCGACGACAGCAAGACCGGCGCGGCGCTCTACGTCGACAACTGCGGGGCCTGCCACCGCACCGACGGCAAGGGCTATGCGCGGGTCTTCCCGGCCCTGGCCGGCAACCCGGTGGTGACCGGCAGCGACCCGACCTCCCTGGTGCACATCGTGCTCAAGGGCGGCACCCTGCCGGCCACCCACCAGGCACCGTCGAGCTTCACCATGCCGCCGTTCGGCTGGCGGATGAACGACCAGGAGATCGCCGACGTGGTCAACTTCATCCGCACCAGTTGGGGCAACCAGGCGCCGAGCGTCAGCGTCGACGAGGTCAAGCGCCTGCGCAAGGACACCGGCGCGGCGGCGGTGGGCGACATTCCGCCGCCGGGACCGGCCGCGGCGGATCGCGGCTGAGCGCCAGGCCTCTGGCGAAACGCCATTCCAGCCCCTCTCCCGCTCGCGGGAGAGGGTTGGGGAGCGGGAGCGCGCCGTACCGGGCACGGCCCTCCCCCCTTCATTCATCGCCCAAGCGCACATGCCGCCCCAGCTCGTCGAACAACGCGACCACCGAGCGCAACGCCCGGCAGTCCGGACGGGTCAGCAGCCACAGGGCGCTGGCGCAGCCCTCGAGGTCGGCGTCCAGTACCCGCAGGCCATCGCCGTCGCGTAGCAGGTAGGCAGGGATCGCCGCCAGGCCGAGGCCGGCGCGGGCCATCTCGGCTACCGCCAGCACACCGTTGCAGCGGTAGGCCGGGAGCACCCCGGGATAGTGTCGACGACGCCAGACCACGCTCGGGTGGTCGGGAAGGAAATCGTCCGGGGCGATCCAGTGCAGCATGGCGGGCTCCGCCGCGTCGCGGCCCTCCAGGTAGCGTTCGCTGGCGCAGAGCACGTAGCGCACCTCGCCGAGGTTGCGCCCGACCAGGTGTTCCGGCGGCGTGCGGGTCATGCGCAGGGCGATGTCGGCGTCGCGCCGGCTGAGGTTGGCAAAGTCGTTGGAGGTCGCCAGCTCCAGTTGCAGGGCCGGATAGCCAGGCATGAAGCGCGCCAGCGCCGGCAGCAGCAGGCCATGCAGGACGGCGTCGGAGCAGGTCAGGCGCACGGTACCGCTGAGCACCTCGCGCTCCAGTTCGAGGCCGATGCGCGCCGCCTCCAGCGCCTGTTCCGCCAGTTCTGCCTGCTGCGCCAGGCGGCGGGCGGTCTGGTTCGCCAGGTAGCCGCTGCGGCTCTTGTCGAACAACGCCTTGCCGAGGTTCTTCTCCAGCCGGCGGATGGCCCGGAAAACCGTCGACACATCGACCCTGAGCAACTCTGCGGCCCGCGCCAGGCTACCGCCGCGAACCAGGGCGAGGACCAGGGCAAGATCGGCATGGTCCAGGCGATATTGCAGCGGTGCATTCATCTTTTGCATTGGCGCCGATATCGAGTGCGGAAACGCAACTATAGAGTGAGCGCCAGGGCCCGCCAACCGGCGTGGCGAAACTGGAGCGAAAACGGATGTCCACCCCTCCCGCGGCGCCGCTGCGCATTGCCCTGGTCGGCGACCACGACCCGCACATCACCGCCCACCGGGCGATTCCCCTGGCCCTGCGCCTGGCCGGCGAGGCACTCGGCCTGGAGATCGCATTCGACTGGCTGGCCAGCGACCGCCTGCCCGCCGAGCCGGCGCTGGAGCGCTATGACGGGTTCTGGTGCGTGCCGGGCAGCCCCTATCGCGACGCCGACGCGGTGCTGCGCCTGATCGCCCATGCCCGGGGCCGGCGCCGGCCGTTCCTCGGTACCTGCGCCGGCTTCCAGCACACGATCCTCGAGTTCGCCCGCAACGCCCTCGGCTGGCAGGCGGCGACCCATGGCGAGGAGCATCCGCACAGCGACCAGGCGGTGATCGCCGCCCTGCCCTGCGCTCTGCTCGAAGCCCGCGAGGAAGTCCGCCTGCTGCGCGGCTCGCGCCTGGCCCTGGCGTATGCTGCCGACTGGATCGAGGCGGACTACCATTGCCGCTACGCAATCGCCCCGCGCTTCGCCGCGGAACTTACCGGCGGCGCACTGCGGGCCAGCGCCTGGAGCGCCGACGGAGCGATCCGCGCGGTGGAGCTGGAACAGCATCCGTTCTTCGTCGCCACCCTGTTCCAACCCGAGCGGGCAGCCCTGGCCGGCGTCCTGCCGCCACTGCCGAAGGCATTCGTCGAGGCGTGCCGGACGCAGCGCCGCGACCGCCCCCGGCGCGGCCCGACACCTTATTACGCAGTGATCTTCAGCTCCCATCGCAGCGCCGTCGACGACGGCTACGCCGAAGCGGCCGAGCGCATGCTGGAACTGGCCAGCCGCCAGCCGGGCTATCTCGGCGTGGAGTCGGTCCGCGGCACCGACGGTTTCGGCATCACCGTCTCCTACTGGGACAGCGAGGCGGCGATCCGTGCCTGGAGCCGCCACGCGGAGCACCGCGACGCCCAGGCGCGCGGCCGGCGCGACTGGTACGCCGGTTTCAGCGCGCGGATCGCCCGGGTCGAACGCGAATACGCCTTCCCGGCTCAGCCGGACACCGCGCAGTCGCCGGCCTCGTCCTGAGCCAGCACCCGGAAGCAGGCCAGGGCCAGCAGCCAGGCCAACCAGCCGGCGCCGACCGCGACGAGGAAACCGCTGGCGGCGCCGTAGCCCTCCACCACCCAGCCGGCCAGCGCCGAGCCCAGGGCCATGCCGATGCCCAGCCCGGTGATGGCCCAGGTCAGGCCTTCGGTGAGGCGTGCCGGGTCCACCGCGCGCTCGACCAGGCCCATGGCCAGGATCATCGTCGGCGCCACGCTGAAACCGGCCACCAGCACGGTCAGGGCAAGCGCAAGGATGCTCTCCACCCCTAGCAGCGGCATCAGGCTCAGGGCCATCAGCGTAACCATGCTGAGCAATTGCCGGGAAAGCGCCAGGCGCCAGCGCAGCAGCCCGAACAGCAATCCCGCGAGACATGAGCCGACGGCATAGACCGACAACACCAGGCTTGCCGCAGCCTTGTTGCCGTGCGCCTCGGCGAAGGCCACGCTGACCACTTCCACCGCGCCGAAGATCACCCCGATGGCGGCCAGCACCAGCGCCAGCACGCGTACCGCCGGATAGGCCAGCGCGCTGCCGGCGCGGCGCCGCGGATGGGCATGCAGCGGCGGTTCGGTGCCGCGTTGCAGGCTGAACAGGCTCACCCCGGCGACCAGGAACAGCGTCGCCAGCAGCGGCCCCGCCTCGGCGAACCAGCCGACGCTGAGGCTCACCGCCAGCACCGGCCCGATGATGTAGCACACCTCGTCCATCACCGATTCGAAGGAAAACGCCGTGTGCAGCTTCGGCGAGCCCCGGTACAGCTCGGTCCAGCGCGCCCGCACCATGGCCGGCATGCTCGGCATCGCCCCGGCGAGCAAGGCGAACAGGTAGAGCCAGGCATTCGGCGCTCGATAGTGCGTACACAGCAACAGCGCGCTCATCGCCAGGGCGCTGGCCAGAGCGGCCGGGAGCAGCACCCGGCCCTGGCCGAAGCGGTCCACCAGGCGCGATACCTGCGGCGCGAGCAAGGCATTGCAGAACACGAAGGTGGCCGCCACGGTACCGGCCAGCCAGTAGTCGGCATGCACCTGGGAAAGCATGGTGACGATGCCCAGGCCGGTCATCGACAGGGGCATCCGCGCCAGCAGGCCGGCGGCTGAAAAGCCCTTGGCGCCGGGCGCGGCGAACAGTTCGAGATAGGGGTTGCTCATGGAAAGCCTCGGCTGGCCGGCTCCAGCGGAACCGGCGACGACGGGAGAAGACGAAATTAACATACGCAGCGTATGTCAAAAATCATGGAGACATACGCAGCGTATGTCAATTATCCTGAAGCCCCTTCGCCACCCGGAGACCTCGCATGGCCCGCAAGCCTCGCGCCGAGATGATCGAGGAAACCCGCGCCAAGCTGATCGACGCCGCGCGCCGAGCGTTCGCCGACAACGGCTACGCCGGCGCCTCGATGGACGACCTGACCGCCAGCGCCGGCCTCACCCGCGGCGCGCTGTATCACCACTTCGGCGACAAGAAAGGCCTGCTGGCCGCGGTGGTGCAGCAGATCGACGACGAGATGAACCTTCGCCTCGGCGCCATCCTGGCTGCCGGCGAGGACCTCTGGAGCGGCTTCCGTGCCTACAACCGGGCCTACCTGGAAATGGCCCTGGAAGCGGAAATCCAGCGCATCGTCCTGCGCGATGCCCCGGCCATCCTCGGCAGCCCCAGCAGCGAGGCCAGCCAACTGCGCTGCCTAAGCTCGATGACCGGGCAACTGCGCGAACTGATGGACAGCGGGCGGGTCCGCCGCACCGACGCCGAGGCCCTGGCCTGGCTGCTCAACGGCGCGCTGGTGGACGCCGCCCTGCGTATCGCCAACGCCGAACACCCGCCGGAGAGCCTGGCCAGGGCCTGCCAGGCCCTGGACGTGCTGCTCGACGGCCTGCTCATGGAGTGAAAAGCCAATGGACTACCGCATCAGAACCAGCCGCGACGAGGACGCCGCGCTGCTCCCGGCCATCGAGCGCTCAGCCGGGGAAAGCTTCCGCCTGCTGCCCGAGCTGGCCTGGATCGCCGACGCCGGGGTCGCCGGGGTGGACTTCCATCGCCGCCTGATCGAGCGCGGCAGCCACTGGCTGGCGGAAGACGCCGATGGCCAGCCGGTCGGTTTCCTCGCCGCCGAACGCTGCGCCGACGAGTTGCACATCGCCGAGTTGTCCATCGCCCAGGCCCACCAGCAACAGGGCCTGGGCCGCCGCCTGCTGGAGCGGGCGGTGACCTACGCCCACGCCAGCCACTGCCGGGCGCTGACCCTGACGACCTTCTGCGACGTGCCCTGGAACGCGCCGTTCTACGCACGCCTGGGCTTCCAGCGGCTGACCTGGCAGGAAGCCGGCGAGCGCCTGCGCGCGATCCTCGGCCACGAGCAGGAGATCGGCTTCGCCGCCGACAGCCGCTGCGCGATGCGCCTGCTGCTCTAGACGGCGGCAAGGGGCTTGACCAGCGGGTGGCGGGTGACGGTACAGTTGCCAACTGCAACAGGATGTTTCAGCACTGCCCCGGACGGGCTTCCGCTCTCCCTCTTCCCCAGTGTGCCCTTGCATGAGCAGTCAACGCCGAAACTACCGCTTCATCCTTGTCGTCACCCTGTTCGTCCTCGCCTCCCTGGCCGTCTCCGGACGGTTGGTCTATCTCCAGGTCCACGACCACGAATTCCTCGCCGACCAGGGCGACCTCCGCTCGATCCGCGACCTACCGATCCCGGTCACCCGCGGCATGATCACCGACCGCAACGGCGAGCCGCTGGCGGTATCCACCGAAGTCGCGTCGATCTGGTGCAACCCCAGGGAAATGGCCGCCCACCTCGACGAGGTGCCACGCCTGGCCGGCGCCCTGCACCGCCCCGCGGCGCCGCTGCTGGCCCAGCTCCAGGCCAACCCGAACAAGCGCTTCCTCTACCTCGAGCGCGGCCTGTCGCCGATCGAGGCCAGCGAGGTGATGGCCCTGGGCATAACGGGGGTACACCAGATCAAGGAATACAAGCGTTTCTACCCCAGTTCCGAGCTGACCGCGCAGTTGATCGGCCTGGTCAACATCGACGGCCGCGGCCAGGAAGGCACCGAACTGGGCTTCAACGACTGGCTGAGCGGCAAGGACGGAGTACGCGAGGTGGCGATCAACCCGCGCGGCTCGCTGGTCAACAGCATCAAGGTGCTGAAGACGCCCAAGGCCAGCCAGGACGTGGCCCTGAGCATCGACCTGCGACTACAGTTCATCGCCTACAAGGCGCTGGAAAAGGCCGTGCTCAAGTTCGGCGCACACTCCGGCTCGGCGGTCCTGGTGAACCCGAAGAGCGGGCAGATCCTGGCGATGGCCAACTTCCCCTCCTACAACCCGAACAACCGCGCCAGCTTCGCCCCGGCCTTCATGCGCAACCGCACCCTCACCGATACCTTCGAGCCGGGCTCGGTGATCAAGCCGTTCAGCATGTCGGCGGCGCTGGCCTCCGGCAAGTTCGACGAGAACAGCCAAGTCAGCGTGGCACCGGGCTGGATGACCATCGACGGGCACACCATCCACGACGTCGCCCGGCGCGACGTACTGACCATGACCGGGGTGCTGATCAACTCCTCGAACATCGGCATGAGCAAGGTCGCCCTGCAGATCGGACCCAAGCCGATCCTCGAACAGCTCGGCCGGGTCGGTTTCGGCGCGCCGCTGTCGCTGGGCTTCCCCGGCGAGAACCCGGGCTACCTGCCGTTCCACGAGAAATGGTCGAACATCGCCACCGCCAGCATGTCGTTCGGCTACAGCCTGGCGGTGAACACCGCCGAGCTGGCCCAGGCCTACTCGGTGTTCGCCAACGACGGCAAGCTGGTGCCGCTCAGCCTGCTCCGCGACAACCCGCAGAACCAGGTGCGCCAGGCGATGGACCCGCAGATCGCACGGCGCATCCGGGCGATGCTGCAAAC
Source organism: Pseudomonas sp. CP-1 (assembly GCF_021213715.1). Lineage (NCBI taxonomy): Bacteria > Pseudomonadati > Pseudomonadota > Gammaproteobacteria > Pseudomonadales > Pseudomonadaceae > Pseudomonas > Pseudomonas sp. CP-1. Next base: position 124,723 of record NZ_JAJQKY010000015.1, read on the forward strand.
CGTGGTGGAAGACCCGAAGGGCGTGGTCCGCGCCCGCGTGCCGGGCTACCACGTGGCGGGCAAGAGCGGCACCGCGCGCAAGGCCTCGGGCCGGGGCTACGCGGACAAGTCCTACCGTTCGCTGTTCGTCGGCATGGCGCCGGCGTCCGACCCGCAACTGGTGCTGGCGGTGATGATCGATTCGCCGACCAGGATTGGCTACTTCGGCGGCCTGGTCTCGGCGCCCACCTTCAGCGACATCATGGCCGGATCGCTACGCGCCCTGGCGATCCCGCCGGACAACCTGCAGGACAGCCCGGCCGTCGCCGACCGCCAGCACCACGGCTGACCGCTGCCTAGCCGTCGTGCTCGCGGCCCTCGGCGTCCAGCCAGTGCGCTCCCGGCCCCTCGGCGGACAGCTGGTCGCCGGGGTTGCGCAACGGGCAGGCCTGGAGCGACAGGCAGCCGCAACCGATGCAGCCGTCCAGTTGGTCGCGCAACAGCAGCAGCTTGTCGATGCGCTCGGTGAGATCCTCCTTCCACTGCGCCGACAGGCGCGCCCAGTCCGCCGCGCTAGGGCTGCGCCCGGCCGGCAGGGTCTGCAGGGCGCGAGCGATCTCCGCGAGGGGAATGCCGACCCGCTGGGCGACCTTGATCACCACCACCCGGCGTAGCGTCTCGCGACTGAAGCGCCGCTGGTTGCCGGCGTTGCGCTGGCTGCTGATCAGCCCCTTGGTTTCGTAGAAATGCAGGGCGGAGACCGCCACGCCGGCACGCCTGGCCAGTTCGCCGACGCTCAGTTCGCGGGATGCGCAGGAATTCTTCATGATTGGCTTGACCTCAAGTTTGCTTGAGGTTTTACCCTGGGCCGGCCCTCGACACAAGTCACCCGGAGTAACCCGCCATGCTCATCCCCTCCTCCTACTGCTGCACCGACGACCAGTGCCCGGCCGCTAGCGAGCGGTCGCCGTGCTACGCGCAACTCATCGATATCGAGGTGGAACCCGCCAGCCAGTTGTCGCTGGCGCTGGAACAGAACGCGCACCTGCAACGCCTGGAACGCTGCTTCAGGAACTGCCCGGGCTACCTGTCCGCCAGCCTGCACCCCAGCGAGGACGGCCAGCACGTGCTGAACTACACCTGCTGGCGTTCACGCGAGGACTGCGAACGCGCCTGGCAAGCCCGGGAGGACGCGCAAGGCCCGCTGAGCGCGGGCGTCTGGCGGCTGGGGGCGAAAAGCGTGCGTTTCGAGACCTTCCTGGTCGACGCCGAGGGCTGCTGAGCCCGCCGGCGCCGACGGCCCGTCTCAGAAGGACTTCGGCAGGGAGGCCATGTCGATCACGAAGCGATACTTCACGTCGCTGGCCAGCATCCGCTCGTAGGCCTGGTTGATCTGCTGGATCTCGATCATCTCGATGTCGCAGGCGATCCCGTGGGTCGCGCAGAAATCCAGCATTTCCTGGGTCTCGGCGATGCCGCCGATGGCCGAGCCGGCGATCGAGCGGCGCCCCATCACCAGTTGCGCACCGTGCACCGCCGGCTCCAGCGGCTCGAGCAGGCCGACCAGCACGAGGGTGCCGTCGCGCTTGAGGGTCGCCAGGTAGGGATTGAGGTCGTGCTGGTGCGGCACGGTGTCCAGGATCAGGTCGAAGCGTCCGGCGACGGCGGCCATCCGCTGTGGGTCGGTGGAAAGGATCACCTGGTCGGCGCCGAGCCGCCGCGCTTCCTCTTCCTTGCCCGGCGAGCGGGTGAACAGGGCCACCTCGGCACCGAGCGCCCTGGCGAACTTCAGGCCCATGTGACCGAGGCCGCCCAGGCCGACCACCGCCACCCGGCTACCGGGGCCGATCTTCCAGTGACGCAGTGGCGAGTAGGACGTGATCCCGGCGCACAGCAGCGGCGCCGCCGCCTTCGGATCGAGTCCCTGGGGAATGCGCAGGACGAACCTGGCCGAGACCACGATGCGCTCCGAGTAGCCGCCGAAGGTCGGCAGGCCGTCGTGGCGGTCGCGGCCGTTGTAGGTCAGGGTCGGGTATTCCGCGCAATACTGCTCCAGGCCCTCGGAGCAGGCGGCGCAGTGCCGGCAGGAGTCGACCATGCAGCCGACGCCGACCAGTTCGCCGACCGCGAAACCGCTCACCGCCTCGCCGACGCTGGCGACCCGGCCGATGATCTCGTGGCCCGGCACCAGCGGGTACAGGCTGTTGTGCCATTCGTTGCGCGCCTGATGGAGGTCCGAGTGGCAGACGCCGCAGTAGAGGATGTCGATCACCAGGTCGTCGGCGCGCGGCGCGCGGCGTTCGAAGCGATGGGCGGCCAGCGGGGCGCTGGCGGACTGGGCGGCGTAGCCGCGGATCTGTAGGGTCATCGGTGTGTCCTCTTCGCAGGATGGCGGGCCGCGACGACCTTTTGGCGGCGGTCCGTTCGGGGGGCAATTGTTCGCCGGATGGGCGCCGCCGCAGAATGTCCATTCCTGTCGAAGCCTTGCCCATTCGTGCCGATGTTGCGTCCCGCCACTGCCCAGGCGCGCGCGGGGTTGCTACGTTTGCCTCCCCTCCTGGAGAAACAGCCAAGGCATGAGCACTACTTCCACCGACATGGCGTCGCTGATCACCACCCTGCAAGGCGAACCGGGTTTCGACGCCACCCGCATCCCCGGCGTCCGCCTGATGCGCGCCGAACAGGCCTATCCGCGCAGCCCGGTGTTCTACGAGCCGCGCATCTGCATCCTCGCCCAGGGCCAGAAGATCGGTTTCCTCGGTGGCGAAACCTACCGCTATGACGCCGAACGCTACCTGGTGATGTCGGTGCCCCTGCCGTTCGAATGCGAAACCCACGCCTCCGCCGCCGAGCCCTTGCTGGGAGTGAGCGTCGACGTGGAAATCGGCACCTTGAAGGAACTGCTGCTACAGATGGAAGAGGCTCCCGGCAGCGACGACGACAACGAACTGGCGCCCAGCGCGCCGATGGCTTCGGTACCGCTGGACGCGGGGATGGCCGATGCGGTGATGCGCCTGCTGCGCTGCCTGCAGAGCCCGCTGGACAGCCATATCCTCGGCCCGCAACTGGTCCGCGAGATCATCTTCCGCGCCCTGCGCAGCGAGCAGGGCAACGCCCTGCGTGCGGTGGCCGGCCGGCACAGCGGCTACGGGCGCATGGCCAGGGCCCTGCGGCGCATCCACACCGACTACGCCAGTGCGCTGGACATCGACACCCTGGCTCGCGAGGCGAACATGAGCGTGTCGACCTTCCACCACAACTTCAAGGCGATGACCTTCACCTCGCCCCTCCAGTACCTGAAGAGCGTGCGCCTGTACAAGGCCTGGAGCCTGATGGTGCAGGACGGGCTGAACGCCAGTACCGCCGCCAACCAGGTCGGCTACGAGAGCCCCTCGCAGTTCAGCCGCGAGTTCAAGCGCTACTTCGGGCGCACGCCGAGCGAGGAAGTCCAGGCCGCCCGCCGCTAGCCGGCAGGATCGGGGGCGCTTGCAATACATACGGATGTCCGTATATTCGGCTTTCCATATATTCAGGAAGGCCCAGCGATGCCCAGCCCCGCCGAAGTGTTCAAGTGCCTGGCCGACGAGACGCGCGTTCGCGCCACCCTGCTGATCGTCGACCAGGGCGAACTGTGCGTCTGCGAACTGATGTGCGCCCTCGCCGACAGCCAGCCGAAGATCAGCCGCCACCTGGCCCAGTTGCGCAGTGCCGGGCTGCTCCTCGACCGTCGCCAGGGCCAGTGGGTGTATTACCGCCTGAACCCTGCGCTGCCGGCCTGGATCCACGAAGTCCTGCAAGTGACCCTGCGGGCCAACGGCGACTGGCTGCAAGCCGACGCCGCGCGCCTGCGCGACATGGACGGCCGCCCGCAGCGCGCCTCCGCCTGCTGCCAATAGCGCGAGCCGCCCCATGCTGATCGCCTTCGCCATCTTCCTGTTCACCCTGGTCCTGGTCATCTGGCAGCCCAGGGGCCTCGGCATCGGCTGGAGCGCCAGCATCGGCGCCCTGCTCGCCCTGGCGCTGGGCAGCGTCGCGCCGGGCGACATCCCGACCGTCTGGAACATCGTCTGGAATGCGACCGCCACCTTCATCGCGGTGATCGTCATCAGCCTGCTGCTGGACGAGGCCGGCTTCTTCGAATGGGCAGCGCTGCACGTCGCGCGCTGGGCCGGCGGCGACGGCCGGCGCCTGTTCGCCTTCTGCGTGCTGCTCGGCGCGGCGGTCTCGGCGCTGTTCGCCAACGACGGCGCGGCGCTGATCCTCACGCCCATCGTGATGTCGATGCTGCTGGCCCTGCGCTTCAGCCCGGCGGCGACCCTGGCCTTCGTCATGGCGGCGGGCTTCATCGCCGACAGCGCCAGCCTGCCGCTGGTGGTCTCGAACCTGGTGAACATCGTCTCGGCCGACTACTTCGGGCTCGGCTTCGGCGAGTACGCCGCGGTGATGTTGCCGGTAAACCTGGTGAGCGTCGCGACCTCCCTGCTGGTGCTGTTCCTCTATTTCCGCCGCGACCTGCCGCCGGTCTATGCGCTGGAGCAATTGAAGCCGCCGCGGGCGGCGATCCGCGACCGCGCGACCTTCGTCGTCGGTGGCTGGATGCTGCTGGTCCTGCTCGCCGGGCTGTTCGCCCTGGAGCCGCTGGGTGTCCCCGTCAGCGCGGTGGCCGCGACCTGTGCGGCGCTGCTGCTGGCGGTGGCCGGGCGCGGGCGGGTGATCTCGACCCGGCGGGTGCTGCGCGAAGCGCCCTGGCAGATCGTGGTCTTCTCGCTGGGCATGTACCTGGTGGTCTACGGCCTGAAGAACGCCGGTCTCACCGACCTCCTGGCGCAGCTCCTGAACCGCCTGGCCGAGCACGGCGTATGGGCGGCCGCGCTGGGTACCGGACTGCTTTCCGCCGCCCTCTCGTCGGTAATGAACAACATGCCCAGCGTGCTGCTCGGCGCCCTGTCGATCCAGGCCAGCGACACCGCCGGCGCGGTGCGCGAAGCGATGATCTACGCCAACGTCATCGGCTGCGACCTGGGTCCGAAGATCACCCCTATCGGCAGCCTGGCGACGCTCCTCTGGCTGCACGTGCTGGCGCGCAAAGGCATGCGCATCACCTGGGGCTACTACTTCAGGGTCGGCGCCCTGCTGACCCTGCCGGTCCTGCTGGCGACCCTTTCGGCCCTGGCCCTGCGCCTGGCCATCTGACGGCCGCCGGCGACGGCGGCAGGAGCATCCCATGCGAGTCCTGTTCATGTGCACGGCCAACAGTTGCCGCAGCATTCTTTCCGAAGCCATGTTCAACCACCTGGCCCCGCCGGGTTTCGAGGCATGCAGCGCCGGCAGCCAGCCCAGCGGGCGGGTGCATCCGCGCAGCCTGGCAACCCTCGAACAGGCCGGCATCGCCACCCACGGCCTGTACAGCAAGGGCAGCGAAGCCTTCGAAGGCGCACCGCCGGACATCGTCATCACCGTTTGCGACGCCGCCGCGGGGGAAGCCTGCCCGCTGTATCTCGGCGCAGCGCTGAAGGCCCATTGGGGCCTGGCCGATCCCTCCGCCCTGGATGGCGACGAAGCCCTGCGGGATGCGGCGTTCCACGCCACCCTGGCACGCATCGAACAGCGTTGCAGAGCCTTCCTCGGCCTGCCCTTCGCTACCCTGGATCGCGACCAGCTCAAGCGTGAGCTGGAGCGCATCGGCTCGCTCTGACCGGAGGAAGCATGTCCGAACAACTACCCAACCTCGATCCCGCGCTGCTCGGCGACCCGCCCCCCGTCTCCGGGCACAGGCCGCGCATCCTCCTGCTCTACGGCTCGACCCGCGAGCGCTCCTTCAGCCGCCTGCTGGTGCTGGAGGCCGCACGCCTGCTCGAACGCTTCGGCGCCGAAACGCGGATTTTCGACCCTTCCGGGCTGCCATTGCCCGACGATGCACCGCTGGAGCATCCCAAGGTCCGCGAGTTGCGCGACCTGGTGCAGTGGTCGGAAGGCCAGGTCTGGTGCTCGCCCGAACGCCACGGTGCGCTGTCCGCGGTATTCAAGGCGCAGATCGACTGGATTCCCCTGGCGCTCGGGGCGGTGCGCCCGACCCAGGGCAAGACCCTGGCGCTGATGCAGGTCTGCGGCGGCTCGCAGTCGTTCAACGTGGTCAACCAGTTGCGCGTGCTGGGTCGCTGGATGCGCATGTTCACCATCCCCAACCAGTCCTCGGTTCCCAAGGCCTACCTGGAGTTCGACGAAGCGGGCCGGATGAAGCCATCGCCCTACTACGACCGGGTGGTCGACGTGATGGAGGAGTTGTTCAAGTTCACCCTGCTCCTGCGCGAGCGCACGGAGTTCCTGGTGAACCGCTATTCGGAGCGCAAGGAAAGCGCCGAGCAGCTTTCCGCGCGGGTCGACCAGCGTTCGCTCTGAGCCGCGTCCGCCTCACTCGCGCCCCGGCGGATGGCCGAAGCGCGCGCGGTAGGCATGGGTGAAGTTTTCCGGACTGGAGTAGCCCAGGCGGTAGGCGATCTGCGCGATCTGCCAGCGACCCTCGCGGACCATCTGCCGGCCGATCTCGAGACGCCGGTCGCGGACGTACTGCAACATCGAGCGACCGAACTCGTTCTTGAAAATCCGCCGCAAGGTGGTTTCGCCGACCCCCAGTTGGCGCGCCAGTTCGAGGCTGGCCGGCGGCTCACCGAGGTTCGCCTCCAGCAGGCGGCGCGCTTCGTGGGCCAGGTCGCGCTGGGCGCGTGGGGTACGCGCGCGACGAAGGTCCGCGCCGCCCAGGTAGGCGGCCAACTCCACAAGCAGGCCCAAGGTCAGGCTCTCTTCGTGCAGGCGTCCGAGGGCGCCGCGGTATGGATTCTGGTAGAGGCGCTCGAACAGGGCGGTGATGGCGCCGCAACGGGACAACTGGGTGAAGCTCGCGCCGTCGCCCTTCAGCCGCGCCAGCGGCCGCAGGGCGCCGTCGCCGGTTTCCAGTTCTTCCTCCAGGTAGCTGGCGGCGATCCGCAGCCCGCCCAGGCGCACGCGGCTGCCCGCCGGCAGGATGTCGAAGGCCTCCATCGGCTCGCCGGTGCCGAGCACCGAAGGACCGCCCAGGTTGTAGAGATAAGGCTCGCCGCCGTCGACGCTGTGCCGCCACTGGCCGTCGAACATCTGCACGATGCACAGGCCTTCCGGCAGCACCTTGTGGGTTCGCAGCGGCTCGGTGAAGCTCAGGTCGCAATCGAAATACTGCATCGACGGGCGCACCGTCCGCGCCTGGTAGTGACCGGTGGCGCTGCCGAGCATTTCGCGCGCGTCGAGGATCTGCGACTGGCACAGGGGCGAAGGAGCGTCGAAATAAAGCTCCGTGTCGTGGTAGGGATTCCAGCTTTCCATGGCGTAGGTATCGGTGGGACGCAACCATCTGAACCGGTTCAGGCAGCGGCTTTCCAGGATGGTTCCGTGCGCTGATCGAACCGAACCTGTGGGCGACGACACTTTTCCTGTGAGCGGCGGCCGCCTCGGTTGTTCATGGTCCGAGCCTGTATTAATAGATGCGCCCCTTTTACATCGCGTTGCCAAAGGGGGCGAGAATGATAGCAAAGTGGACTGCGGCGCTGCTGATGGGCGCACTGGCGTGGGGATCCTGCACGGCGCAAGCCGAAGAGGCGCGGCCGCCAGTCGCCGACAAGGTGGTGGCCTACCAGGGCCAGCAGGGGCTCAAGGTCTGGACCCTGCGTATCGGCGAAGCGGCGGCCGGCGAAGCGCTGTTGCAGGTCGAAGGACTGGACCACGACTGGGACCGCCTGATCCACAAGGTAAAGGTGGAAAAGAGCGCCAGGGACAGTCGCTACTCCACCGAACTGAACGGCAGCAAGTATGTGATCCTGATCGTGCGCGACGGCTGGGGCGAGCTCTACCTGCCCGGCGAACAGCAGACGCGGCAGGTCGCCTATAGCGAGTCGCTGTCATCCGCAGGCGAGCCCCAGGCATTCCTGACCGACTACCTCGAGCAGAAATAAACGCGGATGAGCCACGATACGCTGCGGGTAAGGCTGCTCGCGTTCCTCTTCCTGATTCCCCTGGCGCTCTACGCCTGGTCCGCCGTGCAGGCCTTCCGGGTCGACTCGACCCTGCGCGACGAACAGTTCATGCGCGACTGGAGCGCCTCGGCGCGCAACGACCCGGACGCCGCCGGCGCCATTCCCCGTCACCTGTTCCGCCCGGCCTATGGCGTCGAAGGTCATCTTCACCAGTTCGCCGAAGACGCCGAGGCCATCCGCCGCGACCATCCTTGGCTGGCCCTGCGTGGCTGGCTGGCCGCTTTCGGCAAGCTCTGCGCGCTGGCGTCGGCACTGGTCGCGGCCGCCTTGCTGGCGAGACTGGAATACGACGGGCGCCGCTCGATGCGCTCGCAAGCCTACCTGCTCGGCCACCTCGCGCCGGCCTGGCGGCGCCTCGGTCGACTGGTCCCGCTGCACGCCGGCCTGCTGGTCGCCGCCCTGGCCAGCCAGTTGCTCTACGAAGCGCTGTGGAGCTACAGCCACTGGCACAGCCACGGTTTCGTCGCCCTGCTCTTCTCGCTGCCGCTGTGGCTGCTGTTCCTCGGCGGCCTGCTCATGCTGCGGCGCCTGCGCGGAGAACTGCTGCCGCTGGAGGAACCGGTGCTCCACCTGCTCGGCCGCGAACTCGACCGGATCGCCGCGCCCGGCCTCTGGCAATGGCTGGGACAGATCGCCGACCGCGCCGGAGCGCCGCTACCGGACCATGTCGTCACCGGCATCGAGCACTGCTACTTCGTCACCCAGGCCAAGGTCCTGCTGGCACCCCGCGGCATTCCGCTGGAGGGGCGTACCCTGTACATCCCGCTGACCTATGCCACGGTCATGAGCGAGGCCGAAAGCGCCGCGATCATCGGCCACGAACTGGGCCACTTCGCCGCCGGCGACACCGCCCACGGCGCCTCCCTGTCGCTCCTGCAGCGGCAGGTGCGCCTGCGCATCGAACGCATCGCCGCCCCCGAGGATGGGCGTGTCGGCCTGCTCGGCAAGCCGGGCCTGTGGGCCGCGCTGTACTTCCTCGATCGCTTCGAGCGCGCCTACCTGCACTGGAATCGCCGCCAGGAACTGGCCGCCGACAAGGTCGGGGTGCGGGTAGCCGGCGCGCGGGTCTTCGCCATCGCCCTGCTACGCACCTGCGCCCTGGCAGGACTGATCGAACGCCTGCTGGCCAGCCCGCAGACGCGCAACCTGGTGCATGCGCTGACCGACCATCTGCGCGGGCACTCCCTGGAACTGGACGAACAGGACAGCGCGCGCCGCCTGGAACACCCCTTCGACAGCCATCCGCCGACCTACCAGCGGATCGCGGACCTTTCCCTGGCGCTCGACGACGACCTGCTGCGGCAGGCAAGGCGCATCGTCAGCGCCGACGACACGCAGTGGCTCAACCGCCTGCTCGATGCAGGCCACGGGGAAAGCCGATGATCCCGCCGGGCGCGCAAGCACCCTGCCCCGCCGGGGCAAGGGACGACGAAGCCACGCGGTTGCGGCGCTTCGTCGCCAGCGTTTCCAACCGGATAAGCATCGGCGCCGCCCGTGGCGCGGCGCCGCTGTCCGCCCTGCTCGGCCTGCTGCTGCTCGGCGGCGCCTGGACCTTGCGCGACCACCCCGGTCCCGGCCATGAGGCGGCGGCGCTGTGCCTGCTGGCGGCGGCCGCCCTCCTCATGTGTCTGGCCTGCCTGCAGCGCAACGCCAGGAACGCGCCGTTCCTCGTCCTCGGCCAAGGGCGCCTGCGCGCCCGCAGCCTGTCGGCGCCGCTGGACCTGCTGGAGGTCGCCGACCTGCGCCTGGAGGACGGAGTCTGGTTCTCCGCGATAGTCCTCGAACTGCACGGCAAGGCACTACCGGCGCCATCCACGCGCCCGCTCGACCCGTTCGCCGCGCGTGCCGTCAGCGAATGCCGGGACGGCCCACAGGTTCGCCTGCTGTCCCCCGGCTGGCGCCTCAATGGTCGCAACCTGTCGCTACTGGAGGCCGCGGAGGTCATCGACCTCTACCTGGACATCGCCCGCGCCCAGGCCCGGCTCCGCCAACTGGGCGAGATCCCGCCCAGTGCTTCCTCTTCACTCCCAACTCCAAGGATATTTTCATGAGCAACCAGGAACCCCGGGACCTCGTCTCCAACCTCGCCGAAACCCTCGGTGCCGAACACGAAGAGCTGAACCAGGCGAAGACCGCCGAGGTCATCGCCCACCTGGAGCGGGTGATTGCCAACGTACCGCCGGCCACCGAGTTCACCAATACCCGCAAGTACGTGGTGCTGGGTCCGCTGCTGAGCATCGTGCCCTTCATCATGACCGGCATGTGGTTCTCCCAGGGCAAGCCGGGGGTCGGCGTCGTCGGCTTGCTGCTCGGCCTGTTCGGGCTGTTCCTCGGCTACCAGCATCGCAACTCCGGCAAGACCCCCTTCATGCGCCTGACCCGTACCCAGCTCTGGGCCGACAGCCTGTCGGCTCCGGTCGAGCTGGCCGACGTCATCGATTTCAGCGTCAAGGCCGACATGCTGCAAACCACCCAGACCCTCCACCTGCGGCCCGAAACGCCGCTGCCGACCCATCGCGCCGTACGCCAGGTGTTCGCCTCCCAGGCCATGGCCTTCAAAGGCAAGGACCCGCGCATCACCATCATGTCGGCCGGCCTGCAGAGCGATGGCAAGAAGCTGGACTGCGACGACATGGCGGCGATCCTCGACGCCTACATCCAGGCCGCCCACGCCCAGCGCTACCTGCAACAACTGCGCAGCCAGGGCTGAGTGAAGGGCACGGCCCATCCGCGAAGGCTGCTGCTTTGCCTGGTGCTGGTTCCAGCGCTGCTGGCGGGGCTCGGCGCCTGGCAGTCCTGGCGCGCCGAGCAGCAGGCCGAGCGACTGGGCGCCGCGCAGCAGTGGGTCGAGCGCGCGCTCGCCGAAGCGCGGGCGCTGCCGCCGAGGGCCAGCGTCCGGGTGGACGGCCGGGCCTATGTGCGCGACCTGGCCCTGGCGCGGCTCGACGAGCAACTCGCCGACACACGAAGCGCACAGCGCCTGAATCGCTTCGCCGCCGTCCTCGCCGATAGCGGAGCCTGCCTGGCGGCGCTGGTCGCCGTATTGGGAGCCGTCTCCCTGGCCGGCATCGCCGGCGCCGCACGCAGCGCACTGCGCTCGCGTCGCTGCCTGCTCCTGTGGTTCGAGCTGGGCCGACGCCTGCTGCCCTGCCTGCTCCTCGCCCAGATCGGCCTGCTCGCCCTGGCCCTGGCCTGTGCCGGAACGTTCGAGATCCTCGGGCTGTGGCGGGTCGGCCAGGTTCCGGTCAGCGAAGGACGCACCCAGCTGAGCGTGGCGCTGATCCTGCTCGGCCTGCTGGCGTCGGCGTGGCAAATGCTGGCGAAGATCAGCCGCTTGCGCCTGCGCCCGGCGCCGGCCCTGGATGTCATCGGCCGCCGGCTGGGCGAAGAGGATGCACCGGAACTCTGGACGCTGCTGCGCGAGCTGGCGGCGCGCCTCGATACGCCAGCCCCGCAGCACCTGTTGGTAGGTCTCTGCGACGGCTTCTACGTGACCGCCAACCGCGTCTGCCTGCAACCTTCCGGCGAGCATCTGGAAGGACGCAGCCTATACCTCTCGCTACCGTTGCTGGGCCTGCTGGACCGCGCCGAACTGAGTGCAGTGATCGCTCACGAACTGGCCCACTTCGCCGGCCGCGACGCCCATTACAGCCTGCGCTTCCTGCCGATCTACCAGGACGCCGCGAGCCAACTGGCCGCCATCGAGGAGCAGGAAGCCAACGTCTTCGAACGTGCGGCACTGGAACCGGCGCGACTGTTGGCCGGGTACTTCCTCGAACGTTTCGGCCTCGCCGTGAACCACTGGAGCCGCCTGCGCGAATTCGCCGCCGACCGCCGCGCCGCACAACTGGCCGGTGCGCCGGCGATGGCCTCGGCCCTGCTGCGCAGCGCGGCGGCCGGCGCGCCGATACGGGCGTTCCTCGAACACTGCCTGCTCGCTCCGGCGCGCGCGCCGGACAACCTGGTGGACGCCATCCACGTCTACCTGGGCCAGTCCGGCCTGGAAGCACCGGACCCCGGGGCGGAGGGACTCCAGGTCCATCCGCAGGATACCCACCCTCCGCTGGGCCTGCGCTGCACGGCGCTGGGAGAGAGCTTCGAACGCACCTGGGCCGGGACCGCCGGCCGGGCCGTTCCGACACGACCGCCGAGCCAGGCGCTGAGCGTCTGGTTCGGCGCCCCCCTGGCGTTGAGCCGAGCGCTCAGCGCCGACCTGCTCGGCAAGACCTGTGAGAATCCCCATGCAAGAAACTGACGAAACCCTCGACGAACTGCCGCCGCTGGAAGCCCGCTGCGAGATCCGCGAGGTCTCGCGGGGCACCGCCTGCGTTGCCCTGCTCGCAGGCCTGGTGGCTGGCGCCACCGGTCTCTGGCTCGCTTCGCTGCCCCACGCCTGGCGCCTGGCCAGTGGCCAATGGCTGTTCTGGCTGCCAGCCGCGCTGCTGCTGGGCGGCGGCCTGTACGCCTGCCTGGCGGGCGTGTTCCTCTACCGGCGCCACGGCCAGGTCGCGCTCACCCTGACGCCGGAGAGCATCGCCTTCGCCAACGCGCCGCAGGTGCCGATGTACACCTTCCAGTCGCTGGAGATCGAACGCGGGCGCTGGTTGGAACTCACCTTCGCGACCACCTTCGATTGCACGGCACCGCGCTTCGACAGCCATGCCCGTTTCGACCCGCGGGCTTTCGCCCGCCCCGAAGCCCGTGCGGTGGCCGGAGGCAAGCGGGTCAAGCTGGCACTCTGCGGCGCCGCGCTGAACGGCCAGAAAATGGAACTGGAGCCGCTCGCCCGACTGATCTACCGGTACATCCTCGCCGGCCATCGCCAGCGCGCCCTGCAACATCATCGCGCGCCCGGGAGCGACGGCAGCGGGGCCTGAAGCGAGCAACACTCAGGCTGCGCGCTGGCGTTGCCAGTCCACCGCGGCTTTCAGGCGCGCCACCACCTTGCGCACGAAGAGCGGGTCGTCCGCCACGCAGAGTTCCGCGCTGACCCACTCCGGCCAGCCGGCCCCCTGGCGTTCGCGGGCACCCAGCAGGCGCTCGACTTCGTCGCGCACGGCGCGCTCCAGGCGTTCGCTGGCACGATTGCGGGACAGGTGGAGGCGCAGGCAGGCCTGTTTCTCGCGCTCCAGGGCGCGGCGTCGGGACAGCGGCAGTTCGGCAAGGTTGTGGCTCATGATCGGTGCTCCTTGTCGCGCAGGCAGGCGATTTCCGATTACTGTGCATTCATACAGTAATCGGAATTGACGACGCTGACAAGGGCTGGACGGGTAGCTCGAACAAGCGCGCCCGGCACTTCAGAACTGGTATTCGACCCCGGCTCCCGCGTACCAGGACAGCCCGGGGGCCGCTTCGTAGTAACGCCGGTTGCCGTCGCCGACGATGACCGAGCCGACGTACTGGCGGTCGAACAGGTTGTCCAGGCGCACCAACTGGTGGAAGGTCCAGGCCCCCAGGCGCTGTTCGAAGCGGGTGCGCCAGTTGAATACCGCATAGCTCGGCGCGGCCTTTTCGCTGTTGCTGTCCTCGACGTAGACCTGGCTGCGGTACATGCCTTCCCAGCCCATGCTGATGCCCTCCACGGGCTTCCATACCAGTTCGCCGAACAGGCTGCTTTCCGGCACGCCCGGCAGGTGCTTGCCCTTGCCGATGGTCTTGCCGCCGGCCTCGAAATCCGAATCGTAGGTGGCGGATAGCCGGGTATAGGCCAGGTTGGCGTTCCAGTGCTCGCTCAGTTCGCTCTCCACGCCCAGTTCGAAGCCGCGGCGCAGGGTCTTGCCGGCGTTCTGGTAGCTGGTGCGACCGCCGAGGGAGCTGGCGACGACGATCTCGTCCTCGGTGCGGATCTGGAAGATCGCCGCGTTGACCCGCGTATTGCCCCACAGGCGCGCCTTCAGCCCGGCTTCGTACTGGCTGCTGGTGGCCGGCTTGAGGCCGAAGTTGAAGACGTCCGGCGCGTTCGCCGCCACCGGCGCATAGGCCATCTCCGCCTGGGTCGGGGTCTCGAAGCCCTTGCCGGCGCTGAGGTAGCCGTGCAGGTCGGGGGTGAAGGCGTACATCACCGAGAACGACGGGGTGTTCTTCCGGTAGCGCCGCGAGCCGCTGGCATCGCCGTTGCTCAAGTAGCGGTCGTCGACCTCCATCTTCATGGTGCTGTGGCGCACCCCGGCCTGCAGGGTCCAGGCGTCGATGGCCCAGCTCGCCTGCAGGTAGGGATCGAGGCTGGTGGCGGTGTCCACCTCGTCGCGGCGCAACTCGCCCTTCACGCCGAGCTGGTCGCCGTTGAAGTTCTGGTAGCCGCGACGGTCGTCGCGGCTCTGGTCGTAGTCGAGGCCGACGGTCAGGTTCAGCTCGCCCGGCGCCTGGCGTACCGGTTGCAGCCAGCGCACGGTGCCACCGTGGAAGTCGCGGTCGAAGTCCACCACGCCGCCACCGCGCTGACTGTTGGAGGCCACCCCCCTGGGGATCGACAGGTACTGCACGACACTGCGCTTGCCCACGTAGGCGTTGACCTGCAAGGTCGCCTCGCCGAAGTAGCGCTCGTAGTTCATCCCGGCCTGCTGGTGGTCGATGCTCTTGCGCGTGTCGTACAGCTTGGCGTTGGCGGTGACGGAGCGCGGGTCGTGCTTGTAGGCGTCCCAGGTCTGCCCCAGCGGATCTTCAGTGTCGTTCTGTTCCAGACTGCTGTAGATCAGCGCCAGGCGGCTGTCGGCGTCGGGCCTGAAGTTGAGCTTGGCGAAGGTCTGGTCGCGGCGCGCGGCGCTGTGGTCGCGGTAGCCGTCGGTGTCCATCCGCGAGGCATCCACCAGGAAACCGACCCCGTCGCCCTCGCCTTCCGTGTACAGGTGGTTGCGGCTCAGGCCATCGCTGCCGACGGTGGTTTCCGCGCCGACCCGCGGGGCGCCCTGGCCGTCGCGGGAGAACATCTGGATCACCCCGCCGGCGTTGCTGCCGTAGATCGTCGAGGCCGGCCCGCGCAGTACCTCGATGCGCTCGGCGACGTCGAGATTGAGGGTCGCGGCCTGGCCCTGGCCATCCGGCGTGCTGGCCGGGATGCCGTCGGCGAGCAGCTTCAGCCCGCGGATACCGAAGGCCGAGCGGGCGCCGTAGCCGCGCGAGGAGATTTGCAGGTCCTGGGCGTAGTTCTGGCGGTTCTGCACCACCAGGCCGGGTACCCGCGGCAGGACTTCGGAGAGGTTGATGCCGAGCTGGCCGTCGGCGATCTGCCGGCGCTCGATGCTATCCACCGAGAACGGCAGGTCGAAGGTGTCGCTGGGGTTGTAGCTGCCGGTCACCACCATGGGTTCGAGGCTGCGTCGCTCCTCGCCCTGGGCGGCGCAGGCGATGGCCAGGCCGCAGAGCGCGAGGGAGCCGGGCAACAGGTGGGAGACGAAGCTGGGACGGGGTCGGGACGGCATGCAGGGTTCCGCGGGTCGCAAGGTATCGAAGGGGCTTTGCCAAGGGCGGGAACGCGCCTCCCCTTGGCAAAGCCCCTTCCGGGCCGAGGCCCGGAAGGCCGGGAGCCGGCTGTGGGCTCCCGGTGGGCGGGTCATTGCCTGGGCAGGGCGTAGGCGATGATGTAGTCGCCCATGCGGGTGCCGAAGGAGCCGTGTCCGCCAGCGACGATCAGCACGTACTGGCGACCGTCCTTGCCGGTGTAGCTCATCGGCGTGGCCTGGCCGCCGGCCGGCAGGCGCGCCTGCCAGAGCTGCTTGCCGTCCTTCACGTCGTAGGCGCGCAGGTACTGGTCGAGCGTACCGCTGAGGAAGGCCACGCCGCCGGCGGTGGTGATCGAGCCGCCCATGCTCGGTACGCCGACGGTGAGGCCGATCGGCACCGGGGTGTTGTCGCGGCTGGTGCCGTTCTTGTGCTGCCAGACGACCTTGGCGGTGGTCAGGTCGATACCCGCCACGTCACCCCAGGACGGCGCCTGGCACGGCAGGCCGATGGGCGACATGAACGGATGCATGATCACCGCGTAGGGCGCGCCGGTGTTCGGCTGCACGCCGCTGGTCTCGCCCTCGCGCTTGCTTCCGCTGGGCACCTTGTCGCGCGGCACCATCTGCGAGACGAAGGCCATGTAGTTGGGGCTGGTGAAGAGGATCTGGCGCACCGGGTCGACCGACACCCCGCCCCAGTTGAACACCCCGACGTTGCCCGGATAGATCAGGCTGCCCTGCTCCGACGGCGGGGTGTACTGGCCCTCGTAGCGCAGCGAGCGGAACTGGATGCGGCAGAGCATCTGGTCGAACGGGCTGCTGCCCCACATGTCGCGCTCGGTCAGCGGCGGGCGCAGCAGGTTGAGGTCGGAACGCGCCTGGGTCGGCGCGGTATGGTCGCCCTCCACCGCGCCCTGCGGCGCCGGCACTTCGCGGATCGGCACGATCGGCGTGCCGTCGCGGCGGTCCAGCACGTACAGGCTGCCCTGCTTGGTCGGCGCGATCAGCGCCGGCTTGACGCCATCGGCGGTCTTCAGGTCGAGCAGGGTCGGCTGGCTGCCGACGTCCATATCCCACAGGTCGTGGTGGGTGAACTGGTAGTTCCAGCGCAGCTTGCCGGTGTTCAGGTCGAGGGCCACCAGGCCGGCGCTGAACTTCTCGGCGCCGGGGGTGCGGTTGCCGCCCCACTGGTCGGGCATCTGGTTGCCCAGCGGCAGGTAGACCTGGCCGAGCTTCTCGTCGACGCTGGCCAGCGACCACATGTTCGGCGAGTTGCGGGTATAGAACTTGCCGGGAGCCAGGGGCTCGGTCTCGTCCGGGTTGCCGCTGTCCCAGTTCCACACCAGCTTACCGTCGTGCACGTCGAAGGCGCGGATCACCCCGGACGGCTCGTTGGTCGACTCGTTGTCGGTGACGTGGCCGCCGATGATCACCAGATTGCGGGTGACCGCCGCCGGCGAGGTGGAGTAGTAGCCGCCCGGGGTGAACGGACCGATGCCGGCCGTCAGGTCGACCGCGCCCTTGACCCCGAAGTCCTCGCAGACCTTGCCGTTGTCGGCGTTGATCGCGAACAGGCGGGCGTCGGCGGTGGGCAGGAACAGGCGCCGCGGACAACTGGCGGCGACCGCCTTGCCGGCCTCGGAGAGCGCGGCCGGCGGCGCGCCGACGTCGCTCCTGGCGTACTGCTCTTCGTCGTAGTAGGAGACGCCACGGCAAGTCATGTGGGCGAAGCCCTTGAAGCCTACCGGGCTCTGGATCTGCGGATCGAAGCGCCAGATTTCCGCGCCGGTGTCCGGGTCGAGGGCCAGCACCTTGCTGTGCGCGGTGCAGGCGTAGAGCATGCCGTTGACCTTCAGCGGGGTGTTCTCGTTGGTCAGTTCCAGCGGATCGTCGGCGGTCGGCAGGTCGCCGGTACGGATGCGCCAGGCTTCCTCGAGCTGGCCGACGTTGGCCGGGGTGATCTGCTTCAACGGCGAGTAGCGGTCGCCGAACTCGGTGCGGCCGTAGGCCTGCCAGTCGCCGTCCGGCATCGCCGGGGCGGTGCTGGTCATGCCGCTGTCGCGGTCGATGCGACCGACGATCTGCCCCGGATTGGTGAACTGGCTGCCCACCGCGGCGGCGCCGGCCAGGACCACCGCCACGCCCAGCGCCGCGGTGCCCAGCGGCGCCGGCCCCTCGGCCAGCAGCGGACGACGGAACCAGGGCAGCCAGAGCAGCAGGCCGAAGACGAACCACAGGGCCAGGCGCGGCACCAGTTGCCACCAGTCCAGGCCGACTTCCCACAGCGCCCAGACGGTGCTGGCGAACAGCACCAGGGCGTACAGGCCTAGCGCCGCACGCTTGCCCAGCAGCAGCAACAGCCCGCTCAGGGCCAGGCCGATGCCGGCCAGCAGGTAGTACAGCGAGCCGCCCAGGCTCGCCAGCTTGATGCCGCCGGCCAGCAGCGCCAGGCCGGACAGCAGGATCAACAGGCCGAGCAGGCTCGGCAGCAGGCGCGATCGACTGTGGTTACCTTCGCTCATCGTCCGGTACTCCCTTCGGGGTTGATGACAGGCATTGCTTACTCTCCTATTACGTTCTGCACGCCGGGCTGTTCAGCCCGCCGCGCCGCGTTGGGCGGCGCTGAAGAAATGGCCGCTGGCCATGACCGAATCGCGGTTGTCCGAAGCAACAGCCTAGAACACCGTCTGGATCTTGATCCCCGCCACCAGCGCGTTGTCGA
>NZ_JAJQKY010000016.1:0-136138 GCF_021213715.1 Pseudomonas sp. CP-1
GAAGTCGTAGCCCTTCTCCAGCAGCTCGGTGCGCTTGCCGCCCCAGTCGCCGAGCATCCATTTCGAGTTCGGCGAGAACGCCTCGGCGGCGTGCGCCGCGTTGCACAGCAGGGAGGCGGACAGCAGGCTGCCCGCCACGGGGCGCAGGGCCGGACGGAGAAGATGGGATTTCACGCGAACGCTTCCTCGTTGCGAATGGTCGACTGGTCGCATGCAGCGACCGCTCTACTCCCTCGATACCCTTGCCAGGAACAAGGGTATATGAAGAGGGCTCATGATCTGAGCCAAGCAGAACAATGGTTAATTTGCGAATGATAAGGACTTTGCGGGCAAAGCTGAAACGTTTCAGGCTGGAAAACACTGTTACATAAACGACAACGAAGCCAAGCCCTGGCGCTCTCGCTCAGGACGACCGAGGCGCAGAGCGGCTACGGTGAAGATCGCGGAGCGCGGAAACAACCTGATACCCATGAGCGCGCTTCACGTTGTTTCCGATAGCGAAACAATCCTCCGCTCAGAGTTCGTCGCGCAGATAGGACCAGGGGTAGATACCGCGCTCGTGACCATCGTCGAACAGCAACTGCACGCCGTAGCCCTGCAGGCGGATATCGCGCAGGCGCACGCCCTGCTCCGCCGCGTCGATCCGTCCGCGCAGGCGCTGCGCCCGGCATTGCGCACAGGGACAGGCGGCGCGCAAGCGGGCATGGTCGATCCGGCTGACCGCGCCGTCCGCCCATTCGAGCATCAGCCAGCCGTCCCTGGCGGCATTGCGCAGGCGCAGCGGCGGCTGGGTCATGCCGGCACCCGCAGTTGCGCCAGGGCGATGCGCACCGCCTTGCGCACCTCGGGATCGCCGTCGCCTTCGGCGACCCGCAAGGCCTGGGCCGAGGCCGGGTCCGCCAGTTCGCCGAGGGCCAGGGCGGCCTCCTTGCGCAGGTTGCCGATGGGATGGCCGAGCAACGCTTCCAGCGCCTCCCGCGCCGGGCGGTGGCGCAAGCGCCCGAGCGCCCGCGCGGCGCGCAGGCGGACCTGCCAGTAGTCGTCCGCCAGTGCTTTCAGCAGCGGCTCGCCGGCCTCCTCCCGGCCCAGCTTGCCAAGGGTCGTCGCCGCCTCTTCGCGAACCTGCCATTGGGCGTCCGCCAGCGCCGCGCAGAGCGCCGGCAGCACCGCCGCCTCGCGGCTCAGGCCGAGGGCGCCGGTGGCCGCCCGGCGTACCTCTGGGTCGACATCGGCGCTAGCCAGCCTGGCCAGTTCGGCCAGGGCCGGCTGGTGGCGGAGCCAGCCGAGTACCGCCACCGCCTCGCGGCGCACCGCCGCCTGCGGATCGCCGAGGGCGGCCAGGGCCGGCGCGGCGCTCTCCTCCAGGCGCAGTTCGCGCAACGCACGCAATACGCTGGCGCGGACGAAGGCATCGGCATGCCCGAGCCACGGCAGCAGGCGCCGCCCGGCGGCCGGTTCCTTGAGTTCGCCAAGGCTCTGCGCGGCGGCCTCGGCCACCGCCGGCAGCGGATCGGCCAGGGCCGCACAGAGCGCATCGACCACCGCGTCTTCCTCCCAGGCCTCCAGCAGGCGCGCGGCCTCGCCGCGCACGCCGGGGTCGGGATCGCCGCGCAGGGCCGCAACCAGCAACGGCAGCGCCTCCGGCAGCTCCAGGTCGGCCAGTTCGATCAGCGCCAGGCGGCGCACACCGGGATCGGCGTCCTCCAGGCGCGGCGACAGTTCGAGGATTTCGGGCAGTGTGGCGTTTTCACAGGTCATATGGCGATCCGCAGTCGGTCCGGGGTAATGCCCGGCGGCAGGCCGAGCGGGGTCAGGCGCGGCCACTGGCGGCCGTCGTCGTGGTCGAGCAGTTCCAGGCAGTGGCGTTTCAGGCGCACGAAGTCGGCGCTGGTCACCAGCCGGCTGTCGCGAGGGCGCGGGAAATCCAGCGTCAGGCTGGCCAGGATTGCACGCAGTCGCATGGGGATTCCCCTCGAATCAGGGTCATGGGAATCGTCTCCGCCACCCGGACGGTGGTGGGAAACGAGGGGTGTTTCAGGGTGGCGTCCGGGAGTGGCCGGATGGCAGGTTGTGCCTCGCTTGCCGGAAGCGGGCGTCAGCGCAGCAGGTAGGGAATCTCCACCTTCACCGCGCCGGTCGGGCAGTCCTTTTCGCAAGGCATGCAGTACCAGCACTCGTCGTAGGCCATGTAGGCCTTGCGGGTCGTCGGATCGATGGCCAGCAGGTCCATCGGGCAGACCTCGACGCAGACGGTGCAGCCCTTGTCGGCGATGCAACGGTCTTCGTCGATGGTCACCGGGGCGCTGCTGCGGAAGAAGATGTCCTGGGGTCGGTAGGCCATGGCACGCGGTCCTCGTGGTTCGATCTGGCCCGCTTTCGTGGCGGCGGGCTCGGTGTCTAGCGGTACTACGCCGGGGCGCGGGGCCCTAGGCGGCGTCGTTCCTCAGCCGCAGGCGCTGGTAGGCCTGCTGTTCGCCCTCGTCGATGGCGAACAGGTAGGGTTCGACCGGTTTCCTGAAGCTGGCCATGCGCCCCTGTTCGTCCTTCTTCAGGTGCGCGTGGCAGAACCAGGCCTCGTCGTCGCGCCGCGGATAGTCCACCCGATGGTGGTACAGGCCCCAGCGGCTCTCGGTGCGGAACAGCGAGGCGCGCGCGGCCATCTCCGCGCAGTCGCGGATCGCGCTGACCTCCAGGGCGCGCATCAGCTCGTGGGGGTTGTCCGCCTTGATCCGCTCCAGGTCCTCGGCGATGGCCTGGATGCGTTGCAGGCCCAATTCCATCTTGCGGGTCACCTTGGGCGGTTGCAGGTAGTCGTTGACCAGCCGGCGCAGCTTGTACTCCACCTGCGCCGCCGGCAGGCCGTGCTCGCGCAGCAGCGGCGCCTCGATCCGCGCACGCTCGCGCTCGACCTGGGCGCGGTCAACCGCGCTGAAGGCGCGCCCGGCGACGTATTCGGCGGCGTTGCGCCCGGCGAACCAGCCATAGGTGAAGGCGCCGAGCATGTAGTTGTGCGGCACCGCGGCCATGTCGCCGGCGGCGTAGAGGCCCTTCACGCTGGTCTCGGCCTTCTCGTTGACCCACACGCCGGAGGCCGAGTGGCCGGAGCAGAAGCCGATCTCGGAAATGTGCATCTCGACCATCTGCTGGCGGTAGTCGGTGCCGCGCCCGGCGTGGAACTGCCCGCGACTGGGGCGTTCGTTGCCATGGAGGATGTCCTCGATGGTCTGGATGGTTTCCTCCGCCAGGTGGTCGAGCTTGAGGAACACCGGGCCGTTGCCGCCTTCGAGTTCCTGGTGGAACTCCCACATCATCTGCCCGCTCCAGTAGTCGCATTCGATGAAGCGTTCACCCCTGGCGTTGGCGGTATAGCCGCCCAGCGGGCCGGTGACGTAGGCACAGGCCGGGCCGTTGTAGTCCTTGATCAGCGGGTTGATCTGGAAGCATTCCAGGTTGGCCAGCTCGGCGCCGGCATGATAGGCCATGGCGTAGCCGTCGCCGGCGTTGGTCGGGTTCTCGTAGGTACCCATCAGGTAGCCCGAGGACGGCAGGCCCAGGCGGCCCGCCGCGCCGCAGCAAAGGATCACCGCCTTGGCGCGGATCACATGGAAGTCGCCGCTGCGGCAGTCGAAACCGAGTACGCCGTTCACCGCGCCCTCGGCATCGGTGAGCAGGCGGGTGCAGACCAGGCGGTTGGCGATGGGGATCCGCGCACGCTTGAGCTGGCGGTAGAGCACCTTCTTGATGTCGTGCCCTTCCGGCATCGGCAGCACATAGGCGCCCATGTGGTGGACCTTCTTCACCGCATAGTCGCCGGTCTCGTCCTTTTCAAACCTGACGCCCCAGCGATCCAGTTGCCGCAGGGTCTCGAAGCTGTGGCTGGCATAGGCGTAGACCGCCGCCTGGTTGACGATGCCGTCGTTGGCCACGGTGATTTCCCGGGTGTACTGCTCGGCCGTGGCGTGGCCGGGGACGATGGCGTTGTTCAGCCCGTCCATGCCCATGCTGATGGCGCCGCTGCGCTTGACGTTGGCCTTGTCCACCAGCAGCACGCGCAGTTCGCGGTCGTGTTCCTTGGCCTTGATCGCCGCCATCGGCCCGGCGGTGCCGCCGCCGATCACCACGATGTCGTATTCCTGCTCCAGGGTGTTCATGCCCGCTCTCCCTTCTGCCGATCGATGCGCAGGCGATACTGGAAAGCGTCGCCGCGGTAGTAGAGGTATTCGAAGTCCAGCGGCGCGCCGTCGGCGGCATGGGTCAGGCGCTCGATGCGCATGATCGGCGCGCCCTCCTCGACCGCCAGGGCGCGGGTCAGGTCGGCGTCGGCGAGCACCGCGTCGATGGCCAGGTCGGCATGGCCGAGGGGAATGCCGCAATCGTTCTCGAGGATCAGGAAGATGTCGCGGGTCACCAGGTCGGCCTTCTCCAGGCGCTCGCCGAGCGCCTGCGGCAGGTAGGTGACTTCCAGCGAAACCGGCTCGCGGTTGACCAGGCGCACCCGCTTGATCTCGCACACAGGGCTGCCCTCTTCCACCCGCAGGCGCTCGGCCACCTGCGCGCCGGCCGGCACGTAGCGCAGGCCGTGCAGGCGGTTGATGACCTCGTAGCCCATCTGCGTCATGGACTCGCCCAGGCCTTGCAGGGTGCTGACGTTCTGGAAGGCCTTCGGCCGAGCGACGAAGGTGCCCTTGCCGTGGATCTTGAAGATCAGCCCTTCCTTCTGCAGGTCGCCGAGCGCCTGGCGCACGGTGATGCGGCTGACGTCGAAGGCCTTGCCCAGCTCGTTCTCCGAAGGCATGCGGCTGAGCGGCGGGTAGACGCCGTCGAGGATGCGCCCGCGCAGCAGCTCCTTGAGCTGGCTGTACAGCGGCACGGGAGAAAGCGGGAGCAGTTTGCCCATGGTCGGATTCGCTCGTCGGAGTGGCTCGGACACTTGTTATAACAAGTTATGCTGTGATGGTAAACGCCATGAACGATCAAGCGGAAATACCGAAAACGCATATGGATAGGCCACCGCCCCGTGCGTGGTTCTCGCCGGCCAAAGGGCCGGCCCGCGGCGCGGACCGGCCCGCCCCCTCAGCGCAGCGGCCGCCAGAGGGTGAAGGCTACCGGCGGCGTCCAGCCGCTGTTGGAGGTGTGCGCCTGCAGGCAGAGATAGCGCAGCCCCTCGTAGGTCACCCCATCGTCGACCCGGTAGGCCTGGTTCTCCCGCCACTGCGGGAATTGCGGATCCACCGCCCCGCCGCTGGTGCTGACCTCCAGGCCTTCGCTGGGCAGCGACTGGTTGCCCTGGGTATCGGTGGCGGTGACGAAATAGCTGTAGCGGGTGTCCGCCGTCAGGCCGCTGTCGGTGGAACCCAGCGCGGCGCTCTGGCCAACCATGGCGCCGTCGCGATAGAGGCTGTAGTAATCGATCGGACGCTGCCCGCTGGAGGCGTTCCAGGCCAGCACCAGGCTGGTCTCGCCGCGCTCCAGCAGACGCAGGCCCTGCGGCGCCGCCGGGCGCTGGTCGCCGCCCTCGCCGTCATGGATCAGGCTGGCGTAGCGCTTGCGGAACTCCCAGTTGTAGCGCTCGCCGCGCTTGTTCAGGCCATCGTCCCAGTTCACCGACCAGGTCATCAGGCCCTTGATCGCATGACCGGCGGCTTCCAGGCGGCGAAACGCGTTGCTCACCGCGGCGGGATCGATCACGTAGCCGGTGGCCGCCGCATCGACGTTGCTCGGCAGGCCGATGGCCAGGCGCTGCGCCGGGATCCGCACGAAGTCGCGGCTGCCGGTGGCCAGGCTCTCGGTGAGGTAGTAGAGGAAGTCTTCTTTCATCGCGTCGTTGTTCTGCGCGATCCAGGCGCCCTTGCCGCCGTTCGCCTCCTGGACCCACAGGCCGTCGCCGCCCTGGTTGTAGTACTGCGGCGCGATGAAGTCGTAGACGCCTTCCAGGGCCTGCAGATAAGGCACGTACTTGCCGTTCTTGTGCAGATAGGGGAACTCCGGGGCCATGCTGACGATGAAGTGCTTGCCCTGCCCGGCGTAGTGCTCGCGCACCAGCTTGAGGGCCGCCGGCAGCACCCGCTGGTTGTCGGCCAGGTCGATGGCGCTCTGCTCGAGGTCGATGTCCAGGCCGTCGAAACCGTAGGTTTCCACCAGGCGGACGATCTCGGCGGCCAGCGCCTGCTCCTGCCCGGCGTGCAGCTCGATGTGCGCGTCGGCGCCCCCCAGCGAGATCAGCACCGCGCGGCCCTGGGCGTTGAGCACGCCGACCTGGCGGCGAAACTCCGCGTCGGACAGGTTGTATGGCTGGAAGGTCGGGATGCCGCGCCCTTTCATGAAGGCCACGGCGACCACGTTGTACTCGCTCGGCACGTCTTCCAGCGCGATGTTGGCGAACGAGCCCTGCTGGTAGCCGTCGGCGGCGCCGGCCGGCCAGTTGTGCCAGAAGCCCATGAGAATCTTCTTGCCGGCGATGCTCGGCATGGCCGCCGCGGCATCTTCGCGGGCCTGGTGCAACTGGGAAAAGTCGATCCTGATCATTTACCGCTCCTCGGATGAAGGTAGGAAATGCATCCGGAGGGGCTGTCCGACGAACCGCCGCCTTGGCCGCCGCGAACGCCTCGAAACACAGGCGCGAACGTCTACCGCAGGGCATTCCGGCGTTTGTCGCGATCAGGGCGGGGGCATGGTTGCAGAGACGGCGGAAGGCTTCACCTACCACAATTGGCAGAGTCGCGGCGGCGATGCTCCGCGCCGGGTTCAACCGGCTTCGCTGAGTTCGGCGACCACCACTCCGGGAAGGTCTTTCAGCAGTGCCGGGGACAGCAGCAGCTTGGTCTCGCGGACCCCTGCGCCCATCACCACCAACGGCCGTTCGAAGACCGCCGCGTCGACCAGCAGCGGCATGCCTTCGGGCAAGCCGAACGCGGTGATGCCGCCGAACTGCATGCCGGTCAGCTCGGTGGCGACCTCGCGGGCGGCGAAGGACAGCCGGCGGGCCCCGAGCAGCGCCTTGACCGCGCCGTTCACGTCGAGCCGCCGCGAGCCCAGGTTGACCACCGCGGCATAGCCTTCGGCGCCGTCGCGCTTGTAACGCAGGACCAGGGTATTGGCGCAGTCCTCCAGGCCAAAGCCGTAGCGTGCGCTGAACGCCGCGGTGTCGGAATGCTCGTCGGCGACGCGGAACACCACCAGCTCGGCGGAAGGCAGGCCGCGCGCGACCTGCTCCGGCAGATGGCGGTGGTAGTCGGCCGGGGCGACGGCGTCGAGCCGGTGGCGTTGGGTGTATTCGCGCAGAACCATGGGCAACCTCGAATGAAGACGGACGGCACCGGCCCCTGCCGCCAGGCGGGCGGCAGGGGCCGGCGGTTCAGGTTGCCAGGTTCGCCGGCACGCCGCCAGGCACATCGGGCGCCAGGCGCTGCCGCAGGATCGCGCAGACCTCCTCCGCCGCCGTCACCACCAGGCCGTGGCCGCCGGCCAGGGTCTCCAGCTCGTAGCGGCTGGCGTGCCGCCGCCAGCCGTCGATGGCCGCCCTGGAGACGCCCGGGTCCTGCTCGCCGAGGATCGCGGTGATCGGTATGGCCAACGGCTCGCGCGGCCGGTAGCGATAGTCGGCGGCCAGGCGCGAATCGGCGCGCAGGGTGGCCAGGCTGATCTCGCGCAGCTCCGGGTCGTCGAGCACTTCCAGCGGCAGCACGTCGTACTCGCGCAGGGTTCGCAGCAACTCGGCGTCGCCCATCGCATGGAAGCGCGGGTATTCCAAGTCCGGCCCCGGAGCGCGGCTGCTGATCACGAACAACTGCCTGGCGCGCAGGCCGTGCAGGCTTTCCAGGCGTGCCGCCAGTTCGTAGGCGAGCATGCCACCGAGGCTGGCGCCGACCAGGGCGAACGGACGGTCGAGCAATGGCAGGAGCGCGTCGTCGATGGCACAGAGCATGGCCTCTACATCGGTGACGAATGGCTCGTCCTGGCGTTCCTGGCGCCCCGGATACTGGATCGCCAGCAGCTCCACGTCCGCCGGCAGGCGCGCGTCCCAACCACGGAAAGTGCCGGCGTTGCCGCCCGCGGGCGGCAGCGCGATCAGGCGCAGGCGCGGCTGCGCGCTCCCGCTGCGCTGCAACCACAGGGCCCGGGCGCGCTCGGTGGCAGGCGGCAACGGCGGCGCGTCGGCGGCATGGCAGCGGCGCACCACTTCGCGGGCATCCGGATCGCCCTGCAACAGCCCCAGGCTCAGTTGCCTGCCGGTCAGCCGGCGCAATTCGGCGATCGCCTGCACGCCCAGCAGCGAATGCCCGCCGGCGCTGGCGAAGCCCTGGTCGGCCGCCAGCGGCCGGCCGAGCACGCGGGACAACACCTTGAGCACCCGCCGCAGCTCCACGCTGTCCTCGGCCTGGGCCGCCGCGGGCGGCTGCACCGGGTCTCCGAGCAGCGCCAGCAACGCCTCGCGGTAGGCGTCGGCCAATGCCTCGGCGCGCTCGGCGGGGAAACGTCCGGCGGCGTACTGGAAGCCCACCTCGAGGCGTTCGCCGGCCACCTCGAAGTCCACCGCCAGCGGCACGTCGACGTCCACCACCACCTGGTCGAGGATGCTGCCGTGCCTTACTCCCGCCGCCGGCGCGGCGTCGTCCTGGTGGAAATCGACGAAGTTGAACAGGCTGTCCAGGCGCAACTCGCGGTTGCGCCTGCGAATCGCCGCCAGCGGATGGCGCCGATGCTCCAGGCTCGCGCGCTCGTAGTCGAATGCGCGACGGGCACTGTCGAGCAGATCGACGGAAGCCGACAGCCGGCACGGCAGGGTATTCAGGAACAGGCCGAGCAGGCGGTCCGCGCCCGGCTCCTCGGGGCGCCCGTGGCTGACGAAGCCGGTGACCACTTCGTCGGCATCGCTGAAGCGGCACAACGCCCGGCCATGCGCCGCCAGCAGCAACGAACGCAAGGGCAAGCCGCTGCGTTCGGCCAGGGCGCGCAAGCGCGGCAGGCTGTCGGCCGGCACGTCCACGCGGACCGCCGCCATCCGCCGGGGCCCCTCCTCCGCCAGGCCGGGCAACGGCCGGTAACGGGCGCCGGCCAGGTAGTCGAGCCAGAACAGCGCCGAGCCGGTGTTGGCCTCGGCCTCGCGCTCCAGCGCCACGTAGTCGCGGAAACCTACCGCGGGCGCTTCCGCTTCCCGCGCGACGACACCGGCGAGGAGGTCGGCGTAGACCGCCAGCAGCTCGTCCACCAGGCTTTGCAGGCTCCAGCCGTCCAGCACGCTATGGTGTTCGGCGACGCCCAGGGCGAAGCGCCGCTCGTCCAGCGCCAGCGCGGCGAGGCGCACCAGCGGAGGGCGGCTCCAGTCGAACGGGGTGGCCTGCTCTTCCTCGATCCAGGCACGCAGGCGCAGGCGCCGGGCTTCCTCATCGAGGCCACGCAGGTCGTGCACCGGCACTTCGGCGGCGACCGCCGTGGCCGGGTGGACCCATTGCAAGGGCGCCTGGCCGCCGTGCAGGTCGAAGCCGGTACGCAGGATCGCGTGGCGGCCGATCAGGATCGCCCAGGCGCGCGCCAGCAACTCGCCGTCCAGGCGTCCATGCACCTCGTGCAGGACGACGTTGTGCAACAGCCGTGGATCGCCGCTGGCCTCGCTTTGCAGGAGCATGCCCTGTTGCAGGCTGGTCATCGGATAGGCGTCGTCGAGCCCCTCCGGCAGGCGCTTGCGTTCCGCCGCCGACAACAGGGCGAACGGCTCCAGCGTCTGCGGCGCCGAGGTCCCGAGCGCATCCGCCGGGCTCGCCGGAGCGGCCAGCAGGCGCGCCAGTTCGCGGATGCTCTGGTGGTTGAACACGTCGCGCAGGGTAAAGGCAAGCCCGGCCTGGCGCGCCATGACCTGCATCTGGATCAGGCGGATGGAGTCGCCGCCGACCTGGAAGAAGTTGTCGCTGACGCCGATCGCCGGGCGTTTCAGCACGCTCTTCCAGATATCCAGGAGGGCCGCCTCGGTGGCATTGGCCGGCGCTTCCAGGGGCTGCGCGGCCGCCTCGGCGGCCAGCGCCGCCAACAGCGCGCGACGGTCGAGCTTGCCTTCGGCGGTCAGCGGCAGGCGTTCGACCCGGGCGATCCGGCTCGGCAGCATGTAGGCCGGCAGGCGCGCCTCGAGGAAGCCACGCAGGGCCTGCTCGCTCAGCTCGCCGCCAAGGGCCGCGGCGGGGCGCGGCGCGAGCGCACGCCAGTCGATGCGCTCGGCCAGCGACTCGGCATAGCCCGGGCGCACCGCGTAGCAGTTGTAACGGTCGGTACCCTCCAGCAGCGCGTCCTGATGGATGCTCACCTCGAAGCCATGGCGGCGCAACAGGTCGCTCAAGGCATCGGCGCGGCCGGCGGTGGCACCGTCGCGCTTGTCATGGACCTCCAGGATGATCTGCCGGACCTTGGCCAGCGCCGCATCGTCGAGACCGAGCAGCACATCCATTTCCGCGCGCTGCACGTCGATCTTCAGCAGGTCGATACGCTCCAGGCCCAGTTCGCCGATCACCTGGTCGAGGCGGCGCAGGCGGCAGCGGTGGGCTTCGGCGCGCAGGCGGTCGTCGAGGATTTCGTCGATGTTGTCCAGCAGCAGGTTGGCCCCGCCCTCCTCGCCCTGGTTGCTCAGGTAGCGTCGGATGACGTCGCGTTCGCCGCTGGCGTCGGCGTACTCGGCGATCCCGGAGAAGGTCGAGTAGCCCGGATAGTAGGTGAAGGTTTCCTCGCGCTCGGCGTCGGACAGGCCGATGCCGAATACCTCGACCTGCGGTGCGTAGCGTCCGAGGTTGGCCTCCAGGCGCCGGCGGATCGGTGCCAGCGGCTCGAAGGCGACCACTCGCGCGCGCGGCGCGCGGCTGGCGATGTACAGCGAGAACAGGCCGATGTTGGCACCGACGTCGAGTACCACCGCGTCCGGCGGCAGGACGATGCCGTCGCGGCTGTAGACCTCGTCGACGAAGATTTCCTGGTAGACGTACTCGGTTTCGTTGAGGTTCAGTCCGGCGACCCGGTGCCCGCTGGGCAGGTCGACTTCCAGCCAGGACTCGTCCGCGGTCTCCCCGGCGGCGGTGACGAAGGCGACGATCCGGCGATCCGCGCCCGGCTCGGCCGCATCGGCCTCGTCGGTGAGTACCGCCGCCTCGCCCACTGCCGGGTGTTCCAGCAACGCGCTGCGGATCTCGCCCAGTTCGATGCGGTAGCCGTTGATCTTCACCTGTTCGTCGATCCGCCCGAGGAACTCCAGGCAACCGTCGGCGCGCCAGCGCACCAGGTCGCCGCTGCGGTACAGGCGGCCGCTGCCCGGCCAGCCCTCCTCGAGGAAGCGCCCGGCCGCCTCGCCGGCGTCGCCGGCATAGCCGCGCGCCACCCCGGCGCCGCCGATCCACAGTTCGCCGCTGGCGCCACGGGTCTTGCGACGACCGAGGCCATCGACCACATGCAGATCGACGTTGGCCAGGGCGCGGCCGATGGTCGGCCGCGCATGCTCGGCGACCCGCGCCAGGCTGGCGTTCACCGTGGCTTCGGTAGGACCGTAGAGATTGAACACCTGGCAGCGGCGCCAGCCGGCGGCGACCTCCCAGGACGCTTCGTCGAAGCGCTCGCCCCCTACCAGGATGCGCCCGGGCAGCGCCGTGTGGGCATCGTCGAGGCCGGCCTGGAGCAGCAGGCGGAACAGCGACGGGGTGCAGTCGAGCACGTCGATGCGCCGTTCTTCGAGGAACCCCAGCATCCGCTGCGGATCGCTGCGCACCTCCTGCGGCACCAGGGCCAGGCAATGGCCGGAGAGCAACTGGAGAATCTGCTTGATCGAGGAGTCGAAGGAGAACGGCGCGTTGACCGTCACCCGCAGGCCCTCGCCCACCACGTTCGCGTATACCGTGCGCGCCAGGGCCTGGGACAGGTTGAGCGCGCTGGCGTGCTCGACCACCACGCCTTTGGGCTGGCCGCTGGTGCCCGAGGTGAAGATCATGTAGGCCGCATCGCGCCCGCCCGGCGCCGGCAGGCTCATGCCGCTGCCGGCAAGCGGCAGCGTCGACAGGTCCAGGCAGGCCCCGGCGAAGGCCTCGCGGGCGCGCCCGGCGCACTCGGCATCGGCAAGGGCGAAGACGATCCCGCCCGCTTCGCGCATCCGCTCCACCCGCGCCGCCGGAAACTCCGGATTGACCGGGGTGTACACCGCCGCCGCGCGCATCACCCCGAGCAGGGCGACGATCGCCTCGCGGTTGCGCCCGGTCATCACCGCCACCGCCTGGCCGGGCCGCACGCCGGCAGCCAGCAGCGCTTCGGCGACCGCTTCGCTGCGCGCGCACAGCGTGGCGAAATCCAGGCTGCCGTGGGCATCCAGCAACGCCGGCGCCTGCGGCTGCAGGGCGGCGCGCAGATCGAACGCGGCCACCAGGGATTCCACCGGCGCGGGCTCCACGCGCTCGCCCTGCCAGGCCTGGTAGCGCTCGCGCTCGGCCGCGCCGATCAACGGCAGCCCGGCCAGTGGCAGTTGCCTGTCGGCGGCGATGCTTTCCAGGCATTCGACCCAGGCGTCGAGCAAGCGCCCGGCCAGCGTTCCGTCATGGTCGCGGCGGACCCGCAGGCTGGCCAGCCGGCCTTCGCCGTGGGGCAGCACCTGCAACTCGAGGAACCCGCCCAGCGGCGGCTGCCGGCAATCCAGCTCGGCCACCCCGGCGCCATCCAGTTCGCCCGCCAGCCAGGCGAAGCCCAACTCGGCGAGCGGCCAGTCGGGGGCAAAGGGATCGCGCAGGGCCGCTGCCTCCTCCTGGGCGAGAATCGCCGCCTGGAGGGCGTCGAGCCGCTCGCCGACGCTGCCCGCGCGGACATTCTCCAGGCACAGCGGCACGACCCCGGCGAACGGTCCGGCCAGCTCGGCGAACTCGTTGAACAGGCGCCCCGAGACCAGTCGCGCCATTTCCAGCGGCAGTCCCTCGTCGCCCTGGAACTGCCCGGCGACCTGGGTCCAGGCCAGCAGGGCGGCCGCCTCCGGCAAGCCGTTGGCGGCCAGGCGTTCGAGCAGCGCGCGCGGCAGCAGGCGCCGCGCCGTCCACTCGCCTTCGCCCAGGTCGTCCGCCAGCGCCAGCGGATTCTCCGCCGCAGCGGCCGCCTGCTCGCGCCAGTAGCCGCTGGCGCTTTCGCCGTCTTCGCCGGCCAGCGCCTCGTTGGCCCATTCGGAGAAATGCTGGAACAGCAGCGCCTCGGCCCCCTCGTCCGCGCTCGCCGGGCCGGCCTGCCCCAGGCCGCGGCGCAGCAGCGCCGCCAGGCTGGCCGCATCGACGACGAACGCCGGCGCCGCCAGCAACAGCCCCTGGAGCGTCTCTCCGGCGGCGTCCAGCAGCAGGCCGAGCGCCAGCACCGGCTGGCCTTCCCCGCCCAGGGGGGCAGCGGCGAGACGTGCGCTTTCGCGCGCGAAGCGCCCGGCCCAGTCGCCGTCTCCCGGCAGGCGCTCGACCAGCAGATCGGCCGCGCGTCCATCCAGTACCTGCACCGGCAGGCTCATGCCCGGCATCGTCCGGTAAGCCACGCGCAGTTGCGCCTCGCCGTCCAGCGCCCGGCGCAGCCGCTCCAGCGTCGCCGCGGGATCGGCCGGGGCGTGCAGGCGCACGCCGACAACGGTATTTTCCGGCCGCTCGGCATGACGGCGCCAGGCGCGGGTCTGCAAGGGGGACAGCGGGAATCCTTCGAGCGCTTCGCTCGCGGCCGGTTGCACAGCGGATTGCAGGTCTTCTGACGCACTCATGGCTATCCCTCGCACGGGTTCAGGGTTGGTGGACATGCAGGTCGGTCATCGCCACCAGCACCTTGCGCTCGCCGGTGTACGGCTCGCGGCCGTGGACGCTGATGAAGTTGTCGAGCATCAGGACATCGCCGCGCTCCCAGGCAAACGCGCGGGTTTCCTCGCGGTAGGCGGCGCGGATGGTGTCCAGCACCTCCGCCTCGATCGGGCTGCCGTCGCCGTAGTAGGCGTTGCGCGGCAGGCCCTGTTCGCCGACCTCGTCGAGCAAGGCCCGGGCCAGGGCCGGCGGCATGTTGGAGACATGGAACATGTGCGCGTGGTTGAACCACAGCGTCTCGCCGCTGAGCGGGTGGCGCACCATCGCCTGGCGTACCTGGCGGGTATTCAGGCGCTGGTCGTCGAGCCAGGTCCATTGGGTACCGGTCTGCCGGCAGTAGGCCTCGACCTCGGCGCGACTGTCGGTCTGGAAGCCTTCCTGCCAGGTCAGGTCGATCTCCGGCCCGTAGTTGCGCACGTAGCACACCCCATGGCGGAGGAAGCGCTGCCTGATCGCCTCGGGTATCCGGGCGCTGACCCGGCGCTCGTCGGCCAGGGGCGTGCGGCCCTGGGTGGCGGGCGGCGTCTGGCAGTAGAAGTGGATGTAGCTCGGCCAGTTGTGCGAGTAGGACATTTCGTGGTGCGGCGGAATCCAGCCATCCGGCGAGAACTCGGTGGAAGTGAACACCCGGTGCGCCACTTCCTGGCGCGCCGCCGCGCGCTCCAGGTAGTCGAGCATGTTCGGCGAAAAGCCTTGCACGGCCTGGGAGAAGCCCTCCGCGCCGTCCACCGCGAAGCCACGGAACAGGATGCCGCCATGCCGCAGCAGGCTGTCGCGTAGCCCTGCGCCGGCGGCGGCGATCCATTGCCGCAGGTCCATGCCCGGCTGGCGCGCGCGGACGATGCGCAGGTAGTCGTTGGCCGGGTCGAGCAGGCTCTCCTCCACCAGGTCGCCGGCCGAGAGCTGCCGGGGGCGCAGGCGCGGCGCGCTGAACGAGGCGCTCATGCGGCACCTCCGAGCGCCAGGCGCGAAGGTGTCGGCGGGACGTCGGCGGAGGCCAGGCTGGAATACGGCGTGGACATGATGGTGAGGATCCGGCGCGGCCCGCGGAACGGCTCGCGGCCGTGCTGGGCGAGCATGTTGTCGAGGATCAGCACGTCGCCCACGCGCCAGTCGAAGCGCCGCGTCTCGCGGTCTATGGCGCTGCGGATGGTCGCCAGGGTCTGCGCCTCGATCGGGCTGCCATCGCCGTAGTAGGTCTGGTACGGCAGGTCTTCCTCGGCGACGCTGCGCAACAGCGCATCGCGCAGGCCCGGCTCGAGACTGCTGGCATGGAAGAACATGCCGTGGTTGAACCACAGGCGCTCGCCGGTATGCGGGTGGCGCTGGAAGGCCGCGCGCCTCTGCCAGGTGCGCAGGTGCTCGTCGCCGATCCAGGCATGGGCGATCCGGTGCTCAGCGCAGAACGCCTCGACCTCGGCGCGGCT
Organism: Pseudomonas sp. CP-1; assembly: GCF_021213715.1. Lineage (NCBI taxonomy): Bacteria > Pseudomonadati > Pseudomonadota > Gammaproteobacteria > Pseudomonadales > Pseudomonadaceae > Pseudomonas > Pseudomonas sp. CP-1. Next base: position 15,254 of record NZ_JAJQKY010000016.1, read on the forward strand.
GTCGGTCTGGAACGCTTCGCGCCAGGACAGGCCGAGGCCGGCGCGGTAGTTGCGCACGTAGAGGATGCCCAGGCGCTCGAAACGCTCCAGCAATTCGTCCGGCAGGTGGCGGAGCACCAACCGGTTGGCCGCCACCGGGGTGGCGCCGCCTTCGAGCGGCGCCACCTGGCAATGGAACATGATGTACAGCGGCCAGTCGGCGGTATAGGACTGCTCGTTATGCAGGAAGATCGGCTGGTCCAGCGGATGCTCGGTGGAGGTGTAGACCTCGCCGCTGACCTGGCTGCGCGGCGAGGAACGCTCCTTGTAGTCGAGCAGTTGCGGAGCGAAGGCGGCGGCGGCTGCGCGGAAGCGCTCTGCCGAGTCGACCTCGAAGCCTCTCAGCAACAGGCCGCCAGCCAGATTCAGGTCGTCGTGCAGGGACTGGCCCTGCTCGCGAATCCAGTCGGCCAGGGACAGGCCGGGAGCCTGTGCCTCGATCAGCAGCGGCAGGCCGTCGCGCTCCGCCGCCGGGCGCCGCACCAGCGCCTCGCTGCTGCGCGGGGTGAGATTGCGCGGCCGGGCGAAGCCGCGACCGGTGAGACTGGGAGCTGTTCGTTCCATCGCTGTTCTCCGTGGGGGACTCGAGTCGTCAGGAAGCGTTGCAGCCCTCCGGCGACATGCGTTTCGAGGTAGGTTCGCCGGCGTTCGCCAGCAGGCGCCGCTCCCAGGCCTGGTGCAGGCGCTCGATGCGGTGCAGGTCGAAGATCGCGCTGGCCCCGGTCCAGACCGCCAGCCAGCCCTGCGGCTGGTCTTCCAGCCAGAGCGTCAGGTCCAGGCGCGCGCCGGGCACCGGGATGAAGTCGGCTTCGACGCGCACCCCGGCATCCACCGCCGGGGCCGCCCGACCGTTGTGCGCGCCGCAGGCGATGCGGATCGGCAGGCCGCTGGCGCCGCGCTGGCGCAGGGCCTGGGTCACGCATTCGAGGGGCACGTCCTGGTGTTCGAGCAGTTCCAGCAGGTCATGGCCGACCTGGCGCAGGCGCCACTCCGCGGACTGCCCCGGACGCAGGCCGACCGCCAGCGGCAGGAGGTTGACGAAGCAGCCGACCAGCCCCTGCATTTCCAGGCGCGAACGCCCGGCCAGGGCCACGCCGACGAGCAGGTCGTCGACGCCCAGTTCGGCGCCGAGCACTTCGGCGAAGGCTTGCAGCGCAGCGCTGAACGGGCTTACCGAGGCGCGTTCGGCCAGCGTCCGGCAGGCGGCATGGGCGGCGGCGGAAACTGGCAGGGCAAGGCGCTGGCCGGCGCGCCCGCCGCGCTCCTCCCGGCGCGCCGCCGCGGCGCCGGGAGCCTTCGCCAGCGGCAACAGACGCTCCGCCCAGCGCTCGGCGACGCGCTCCAGGCGGCCCGAGGCCAACGCCGCGCGCTCGCGGGCGGCGACCTGTTCCGGCGTGCTGGCGAGCGCGGCCAGGCGGCCGCCATCGAGCAGCGTCTTCAGCTCCGCGGCGAAGACCGCCAGCGACACATCGTCGAAGGCGTAGTGATGGACGCTGAGCAGGAGGTCGGCGCGCGCGCTGTCGCGGGTGACGACCAGCAGCAGGCGCGCCGGCGCCTCATGGGCGAGGTCGAAGACTCGCGCGCCCTCACGGCGCACGCCATCCTCCAGCAGCCGCTCGGCGTGGGCGGCGTCGCTCGCCAGCAGGCGTTGCAGCGGCACCGCATGCGCCGCCAGCGCATGCGGCTGCGGCCCGTCGACGCCCGTTTCGACACGCCGGCGCAGCGCCACATGCCGCTCCAGCAACTGGCGCAAGGCCTGTTCGATGGCGTCGGCCGTGGCGCCGACTATGCGCAGGTGGGCCAGCAGGTTGTAGGAGGTGTCCTCCGGCGCCAGTTGCTGGGCCACCCACAGGCGCCGTTCGGCGAGGCTCAGCCCGGCGGCGCCGGCGCTCGGCTCCGGCTCGTCGCCCTCGGGCGCGGCCTGGCGCAGCAGTTCCAGCAGGGCCTCGGGGGTCGCCGGGCCGCCGGCGAACGCCTGCAACGGTACGCGGCGGGACAGTCGCTGGCGCAGCGTCGCGAGCAGGTGCACCGCCCGCAGGGAATCGCCGCCGGCGGCGTAGAAACCCTGCCCGGCGCGCGGCGGCGCGCCAAGCTGCGCCTGCCAGGCCTGGTGCAGCGCCTGTTCCAGCGGATCGCCGGGCAGCGCCTGCGGCTCGGCGTCGGTCGCCTGGGGACGCGGCAGGGCCTTGCGGTCGATCTTGCCGTTGAGCGTCTTGGGCAGCTCCGCCAGGACCACGAACGCCGACGGCAACATGTAGTGCGGCAGGCTTTGCCCAAGGTGCTCGTTCAGCGCCTGGAGCTGCGGGGCGAACGGCGCCGCCAGGTAGCCGACCAGCCGACGCAGGCCGGCGCTGTCCTCGGTGAGCATGGCGCAGGCTTCGCTCACCCCGGGAAAACTCGCCAGGCACGAGGCGATCTCGCCCAGCTCGATGCGGAAGCCGTTGAACTTGACCTGGTCGTCGAGCCGGCCGAGGTGTTCCAGCACGCCGTCCTCGCGCATGCGTACGCGGTCGCCGGTGCGATAGCGGCGCTCGCCGCTGCCCGGATCGACGCGGAAACGCTCGGCGGTCTGCTCCGGCTTGCCGAAATAGCCACGCGCCAGGCCGATGCCGCCGAGGTACAGCTCCCCGGCCACGCCCAGCGGCAGCGGCGCCTCGAAGCCGTCGAGCACCTCCACCGTGGTGCCGGGCAGCGGTCGGCCGATGGGCGGCTCGTCGAGCGCTTCGGCGTGCAGGTCCAGTTCGTGCACCGTCGAATAGGTGGTGTCCTCGGTCGGCCCGTAGAGATTGACCAGGCGCCGTACCTGGGGTTGGCCACGAATCTGTCGCACCAGGTGGCCGCGCAGCGGTTCGCCGGCCAGGTTCAGCGTGCGCACCCCACCCGGCAGGTCGCCGAGGGCGAGCAGCGCGGCGCACACCGAGGGCACGGTATTGAGCAGACTGATCTCGTCGCGGCGCGGGTAGTCCGGCAGGCTGAACAGGTTCTCCACCAGGTGCAGCGTACCGCCTTCGGCCAGGGTGCCGAACAGCTCGTAGACCGACAGGTCGAAACACACCGAGGTCGCCGCCAGTACCCCGCTCCATTCTTCGGCGGCATAGTGCTGGCCGGCCCAGCGCAGGAAGGCATGGGCACTGCCGTGCTCGATGGCGACGCCCTTGGGGCGTCCGGTGGATCCGGAGGTATAGATGATGTAGGCGAGGTGCTCGGCGCCGACCTCGCTCGCGGGCAGCGCCAGGTCGTTCGCCTGGTCGCCGCCCTCCTCCAGCGCCAGGCATGGCCGGCCCAGCGCGGCGACCCGCTCGCGGGTGCTCGCGTCGACCAGCACCAGCAGGCAGTCGGCGTCGTCGAGCATGTAGGCCACCCGTTCCTCCGGGTAGGCCGGGTCCAGCGGGACGTAGCAACCGCCGGCGCGGAGCACGCCGAGCAGGCCGACCAGCAGGCCGCTGTCGCGCCGCAGGCAGACCCCGACCCGCTGCTCCGGAGCCACCCCGGCGGCGCGCAGGCGCGCGGCGAGCGCGGCGCTTTCGCGCTCCAGCTCGGCATAGCTGAGGCTGCGGTCGGCGGCGTGCACGGCGATGCGCTGCGGCGTGCGCCGCGCCTGGGCCTCGAACAGATGGTGGAGTACGCCGCGCGGCGGCGCGGCCTGGGGCTCGCTGCGCAGGGCCTGCAAACGGCGCTCCTCGTCGGCGTCCAGCCAGGGCAGCCGGCCGACGCAGGCCTGGGCGTCGACCAGGCCGCGCGCCAGGCGCGCGAGATGGCCGGCGATGCGCCGCAATCCGTCGTACTGGGGATCGCGCAGAGCCAGCCCGACGCTGCCGTCCGCCGCCAGCACCAGGGCCAGCCAGCCGGGGCTGCTCGCCGTCGGCCGCGCCGCCAGCACCTGGACCGCGCAGCGCCCGGCCAGGGCGGCGCGCTCCTGGCCCTCGGCGGAGAGCTGCCGCCGGGCATCGTCGAGTTCTTCCGCCAGCCGCGCGCTACGTTCGGCGGACGACTCCAGCGCCCGGTAGGCGGAACGCAGCAGCGCGGGCGCCTGCCGCCCGCGCACCGTGATCGGCTCGGGAAAACCCAGGGTGATCTCTTCGTTGCCGTAGCGTCCCAGCAGTACCAGGAACGCCGCCAGCCAGTGCGCCGCCGGGAACGCTTGCGCGGCCGCCTCCGGCTCGACCCACTGCCAGGCGCAATGCGGGTCGCGCAAGGCGATCCGCCCCGGCAGTTCCAACCCCAGCGGGGCGCCTTGCAGGTAGCGTCGCTCCTGCGCAACCTCCGGGCGCGCTGCGCGTCCCGCGGTCAGCGCCTTGCCCGACGAAAAGCTGCGTAACGGTAAGCCATGTCGCTCCTGCATCGCTCTCCCCCTTCCGAGGCTGGGCACCGAGCGAAAAACTCTTCACGAAATGGCGACGAGTTACGAGCTAATACAACTGATAGGGTGGTGACAGGTCAGGCCGAATGATTTTCCGCCAGGATCGGGTACAGCGACGCGACCAACAGCAGCGCCATCCCTACGTTGAACACCCGCAGCCAGCGCGGATCGCGCAGCACGTTGCGCAGCATGCTGCCGAAACCGGCCCAGATTCCGATGGTCGGCGCGTTGATCAGGGCGAAGACCGTCGAGATCACCACCACGTTGGTGAAGTAGCCCTGCAACGGGGTGTAGGTGCTGATGGCGCCGACCGCCATCACCCAGGCCTTCGGGTTGACCCACTGGAACGCCGCCGCGCCCCAGTAGCTCAACGGCTTGCCACGTCCCTCCGGGTCGTTGCCGGCCGGGCCGGAGGTGGCGATCTTCCAGGCCAGGTACAGCAGGTAGGCCGCGCCGACGTAGCGCAGGATGGTGTACAGCACCGGGTAGGCCTCGAACACCGTGCCCAGGCCGAAGCCCACCGCCATCACCATGATGAAGAAGCCGCAACTGATCCCGAGGATGTGCGGGATGGAGCGGACGAAACCGAAGTTGACCCCCGAGGCCAGCAGCATGGTGTTGTTCGGACCGGGCGTGACGGAGGTGACGAAGGCGAACAGGGAGAACGCCAGCAGCAGATCCACGGAGAGCGACATTCGTTCCATCCTTTGAAGTGGGTGCGGGCAAGACGTTACTCCGCTTTGCCGCCGCGCCAGCGCAACAGTTGCCGAGAAAGTTGCCGTAACACTCCACCCGTCCGCCGCCCTAGCGTTGCACTCCCCAGCGCTTCACCGTGAGGCGCTCGATGCTGCCGAACACCAGGTTCTCCACCAGCAGGCCGATCAGCACCACCACCGCCAGGCCGGCGAATACCTTGTCGGTGTACAGCTCGTTGCGGTTCTGGAAAATGTACCAGCCGAGCCCGCCCTTGCCGCTGCTCGCGCCGAACACCAGTTCCGCGGCGATCAGCGTGCGCCAGGCGAAGGCCCAGCCGATCTTCAGCCCGGCGAGGATCGACGGCAGCGCCGCCGGCACCAGGATCAGCAGGACGAAGCGCAGGCCGCGCAGGCCGTAGTTGCGCCCGGCCATGCGCAGGGTCTCCGAGACACCGAGGAAACCGGCATAGGTGTTCAGCGCCAGCGCCCAGAGCACCGAATGCACCAGCACGAAGATCAGGCTGTTCTGGCCCAGGCCGAACCAGAGCAGCGCCAGCGGCAGCAGCGCGATCGCCGGCAGCGGGTTGAACATCGCCGTGAGGGTCCCGAGCAGGTCGCGGCCCAACTGCGTGGAGACCGCCAGGCTGGTCAGAACGAAGGCCAGGACGATCCCCAGCAGGTAGCCCTTGAACAGCACCAGCAGGGAGATCCCCGCCTTGGCCGGCAGTTCGCCGCTGGCCAGGCCCTCGCCGAGGGCCCTGGCCGTCTGCAGGAAGCCTGGCAGCAGCAGGTCGTTGCCCTGGACCCGCGCCGCCAGCTCCCAGGCCAGCGCCAGCAGCGCCAGGATCAGCCCCTTGCGCAGCCAGCCCTGTTGCCAGAGACGCTGGCCCAGGGGCAGGCGCTGCTCCAGGGGGACCTCCAGCAGGGGTTCGAGCTGGATTTCGTATTCTTCGCGGACGCGCGTGACTCGACTCATCGATCGGCTCCTTTGCTCAGTGGGCCAGACGGATGTCGGCGAAGTCGAGGGTCGCGGCCACCGTCGGTTCGCCGCCCTCGTCGAACAGCAAGCGGTGGATGCGTCGCGCCGCCGCTTGCAGCGCTTCGCCACCCAGGCTGTGCAGCCCGAACGGGTGGCCATGCACTTCGGCCCGGACCCGCCCCGGGTGCGGCGAGAGCAGCAGGATGCGGTTGCCCACCACCAACGCCTCCTCGATGGAATGGGTGACGAACAGCAGGGTGAAACGCACCTCTTCCCACAGGCGCAGCAGTTCTTCCTGCATCTTTCGCCGGGTCAGCGCGTCCAGCGCGGCGAACGGCTCGTCCATCAGCAGGATCTTCGGCTGCATCGCCAGCGCCCGGGCGATCGCCACCCGCGCCTTCATGCCCCCGGACAGCGTGTGCGGGTAGGCTTCGGCGAAGCCCGCCAGGCCGACCTTCTCGAGGCATTCGTCGGCGCGTCGCTCGGCCTCGTCGCGCGCCACCTGGCCGGACACCCGCAAGGGAAACAGCACGTTCTGCCGTACGGTCTTCCATGGCGGCAACTGGTCGAACTCCTGGAACACCACGATACGGTCGGGTCCGGGCGCCCTGACCGCCTGTCCCTGAAGGCGGATCTCGCCCTCGCTGGGCGGGATGAAGCCGGCCACCGCCTTGAGCAGGGTCGACTTGCCGCAGCCGGACGGGCCGAGCAGGACGAAGCGATCGGCCGGGTCGACTTCGAAGCTGACCCGCTGGGTGGCCCGCACCACGCGCGAGCGGGTGCGGTATTCGAGGCTGACTCCGTCCACCGCCAGCAGGGCGTCGGCGGGGAGCGTGGAAGGTTGGCGGGAGGCAGCGTTCATCGGCGTCTCAACTCCCCTGCAACGGCGCGCCGTCCTGGAAGAAATAGTCCTGCCAGGAGGCCGGCTTGTTGCGGATCGCACCGACCCGGTAGAGGAACTCCGCCAGCGGATAGGTGTTCTTCGGCGTGACGCTGAACTCCACCTGCGGATTGGCGATGATCTTCAGCAGCGCGGCGCGATCGATCTTCGCCCCGGTCACCCGGATATAGGTGTCGGCGGCCGCCGCCTTGTCGTTCTGGGCGAAGGCCGCCGCTTCCTTCAGCGCCTCGACGAAGGCCCGGTAGGTCTTCGGGTTGTCCTGGCGGAACTTCTCCGTGGCGAACAGCACGGTCGGCGAATTCGGCCCCAACAGCTCGTAGCTGTCGAGCACCACGTGGACCTTCGGGTTGGCCAGCGCCTGGTCCTGGAACGGCGGGTTGGAGAAATGCCCGGTCAGCTCGGTGCCGCCGGCCACCAGCGCGGCGGTGGCGTCCGGGTGCGGCAGCGCCACGGTGTACTTGTCGAGGCGGTCGAACTGCTTGTCGCCCCACTGCTTCGCCGCGGCGTACTGGAGGAAGCGCGACTGCACCGAAACCCCCACCGCCGGCACGGCGATGCGATCCCCGGCGCCGAAGTCGGCGATGCTCCTGACCCGCGGGTCGTTGCTCAGCAGGTAGTAGGGGAAGTTGCCCAGCGAGGCCACCGCCTTGACGTTCTGGCGCCCGCGGGTACGGTCCCAGATGGTCAGCAGCGGACCGACGCCGGCACCGGCGATATCGATCGCCCCGGACAGCAGCGCATCGTTGACCGCCGCGCCGCCGGACAGTTGGGTCCAGTCGACCTTGATTTGCAGGCCCTCGGCCTGGCCGTGCTTTTCGATCAGGCGCTGGTCGCGGACCACGTTGAGCAGCAGGTAGACGATGCCGAACTGCTCGGCGATGCGGATCTCGCCCTCGGCCTGCGCCGGCCGGCTGGCCAGCAGCGTGGTGGCGAGGCTCAGGCCCAGGCCGAGCGCGGCGACCAGGCGGGTGAAACGGGGAATGCGGTTCATGGAAACGCTCCTGGCGAAAAGGGGGAAGCGCGCGCCGTCGTCAGAACGGCGCGTCGCCCTGGATGGTGGTGCGGTAGAGCTTGCGCCGCAGGTGGGCCGGGCAACCGCCGGCGAGATGGATCAGCGAGCGGTTGTCCCAGAACACCAGGTCATGCGCCTGCCAGCGATGCCGGTAGATGTGCTCGGGGCGCACGCTGTGCGCATACAGCTCGGCGAGCAGTTGGGCGCTCTCGTCGGCCGGCAGGCCGACGATGCGGGTGGTGAAACCTTCGCTGACGAACAGCGCCTTGCGCCCGCTTTCCGGGTGGGTGCGCACGATCGGATGGACCACTTCGCGCACCTCGGCGAGCTGGGCGGCGCTCAGGGTCGGCCGCCAGTTGCCCTCGAAGCGCGGTTCGCTGTAGCGGGCGGTATAGGAATGCGCCGCCGTGCGTCCCTCGATCGCCTTGCGCAGGGCCTCCGGCAAGCTGTCCCAGGCCTTGTGCATGTCGGCGAACAGAGTATCGCCGCCCTCCTCCGGCAGCTCCTGGGCATGCAGCATCGAGCCGAGGCTCGGCAGCTCCTTATAGGAAAGGTCGGAGTGCCAGAACTTGCCGGCATCGCCGAGACCGACGGGCTGGCCGTTCTCGACGATGTTGGAAACGATGAGGATCTCCGGATGCCCTGGGAGCAGGAACTGCTTCAGCACATGGATCTGCAACTCACCGAAGCGCCGGCTGAAGGCGATCTGCTGCGCCGGGGTGATGCGCTGCTCGCGGAACACCAGCACATGGTGGTCCAGGTGCGCCCGGTGGATACGGCGGAAGTCCTCGGCGGCCAGGGGCAACCCGAGGTCGAGGCCGAGCACCTCGGCGCCGAACGCGGCATCGAGGGCACGGATCTGCAAGGGAACGTCGGCGCGCGCTGGCGCCGGAAGGGAAACGGACATCGCTGACTCCCACGCAAGCCCGGACACGCCGGGCACGAAATACCGCGCAAGGCGGCATGGATTCGGTGCGGCGCGCCGATTGGTCGGCAGGTACGCGAGAGCCTTTAATTTATTGGAATAAGAAAATTAATTTAAATACCTTTAAAGAATATAAATATGCTGCTCGGTACGGTTCGGCGTTCCTTGTAAGCACAAAAGAGAATTAATAAATAAAAACTTAGTATTTATGGCTCTAAGCGGCGAAGGGATAGTCTGGCTGCCATCGAACCCGCCGCCCGAGGAATGCCTCATGGACCGCACCGACAACGTCATCGATTTCGCCCGCTACCGCTCGCGCCGCCAGGCACGCCGCCTGGGCGAAATGATGTGGGCGGTGTACGCCTGGCGGGCCGGCTACGCCGTGCCGCAACCGCCAGCCAGGCACGACGAACGCAGCCGCCGGGCCTGACCGATGAACCTGCCCGCCAGCGATGGCGTTGCCCACCTGGAACTGGCCGCCGGCGTGCATACCGAGCCCGATGATCTGATTGGCCAGCGCGTCGCCCACAACCTGCTGCGCCTGCGCGGCAAGCGCAATCTCTCGCTGGACGCCCTGGCGCGGATTTCCGGTGTCAGCCGGGCGATGCTGGCGCAGATCGAGTCCGGGCGCAGCGTGCCGTCGATCAAGGTGCTGTGCAAGATCGCCCAGGGCCTCAAGGTGTCGGTGGCAGCCTTCCTCGACGATCGCGCCTTCGCCGGCGTCGCCGTGCTGCCTGCGCAACAGAGCAAGCGCCTGGTCAGCGCCGACGGCGCCTTCACCAGCCGCGCTCTGTTCCCCTTCGATGTGGCGCGCCAGGTGGAGTTCTACGAACTGCGCCTGCGCGGCCTCGGCCAGGAAGACGCCGAGGCCCATGCCCCCGGCACCCAGGAGAACCTGGTGGTGGCGCAAGGGGTACTGGAAGTACGGGTCAACGAAGAGCGCTTCCTGCTCGCCACCGGCGACTCGATCCTGTTCTACGCCGACCAGCCGCACAGCTACCGCAACCCCGCCGATAGCGAAGCCCTGGCATACCTGGTGATGACCTACCCGGAGCGCCTGGACTGACCCCCGGCCTTGCTGCCATGGACGAAGAAAGGCCCGCCCGGTCATCCCGGGCGGGCCTTTTCCATCCGGCGACGGATCAGCAGGTGCAGCACATCATCGGCATGCCGTTGCAACTCATCATCATCGGCATGCCGCACTCCATCATCTTCGCCATCAGCATGCAGCAATTCTTGAACATCTCCATGTCCATGCCCTGCATCGGCATCATCCTGCAATGCATGGCGTCGCCCTGCATGGAGCACTCCATCATGCACTTCATCGGAGCCATGCCCATCATCGGCATGCCCATCCCCATGCCCATCGTCGGCATCATCGCCATGCAGGCCTGGGACATGCCCATCATCGCCAGGTTGCCGCACTGCATCATCATGGGCATGCCGCAGTTCATCATCATCGCCATCATCTCGGCGCTGTTGCGGAACTGGCCCATGTCCATGCCCATCGCCGGCATCATCTTGCACAGCATGCCGTCGTCCATCGTTTCGCACTGCATGCTCGCCATCATCATCGGCATGCCCATCATGGGCATCATCGGCATGGCGGCATTCATGTTCATCGGCATCTGCATGGCATTCATCATGGCGGTAACTCCTGTAGGCGAAGCGGGGGTAAGTGCGACTGGGGCCGATTCTAGGCAGCGCCGGCGCACCGGCAAGATGCCGGTGCAACAGCCGCGCCGGGCGCTGCATGGCGGCTACCGGCGAGGCAGCGAAGGCGTTCGGCGCAATGACAGCGGATTCCGCTGCATGACGGAGGAGCGCATCGTCGCGGCAGGTATTTCGACGCGATGGATATTCGAATCGGGCCTATCCAAATAACCCAAGTGAATAAACGTTCTAAGACCCGTCGCGTTTTTTGCCTTGCCCGGCGCCGCCCCTCTATTCCGCCGCTTTCCGGCGTTCGGACGATGCCCTGGGAAAACCGCGCGGGCCGACGCGGAACGCGTGCGCGGCATTGCCCCAGGCCAGCGCCGCGGCCAGCCCGATCAGCGGCAGCAGGGTCCAGGGCAGCATCTCGCTGCCCCAGCGCTGCAACACCATGCCGCCCAACGCTCCGCCGCCGGCGATGGCAAGGTTCCAGGCCACCACGATCATCGACTGGGCCAGGTCGGCGCCCTCCCCGGCGGCGTCCGCCGAAGCGGTCTGCAGCAGCGTCGCCGCGCCACCGAACGTCAGCCCCCAGAGGGCCAGGCCGGCGAACGCCAGCCAGCTCCAGCGAGCGCCCAGGCACAGCGCCAGCGCCGCCACGGCGAACAGCGCCAGGCTGGCCAGAACCATCCGCCGCAGGTGCCGGTCGACCAGCGCGCCGACCAGCCAGATTCCCACCACCGCGGCGCTGCCGAATACCAGCAGGGCCAGGTCCACCGAGGCGCCCAGGCCGACCTTGGCGAGGAACGGCGCGATATAGGTGTAGAGGATGTTGTGCGCCAGCACCCAGGCGACGATCACCAGCAATACCGGACGCACGCCCGGCGTGCGCAGCACCCCGAGCAGGCGCAGGCGCCGCCCGGCCGGCTGGCCAGGGAAGTCCGGCACGCTGTGCAGCACCCAGCCGACCAGCAACAGCGCGATCAGCGACAACAGGCCGAAGGCCCAGCGCCAGCCGAGCAGGCCGCCCAGCCAGGTGCCCAGCGGAACGCCGAGCGACAACGCCAGCGGCGCACCGAGCATGGCCACCGCCAGCGCCCGCCCTTGCTGCTCCGGCGGCACCAGGCGCCGCGCGTAGCCGGCCAGCAGGCCCCAGGCGAGGCCGGCGGCGACGCCGCTGCCGAAGCGCGCCAGCAGGGTCAGGCGGTAATCCGAGGAAACGGCGGTGAAGCTGTTGCAGACGAAGAAGATCAGCAGCGCCAGCAGCAGCACCCGGCGCCGCCGCCAGCCCTGGGTCAGGCTCGCCGCCGGCAGCGCGGCCAGTAGCGAACCCAGGGCATAGACGCTGACCAGTTGCCCGGCCAGCGCCTCGCTGACCGCCAGCCCCGCGCCGATTTGCGGCAGCAGGCCGGCCGGCAGGGTTTCGCTGAGAATGGCGACGAAGCCGGACATCGCCATCGCCAGCAACGCGCTCAGCGGCAGCCGCGGCGCCACGGCCGACGCAGCGGCCCCGGCGTTCTCCGGAAATGCTTCGCGGCGTCCCATCAGCGCACCTCCGCGGCACGGTAGACGGCGTCGCGCAGGTCGTTGACGAAGCGTCCCGACATGCCCTCGAACAGGGTGTTGGTGAGCGCCACCACCGACAGTTCGCGGGCCCGGTCGACGAACCAGGAATGCCCGTAGGCGCCGCCCCAGCGCCAGGTGCCGGGAGACTCCGGCGACTGCGCGATGGCCGGGTCGCGCAGCACGGAGAAGCCCAGGCCGAAGCCGAAACCGGGATTGGCCGGCAGTTCCAGGCCGGGTACCTGGTCGCGGCCCATCTCCTCCACCAGGCCAGGCGTCAGCAACGGCGCGCCGCCCTGGCGAAGGATTTCCAAAAGGCGCAGCACGTCGCCGGCGCTGCCGATCATCCCCGCCCCGCCGGACGCATAGGCAGACGGTTCGAAGGCCCGACTCGGCTCGAAGCGAATGCCGACGCTGTCCTCGAACGGCGCCACGGTCTCCCGCTCGGCCATCCGCCGCGGGCGTGGCCGGTCGCTGACGTAGACCGCCGCCAGGCGTTGCGCGTCGGCGCAGAGGAAGCCGCTGTCGCGCATGCCGGCCGGAATCCCGACCCGCTGCCGCAGCGCTTCCGCCAGCGGCCGCCCGTCGACCCGCGCCACCAGCGCGCCGAGCACGTCGGTGGCCAGCGAATAGCCCCAGGCGCGGCCGGGCTCGTAGAGCAAGGGCACGGAGGCCAGGCGACGGAGATTCTCGGCCAGGTCGAAACCCGGCAGGTCCATGCCGTCGGAAATCCCGGCGCGGGCATAGGGGCCGTCTGCGTCGGCTTCGAGGAAGCGATAACCGAGGCCGGCGCTGTGACTCAGCAACTGCCGCGGCGTGATGCGCGCCTCGCGGCCGTCGGCCAGGCGCGGACGGAACGCCGGCAACCAGTCGGCGATCGGCTCGTCGAGGGCCAGCCGGCCCTCGTCCACCAGGCTCAGGGCGGCGACGCTGACGATCGGCTTGCTCACCGAGGCCAGGCGGAACAGGCTGTCCTCGCCCATTGTCCGGCCGGCCTCGCGGTCGGCCAGGCCGGCAGCCCGTCGATAGAGCCACTGCCCCCGGTGCGCCACCAGTACCACCGCTCCCACCAGGCGCTGGTCGGCGAATGCCGCCTCGATCGCCTGATCGACATGTTCCGCCAGGCTGCGCCCTGGCCCTCGTTCGAAACCTGACATGCGAGACTCTCCGCGGACGATGAAGGATGCGGACAGGCTAAGAGCGCTGCAAAAGCGGAAAAAGACGGATAGAGTTCCGCTCTATCCGGACCTTCATGTCCGTAATCGGAGCCTTGCATGGACAGCCTCAGCGGTTTCACCGTCTTCGTCCGCGTCGCCGAGACCCGCAGCATCGTCGGCGCCGCTCGGACCCTCGGCGTCAGCGCCTCGGCGGTGGGCAAGCGGGTCGCCCGCCTGGAAGAGAAGCTCGGCGTGCGCCTGTTCCACCGCAGCACCCGCAGCATCACCCTGACCGCCGAAGGCAGCCTGTTCCTCGAGCGCAGCCGGCGCATCCTGGCCGAGATCGAAGCCACCGAGCTGGAGCTGTCGCAAAGCCGCGAGACCCCGCGCGGGCGCCTGCGGGTCAGCCTGCCGCTGGTCAGCGGGCTGGTCCTGCCGGCGCTCGCCGATTTCATGCAGGCCTATCCGGACATCGAGCTAGACCTCGACTTCAGCGATCGCGTGGTGGATGTCGTCGACGAAGGCTTCGACGTGGTCCTGCGCACCGGCCAGCCGGTGGATTCGCGGCTGTCCATGCGCGAACTGGGCGAGTTCCAGTTGAAGCTGGTCGGCTCGCCGACCTACTTCGCCCGCCACGGCACGCCACGCTGCCCGGAAGACCTGCTGCGGCACACCTGCCTGCACTACCGCTTCTCCAACACCGGCCGCCTCGAGGAATGGCCGCTGCGCCGCGCGGACGGCGAAGCCCCGCCGCAGATTCCGGTGTCGATGGTCTGCAACAACATCGAGACCCGCGTCTGCTTCGCCCTGCGCGACCAGGGCATCGCCTGCCTGCCGGACTTCTCGATCCGCGAGGCGCTGCGCGAAGGACGCCTGGTCAGCGTCCTCGACGCCTTCTGCGAGCGCCGCGCGCGGTTCTTCCTGCTCTGGCCGTCCGGCCGCCAGGTCTCGCCCAAGCTGCGCGCCTTCATCGACTTCGTCGCGCCACGGGTGATCGCCACGCTGGGCTGAAGCGCGCCTGGCAGGGCCGGTCAAGCCGGCGGCAGACAGGAACAAGACCGCGGCGGCCACGGAGCGTCTAATAGGTACATCCACCCCTTGCCAGGCCGCATCCATGATCAACATCGAGACGCCGACCTACTACACGGCGACCAAGAAGTACGAGCTGTCCTTCCCCTCCCTGGAAACCGACCTGGACGCCGACGTGGTGGTGATCGGCGGCGGCTTCTCCGGCATCAACACCGCGCTGGAACTGGCCGAGCACGGCATCACCGACATCGTCGTGCTGGAGGCCCGCCACCTCGGCTTCGGCGGTACCGGGCGCAACGGCGGGCAGATCATGGCCGGCATCGGCCACGACCTGGAGAAGATCCGCAAGGACGTCGGCGAGGACGGCCTGCGGGCGATCTTCGAGATCAGCGACCTCGGCGCCGACATCATCAAGGGCCGTATCGAGAAGTACGCCATCGACGCCGACTTCTGCCACGGCTACGGCTACATGGGCTTCAACGCGCGCCAGGCGAAGACCCTGCAGGCCTGGGAAAAGGAGTTCCGGTCGCTCGGCTCGCCCCATGAGATCCGTTACCTGCACGGTGCCGAGGTGCGCCAGATCATCGGCTCGGACGCCTACGGCAGCGCCCTGCTGCACATGGGCGGCGGCCATGTGCACTCGCTCAACCTGCTGCTCGGCGAAGCCAAGGCGCTGGCCGGCCTCGGCGCACGGATATTCGAATACAGCCCGGCGCTGGAGGTGCAATACGGCGAGCGCATCCGCGTGCGCACGGCCAAGGGCTCGGTCACCGCGAACAAGCTGCTCTGGGCCTGCGACAGCTTCCTCAACCGGCTCGAGCCCGAGCTGCACCGCACCACCATCAATACCTACGCGTTCCAGATGATGACCGAGCCGCTGCCGGACGAACTGATCCAGCGGATCAGCCCGATCCGCGGCGCCTACAGCGACATCCGCCCGGTCATCGACTACTACCGGGTGACCAACGAGAACCGCCTGCTGTTCGGCGCCGCCACGCCCTTCGTCGAACGCATACCCGGCGACCTCAAGGCCTGGAACCGCAAGCTGATGCTGAAGATCTTCCCCTACCTGGAGCACGTCCGCATCGACCTCGCCTGGGGTGGGCCGATGGCTTGCAGCGCCAACCTGTTCCCGCAGATCGGCAGCCTCTCGGGGCGGCCCAACGCGTTCTTCGTCCAGGGTTATTCCGGGTTCGGCGTGACCCCCAGCCACATCGTCTGCAAGGTCCTCGCCGAAGGCATGAGCGAAGGCTCGGCGCGCTACGACCTGCTCAGCTCGGTACGCCGCATCCCGATCCACGGCAAGGACCACTTCCGCCCGCTGCTGCTCAGCGCGGGCAAGACCTGGCACCAGCTCTCCGGCTACTGGAACGGCCGGCGCTGAAACCTACCGATCACTCTACAAGGAGCATTCCCATGGCCATTACCGTTATCCGCCACGGCATCACCCTCGACGAACTGGACGCCTGGGGCAGCGTCGCCGACCTCGGCTCGGAGATCCTCGAAGGCGAGGTGAAAGCCTTCGGCAAGATGACCGCCGGAGCCCCCACCGACCCGGTCAGCGCCGCCTACTTCGGCACCACCGCCGGCAAGTTCCGCATGACCTATCCGTTCAGCGAACAGGCCACGGTGGTCAGCGGCGAGGTCCGCCTCACCGACGAGTCCACCGGCCAGAGCACGCTCTACAAGGCCGGCGACAGCTGGTTCGTCAGCAAGGGCACCCCGGTGCTCTGGGAGGTTGCCGACGGCGGCTTCGTCAAGCATTACTACGCGGTGGCTTGAGACACCGGCGTAACGGCGAGCCATTACGCCCGGAGGCGCTGCCAGCCCTCGACACGCCCCCGTAGGGCGAATAACCGCTCGCGGTTATCCGCCGTGAAATCCGGCGTAACGGCGGATAGCGCCTGCGGCGCTATTCGCCCTACCGGCAAGCCGTTACGCCCGGCGACGCTGCCCAACCCTCGACATGTCCCCGTAGGGCGAATAACCGCTCGCGGTTATCCGCCGGGAAACCCGGCGTAACGGCGGCTAGCGCCTGCGGCGCTATTCGCCCTACCGGCACGCCGTTACGCCCGGCGTCGCTGCCCAACCCTCGACAGGTCCCCGTCGGGCGAATAACCGCTCGCGGGTAGCCGCCGTGTAACCCGGCGTAACGGCGGCTAGCGCCTGCGGCGCTATTCGCCCTACCGGCACGCCGTTACGCCCGGCGTCGCTGCCCAACCCTCGACAGGTCCCCGTCGGGCGAATAACCGCTCGCGGGTAGCCGCCGTGTAACCCGGCGTAACGGCGGATAGCGCCTGCGGCGCTATTCGCCCTACCGGCAAGCCGTTACGCCCGGCGACGCTGCCCAACCCTCGACATGTCCCCGTAGGGCGAATAACCGCTCGCGGTTATCCGCCGTGCAATCCGGCGTAACGGCGGATAGCGCCTGCGGCGCTATTCGCCCTACCGGCACGCCGTTACGCCCGGCGACGCTGCCCATCCCTCGACATGTCCCCGTAGGGCGAATACCCGCTCGCGGTTATCCGCCGTGACATCCGGCGTAACGGCGGATAGCGCCTGCGGCGCTATTCGCCCTACCGGCACGCCGTTACGCCCGGCGACGCTGCCCATCCCTCGACATGTCCCCGTAGGGCGAATAACCGCTCGCGGTTATCCGCCGTGAAACCCCGCGTAACGGCGCATAGCGCCTACGGCGCTATTCGCCCTACTCGGCAAGCCGTTCCGCCCGGAGGCGCTGCCAGCCCTCGACACGCCCCCGTAGGGCGAATAACCGCTCGCGGTTATCCGCCGTGAAACCCGGCGTAACGGCGGATAGCGCCCGCGGCGCTATTCGCCCTACTCGGCAAGCCGTTCCGCCCGGCGACGCTGCCCAGCCCTCGACATGTCCCCGTAGGGCGAATAACCGCTCGCGGTTATCCGCCGTGAAATCCGGCGTAACGGCGGATAGCGCCTGCGGCGCTATTCGCCCTACCGGCAAGCCGTTACGCCCGGCGACGCTGCCCAACCCTCGACATGTCCCCGTAGGGCGAATAACCGCTCGCGGTTATCCGCCGTGAAATCCGGCGTAACGGCGGATAGCGCCTGCGGCGCTATTCGCCCTACCGGCAAGCCGTTACGCCCGGCGACGCTGCCCAACCCTCGACATGTCCCCGTAGGGCGAATAACCGCTCGCGGTTATCCGCCGTGAAATCCGGCGTAACGGCGGATAGCGCCTGCGGCGCTATTCGCCCTACCGGCAAGCCGTTACGCCCGGCGACGCTGCCCAACCCTCGACATGTCCCCGTAGGGCGAATAACCGCTCGCGGTTATCCGCCGTGAAATCCGGCGTAACGGCGGATAGCGCCTGCGGCGCTATTCGCCCTACCGGCAAGCCGTTACGCCCGGCGACGCTGCCCAACCCTCGACATGTCCCCGTAGGGCGAATAACCGCTCGCGGTTATCCGCCGTGAAACCCCGCGTAACGGCGCATAGCGCCCGCGGCGCTATTCGCCCTACTCGGCAAGCCGTTCCGCCCGGAGGCGCTGCCAGCCCTCGACACGCCCCCGTAGGGCGAATAACCGCTCGCGGTTATCCGCCGTGAAACCCGGCGTAACGGCGGATAGCGCCTGCGGCGCTATTCGCCCTACTCGGCAAGCCGTTACGCCCGGCGGCGCTGCCCAACCCTCGACATGTCCCTGAACGGCCGCACCGTCGGGCCGCGGGTTCAGGTGCTCTCCCGCGCCATCAGCTCGAACCCCATGTCCAGCGCGCTATCGCGCACCTCCTTGCCGGCGATCAGCGCCAGCAACTGCTCCGCCGCGCGCCGGCCGATGGCTTCGCGCGGGGTGCGGATGCTGCTCAGGCGCGGGACCGTGCAGTCCGAACCCGGCAGGTCGTTGAAACCGAGCACGGCGATCTGCTCCGGCACCTTGACCCCACGGCGCAGGGCCTCCAACAGCGCGCCCTGGGCCAGGTCGTCGTTGCAGAAGAACACCCCGTCGACCTGCGGCTGGCTGGCCAGCAACTGCACGAAGAGTTCGCCGCCGAGGGCCACCGAGGACGGCCGCGGCGTAAGGATTTCCAGCCCCGGGTCGTAGCAGCCGGCTTTTTGCAAGGCGCGGCGGAACCCCTCGCCGCGCAGCAGGGTGCGCTGGTCGAGCTGGGCGCCGATGTAGGCCAGGCGCCTGCGGCCGCGTGCCAGCAGGTGCTCGGCAGCGGCCTCGCCGGCGCGCAACTGGGAGAAGCCGACGCAATTGAGCCCGGCGCCGGAGTCCAGGTCCATCATGTACACGCAGGGAATGCCACTGGCCTCGATCATCCGCCGGGCGCTCTCGGTGCGCTCGAAGCCGGTCAGCAGCAGGCCGCGCGGCTGGTAGGCCAGGTAGTTGCGGATCAGGTCCTCTTCCTCGTTGCGCGAGTAGTGGAAGTTGCCGATCAGCACCTCCAGGCCCTGCGGCCGCAGTACCGCGTGGATCGCCTCGAGGGTCTCGATGAACAGCAGGTTGGCCAGCGACGGCACCAGCACCGCCACGCTGTGGCTTTGCGCCGAGGCCAGCGCGCGCGCCGCGGGGTTGGCCACGTAGCCGAGTTCGCGGGCGGCGTCGCGGACCTTCTGCGCCAGTTCTTCGGCGACGCTGGCGACGCCGCGCAACGCGCGCGACGCGGTGATCGGGCTGACCCCGGCGCGGCGCGCGACTTCGTTGAGGGTGGGACGTCCGGTGGTTCGCGTGTTCTTGTCGTTCTTGGTGATGCTCATCGTGGCCTGCTTGCCAAACAAAATTCCAGGCACTAAGGTAGCGCTGTCTCGCGACCTGGGCAATCGCCTGAGGCGGCCTGTCCGCCACTGCCCGCGCGGGATTCGACAGACCACAACGACAAGAAGGCGGAGCCAGGCTCGCGCGATTTTTTCCAGGTCGCAAAGACAGCGCTGTCTCACGCTTGAGGTGTTCCATGCATCCACCCCTCCAAGCCCTGGTCATCATGGGTGTCGCCGGTTGCGGCAAGTCCAGCGTCAGCCAGGCCCTCTGCCAGCGCAGCGGCGCCCACGGCATCGAAGGCGACAGCTTCCATCCCGCCGCCAACATCCGCAAGATGAGCGCCGGCATCCCCCTCACCGACGACGACCGCGCCGGCTGGCTGGACACCCTCGCCGAGCAGCTGCGCCAGGCGGTGGCCACCGGCAAGCTGCCGGTACTGACCTGTTCCGCCCTCAAGCGCGCCTACCGCGACCGGTTGCGCCGCGCGGTGCCCGGCCTCGGCATCGTCTACCTGGAACTGACCCCGGCGGTCGCCGCCGAGCGCGTCGCCCAGCGCCCCGGCCACTTCATGCCGGCGACCCTGATCGACAGCCAGTTCGCCGCCCTCGAGCCGCCGCTCGACGAACCCCTGACCCTGCGCCTGGACGCCACCCTGCCGGTGGAATGCCTGGCGCAGGCCACCCACGCCTGGTGGCTGGAGCACGCCGCCGCCTGAAGTCTTTCGCTTGTCCGACAAAGATAGCGCTACCCCGAAAAGGCGCTTCAATGAAACAGCAACTCCGGTAGAACAACGACAAAAGGAGAGCCCTCCATGTTCGGCATGTCACACGATGCCTACCTGCTCCTCGACGCCCTGGTGACCATCATCGGCCTGATCGTGCTGATCACCCGCTTCAAGGTGCATCCCTTCATCGCCCTGATCATCGCCGCCGGCTTCCTCGGCCTGACCTCGGGGATGCCGGTGGAGAAGATCGTCAAATCCTTCCAGGACGGCTTCGGCGGCGTGCTCGGCTTCGTCGGCGTGATCCTCGCCCTGGGCACCATGCTCGGCAAGCTGATGGCCGATTCCGGCGGCGCCGACCAGATCGCCCGCACCCTGATCCGCGCCTTCGGCAAGGAGCGGGTGCACTGGTCGATGATGCTCGCCGCGTTCCTGGTGGGCATCCCGCTGTTCTTCGAGATCGGCTTCATCCTGCTGATCCCGCTGGTGTTCATCGTCGCCCGGCGCAGCGGCGTGTCCCTGATCAAGATCGGCATCCCGTTGCTCGCCGGCCTTTCCGCGGTGCACGGTCTGGTGCCGCCGCACCCCGGCCCGCTGCTGGCGATCGGCGTGTTCGGCGCCGACATCGGCAAGACCATCCTCTACGGCCTGATCGTCGCCCTGCCCACCGCCGCCATCGCCGGCCCACTGTTCGGCGCGCTGGTCTCGCGCTACATCCCCGGCACGCCATCGGCGGAACTGGTGGAGCAGATCGCCCACGAGCCCGAGACCCAGGACCTGCCCAGCTTCGGCGTGACCCTGGCGACCGTGCTGCTGCCGGTGTTCCTGATGCTGCTGAAGACCTTCGCCGACGTCGCCTTCCCCGATGGCCACGCGTTCCGCGCCTGGATGGACATGATCGGCCATCCGATCAGCGCCCTGCTCCTGGCCCTGCTGGTGGCGCTCTATACCTTCGGCTACGCCCGTGGCTTCGACTCGAAGAAGATCCTCAGGCTGCTCGACCAGAGCCTGGCACCGACCGCCGCCATCGTGATGATCATCGGCGCCGGCGGCGGCTTCAAGCAGATGCTGGTGGCCAGCGGGGTCGGCGACGTCATCGGCCATCTCGCGGTGAACGCGCAGATCTCGCCGATCCTGCTGGCCTGGCTGGTGGCCGCGGTGATCCGCATCGCCACCGGCTCGGCCACCGTCGCCACCATCACCGGGGCCGGCATCGTGGTGCCGGTGATCGACCTGATTCCCGGCGTCAACCGCGAGTTGCTGGTACTCGCCACCGGCGCCGGCTCGCTGATCCTCTCCCATGTCAACGACGCCGGGTTCTGGCTGGTCAAGCAGTACTTCAACATGAGCGTCAGCGAGACCTTCAAGACCTGGACCGCGATGGAGACCATCCTCTCCGTGGTCGGCCTGGTCTTCATCCTGTTGCTGTCGCTGGTGCTCTGAGCACCAGCCCGACCGGAGTCCAGCCATGACCGAACCGATGCAACGCCCCGACCACGAAGCCTCGCGCTGGCCGCGCGACTTCGATATCCGCCAGCGCTATGCCGAGCAGCAGGAACTGCTTGAGCCACCGCCGGCGCGGCCCCGCGAAGAGCCTACCGCCGACGCCTGAAGCCAGCCGGCGTCATGCCTTTGCTCCCGCCCCCCACGAAGCGGGAGCAAAGGCTGACTTCCGGCAAGGGCGCGACGGTTTTCCTGCTGAAACGATTTACCTTCGCCCCGGACCGCGCTACAACAGTCCCACGCCTTTCATCCACGTCATTCGAGGACCCGCCATGACCGCCCCGCTCCACCTCGATTCGCTGTTTCCCAGCCTCGACGCCATTCCCGAGCAGTACCGCCCCGACGCCCCCATCGAGCAGCGCGACTACCTGGTCGACGGCCAACTGCGACATTGGGACGGCCCGCTGGCGCCGGTACGCAGCCCGGTATTCCTCGCCGAGGCCGACGGCGAGCGCCAGGTGATCCTCGGCAGCACCCCGCTGCTCGACGCCGACGCGGCGCTCGCCGCGCTCGACGCCGCGGTGCGGGCCTACGACCACGGCCAGGGCCTGTGGCCGAACCTGCGGGTGGCCGAGCGCATCCAGCACGTCGAACGCTTCCTGGCGCGGATGCGCGAGCAACGCGAGGCGGTGGTCAAGCTGCTGATGTGGGAAATCGGCAAGAACCTCAAGGACTCCGAGAAAGAGTTCGACCGCACCTGCGACTACATCGTCGATACCATCGAAGCGCTGAAGGAACTCGACCGCCGCTCCAGCCGTTTCGAACTGGAACAGGGCACCCTCGGCCAGATCCGCCGGGTGCCGCTGGGCGTGGCGCTGTGCATGGGGCCGTACAACTACCCGCTGAACGAAACCTTCACCACCCTGATCCCGGCGCTGATCATGGGCAATACGGTGGTGTTCAAGCCGGCCAAGTTCGGCGTGCTGCTGATCCGCCCGCTGCTGGAAGCCTTCCGCGACAGCTTCCCGCCGGGAGTGATCAACGTCATCTACGGACGCGGCCGGGAAACCGTGTCGGCGCTGATGGCCAGCGGCAAGGTCGACGTGTTCGCCTTCATCGGCACCCATTCCGGCGCCAGCGACCTGAAGAAGCTGCACCCCCGCCCGCACCGCCTGCGCGCCGCCCTCGGCCTGGACGCGAAGAACCCGGGCATCGTCCTGCCGCAGGTCGACCTGGACAACGCGGTGAACGAGGCGGTCACCGGCGCGCTGTCCTTCAACGGCCAGCGCTGCACCGCGCTGAAGATCCTGTTCGTCCACGAAAGCGTGCTGCAACCGTTCCTCGACAAGTTCAGCGCGCGCCTGGCCAGCCTCAAGCCGGGCATGCCGTGGGAACCGGGAGTGGCGCTGACACCGCTGCCGGAGCCGGGCAAGGTCGACTACCTCGAAGGCCTGCTGAACGACGCCCTGGCCAAGGGCGCACGAGTGGTCAATGCGGGCGGCGGCGAGCATCGACAGAGCTTCTTCTACCCCGCCCTGCTGAGTCCGGTGAGCCCGGACATGCGCCTCTACCACGAGGAGCAGTTCGGTCCGCTGGTGCCGGTGGTGCCCTATCGCGAGCTGGACGAGGTGATCGACTACGTCCTGCGCTCCGACTACGGCCAGCAGTTGAGCCTGTTCGGCAACGACCCGGCGCAGATCGGCCGGCTGGTCGACGCCTTCGCCAACCAGGTCGGCCGGATCAACGTCAACGCCCAGTGCCAGCGCGGCCCGGACAGCTACCCGTTCAACGGCCGGAAGAATTCGGCGGAAGGCACCCTGTCGGTCCATGACGCGCTGCGGGTGTTCTCCATCCGCACCCTGGTGGCGACCCGCGACACCGAGGCGAACAAGACCCTGGTCAGCGAGATCATCCGCAACCGCGCGTCGAACTTCCTCACCACCGACTACATCTTCTGAAGCGCCTGTCCCTCTCCCGCCGGGAGAGGGACCTGCCGCCACCTCCCCCACTGTCCGCCAGGCAGCAGCCGCGCAACAGGCTGCCGCCCCGGCAACACCTCCTGCTCGCGCGAACCCGCGCAACCAGTGGCCTGCGCGGGTCGGCACAGGCTGTGCAACAGCCCGGACTCCAGGGTAGCCGTCGACCGGACGGCCCCGCTGCCTACCAGGAGTCCGCATGAACGCCCGCGTCCATCCCGAAGCCACCGCCGCCAGTCTCTCCGAAGGCGCCGACTACGAACTGCTCGCCCAGCGTTTCCGACCGATCTTCGCGCGCATCGCCGAAGGCGCCGTCGAGCGCGAACGGCAACGCGAACTGCCCCACGAGGCGATCGCCTGGCTCAAGCAGGCCGGCTTCGGCGCCGTGCGCGTGCCGCGCGAGCACGGCGGCGCCGGCGCCTCGCTGCCGCAGTTGGTTCAGTTGCTGATCGAACTGGCCGAGGCCGACTCCAACATCACCCAGGCCCTGCGCGGCCACTTCGCCTTCGTCGAGGACCGTCTCAATGCCGAGCCCGGCCCTGGCCGCGACCGTTGGCTGCGGCGCTTCGTCGAGGGCGACCTGGTCGGCTGCGCCTGGACCGAGGTCGGTTCGGTACGGCTGGGCGAAGTGCTCACCCGCGTCTCGCGCAAGGACGACGGTCGCTGGGTGGTGAACGGCAGCAAGTACTACAGCACCGGCAGCCTCTTCTCCGACTGGATCGATCTGTATGCCCAGCGCGACGACACCGGCGCCGACGTGATCGCGGCGATCCGCACCGACCAGCCCGGCGTGCGCCAGAGCGACGACTGGGACGGCTTCGGCCAGCGCACCACCGGCAGCGGCACGTCGCTGTTCGAGGACGCCGAGGTGGAGGAAGAGAACCTCATCGACTTCGCCAGCCGCTTCAAGTACCAGACCGCGTTCTACCAGTTGGTCCTGCTCGCGGTGCTGGCCGGCACCGGCCGCGCCGCCTTGCGCGACGTCGCCGCCGAGGTGCGCGGGCGGACCCGTATCTACAGCCACGGCAATGCCCCGCGAGTCAGCCAGGATCCCCAGGTGCAGCAGGTGGTCGGGCGCATCGCCGCGCGCGTCTACGCCGCCGAGGCGGCCACCCTGCGCGCCGCCGAAGCGGCCCAGCGCGCCTACCTGGCGCGCTTCGTAGGCGACCCGCAGGCGGAGAAGGAGGCCAATATCGCCGCCGAGATCGAATCGGCCAAGGCCCAGGCGATCGTCGCCGAACTGGTGTTGCAGGCCACCAGCGAGCTGTTCGACGCCAGCGGCGCTTCCGCCGTCGGCCGCGGCAAGCAGCTCGACCGCCACTGGCGCAATGCGCGCACCGCCGCCTCGCACAATCCCCTGATCTACAAGCAACGGATCGTCGGCGACTGGGAGATCAACGGCAGCGAGCCGCCCTACGTCTGGCAGATCGGCAGCGGTCCGGCCACGGCGTCCCGCTGAACCTCGCCCATCCCATCGCAAGGAGTTGCCATGAGCGCACTGGAAAAGAACGCCGCCGATCCCTATCGGCAACCGCTGCCACGGACCCCGGCCCGGCGCATCACCGACGACGCCGAGGCGATCCGCGTCGCCCGCGAACTGGCCGGGCTGTTCGCCGAGGAAGCCTCGCTGCGCGACCGCCAGCGCCGGCTGCCGGTGGCCGAACTGGAAGCCTTCTCGCAGAGCGGCCTATGGGGCATCAGCGTACCGCGCGCCTACGGCGGCGCCGAGGTCGGCTACCGGACCCTGGCCGAAGTACTGAAGACCATCGCCGCGGTAGACCCGTCCCTGGCGCAGTTGCCGCAGAACCACCTGGCGGTGCTCGACCATTTGCGCCTGGACGGCAGCGAGGAGCAGAAACGCTTCTTCTACGGCCTGGTGCTAGACGGCGTGCGCTTCGGCAACGCCTTCTCCGAACGCCACAGCCGTACCGTCGCCGAATTCCAGACACGAGTGCTGGCGGATGGCGACGGGTTCCGCATCGACGGCCGCAAGTTCTATTCGAGCGGCGCCCTGCTCGCCCACTGGGTACCGGCCGTCGGCCTCGACGCCGAGCAGCGCGCGCACCTGGCGTTCATCCCGCGCGACGCGCCGGGGCTGACGGTGATCGACGACTGGTCCGGCTTCGGCCAGCGCACCACCGCCAGCGGCACCGTCATCCTGGACAACGTGCGGGTGCCGGCCGAGCACGTCATCCCGGTGCACCGCGCCTTCGACCGCCCCACCGCCGCCGGCGCCGTATCGCAGTTCATCCAGGCCGCCATCGACGCCGGCATCGCCCGTGGCATCCTCGCCGAGACCGTGCAGCAGGTGCGCCGCCACGCGCGGCCATGGATAGACGCCAACCAGCAGCATGCCTGGGAAGACCCCTACACCATCCAGCAGGTCGGCGACCTGCGCATCCGCGTGCGCGCCGCGGAAGCCGTGCTCGACCTGGCGGCCGACGCCATCGAAGCGGCGCTCGCCGCCCCCGACGAGGAGAGCGTGGCCGCCGCCTCGATCGCCGTGGCCGAGGCCAAGGTGCTCACCACCGAAGCCGCCCTGCTCGCCGCCAACCGGCTGTTCGAACTGGCCGGCACGCGCTCGACCCTGGAGGAACTCAATCTCGACCGTCACTGGCGCAACGCCCGCACCCACACCCTGCATGACCCGGTGCGCTGGAAATACCATGCCATCGGCAACTACCAGTTGAATGGGGTGAAGCCACCGCGGCACGCCTGGCTCTAGGGGCCGTCCCGGGCCTTGGGGGCGGATAGCGCCACCGGCGTCATCCGCCGTCCGCCCAGGTCAGGCCGGCAGCGCGTTGCGCCCGGCCTCCTTCTCCCAGAGCGCCCGCAGGTCGCGATAGCCGGCCGCCGGATGGGAATCCGGCAGCCGCGGGCCGTCGCCGAACAACTTCTCGCGCAGGGTTCCCGGCGCGTATTCGGTCTTGTACACCCCGCGCTTCTGCAACTCCGGCACCAGCAATTCGACCACGTCGCTGAAGGTTTCGTGGGCCAGCGCATAGGCCAAGTTGAAGCCATCCACGTCGGTGTCCTCCACCCACTCCTGCAACAGGTCGGCGACGGTCGCCGGGCTGCCGACGAACAGCGGGCCGAAGCCGCCGATACCGACCCAGTCGGCCAGCTCGCGGACCGTCCAGGTGCGCGTCGGATCGGCGCTGGAAAACGCTTCCACCGCCGATTGGATCGCATTGGTGTGGATGTGCCGCAGCACCTGATCCGGCCGATACTGGCCGAAGTCGATCCCGGTCCAGCCGGAGATCAGCGCCAGGGCCCCTTCGTAGCTGACGAAGGCGCGGTATTCGTCGAACTTGGCCCTGGCCTTGGCGTCGGTTTCGCCCAGCACCACCGTCTGCAGGTTGAACACCAGTACCTTGCGCGGATCGCGGCCGGCCTCGGCGACGCGCTGGCGGATGTCGGCGACCGCCTGCTTGAGCACGGTCTTCGATGGCGCGGCGACGAACACGCACTCGGCGTGCTCGGCGGCGAAGCGCTTGCCACGACTCGACGCGCCGGCCTGGTAGAGCACCGGCGTGCGCTGCGGCGACGGTTCGCAGAGATGGATGCCGGGTACCTGGAAGTGCTCGCCGACATGGCGGATCTCGTGAATCTTGCCCGGGTCGCTGAAGATCCTTCGGCGACGGTCGCGGAGCACCGCGCCGTCCTCCCAACTGCCTTCGAAGAGCTTGTAGAGCACCTGGAGGTATTCGTCGGCATAGTCGTAGCGGCGGTCGTGGTCGAGCTGGGCCTGCTGGCCGAGGTTGCGCGCGCCGCTTTCCAGGTAGGAGGTCACTACGTTCCAGCCGATCCGGCCCTTGGTCAGGTGGTCCAGGGTCGAGAGTCGGCGGGCGAAGGGATAGGGATGCTCGAAGGACAGCGAGGCGGTCAGGCCGAAGCCCAGGTGGCGAGTCACCGCGGCCATCGGCGTGATCAGCGCCAGCGGGTCGTTCACCGGTACCTGGGCGGCCTGGCGGATCGCCGCGTCGCCATTGCCGTCGAGCACATCGTAGATGCCCAGCACGTCGGCGATGAACAGTCCGTCGAAACGGCCGCGTTCGAGCAACCGCGCCAGGTCGGTCCAGTACTCCAGGTCCTTGTACTGCGAGGAGCGGTCGCGCGGATGCGCCCAGAGGCCGGGCGACTGGTGGCCGACACAGTTCATTTCGAAGGCGTTGAGACGGATTTCGCGCGGCATGGGGACTCCTTGGCTTGCCTGTGCATCCGGCACCCCGTGCACAGCCCGTGCCGGGCCGCGGGGCCGCGCCGGACAAGGCCTGGGTGGCAAGCCCCTGTCACTGTGCGGGCGCAACTGCTGGGCAAGTGTTGGTGGATCAACACATTCGCCCGCCCCACCCGAGCCCCGAGCCCCGAACCCCGTAGGGCGAATAGCGCCCCGGCGCTATCCGCCAGCGCACCGGAACCCCGTCCGGCGGAGAGCCGCGAGCGGCTATTCGCCCTACCCGAGCGCCCCATTGACCCGTAGGGCGAATAGCGCCCCGGCGCTATCCGCCAGCGCACCGGAACCCCGTCCGGCGGATAGCCGCGAGCGGCTATTCGCCCTACCCGAGCGCCCCATTGACCCGTAGGGCGAATAGCGCCCCGGCGCTATCCGCCAGCGCACCGGACCCCCGTCCGGCGGATAGCCGCGCGCGGCTATTCGCCCTACCCGAGCGCCCCAGGGCCCCGTAGGGCGAATAGCGCCCCGGCGCTATCCGCCCGCTCACCGGAACCCCGTCCGGCGGAGAGCCGCGAGCGGCTATTCGCCCGACCCGAGCGCCCCATTGACCCGTAGGGCGAATAGCGCCCCGGCGCTATCCGCCAGCGCACCGGTACCCCGTCCGGCGGATAGCCGCAAGCGGCTATTCGCCCTACCCGAGCGCCCCATTACCCCGTAGGGCGAATAGCGCCCCGGCGCTATCCGCCAGCGCACCGGAACCCCGTCCGGCGGATAGCCGCGAGCGGCTATTCGCCCTACCCGAGCGCCCCATTGACCCGTAGGGCGAATAGCGCCCCGGCGCTATCCGCCAGCGCACCGGTACCTCGTCCTACCCGAGCGCCCCGTGCGCCCAGCGCCGGTAGAGTCCGCGCGCCGCCGCGTCGAGCAGGTAGCCGAGCAGGCCGATCAGCAGCACCATCGCCATCAGCTCGGAGTACGCCAGGCGGTCGCGGGTGTCGAGGATGTAGTAGCCGAGCCCGGCGCTGACGCCGAGCATCTCGCAAGGCACCAGGACGATCCAGAGGATGCCGATGGCCAGGCGCACGCCGGTCAGCACATGGCCGAGGATGCCCGGCAGGATCACCCGGCGCAGGGTTTCCCAGGGCGTGGCGGCGAGGCTACGGCTCAGTTGCAGCCAGCGCGGGTCGAGCTGGCGCACGCCGGCGGCGGTATTCAGCAGGATCGGCCAGAGCGCGGCGAAGGCCAGCAGGAAATAGATCGGCTGGTCGCCCACGCCCATCAGCATCACCGCGATGGGCATCCACGACAGCGGCGAGATCATCCGCAGGAACTGGAACGCCGGAGTGGTCGCCGCTTCCAGGTTGCGCGAGGCGCCCACCAGCAGCCCCAGCGGCACTCCCACCAGCAGCGCCAGGAACAAGCCCAGCAGGACCCGTTTCAGGCTCACCAGCACGTGCTCGTAGAGTTCGCGGCGTTCCAGCAGTTCACCCAGGCTGAGCAACGTCGCCTGCGGCGAGAAGCGTGCCGAAAGGCCGTCGGCGGCGCCGAACAGGGCCACGCCGAGCCACCACAGGGCGAACAGCGTCAACAGCCCGGCGACGCCTAGCGCGCCCTGGCGCAGCGTCTGCCTCACGGGCTGATCTCCTCGCTGCGCTGGAAGCCCTCGGCGAGGCCGAACGCCTGCAGCCCGCCGACCTCTGCCAGGGCCTGGCGGACGAAGCGGTCGTCCACCAGGTCACTGGCCACCTGGCGCGGATCGAGGCTGGCGAGGAAGGCATTATTGCCTTCGATCAGGGTGTCCTTCAGCCGCCGCACCAGTTCCTCGGTATAGCTCGGATAGGGATAGGGCTGGAAGTCGATGCGCCGCTCCTGCCAGTCGGCGTGGCGGATCGCGCCGCTGGCGAGATAGGCCTGCTGCTCCTCGGCGCCCGGCGCCAGCACCCGGCCGAGGACCTCCGGTGCGTGCGGCGTGTAGCGGTTGGCTCCGGCCTTGGACAGCAACTGTGCGGCCTCGGCGCGGTGCTCGCGAGTCCATAGCTGGGCCTTGACGATGGCGTTGACCACCTTTTGCGACCACTGCGGCCGCCGCTCCAGGTCGTGTTCGTGCATGAACACCACGCAGCAGGCGTGGTTGCGCCAGACATCGCCGGTGAAGCGCTGTACCCGGCCGACCTTGAGGTTCTCCGCCAGGGCGTTGAACGGCTCGGCGACGATGTAGCCGTGGATGCGCTTGCTGGCCAGCGCCGGTGGCATGTCCGAAGGCGGCAGCACCACCAGGTTGACCTCGTCGGCGGCCAGCGCCGCGCCCACCGCACGGCTCACCGCGCGCAGGCCGTTGTCGCGCAGCAGTTGCTGCAACACCACGTTGTGGATCGAGTACCAGAACGGGATCGCCACGCTCTTGCCGCCGAGCTGGCGCACGTCGGCGATCTCCGGAGCCACCGTGAGCCCCGAGCCGCCGACGTGGTTCCAGGCCACCACCTTGGCCGGCACCTTGCTGCCGTAGCGGGCCCAGACGGTCATCGGCGACAGCAGGTGGATGACGTTGACCTGGCCGGAGATGAACGCCTCGATCACCTGCGCCCAGCTACGCAACAGCACCGGCCGTTCGGCCTGGATGCCCTCGGCCTCGAACAGGCCGTTGGCATGGGCCACCAGCAAGGGCGTGGCGTCGGTGATCGGCAGGTAGCCGATGCGCACCGGCGCGTCGGGTTCGGCGGCGGCACGCGCCTGCAGGCTGCTCAGCAGCGGCAACGCGCCGGCAGCGCTGAGCAGCGCGGCGAGCTTGAGGATGTCACGTCGGGAATGGGTCGGGTCGTCCAGGCACATGGGAGGCCTCCGGCTGAGCGATGGGATGGGCATGGGTGCGGCTCGCCCGCCGTAGGGTTTTCAGGATCTCGATGCGCAACGCGCCCAGTTCCTCGACCAGCTCCGCGCGTGGCTGCGGCAGGTCGATGCGCCACTCGCCGAGGGTCCGCGCCGGGCTGTCACCCAGTAGCAGGATGCGTTCGGAGAGCAGCAGGGCCTCGTCGATATCGTGGGTGATCAGGACCACGGCGGTGCCGCGCTCGTGGATCGCCCGCAGCAGCAGCTGCTGCATGTCGGCGCGGGTCACTTCGTCCAGCGCGCCGAAAGGTTCGTCGAGCAGCAGCACTTTCGGCTGCCGCGCCAGGCAGCGGGCCAGCGCGGTGCGCTGGGCCATGCCGCCGGAGAGTTGCGCCGGGTAGCGGGCACGGGCGTGCTCCAGGCCGACCGCGGCGATCGCCTGGTCGACGCGGGCCTGGCGGGTGGCCGCGTCGAGGTGCGGCTGGCGGGCGAAATCGAGGCCGAAGGCGACGTTCTTCTCCAGGTTCAGCCAGGGCAGCAGGCTGGGGTCCTGGAACGCCACCGCGACGCCCGGATGCGGTCCGCGCAGGGGCTCGCCGAGTACCCGCACGCTGCCGGCGGCCGGCTCCTGCAGGCCGGCCAGCACGCGCAGCAGGCTGGACTTGCCGACGCCGCTGGGACCGAGGATCGAGACCACCTCGCCGGCGCCCAGGCGCAATTCGAAATCGCCGAGCACCGCCTGCCAGCCGGCACCGCGCGGATAGCCGAGGGCGATCCCGCGAGCGTCGAGGAGCGCCTCGCTCATGCCTTGGCCTCGGCCTGGCGTTGCAGTTCGGCGCGCAGTTGCACCAGGCTCGGCGTAACGATCGGGACGAACGCCGACTCGCGCCAGCGGCGGGCGAAACCGGCGCCGTGCTCGCTCAGGTAGGCCTTGCCGCCGCTGGCCTGCAACTCCAGTTGCACGGCATTGGCGGCGGCTTCGGCGAGCCCGATGCGGATGCGGAACAGGCGTGCCGGCTGGCTGGCGAACTCGCCGCTGGCCAGTCCGGCGTGCAGCGCCGCCACGTGTCCGTCGAGGGTTTCGCGCTGTGCCGCCAGCTCGCCATCCAGGAGCGAACGGCTGCCGCCCAGGTGCCGCTGCACTTCGTCCAGTGCGCGGCGCGCCAGGCCGATGGCCATGCCGCATTGCAGGCCGAGGAAGGCCGGGCGCACCCGTGGCAGGAACTGCCGGGCGTCGTCGTGCAACAGCCAGTCGCGCCCGACCGCCACCGCGCGCAGATCGAGGGCGGCGGTGTTGCTGCATTGCAGGCCGAGCAGGCGCAGGTCCGCCGAGCGCTGCAAGCCGGCGAGGCCTTCGGGAATCGCCAGGACGAAGGGCTTGCCGCCCTCCCCGTGTTCGATCGCCGCCGCCACCACGAAATCGCCGCTGCGCAGGTTGGTCACCCACGGCAGGCGACCGTCCAGGCGCCAGCCGGCCTCCTCCGCGTGCGCCACCACCTGCAGCGCCTCGATCCCGGAAAGGAACTTCATCGCGTTGGACAGCCCAGTGGCGCCGGCCAGGCGGCCGGCCAGCAGGTCGCCGAGCAGGCGTTGGCGCAGTTCCTGGTTGGGACTCTGCAACAGGTACTCGATGAAGGCGCGCTGGCCCCAGAAGACGAACGCCGCGGTCAGCGAGCGCGCCGCCACTGCGGCCACCCGCTCCACCGCGTCGGCGAGCGTGCCGCCGGCGCCGCCGAGGCGTTCCTCCACCGCCACGCCGAGCACGCCGGCGGCGGCCAGGCGCGGCAGCAGCGCGGCGGGATCGGCGTCGCCGCGGTCGAGGGCGTCGGCCTGGCGGTCGAGCCAGTCGCTCAGGGTCGGGTCAAGCATGGTCGTCACTCCTTGCGCCGGCGCGGCATGCCGCCCGGCAAGCGCAGGCTCAGGCCTGCGGGTTGGTCCAGCGATATTGCTCCAGCTCGGCATTGAGCGGCGTGCGGGCGAACACGTTGGCGAAGTTGCAGAGCGTCGCCAGGCTCACCCCGAGGATCACTTCCAGGGCCTGGGCCTGGTCGAAACCGGCGGCGCGGAAGGCTTCGAACTGTTCGTCGGTGACCGCCCCGCGACTGGCGATCACCGCGCGGGTGAAGTCGGCCAGGGCTTCGTAGCGGGCATCGGGCAGTTCGCCGCGGGCGCGCAGGGCCTCGATCACCGGCTCCGGCAGGCGCGCCTTGTTGCGCGCCACCGCGGTGTGCCCGGCAACGCAGAAGTCGCAGCCATGGGTGGTGGCCGCCACCAGTTGCACCACTTCCCGCTCGGGCAGGCCGAGGCTGGCCTTGGCGTTCAGCCCGGACACGGTGAGGTAGGTTTCCAGGGCGGCCGGCGCATTGGCCAGCACGCCGAGCAGATTCGGGATATAACCCGAGTTGTTCAGCGCGGTCTGGAGGAACGGACGCGCCGCCTCGGGGGCGTTTTCCAGGGTGAGCACGGGAACGCGTGACATGCTTTCGACTCCGGTGGTTGAGGTGTCGAAGAAGTCTCTTGGTAATAAGAAATCCATTCAATATTCTAAAGTCGCTATCACTTGCTCTTGAGTCTTTCCCTTAGATGAATTCGTCCAACCCCCTTGTCGATTGGTTATTAGACAGCCTCGAAGTCGACACCAGCCTGTTCCATGTCGGTCGCTACTGCGGCGGCTGGCATGCCTCCACCCACGGTCTGGCGCGTGCCAGCTTCCACCTGGTGGTGCAGGGACACTGCTGGGCGCACGTCGCCGGAAGCGCCCGGGGCTGGCGACTGGACAGCGGCGACGCGCTGTTCTTCCTGCGCGACGTCGAGTTCCGCCTGTCCAGCGAGGCCACCGCCGAGGCAGCGCGCTGCCAGCCGCGTGGCGAAATGCAGGCGCTGGAGTGGAACGCGGCGGACGGTGCCGGCCTGGTCTGCGGGTTCTTCCACTTCCATTCGGGATTGTCCGGGCTGATCGTCGACGCCCTGCCCGACTGGCTGATCCTGCGCGCCGGCGATCCGGCGCTGGACGCGGCGCGACGCCTGTTCGCCCTGATCGTCGACGAGTGCCGCCGCCAGCCGGCGCCGTCGCCGGTTCTGCTGGAGCGCCTCAGCCACCTGCTGTTCCTCTACGTGTTGCGCCAGCAGGTGCTCGACAACCCGACCCTCGGCGGCCTGGTGGCACTGGCACGCCAGCCGCAGTTCGCCGGCCTGCTGGAAGCGCTGATCGAGGCACCCGAACAGCCCTGGAGCCTGGAACAGATGGCCGAACGCACCGGACTCTCGCGCTCGGCCTTCTTCAAGCGCTTCAACGAACTCAGCGGTCAGTCGCCGGGGCAGGTCCTGCTGGCCCTGCGCATGCACCGCGCCTGCGCCCTGCTGCGCGCCGACGCCAGCGTCGCCGAGGTCGCGGCGGCGGTCGGCTACCAGTCCACCGCCGCCTTCACCCGTGCCTTCCACAAGGCCACCGGACAGCAGCCGGGGGCCTATCGCAAGGCCAGCCGCTGATCACCAGAGACCGATCGGTACCAGGCGCCCGCCTTCCGGCTCGCCGTAGCGGAACGCCTGGCCGCGCAGGTCGATCTCCGCGTTGCTGATGGTAGTCCGCCGCTTCAGCCCGCGCAGCCAGTCGAACAGCATCCCGGCATGGGCCTCGCGCACCGCCGCATGCGCCGGGTCGGCGCCGAGGTCGCGCAATTCGCCGGGGTCGCTGGCAAGGTCGAACAGTTGGGCGCGGAAGCCGTCGTAGGCGATGTACTTCCAGCGCTCGCTGCGCACCATGTACATGCGGCAGGCATCGATGGGTCGGCCCAGGCGCTCCCGCGCCGGCGCCTGGAAGGCGTAGTCGTACTCGGCGATGGCGTAGCGGCGCCAGTCCGCCGGCGGCGCGCCATGGACGAAGGGCAGCAGCGAACGGCCCTCGATGCGATGGCTGGCGGGCTCGACGGCGAAGGCTTCGAGGATGCTCGGCAGTACGTCGATGGACTGCACCAGCGCCTCCTCCACCCGGCCGCGGGTGGCGTCCGCCTCGGGGCGCGGATCGCGGATCAGCAACGGCACGCCCACCGCCGACTCGAGGAGGAACTCCTTCTCGCCCAGGCCGTGGTCGCCGAGGAAATCGCCATGGTCACTGGTGAAGACGATCAGGGTATCGTCCCAGCGCCCGCTGGCGCGCATGTGCTGGAAGAGCCGGCCGAGCTGGTCGTCGACCTGGCGGATCAGCCCCATGTAGGTAGGTATCACCTGCCGGCGCACGTCTTCGCGGGAGAAATTGAGGCTCTCGCGATGTTCGCGGAAGGCGCGGTACACCGGGTGGTCGCTTTCTTCGCCGGGCGCCGCGCGTAGCGCCGGGAGCACCTGGTCGGCGCGGTACAGCGCG
Source organism: Pseudomonas sp. CP-1 (assembly GCF_021213715.1). Lineage (NCBI taxonomy): Bacteria > Pseudomonadati > Pseudomonadota > Gammaproteobacteria > Pseudomonadales > Pseudomonadaceae > Pseudomonas > Pseudomonas sp. CP-1. The sequence goes on from NZ_JAJQKY010000016.1 coordinate 49,809, forward strand.
TGGTACGGCGCCGGCGCGATGTAGGGCCAGTGCGGCTTGATGTAGGACAGGTGCAGGCACCAGGGACGCTCGCCCTGCTCGTCGATGAAATCCATGGCGCGACGGGTGGTATAGGCGGTCTCGCTGTGCGCCTCCGGCAAGCGTGTCGGCAATCCGGCATGGCGCATCCGCCAGCCGCTGAGGATTTCCCCGTCGGCGCCGGCGGCGGCGTTGGCCCAGTCGTGCCAGGGGTTGTCGCCGGTGAAGCCGAGGCGCCGCAGGTAGTGGGTGTAGGGCGCGCTTTCGCGCTTGTCGGCGAAGGCCGGGTCATCCGGGTAGACCCCGTCATTGCGGTCGTAGGGCTCGAAGCCGGCTTCGGCGAGGGCCGCGCCGCGCGCGCTAGCCGGATCGATGCCGAGCCGCCGCATGCCTTCCAGGTTGGCCGTGGCATGGGTCTTGCCGACCAGCGCGGTGCGGACTCCCGCGGCGCGCAGGTAGTCGCCCAGGGTCAGCTCCTCCAGCGGCAGCGGCACCGCGTTCCAGGCCACCTGGTGGCTGCTGACGTAGCGCCCGGTGTACGAGGACATCCGCGACGGCCCGCAGATGGTGCCCTGGGTATAGGCACGGGCGAAGCGCACGCCCGCCGCGGCCAGGCGGTCGATGTTCGGCGTGTGCAGATAGGGATGGCCGTAGCAGGACAGGTAATCGCGACGCAGTTGGTCGCACATGATGTAGAGGACGTTGCGGATCGGCTTGGGCTGGCTCATGACGGCTCGCGAAAAGGAAACGACGCTTCATTTCGCGGTCCGCCGCGTCCGGCGGCAAGCGCATTCGGAACATAGTTGGCATGCGTGCGACGCAATTCAGGTGGCGTCGTCGACCCGCTTCAGTTCGTCGATCATCGCCTCCGCCAGCGGCGACAGGCTGTAGCCGGCGCGGCTGACGATGCCGTAGCGGGTATGCAGTTCGTCGAGGTCGTCGGGCAGCTCGCGCACCCGCAGCGGACGCAGGCCTCCCTGTCCCGGCGGCGCCAGGTCGCCGAGGCCGCTGCTGATGCCGATGGCATCCGAGGCGAGAACCACGCCGAGCAGGCTATGGCCGTTCTCGCACTCGATGGCCGGGCGGAAGTCGGGACGCCCGCTGAGGTCCACCAGCACCTTGCGGATGTTCGGCGGGCTGATGTTGGTCGCCAGCGGGAAGCTCAGCAGCTCCTCGGCGGAAACGCTCTCGCGCGCGGCCAGTGGATGCCCCTCGCGGCAGCAGAAATGCCAGCGCCGGGGACGCAGGCGCGAGGTCCGGTATTGCGGGTCGGCCTCGAAATGCCGGGTGTCGGCGACGAAGAACTCGAACTCCTCGGCCTGCAGGCGGCGGTTCAGCGCCTGCCAGTGTTCGACCTGGAAACTCACCCGCGCCTTCGGATAACGCACGTTGAAGCGCCCCACCGCACGCGGCACCAGCCAGGTGGCGGGAGCCGGCCCGGCGCCGAAGCGCAGTTCGCCGGCCTCCAGGCCGTTGAACAGGGCGATCTCGTTGGCCAGGTTGTGCGCGCCGCTGACCAGCCGGCGCGCATGTTCGAGGACGATCAGGCCCTGCTTGGTCGGACGCAGGTCCTTGGCCGCGCGGTCCACCAGGCGGCAGCCAGCGCTGTGTTCGAGCGCCTGGATGCTGCGGCTGAAGGCCGATTGCGAAAGGTTAACCGCCAGCGCCGCGGCGACGAAGCTGCGGTGCTCGTGAAGGGCGATGAAGTGGCGGAGCTGGCGGAGATCGATATGCATTTTCTACATGGAAAATATCGGGCGAATGCAATTGCCGGGGACGGCGTGGGCTTTTTATAAAGGCAATCTCTTATTCCGTAAAAGCAATATAAAACATAAATAAATAACCATACGGAATTAGCAGTCACCCCTTCATCCAGGACCCACACATGAATCGCCGACCCGCGTACCGCTCCATCCCGTCGTCCCGCAGCGCACCGTTCCGCCGTCGCCTGCTGCCCCTGTCGATCTGCCTGGCCTGCGCCGGAGGGGCGCAACTGGCCGGCGCCGACGACACCCCCGCGGGCACCGAAGAGGCGCGCCAGGCGCAGCCGGCCACCACCCTGCAGACCGTCACGGTGACCTCGCGGCGACGGGTGGAAAACTCCCAGGATGTGCCCACCGCGATGAGCGTGCTCGGCGGCGAAACCCTGGAGAGCCAGCGCATCTACCGGGTGCAGGACCTGCAGCAACTGGTGCCGAGCACCAACGTCGCCTACGTCCACGCGCGCCAGTCCAGCGTGTCGATCCGCGGCCTCGGCAACAACCCGGCCAGCGACGGCCTGGAAGGCAGCGTCGGGCTGTACCTCGACAACGTCTACCTCGGCCGCCCCGGCATGGCCTCGTTCGACCTTCTCGACATCGAGCAGCTGGAGGTCTTGCGCGGCCCGCAGGGCACCCTGTTCGGCAAGAACACCACGGCCGGGGTGATCAACATCGGCACCCGTGCGCCGAGCTTCACTCCGGAGCGCAGCGTTGAGATATCCGGCGGCGAGGACGGCTACTTCCAGGCCAGGGGCACGATTTCCGGACCGCTCGGCGAGACCCTCGCCGGGCGCCTGTCGGCCTACCGCACCCGCGACGACGGCTACGTGAAGAACCTCCACGACGGCAACACCCTCAACGGCGGCGCACGCCAGGGTTTCCGCGGGCAGTTGCTGTTCAAGCCGAACGACGACTTCAGCCTGCGCTGGATCGGCGACTACAACGAGGAAGACTCCGACAATGGTGTCCTTACCCTGTTCAGCAGCGGCCCCACGGTGAACGGCGTGAACCGCTACGAACAGCGCGCCGCCGCGGCCGGCGCGACGCTGGTGGATGGCCATCGGCGCAAGGTCAACTTCGACTCGGACCAGCAGGTCACGGTGTTCCAGGGCGGAACCTCGGTGGAAGCCAACTGGAAGCTGGCCAACGACTTCACCCTCACTTCCATCAGCGCCTACCGCTGGTGGGATTTCACGCCGCGCAACGACGACGGCCTGGACGTACCGGCGGCCTATAACGCCGGAGTCTCGGTGCGCGACAAGCAGTGGTCGCAGGAAATCCGCCTGGCTTCGCCCAGCGGCGGCTTCTTCGACTACGTGCTCGGCGCCTACTACTTCGGCCAGGACCTCGACAACAAGTCCTTCACCGACTACGGGCCCAGGGCAGACATCTGGAACGGAACCCCCGCCGGCGCCCTGAGCGACGTCAGCACCCGCGGTCGCGGGCACATCGACACCGACAGCTACGCGCTGTTCGCCCAGGGCACCTGGCACCTAACCGAGCGCCTGGACCTAACCGCCGGCGTGCGCGGCACCTACGAGGAAAAGTCCGCCTGGGTCGAACGCTACGCTCCGCTCGGCGGCGCCGCGGTGAGCGGCGCGGCGGCGGCCGCGCGCAACGGCAGGGTCGGCGCCTACGACAGCGGCGACATCGGCCTGCACAGCGTCAGTCCGTCCGCTCTGCTCAGCCTCAGCTACCGCTTCAGCGACCAGGTTCTGGGCTACGCCTCGCTGTCCCACGGCGAGAAATCCGGCGGCGTCAACCTGACCGTGGCCAGCGCTCCCAGCGCCGGTGCCGACTCGCTGCTGATTGGCACCGAGCGCGCCAACGATGCCGAGCTGGGGTTGAAGACCACCCTCCTCGACAACCGCCTGATCCTCAACGGCAACCTGTTCTGGACCGTGGTCCACGGCTACCAGGCCAATGCCTACGACGAGGCCAACCGCACCCAGTACCTGACCAATGCCGGCGATGTGCGCTCGCGCGGCCTGGAGTTCGAAGCGACGGCCCTGCCGATCCGCGGCCTGACCCTGAATTTCAATGCGTCCTACAACGACGTTCGCTACCTGTCCTACAAGAACGCCCCGTGCGCCCCCGAGGTGGCCTTCCAGACCGGCGCCCCGGCGTCCTGCGACCTCAGCGGGCACCAGGTGGTCGGTGCCTCGAAGTACATCGCCAACCTCAATGGCGAGTATCGCTGGAAGCTCGACGATGGCCTGGAGCCCTACCTCACCGCCAGCTACGCGTTCCGCTCCAGGGCGGTGGGCACCATCGACGATTCCGCATACGGACAGATCCCCAGCTACGCCCTGGTCAACGCCTCCGCCGGCCTGCGCGGCGACTACGGGGACGGCCAGTGGGACCTGTCCCTGTGGCTGAAGAACGCTTTCGACAAGACCTACTTCACCAGCCTCTGGAATTCCGCCAACGGCGGCTACGCCGGCGTGCTCGGCACGCCGCGCACCCTGGGCGTGACCGCCCGCTACGACTTCTGAACCGATCGCCGAGGAACCCGCCATGCCCAGATTCCCGATGCTCCTGCTCAGCGCCGCGCTGCTCGCCGCCGGCGCCCATGCCGCGCCCAGCGTCTACCCCACCGGAGTGACCCGCTACGACCCGCAGAAGGCCTTCAACCAGTACGTGATCTTCAGCGGCGCAGACCGTAAGACCCACCTGATCGACATGAACGGCAACGAGGTGAAGCGCTGGGACTACCCCGGCTTCCCCGCCGCCGTGATCGACCCGGCCCTGAACGGCGGCAAGCGCGGCCATGTGCTGCTGCAACTGGCCGACCTGGCCGCTCCGGACAAGCTGGCCTCGCCCGGCAACGGCCTGGCCAACCAGGCCCTCGGCGAGCTGGACTGGGATGGCAAGGAGGTCTGGCGCTGGGGTGACCAGGCGCCGGGCGGCGCCGCCCATCAGCACCACGACCAGCGCCGGCTGGCCAACGGCAACACCCTGCTGCTGGCGAACAAGGTCCACGCGGTGAAGGGCTTCGCCGTGCCCCGGGTAATCGATGACGTGATCTACGAGGTCACGCCGCAGGGCAAGCTGGCCTGGAGCTGGACCGCTTCGGAGCATCTCGACGAATTCGGATTCACCGCCGACCAGTTGAAGCGGGTGCGGGCCAGCGAGAACCCCGACTACCTGCACATCAACAACCTCGCCCCGCTCGGCGAGAACCGCTGGCACGCTGCCGGCGACCAGCGCTTCGCCCCGGACAACCTGCTGCTCGACTCACGCAACGCCAACTTCATAGCGATCGTCGACAAGGCCAGCGGCAAGGTGGTCTGGCGCCTCGGCCCGAACCTTCCGCCGATCGACCCGAAGAGCGCCCGTAAGCTGCCGCGCCCGGTGGACCAGATCAGTGGCCAGCACGACGCCCACCTCATTCCCGAGGGCCTGCCGGGCGCCGGCAACCTGCTGGTGTTCGACAACCAGGGTGACGCCGGTTACCCCTCGGTACCGCGCGGGCTGGTCTCCGGTTCGCGGGTACTGGAAATCGACCCGCTGAAGAAGCAGATCGTCTGGCAATACACTGCCGAGGACTCGCAGCAGCCCGGCTGGGCCTTCTACAGCGCCTTCATCAGCAGCGCGCGGCGCCTGCCCAACGGCAATACGCTGATCGACGAAGGGCAGAACGGACGCTTCTTCCAGGTAACGCCCGGCGGCGAGATCGTCTGGGAGTACGTCAGCCCCTACTTCGGCAAGGCGCCGCGCGGCGACGCCCGGAGCAACTGGGTCTACCGCGCGCTGCCGGTGGCCTACGACTGGGTGCCCGAAGGTACGCCGCGCGAGGAGAAGGCGGTGAACCTGGCGGTTCCCGGCGCCACGCCGCAGGTCACGGCGCGGCGTTGAAGCGGATGGCGGCGGATAGAGCCACGGCCCGCTACCCGCCCCTGCGGCCACCCGGCGCCACGCAGGGGAGCGAGGCTCGCGGGTGGTCCCCTGCACAGCCCCGCCGCTTCGGGCTAGGATGTGCCTTCGTTCCCCCGGTCGGCCCGCGCCCATGCCCAGAGCCAGCAAAGTCACCGATCCGTCCTACGAGCTGATGGACGATCACGAAGGCCATTCGCTGATCTACCGCCAGCACGGCTTCCCCAGCCCGCTGGTGCGCTGGCACTTCCACAAGGAATACGAGCTGCACCTGATCGTCGCCAGCTCCGGCAAGGTATTCATCGGCGACTACATCGGCAACTTCGCCCCCGACACCCTGTTCCTCACCGGTCCCAACCTGCCGCACAACTGGATCAGCCAGGTTGAGCCCGACGAGGTGGTGGCCCGGCGCGACATGCTGGTGAACTTCACCGACGAGGTGCTGGAGGACGGCAGCGGCGTATTCTCCGAGCTGAACCGCCTGGCCCCGCTGCTGGCGCGGGCGCGCTACGGCATCGAGTTCCGCGACCCGGCGCTGATCAGCGAAAGCCGGCGACTGTTGCAACGCATCGCCGACAGCGGCGGCATGACCCGCCTGGGATACTTTTTTATCCTCATGGAACAGCTCGCCGAATGCGAGGACTACCAGTTGCTCTCTACCGTCACTTCCTCGCAACTGGCCGACGAGCACAACGTCGAACGGATCAACCGGGCGGTGGACTACATCTTCCAGCACTACGCCCAGGACCTCACCCAGGAGCAGGTCGCCGCCCACCTGGGCATGACCCCCACCTACTTCTCGCGCTTCTTCAAGCAGGCCGCCGGGCGCGGCTTCGTCGAGTTCGTCAACCGCCTGCGCATCAGCAAGTCCTGCGAGCTGCTGGCCCGCAGCGAGCTGCCGGTGACCGAGGTGTGCTTCGAGTCGGGCTTCAGCAACCTGTCCAATTTCAACCGGCGCTTCCAGCAGCTCAAGGGCATGACGCCCACCGGCTACCGGCGCCTGGTGACCCAGCGGCTGACCGAGCAGAACCTGCTCTGAGCCTCCAGCGCCCCACCCCGGCGGTGCAAAAAAGTATCGGTCGAAGTGCAGTCGAGGCTTTGTCGGTTGCGTGACGCGCCTGTGTAATCGGCAGCGAGCGACACAAAAACAATAATGTCTTCCGCGCCGCCCGCCGGCCCGGAAGAGGAGTTCACCGATGAACGACTCGATCAAGGCCTGCCTGGCCGCCGCCTGCCTTGCCCTGCCCCTGCTGGCCCAGGGCGCCGAGACCCTGACCATCGCCACGGTCAACAACAACGACATGATCCGCATGCAACGCCTGTCCAAGGTGTTCGAGGAAAGCCACCCGGACATCGCGCTGAAATGGGTGGTGCTCGAAGAGAACGTCCTGCGCCAGCGCCTGACCACCGACATCGCCACCCAGGGCGGACAGTTCGACCTGCTCACCATCGGCATGTACGAAGCCGCGCTGTGGGGCGCCAAGGGCTGGCTGGAGCCGATGAGCGGGCTGCCCGCCGACTACGCCCTGGACGACCTGTTGCCCTCGGTGCGCGACGGTCTCTCCGTCAAGGGCACGCTGTACGCCCTGCCGTTCTACGCCGAAGCCTCGATCACCTACTACCGCAAGGACCTGTTCCAGCAGGCCGGGCTGCGGATGCCCGAGCAACCGACCTGGACCCAGCTCGGCGAATTCGCCGCCAGGCTCAACCGCCCGGACCAGGGCCAGTACGGCATCTGCCTGCGCGGCAAGGCCGGCTGGGGCGAGAACATGGCGTTGATCGGCACCCTGGCCAACGCCTTCGGCGCACGCTGGTTCGACGAGCGATGGCAGCCCGAATTCAGCGGCGGCGAATGGAAGAAGGCTCTCGACTTCTATGTCTCCACCCTCAAGCGGTACGGCCCGCCCGGCGCTTCCAGCAACGGATTCAACGAGAACCTGGCGCTGTTCAACAGCGGCAAGTGCGCGATCTGGGTGGACGCCAGCGTCGCCGGTTCGTTCGTCACCGACAAGAGCCAGAGCAAGGTCGCCGACGCCACCGGCTTCGCCTTCGCCCCCCGGGAAGTCACCGACAAGGGCGCCTCCTGGCTGTATTCCTGGGCCCTGGCGATTCCCGCCAGCTCGCGCGCCAAGGACGCGGCGAAGGCCTTCGCCACCTGGGCCACCTCGCAGGCGTACGGCAAGCTGGTGGCGGACAGGGAAGGCGTAGCCAACGTGCCGCCCGGCACCCGCGCCTCGACCTACAGCGAGGCCTACCTGGCCGCCGCGCCGTTCGCGCGGGTCACCCTGGAATCGCTGAAGCGCGTCGATCCCAACCATCCGACGCTGAAGCCGGTGCCCTATGTCGGCATCCAGTTGGTCACCATCCCCGAGTTCCAGGCCATCGGCACCCAGGTCGGCAAGCTGTTCTCCGCCGCCCTCACCGGGCAGATGAGCAGCGACCAGGCGCTCGCCGCCGCGCAGCAGAGCACCGCCCGCGAGATGAAGCGCGCCGGCTATCCGAAGTAGTCCGCCGCCGGGCGCAGCCGCGCCCGGCGCGGCGCTGCTCGAGCGCTTGCCCTTGAAGATCCAGACGGAGTCGCCATGAACACCTCGGCCCTCGATACCCCGCTCCCGGCCCGTCCCGCCCGCCGCCGTCTCCAGCGCCGCCGGCGCGGCCCTGGCTGGCTCCTGGTCAGCCCCTCGGTGGCGCTGCTGCTGTTGTGGATGATCGTGCCCCTGGGCATGACCCTGTATTTCTCGCTGATCCGCTACAACCTGCTGTATCCCGGCGAGAATGCCTTCGTCGGCCTGGAGAACTTCACCTTCTTCGTCACCGACGCCGGCTTCCTGCCCGGCGCGCTGAACACCCTGCTGCTGGTGGGCAGCGTGCTGGCGATCAGCGTGGCGTTCGGCGTGCTCATCGCCGCGCTGCTGGAGGCCGGCGAGTTCTTCGGCCGCGGCGCGGTGCGGGTGTTGCTGATCTCGCCGTTCTTCATCATGCCGACGGTGAGCGCGCTGCTCTGGAAGAATCTGATCTTCCACCCGGTCTCGGGCATCCTCGCCGCCGTCTGGCGCCTGTTCGGCGCCGAGCCGGTGGATTGGCTGGCGCACTATCCGCTGCTGTCGATCATCCTCATCGTCTCCTGGCAATGGCTGCCCTTCGCCATCCTGATCCTGATGACCGCCATGCAGTCCCTCGACCAGGAGCAGAAGGAGGCTGCCCGCCTCGACGGCGCCGGTCCGCTGGCGATCTTCTGGCACCTGACCCTGCCGCACCTGGCGCGGCCCATCGCGGTGGTGCTGATGATCGAGACGATCTTCCTGCTCTCGGTGTTCGCCGAGATCTTCACCACCACCAGCGGCGGCCCCGGCTACGAATCGACCAACCTCGCCTACCTGATCTACAACCAGGCGCTGCTGCAGTTCGATGTCGGCATGGCCTCGGCCGGGGGCCTGATCGCGGTGCTGATCGCCAATATCGCCGCCATCGTGCTGGTGCGGATGATCGGCAAGAACCTTACCGAGCGCAGCTGAGGAACCCGCCATGCTGACACTCAAGCAATCCCGCCGCCTGCGCAATGCCCTGCTCGGCCTGCTCTGCTGGGGCATCGCCCTGCTGCTGTTCTTCCCGATCTTCTGGATGCTGCTGACCAGCTTCAAGAGCGAGATCGACGCCTTCGCCACGCCGCCGCAGTTCATCTTCCAGCCGACCCTGGAGAACTACCTGCACATCAACGAGCGCAGCGACTACTTCGCCTACGCCTGGAACTCGCTGCTGATCTCCTCCTCGGCGACTCTCCTGTGCATGCTCGTCGCGGTGCCGGCGGCCTACTCCATGGCCTTCTTTGAGACCCGCCACACCAAGCGCACGCTGCTCTGGATGCTGTCGACCAAGATGCTTCCGCCGGTCGGCGTACTGATGCCGATCTACCTGCTGGCCAAGCAGTTCGGCCTGCTCGATTCGCGGCTGGCGCTGATCATCGTCTACACCCTGATCAACCTGCCGATCGTGGTCTGGATGGTGTACACCTACTTCAAGGACATCCCCGTGGACATCCTCGAAGCAGCGCGCCTGGACGGCGCCGGCACCTGGCAGGAGATCGTCCGCGTACTGCTGCCGATCGCCCGCGGCGGGCTCGCCTCGACCCTGCTGCTGTCGCTGATCCTGTGTTGGAACGAGGCCTTCTGGTCGCTCAACCTGACCTCCTCGGCCGCCGCCCCGCTGACCGCCCTGGTCGCCTCCTATTCCAGCCCCGAAGGACTGTTCTGGGCCAAGCTCTCGGCCGTCTCCACCCTCGCCTGCGCGCCGATCCTGGTCTTCGGCTGGATCAGCCAGAAGCAGCTGGTACGCGGCCTTTCCTTCGGCGCCGTGAAATGAAGCGCATCCCCATCCTTTCGTCCACGGAGGTATTCCGCCATGGCTGATCTCAAGATCCGCAACCTGCAGAAAGGCTTCGACGGCCAGGCCATCATCAAGGGCATCGACCTCGACGTCCGCGACCGCGAGTTCGTAGTCTTCGTCGGCCCCTCCGGCTGCGGCAAGTCGACCCTGCTGCGCCTGATCGCCGGCCTCGAAGAGGCCAGCGGCGGCAGCATCGCCCTCGACGGCACGGACATCACCGACACCCCGCCGGCGAAACGCGACCTGGCGATGGTCTTCCAGACCTACGCGCTGTACCCGCACATGACGGTGCGCAGGAACCTCTCCTTCGCCCTCGACCTGGCCGGCGTCGACAAGCGCGAGGTCGCCGCCAAGGTCGACGCCGCCGCACGCATCCTCGAACTGCAAGCGCTGCTGGAGCGCAAGCCGCGCCAGCTCTCCGGCGGCCAGCGGCAGCGGGTGGCGATCGGCCGGGCGATCGTGCGCAACCCGAAGATATTCCTCTTCGACGAACCGCTGTCCAACCTCGACGCCGCCCTGCGCGTGCAGATGCGCCTGGAACTGGCGCGGCTGCACCAGGAACTGGCGGCGACCATGATCTACGTGACCCACGACCAGGTCGAGGCGATGACCCTGGCGGACAAGGTCGTGGTGCTCAACGGCGGGCGCGTCGAGCAGGTCGGCTCGCCGCTGGAGCTTTACCACCATCCGGCCAACCTGTTCGTCGCCGGCTTCCTCGGCACGCCGAAGATGGGCTTCCTGCGCGGCCATCTCAGCCGCAACCAGGGCGAGCGCTGCGAGGTCGCCCTCGAATGCGGCGCGCGCGTCGGCCTGCCGCTATGCGCCGGAGAGCTGGCCACCGGCAGCCCGGTGACCCTCGGTATCCGCCCGGAACACCTGAACATCGCCCGCCCGGGCCATGCCTTCCAGGGCCTGCTGCGGGTCGCCGCCGACGTCAGCGAGCGCCTGGGCAGCGACAGCTTCTGCCATGTCCGCGCCGACTCGGGGGAAATGCTCACCCTGCGCGTGCGCGGCGATTTCGCACCGGACTACGGCGCCCCCCTGGAGCTGGGCTTCGATCCGGCGCACTGCCATCTGTTCGACAGCAACGGCCAGGCCCTCGACAAACGACTGCAACAGGCGGCCTGAAGCCGCCAGCGGGAACCCACCGATGAAACTCAACCGGCAGCACCTCCCCCTGCTGGCGACCGCTGTCGCCCGCCCGTCCTACGACCCCGCGCAACTGCGCCAGGGCATCGTCCACATCGGTGTCGGCGGCTTCCACCGCGCGCACCAGGCGGCCTACACCGACGCTCTGATGAACCGCGGCGAAGCCCTCGACTGGGCGATCTGCGGCGCCGGCCTGCGCAGCGACGACCGCGCCATGCGCGACGCCCTGGCCGCCCAGGACTACCTCTACACCCTCTACGAGCTGGGCGACCAGCCGGACACCGAGGTCCGCGTGATCGGCGCCATCAGCGGCATGCTGCTCGCCGAGGACGGCGCCGAGGCGCTGCTGGAAAAGCTTGCCGAGCCGGCCATCCGCATCGTCTCGCTGACCATCACCGAAGGCGGCTACTGCATCGACGACGGCAGCGGCGAGTTCCTCGCCGAGTTGCCGCTGGTGCGCCACGACCTGGCCAACCCGCGGACCCCGCGCGGGGTCTTCGGCTTTCTCTGCGAGGCTCTGCGGCGGCGCCGCGACACAGGCGTGCCGGCGTTCACCGTGATGTCCTGCGACAACCTCCCGCACAACGGCGAGGTGGCGCGCAAGGCGCTGCTGGCCTTCGCCGAACGGCTCGACCCGGGGCTGGCGCGCTGGATCGCGACGCACGTCAGCTTTCCCAACGCCATGGTCGACCGCATCACCCCGATGACCAGCCCCGCCCACCGCCGCCAACTGGCCCAACGGCACGGCGTGGAAGACGCCTGGCCGGTGGTCTGCGAACCCTTCGTGCAATGGGTGCTGGAAGATCGTTTCAGCGCTGGGCGCCCGGCCTGGGAAAAGGTCGGCGTGCAGTTCACCGACGACGTCACGCCCTACGAGGAGATGAAGATCGGCCTGCTCAACGGCAGCCACCTGGCGCTCACCTACCTGGGCTTCCTGCGCGGCTACCGCTTCGTCCACGAAACCCTCGGCGACCCGCTGCTGCGCCGCTACGTGCGGGCCTTCATGGACCGCGACGTGGCCCCACTGCTGGCGCCGGTACCGGGGATCGACCTGGAGCGCTACAAGGACAGCCTGGTCGAGCGCTTCGCCAACCGCGCCATCGCCGATCAACTGGAACGGGTCTGCTCGGACGGCTCGTCGAAGTTTCCCAAGTTCATCGTCCCCACCGCCAATCGGCTGATCGCCGCCGGCCGGCCGCTGGAACGGGTGGCCCTGGTGGTGGCGGCCTGGGCGCTGTACCTGGGCGGGGTCGACGAGCATGGCGAGCACTACCCGATTCCCGATCCGCGCGCCGCCGAATGCCAGGCGCTGGTTGTCGAACGCCACGGCCTGGGCCGGCGCCTGCTCGGCGTGGAGACCGTGTTCGGCCCGGCGATCCCGGCCTCGGCGGCCTTCGTCGAGGCCTTCGAGCGGCTCTACGACAGCCTGCGCCGACACGGCGTCAGCGAAACCCTGCGCCAGGTACTCGGCGAATGACTCCGGAGGGCCGCATGCACGGATTGTTCCTCGGCATCGATTGCGGCACCCAAGGCAGCAAGGCGCTGCTGCTCGACGCCGGCAGCGGCTGCACGCTGGGCCTGGGCAGCGCCGCGCAGCGCCCGCCGGAAGGCCGCGACGGACGCCGCGAGCAGGACCCGGCGGACTGGCTGGAAGCCATGGCCAGCGCGGTACGCATGGCCCTGGAAGAAGCCGCGGTGGACGGCCGCGAGGTCCGCGCCCTGGCGGTTTCCGCCCAGCAGCATGGGCTGCTCCTGCTCGACGCCGAGGGCCGGGCGCTGCGCCCGGCCAAGCTCTGGTGCGACACCGAGAGCGCGGCGGAGAACCGCGAGCTGCTGGAAGCCCTCGGCGGCCCGGCCGGCTCGCTGGAACGCCTGGGGCTGGTGCTCGCGCCGGGCTACACGCTGTCCAAGCTGCTCTGGAGCAGGCGCCGCTTTCCCGAGCTGTTCGCCCGCGTCGCGCACATCCTCCTGCCCCACGACTACCTCAACCACTGGCTCACCGGCCGCGTCTGCAGCGAAGCGGGCGACGCCTCCGGCAGCGGCTACTTCGACGTGCGCCGGCGCACCTGGGCCAGCGACGTGCTGGAGCTGATCGAGCCGGGCGGACGCCTGGCGGCGGCGCTGCCGGAGCTGATCGAGCCCGGCGCCTGCATCGGCAACCTGCGCCCCGAAGCGGCCGCCGCCCTCGGCCTGGCTCCCCACACGCGGGTCGCCGGCGGCGGCGGCGACAACATGCTCGCCGCCATCGGCACCGGCAACATCCGCCCCGGCCTGCTCACCGCCAGCCTGGGCACCTCCGGCACCCTGGCCGCCTATGCCGAGCGGCCGCTGGTCAGTCCGCACGGCGAGCTGGCGTCCTTCTGCGCCTCGTCCGGCGGCTGGCTGCCGCTGGCCTGCACGATGAACCTCACCGGCGCCTGCGGCCTGGTACAGGACCTGCTGCACCTCGATCTCGACGAATTCTCCCGGCTGGCCGCCCAGGCGCCGGTCGGCGCCGAGGGTCTGCTGATGCTGCCGTTCTTCGACGGCGAGCGGGTTCCGGCGCTACCGTACGCCAGCGCCAGCCTGCATGGCATGACCGCGGCCAACCTGAGCCGCGCCAATCTTTGCCGGGCGGTGCTCGAAGGCACCGCCTTCGGCCTGCGCTACGGCCTCGACCTGCTGCGCGCCAGCGGCCTGCCGGGCGAGGAAATCCGCCTGGTCGGCGGCGCGGCGAAGAGCCCGCTGTGGCGGCGGACGCTCGCCGACCTGCTCGGCCTGCCGCTGGTCTGTCCACGGCAGACCGAGGCCGCCGCCCTTGGCGCGGCGCTCCAGGCGGCCTGGAGCCTGGGCCGCGAAAGCGGCGCCGGTGAAAGCCTGGAAGCCCTGTGCCGGCGCTGCGTGGCGCTCGACGAGGCGACCCGCACCCAGCCCCAGGCGCGACAACAGGCAGCCTACGAACAGGCCTACCGGCGTTACCTGGAGCACCTGCCTCCGCGATAATGGCCGGCTTTCCTTCCTCTTCTGGCGTTTTGGAGATCTGCATGTACCTGGTGTGTGGCGAGGCCCTTTTCGATGTCTTCAGCCTGGAAAGCGCTGCGCGCAGCAACGAGCTGGGCTTCACCGCGATCGCCGGCGGCTCGCCGTTCAACGTCGCCGTCGGCCTGCGCCGGCTGGGCGTAGAGGTGGCGCTGTTCGGCGGGCTGTCCAGCGACTACCTGGGCGCGCGGCTGCGCCGGGTGCTCGAAGAAGAAGGCGTGGACTGCGGCTTCCTGGTGCCCAGCGACGCCCCGACCACCCTGGCGATGGTCGGCCTCGACGCCAGCGGCTCGGCGCAATACCAGTTCCGCGGCGACGGCTGCGCCGACCGCCAGGTGCGCCTGGAACACCTGCCGACGCTGGATGGGCGGATACGCGGGCTGCACGTCGGCTCCTACACCCTGGTGGTGACGCCGGTGGCCGACACCCTGCTGGCGCTGGTCCGGCGCGAGAGCGACCGGCGCCTGGTCAGCCTGGACCCCAACGTGCGCCTCGACCCGCAACCGGACATCGACCTCTGGCGGCGCCGGGTCGAGGCCTTCGCCAGCCACGCGCACCTGATCAAGGCCAGCGAGGAAGACCTGGCCCTGCTCTACCCCGACCGCGATCCCGGCGAGGTGGCCCGCGGCTGGCTGAACCCGCGCTGCCGGCTGGTCTTCGTCACCCACGGCGGCGCCGGCGCCAGCGTGCACTGCGCCCACGGCAGCTGGAGTCGCCCGGCGGATACCGCCCTGGCGCTGCGCGATACGGTCGGCGCCGGCGATACCTTCCAGGCGGCGACCCTCGCCTACCTCCGCCGCCTCGACGCCGACAGCCCGGCCAGGCTAGCCGCGCTGTCGCGGGAAGCGATCGACGCGATGCTCGCCTTCGCCATCCGCGCGGCGGCGGTCACCTGCTCGCGGGTGGGGCCGGACCTGCCGTTCGCCCACGAGCTTTGAGGCCGGTCAGGCCGAGGGCTGCCGCCCGGTCTAGCGCCCCGGCCGCGCCAGCCACTCCCGGCCCTTGAGCATGGCGTTCCAGTACACCCAGGGCAGTACGTGGCGCTTGAGCAGCCAGGCGAAGCGGCTGGCCGCGGTGGGCTCCAGCGGGAAGGTCGGCAGCAGCTTGCCGGCGTAGCCGAACTCCGCCAGCACCACCCGGCCGCGCTCGACGGTCAGCGGGCAACCGCCGTAACCGTCGTAGCGCAGCGGCAGGCCACGGCCGCTGCGCAGGCCGAGAAGGTTCTCGGCCACCACCACGATCTGCTTGCGCGCCGCCGCCGCGGTCTTCGCGTTGGCGGTGCCGCAGACATCGCCGAGGGCGAAGATCTCGCCATGGCGGACATGTTGCAGGGTCGCCGGGTCGACTTCGCACCAGCCGGCCGCGTCGCCCAGGCCGCTGGCGGCGACGAAGGTCGGCGGCAGCTGCGGCGGCACCACGTGCAGCAGGTCGAAGTCCTTTTCCGCCAGATTGGTGTTGCCGTCGGCGTCCTTCACCTCGAACCAGGCCTTGCGCGCCGCGCCGTCGACCTTCACCAGGTTGGAATTGAACGCCAGCTCGGCCGAATACTTGCGCACGTACTCCATCAGCGGCGGAACGAAATCGGCGACACCGAACAACGCCGCGCCGGCCAGGTCGAACTCGACCTCGATGTCCTGCAGCACGCCCTCC
Source organism: Pseudomonas sp. CP-1 (assembly GCF_021213715.1). Classification (NCBI taxonomy): domain Bacteria; kingdom Pseudomonadati; phylum Pseudomonadota; class Gammaproteobacteria; order Pseudomonadales; family Pseudomonadaceae; genus Pseudomonas; species Pseudomonas sp. CP-1. Next base: position 65,663 of record NZ_JAJQKY010000016.1, read on the forward strand.
CGCAGCCAGTGGTCGCAGGACAGGTACATGGCCTTCTGCGGCGCCCCGGCGCACTTGATCGGCATCGCCGGCTGGGTGAACAGCGCCTTGCCGCCGCGCAGGCCGCGCACCAGCTCCCAGGTGTAGGGCGCCAGGTCGTAGCGGTAGTTGGAGGTGACGCCGTTGCGCCCGAGGGTCTCCTCCAGGCCCTCGATGCGCTCCCAGGCCAGGCGCAGGCCGGGGCAGACGATCAGGTTGCGGTATTCCAGGCTGCCGCCACTCTCCAGCAGTAGCCGGCGCGCCTCGGGGTCGACCCGCTCGACACGGGTGCGCAGCCACTCCACGCCGGCCGGGACCAGCCCGGCCATCGGCCGCGCGGTGTCGCCCTGGGCGTAGGCGCCGCCACCGACCAGGGTCCAGCCCGGTTGGTAGTAGTGGGTGTCCGCCGGCTCGATCAGGCTGATACGCAACCCCGGCGAACGTTTCAGCAGGCTGGCGATCACGCCGATGCCGGCCGCGCCGCCGCCGATCACGGCGATGTCGGTGGTGAGTTCTGAAGCGTTAGCGCTCTGCATGGGAGTTCCTTCGACGATCCGAGTGGGTGGGCGCGCGCCAGGCCGCCGCGCGCGAAACCCTATCACCCTAGCAGCACGGCGCCGGCGCGCGGCATCCGGCTGTAATCCGCCGGTAACTGTTGCCCTGGCAACAGCGGAGCAACAGGCAGCGCCCGCGGACCAGCAGAAACTGTTGGAGCAAACCTCCAACTCTTTGATTTTTCTATTGATTAGCAAACGGCACGGCTTGTGCAAACAGACCTGGCAGAGGCTTGGCGATCGCGCCAGCCACCTATCCGAACTGCCAGAGGTGCCCAGCGAGCATGTCGTTACCGCCTGTTTCCCCTCCCTCCTCCAGGCGTTCCACCCGCACCACCGAACCCGCGAGCCGCGCTACACCGATGCCGCTGGCGGAACCACCACGCTGCAAGGCTGAACCATGACCGACGAAACCGCACCCAAGGATCTTCGTGACCAGGCGCCCCGGCTACTCCCGGCACGCCTCATCGAGAACGACGCCCAGGCGTTGCAGGCCGCCCACGAGGTAGCCGGGCTGGCCCGTCGCGAAGCGGCGCTACGCGACCGCGAACGACGCCTGCCCTGGCAGGAACTGGAACTCTTCACCCGCCTCGGCCTGGGCGGCATCGGCATTCCCCGCGCCTATGGCGGCGCGCAGGTTTCCCACGTGACCCTGGCCGAGGTGTTCCGCGTCATCTGTGCCGCCGACCCGGCCCTCGGACAGATTCCGCAGAACCAGTTCGGCCTGCTCAGCGTGATCGACAACGTCGCCAGCCCGGCGCAGAAACGCAAGCTGTTCCGTGGCATCCTCGACGGCCGCCGGCTGGCCAACGCCGGCCCGGAACGCAATACCCGCCACACCCTGGAGCTGAAGGCGCGGGTCCGTCGCGACGGCGACGGCTACCGGGTCAGCGGCGAGAAGTTCTACTCCACCGGCGCCTTGTTCGCCCACTGGGTGGCGGTCAAGGCCATCGACGAGGAAGAGCGCGCGGTGATGCTCTTCGTCGAGCGCGGCGCTCCCGGCCTGCGCATCGTCGACGACTGGTCCGGCTTCGGCCAGCGCACCACCGCCAGCGGCACGGTACTGCTGGACGAGGTTCCGGTAGCCGGCGACATGCTGATCCACAACGGCCTGCTGGCCGAGATCCCGAGCCTCCAGGGCGCCGTCTCGCAACTGATCCAGGCCGCCATCGACGCCGGCATCGCCCAGGCGGCGCTGGACGACGCCCAGGCGTTCGTCCGCGAACGCAGCCGGCCCTGGATCGACGCCCAGGTCGAACGCGCCAGCGACGAGCTTTACAGCATCGCCGAGGTCGGCCGCCTGCAAATCGAGCTGCACGCCGCCAACGCCCTGCTGGAGAAGGCCGGCCAGGTCCTCGACGAGGTGGCCGCGCGGCCGGTGGACGCCGAGTCGGCGGCACGCGCCTCGATCGCCGTGGCCGAGGCCAAGGTGCTGAGCACCGAGATCAGCCTGGCCGCCAGCGAGAAGCTCTTCGAGCTGGCCGGCAGCCGCGCCACGCTCGCCGAGTTCAACCTCGACCGGCACTGGCGCAACGCCCGCACCCACACCCTGCACGACCCGGTACGCTGGAAGGTCCACGCGGTCGGCGACTACTACCTGAACGGCGCCCGTCCGGCGCGTCACTCATGGATCTGAGGAGCGCCCGATGAGCCTCGCACACGCTACGCGCGACAATCCCACGGCCGCTGCCCATCGCATCGGCAGCGACGACGAAGCCCTGGAAACGGCCCGCGAGCTGGCCGCCCTGTTCGCCCGCGAAAGCATCCAGCGCGACCGCGAGCGGCGCCTGCCGCTGGAAGAACTGGAACTGTTCTCCCGCTCCGGCCTGTGGGGCATCGCGGTGCCCCGCGAATACGGCGGGGCCGGCGTCTCGCGGGTGACCCTGGCGAAGGTGGTGGCGATCGTCAGCGCCGCCGACAGTTCCCTGGGGCAGATTCCGCAGAACCATTTCTACGCCCTCGAAGTGCTGCGGGTGAACGGCTCGCCGGCGCAGAAAGGTCGCCTGTTCGGCGCCGCCCTGGCCGGCGAGCGTTTCGGCAACGCCCTGGCCGAGATCGGCACGCGTACCGCCAGCGAGCGCCGTACCCGCCTGCGCGCCGACGGCGACGGCTACCGCCTGGACGGGCGCAAGTTCTACTGCACCGGCGCACTCTACGCGCAGCGGGTGCCGACCCTGGCGGTGGACGACGAGGGCCGCCAGCAACTGGCCTTCGTCCCGCGCGACAGCGCCGGGCTGGAAATCGTCGACGACTGGTCCGGCTTCGGTCAACGCACCACCGGCAGCGGTTCGGCGCTGTTCGACCGGGTAGCGGTGGCCGCCGAGGACGTGGTCTCGTTCCAGGACGCCTTCGAGCGCCCGACCACCGTCGGCCCGCTGGCGCAGATCCTCCACGCGGCGATCGACGCCGGGATCGCCCGCGGCGCCTTCGAGGACACCCTGCGTTTCGTCCGCGAGCGCGCCCGGCCCTGGGTCGACTCCGGCGTCGACAAGGCCAGCGACGACCCACTGACCATCCACGAGATCGGCCGCCTGGCGATCCGCCTGCACGCCGCCGAAGCGCTGCTGGAGCGTGCCGGGCGGGTGCTCGACCGGGCCACCGCCGAGCCGGACGCGGAAAGCGTGGCGGCCGCCTCGATCGCCGTCGCCGAAGCCCGCGCGCTGACCACCGAGGTCGCCCTGCTGGCCGGCAGCAAGCTGATCGAACTTGGCGGCAGCCGCGCCTGTCTCGCCGAACTCGGTCTCGACCGCCACTGGCGCAACGCCCGCGTACACACCCTGCACGACCCGGTGCGCTGGAAGTACCACGCGGTCGGCGACTACTACCTCAACGGCCGCCTGCCGCCACGCCGCGGCACGCTCTGAACGCCGAAGGAACCGCCATGAGCAAGAAGCAGATTCTCCTAAACGCCTTCAGCATGAATTGCGTCGGCCATATCAACCACGGCCTCTGGACCCACCCGCGCGACCGCTCCAGCGACTACCGCAAACTGCGCCACTGGACCGAGCTGGCCCGGCTGCTGGAGCGCGGCCTGTTCGACGGCCTGTTCATCGCCGATATCCTCGGCGTCTACGACGTCTACCAGGGCGGCATCGAGGTGACCGCCCGCGAAGCCGTCCAGTTGCCGGTGAACGACCCGCTGATGCTGGTCTCGGCCATGGCCGGGGTCACCGAGCACCTGGGTTTCGGCGTCACCGCCAACCTCACCTACGAGGCGCCCTACCCGTTCGCCCGGCGGCTCTCGACCCTCGACCACCTGAGCGACGGGCGGATCGGCTGGAACATCGTCACCGGCTACCTGGAAAGCGCGGCCAAGGCCATGGGCCAGTCCGCGCAGATCGAGCACGACCGCCGCTACGACCGCGCCGACGAGTACCTGGAGGTCCTCTACAAGCTCTGGGAGGGCAGCTGGGAAGACGACGCGGTGCTCGCCGACCGCCAGCGACGGGTCTACGCGCGGCCGGAGAAGATCCACAAGGTCCGTCACCATGGCGAGTTCTACCAGGTCGAGGGCTACCACCTCGCCGAGCCCTCTCCACAGCGCACCCCGGTGCTGTTCCAGGCCGGCTCCTCGGAGCGTGGCCTGGCCTTCGCCGCGCGCCACGCCGAATGCGTGTTCGTCTCCGGACAGACCCGCGAGGCCACCCGCCAACTGGTGCAGCGCATCCGCGCGGCGGTGGTCGGCGCCGGCCGTCGCGCCGAGGACATCAGGATCTTCATGGGCATCAACGTGATCGTCGCCGCCACCGCGGCCGAGGCCCGCGACAAGCATGCCGAGTACCGCCGCTACGCCAGCCCCGAGGCCGGCCTGGCGCACTTCGCCAGCTCCAGCGGCATCGACCTGTCGCGCTACGGGCTCGACGAACCGATCCGCTACGAGAAGAACAACGCCATCGAGTCGGTGGTGAAGAACCTCACCGTGGCGCGCACCGACTCCACCGTGCGCAAGCTCCTCGACCAGTTGGCCCTGGGCGGCCGCTACGTGACCCTGGTAGGCGACCCGCGCCAGGTCGCCGACGATCTCGAAGGCTGGATCGCCGATACCGGCCTGGACGGCTTCAACCTGACCCGCACCGTGGAGCCGGAGAGCTACGCCGACTTCATCGACCTGGTGGTGCCCGAGTTGCAGGCACGCGGCAGCTACAAGACCGCCTACGCCCCCGGCACCCTGCGGGAGAAGCTCTTCGGCGGCGGCCGCGCGCGCCTGCAGGCGGAACACGCCGGCGCCGCCTTCCGCCAGCCCCCGGCCGCGCACCAGCGCCAGGCCTGACCCCAGTTTCCCTTTCGTTCAGGAGCCCACCATGCTGAACACCCTGAAAACCCTGAGCCTGGCCGTCCTCCTCGGCAGCGGCCCGGTCCAGGCCGCCGACGCCCCGCTGAAGATCGGCACCACCGCCGCCTTCGCCCCGCCGCTGGAAGTCGCCGTGAGCGAAGCCGGCAAGCAGGGACTGAAGGTCGAACTGGTCGAGTTCAGCGACTGGAACGCCCCAAACATCACCCTCGCCCAGGGCGACATCGACGCCAACTATTTCCAGCACGTGCCCTTCCTGGAAAACGCCAACCGCGAAGGCGGCTTCCAGTTGAAGCCGTTCGCGCCGGGGATCATCAACAACGTCGGGCTCTATTCGAAGCGCTACGCCAGCCTCGCAGAGTTGCCGGAAGGCGCCAGCGTGGCCATCGCCAACGACCCGATCAATGGCGGCCGCGGCCTGCAACTGCTACAGAAGGCCGGCCTGCTGAAGCTCAGGGACGGCGTCGGCTACAAGGCGACCCTCGACGATATCGTCGACAACCCGAAGGACATCCGCATCACCGAGCTGGAGGCGGTGCAACTGGCGCGCGCCCTCGACGATTTCGACCTGGCCCAGGGCTACCCGCACTACCTGCGCCTGGCCGGGACCATCGACCCGACCCGGGCGCTGCTGTTCGACGGGATCGACAACCGGGAATACGTGATCCAGTTCGTCACCCGCGGCGACTACCAGGACCGCGACGGCCGCCTGGCGCGCTTCGTCGACATCTACCAGCATTCGCCGGTGGTTCGCGCCGCGTTGGACAAGGCCCATGGCACGCTGTACCAGCCGGGCTGGGAGTGACGACCATGACCGTTCCCCCGAGCCTGCTACCCCTCGAACCGTTCCCGACGGCGCCCGACACGCGCGCCTCCACGCCGCACATCCGCCTCCACGGCCTGGGCAAGCGCTACCCCGGCGGGGTCCAGGCCCTGCGGGAGATCGACCTGGAAATCCGCCGCGGCGAAGTGTTCGGCATCATCGGCCGCAGCGGCGCCGGCAAGTCCTCGCTGATCCGCACCCTCAATCGCCTGGAGCGTCCCAGCGAGGGGCAGGTGCTGATCGACGATGAAGACATCGGCGGCTACGACGGCCAGCGTCTGGTCGCCCTGCGCCGACGCATCGGCATGATCTTCCAGCACTTCAACCTGATGTCGGCCAAGACCGTGTGGCAGAACATCGCCCTGCCGCTGCGGGTGGCCGGGGTGCCCCGGGCACGGATCGAGGAGCGGGTCGCCGGGCTGCTGCAACTGGTCGGCCTGGAGGAAAAACGCGACGCCTACCCGGCGCAGCTCTCCGGCGGGCAGAAACAGCGCGTCGGCATCGCCCGCGCGCTGGTGCACCAGCCGCAGATACTGCTCTGCGACGAAGCCACCTCGGCGCTGGACCCGGAGAGCACCCAGGCGATCCTCGCGCTGCTGCGCGACATCAACCGCCGGCTGGGCCTGACCATCGTCCTGATCACCCACGAGATGGCGGTCATCCGCGAGATCTGCGACCGCGTGGTGGTCCTCGAATGCGGCCGCATCGTCGAACAGGGCGAAGTCTGGGAAGTCTTCGGCGATCCGCGCCATGCCGTCACCCGAAGCCTGCTCGGCAGCCTGCGCGCCGCCCTCCCGGCCGACCTCCAGGCGCGCCTGCGCCAGGCTCCCGGCGCCAGCGACCCGGTGCTGCTCGATCTCCAGTACACCGGCGCCAACCGACGGGTGCCGGACCTGCTGGCCATCGCCAGGGCCATCGGCCAGCGCGTCGACCTGCTCCACGGCGGCATAGAGCGGATCCAGGGCCGCGCCCTGGGGCGCCTGCTGCTACAGGTCGGCGCGCCGCCCGGCGAGCTTCCCGGCGTGCTGGCCAAGGCCGCGCTGGTGGCGGACAAGGTGGAGGTGCTCGGCCATGTCGCCCATGCTTGAACGGCTCTGGCAAGGTTTCCTCGATACGCTGCTGATGATCGGCGCGTCCTCCGCCATCGTCCTGCTGGTGGGTATCCCGCTGGCCCTGGTGCTGGTCACCACCGGGCCGGGCGGGATCTTCGAGGCGCGCCTGCTCAATCGCATCCTGGGCGGTCTGGTCAACGTGCTGCGCTCGGTACCCTTCCTGATCCTGATGGTGGCGCTGATTCCCTTTACCCGGATGATCGTCGGCACCAGCTATGGAGTCTGGGCCGCGGTGGTGCCGCTGACCATCGCCGCCACGCCGTTCTTCGCGCGGATCGCCGAGGTCAGCCTGCGCGAAGTCGACCACGGCCTGGTGGAGGCGGCCCAGGCGATGGGCTGCGAACGCCGCCACATCATCTGCAACGTACTGTTGCCGGAGGCGCGACCGGGCATCGTCGGCGGCTTCACCATCACCCTGGTGACCATGATCAATTCCTCGGCCATGGCCGGCGCGATCGGTGCCGGCGGCCTCGGCGACCTGGCCTACCGCTACGGCTACCAGCGCTTCGACACCCAGGTGATGCTCACCGTGATCATCGTCCTTGTGCTGCTGGTCACGTTGATCCAGTTCGGCGGCGACCGCCTGGCCCGCCTGCTGAACAAACGCCTGTAGAATCCGCCCTCCCGGCCTGGGAGGGCTGGCGCTTTACCGAGGGCGACAGGAACCAGCGTCGCCGCGACAGCGCATCTTTCCCCGCGCCGGACAGACCTGTATCTGTCGTCCTGCGGTCATCCGGCGACGCCAGACTGGTCGGCAATCCCGTGAAAAAGAAAGAAGGAAAGGCGCCTCATGCGGCAAAGATTCTGGCAAGGAACATTCAAGACCCTGGGCCTCCTCGGCCTAACGGCGGGGCTCGCCGCCCAGGCCGCGGAGCCGTCCGGCAAGGCCCTCAGCGCCGCCGCCGGCGTGCCCTGGCCGGCGGTCATCGCCCACCGCGGCGCCTCGTACGACGCCCCCGAGGAAACTGCCGCGGCCTACCTGCTGGCCCGCGACCTCGGCGCCGACTACCTGGAAGCCGACGTGCAGCGCAGCCGCGACGGCGTGCTGGTCGCCCTCCACGACGACACCCTGGAGCGCACCACCGACGTCGCCGAGGTCTTCCCGGAGCGCGCCAAGGACCCGGTGAGCAGCTTCACTCTCGCCGAACTCAAGCGCCTGGACGCCGGCTCCTGGTTCAATCGCGCCTTCCCCGAGCGCGCCCGGCCCGGCTTCGTCGGCCTGCGCATCCTCACCCTCGACGAGATGCTCGACATCGCCGAGGGCGGCGCCAACAAGCCGGGCCTGTACCTGGAGACCAAGGTACCGGCGCAATTCCCCGGCATCGAAGACGACCTGCGCAAGCTGCTGGAACGCCGCGGCTGGCTGCAACCCCGCGAGCGCGCCGCCGCCGGGCATGTCGACGTGGCCCACGGCAATGGCCGGGTGATCCTGCAGACCTTCGAGAAGAGCAGCCTGGAACTGCTGCAAGAAAGCATGCCGCAAGTGCCGAAGATTCTCCTGCTGTGGCTCGGCGACGGTTACCTGGAAGCCCGTTCGCCAGTGACCTTCAAGGAATCCGGGGAAACCGACAAGGCGGCCTTCTATGCCAGGCAGGAAGTGAAGTCCGAAGCCGAGTTCGGCGCCTGGCTGGACTGGGCCAAGGCCCACGGCGCGCTGGGCACCGGGCCCTCGGCGACCCTCAGCGAACGCGGCGAACAGAGCTACGCCGACCTGGTGAAACCCTGGATGAACCGCATGACCCACGCGCGCGGGTTGTTCATCCATGCCTACTCGGTGGACTCGGCGGAAGACTTCAAGGCCCTAGGCGCGGCCGGCGTCGACGGTTTCTTCACCAACCGCACCTCGGAACTGCTGAAGTTCCAGGGCCGCCCGGCGGCGCAAGACATGGACGCGCTGCTGCGCCGGCACGGCTACTGAGCCTCGGCCTGGCCGGCGGATGAGCGCGGGCGGCCATCCGCAGTTCCCGCTTCGGCGGCGCGGCGCTAGCCGGCGCTGTCGCTGCCGAAGCGTGCCAGCTGCATCTCGCGCAGCCGGCTGAGGGTGCGACGGAAGGCGAAGGCCAGGTAGCCCTCGGTATAAAGTGCCTCCAACGGCACCCTGGCCTCCAGGTAGAGCGGCACCTTGCGGTCGTAGCATTCGTCCACCAGGGCGATGAAGCGCCGCACGCCGTCGTCGTGCACCGACAACTGCGGCAATTCGCGATCCCCCGCCTCCACCAGTTGCGCGCCGTCCTCGGTGCCACGGGCTATGCGGTCTTCGCGCTGGCTGGCGCTCAGGCACGGCAGGTCGTCCATCAGGATCGCCCGGTAGCGGTCGCAAAGGCCGATGAAGTCCAGCGCCGACAGCGGCGCCTCGCAGAGCTGCGCATAGCTGCACCAGAGCACCGATTCGCTGTGCCGGTGCACCGCCAGCGGGCGGTGCCCCAGTTCGATGGGCTGCGTGGATGCCGCTTCGCCGGCACTCAGGCGCGCGAAGAGTTCGGCGAAACCGCTCGCCTGCCCCGCCTCCACCACCCAGTAGCGTTGCTCGGCCCGGCCGGGATGCAGGCGGTGGTCCTGGCCGCCATCCACCGCGACCACCGCCATGTGCCGCTGGATCGCCTCGATCGCCGGGAGGAAGCGTTCGCGGTTGAAACCGTCGGCGTACAACTGCTCCGGTGGCTGGTTGGAAGTGGCCACCAGCACCACGCCCTCCTCGAACATGATGCGCAGCAGGCTGCCGAGCAGGATGGCATCGCCGATATCGCTGACGAACAGCTCGTCGAAGCACAGCACCCGCACGTCCCGCGCCAACTCGCGGGCCAGGGCGCGCAGCGGGTCGGCGGTGCCGGTCAGTTCGAACTGGCGCTGGTGCACCCACTGCATGAAGTGGTGGAAGTGCTGGCGCCGCGCGGGCACGCGCAGGCACTGGTAGAAGTGGTCCATCAGCCAGGTCTTGCCGCGCCCTACCGGCCCCCACAGGTAGACGCCCTGGATCGCGCCGTGGCGGTGCGGCTCATGCAGGGCCTGGAAACAACGCTCCAGCGCCTCGGCGGCGCGCCGCTGCGCCTCGTCGGGAGCGAAACCGCGCTGTTCCACGGCCTGGCGATAGGCGGCGAGCGGCGACGTGGCCGGCAGATCGGGAGAGGTATCGGGCATCGGGCAGTTCCACCTGGCGCAGAACGCGGAGCCAGACGCTCCGCAAAGCGCCGAGTCTACTGCGCCCGACTGGGTTTGGGCGAATAACCGCTTGCGCTTATCCGCCGCGATCCCGAGCGCCTGAACTCAGATCGACAACCGCACCGCGCGCTCACCATCGATCCGCTGGCCACCGCGCTTGTTCACCACCAGCTCGCCGATGGCGATCAGCCGCGTGCGCGTGACGTTGCGGCTGAGTCCCAGCAGGTTGGCGGTATGCACCTGGTTGCCGTGGCAGAAACGGTACGCCGCGCGCAGCAGGGCATCCTCGACCCGCCCATGGAGGTTCTCGCCCTGCTCTTCGAACAGCCGCTGGAAAGCCTGCTGCAACAAGTGCTCGGCGGCGCCGCTCGCCGGGCCCCCGCGCGCCAGCTCCTCGCCACGCTCCAGGCGCAGGTTGGACAGGTGCAGGTCATCCGCGCGGATCAGCCCGTCGCGGCAGATCAGCAAGGTATGGTGGATGACGTTCTCCAGCTCGCGGATGTTCCCCGGCCAGGAATAGGCGCGCAACTTCTGCGCCGCCTCCGGGCTCAACTGGCTCTGGCCGTAGCCCAGGCGACGGCTGTACTCGGCGATGAAGTGGCGGGTCAGCGGCAGGATGTCGCCGGGTCGCTCGCGCAACGGCGACAGCTCCAGGCTGACGACATTGAGCCGGTAGTACAGGTCCTCGCGGAAGTGCCCGGCGTTGATCGCCCGCTCCAGTTGCACGTTGGTCGCCGCCAGCACGCGCACGTCGATGGGGATGCTCTTGCGCGACCCCAGGCGCACCACCTCGCGCTCCTGCAACACACGCAGCAGCTTGACCTGGATCGGCATCGGCAGGTCGCCGATCTCGTCGAGGAACAGGGTGCCGCCGTTGGCTTCCTCGAACCAGCCGGCCTTGGCCGCCAGGGCGCCAGTGAAGGCGCCCTTCTCGTGGCCGAACAGCTCGGCTTCCACCAGCGACTCGGAGAAAGCCCCGCAGTTGACCGCCACGAACGGGCCGTTGCGCCGCGCGCTGAGGTTGTGGATATGCCGCGCCACCAGTTCCTTGCCGGTGCCGGTCTCGCCGATCACCAGCACGCTGGCCTCGCTCGGCGCCACCTGGCGCAGGTGTTCGAGCAGGGCCTGGGACTTCGGGTCCTCGAAGACCTGGGCGGTGGCGCGGATCGAGGTCGCCAGGTTCGGCGAACGTGGCAGCGTCAGCAGCCGGTCGGGAGTATGGGTAGAAGCGTTCATGAGTAGAAGGTCGGTTGCGGCGGTGACTGGTTCAGCGCCCAGTCGCCCAGCTCGCGGATCTTGTAGTCCAGCGGGTCGTGCAGGGTCTGGGTGCGCAGGTTGCGCCAGTAGCGGTCCAGGCGCAGGGCGGCGTGAGTGGAGCGGGCGCCGGTGACTTCGAACATGCGGTTGCACAGGTCGAGGCCGTTGCGCGTCGCGGCGACCTTGGCGGCGGCGATGGCCAGGGCCAACTGGCCGCGCTCGCTGGCGTCCAGCGCCGGGCCCTTGGACCAGGCGGCGTCAAGGCGTTGCGCGGCGCGCTCGACCAGCGCCCGGGTGCTTTCCAGGCCGACCCAGAATTCGCCGTAGCGCGCCAGCACATAGGGGTCGGCATTGGCCTCGGCGACCTCGGAGCGGAACCACGGTCGCGCTTCGCGCAGGGTGTACTGGCGAGCCTCCTCGAAGGCGCCTTCGGCGATGCCGAGGAACACCTCGGTGAAGATCAACTGGGCGATCAGCGGCCGCAGGCAGGCGAACGGCGTGCTCAGCGGCCCGGGATCGAGCAGCAACTCGCTCTCCTCCACCCGCACTCGCTCGAAGATCGCGCTGCCGCTGTCGGTCTGCCGCTGGCCCATGTTGTCCCAATCCTGGCCCAGGCTGATACCGCTGCGCGCGGTGGGGATGGCGGCGATCAGCAGCGGCCCGCCCTCGCCGTCCAGCGCCGAGGCGATGAGCATCTCCGAATCGCGGGCGCCGGAGCAGAAGCTCTTCTTCCCGGAGAACTCGCGCCAGCCGTCGAAGCGCCGGGCCACGGTACGGTTGTCCAGCGGGTTCAGCGCGTTGCCCCAGAACCAGCGGTTGCGCGCGGTCAGCTCGAACCACGGCTGCCATTGCTCGGGCCGCGAGAACAGGCGCACGGTGGCCAGCATCAGGTGCTGGAAGCCGTAGACGTGGGCGATCGAGCTGTCGACCCGGGCCAGTTCGCGCACGGTTTGCAGGGTTTCGCTCCAGCTCGCCCCCAGGCCGCCGTATTCGCGCGGAATGATCAGCGACAACAGGCCGCTGCGGCGCAACGCGTCGCGCTCGGCCTTCGGGGTGCCGCCGGCGACGTCGCGCTCGGCGGCGTTCTCGGCGAAATCGGCGGCCAGGCGCCGGGCAATCTGCAACGGCGTTTGCGCCTCGGGGCGGGTCTTCGCATTCACAGGGCGTTTCTCCTCGGGGGCACGGCCGCTCAAGCGCCGGCGCGAGCCGGCAGCACGTCGTTGGCAATCATTTCGCCGAACGGCCCGGTCAGGTTGGTCAGCCCACGGCCGGCCAGGCTGGCGTAGGGTTCGGGCAGCAGCGGGAAGACCAGTTCGGCGAAGCGGTAGGCCTCTTCCAGGTGCGGATAGCCGGAGAAGATGAAGCTGTCGATGCCAAGCTCGGCGTACTCCCCGATCCGCTCCGCCACCTGCCGCGGATCGCCGACCAGCGCGGTGCCGGCGCCGCCGCGCACCAGGCCGACCCCGGCCCAGAGGTTCGGCTGGATCTCCAGGCGATCGCGGCGGCCGCCGTGCAGCGCGGCCATGCGTCGCTGGCCTTCGGAGTCGAAACGGGCGAAGGACTGCTGCGCGGCGGCGATGGTCTCGTCGGAGATGTGTTCGATCAGCCTGTCCGCGGCGCGCCAGGCTTCTTCGGCGGTTTCGCGGACGATCACATGCAGGCGGATGCCGAACTTCACCGTACGCCCATGGCGAGCCGCTCGCTGGCGCACGTCGGCGATCTTCGCCGCCACCGCCGGCAACGGCTCGCCCCAGGTCAGGTAGACGTCCACCTGTTCGCCGGCCAGTTCGTGGGCGGCCTCCGAGGAACCGCCGAAGTACAGCGGCGGATACGGCCGTTGCAGCGGCGGATAGAGCGCCTTGGCGTTCTCCACGTGGATGTGCTTGCCGTGGAAGTCCACCGCCTCGCCCTGCAGGACGCGCCGCCAGACCCGAAGGAACTCGTCGGTGACCTCGTAGCGCTCGGCGTGGCCGAGGTGGATGCCGTCGCCGCGGTTCTCGTCGGGATCGCCGCCGGTGACCACGTTGATCAGCAGGCGCCCGCCGGACAGGCGGTCGAGGGTCGCCGCCATCCGCGCCGAGACGGTCGGCGAAACGATTCCCGGACGGATCGCCACCAGGAAGCGCAGGCGCTCGGTCAGCGGCGCCAGCGCCGAGGCCACCACCCAGGAGTCCTCGCAGGAGCGTCCGGTGGGGATCAGCACGCCGTGATAGCCAAGGCTGTCGGCCGCCTGTGCCACCTGCTTCAGGTAAGGCAGCGAGACCGGCCGCGCGCCCTGGCTGGTGCCGAGGAAGTGGCCATCGCCGTGGGTCGGGAGGAACCAGAACACGTTCATCGGCGCACCTCAGGCGATCTTCAACAGTTCGGAGCGTCCGCCGAACAGCGGCGCGGCGCGCTCGGCGGCGAGGCGGATGCGCGCCTTCAGCGGCTCGCTGACGATCCGGTAGTTGTCGAAGTCGGCCTCGCTGGCATAGACCCCGATGGGCAGGGTGATCGCCTGGAAGAAGCTGAACAGCGGGCGCAACTGGTGGTCGAGGACCAGCGCGTGGCGCTCGGTGCCGCCAGTGGCGGCGAGCAGCACCGGGGTGTCGATCAAGGCGTTGAGGTCGATCAGGTCGAACAGGTGCTTGAGCAGGCCCGGATAGGAGCCACGGTAGACCGGCGAGGCGACCAGCAGCAGGTCGGCGCTTTCGATCTCGTCGAGCACCGCCTGCAGTTCCGCCGGCGCCTGGTTGCGCGCCAGGGTAGCGCCCAGCGGCGCGGCGATGTCGGTCAGCTCGATGACCCGGCTGTCGATCGGCAGCGACTGGCCAAGCTCGGCGATCAGGGCCTGGGTGAGTACCAGGGTGCGGGACGGGCGATAGGTGCCGCCGGAGACGGCGACGACTTTGAAGGGGCTGGTCATGGGATTTCCCTGTGGACTGTTGCGCTAGGTGCAGTGCCCTGGAGCAAGGGCCGTACCAACGGGGAAATGTGCGTTTTCCGGGCAGTTGCGGCGGGTTTCCGGCCTCGGCCTGTCAGCCACGCAACAGCGCTGCTGTCCGACTGTTGCCCGGGCAACAGTTCAGTTCAGCTTGTAGGCCTGGAGCAGGAATATCTGGAATGCCCGCGCCGAATACTGGTCGCCCGGCGGCAGGACGAACGGCGGCAGGCGCCCCTTGCGGCGCTTGACGTCGGCCCAGCGCTGGCCATTGCGCGAATGGAACTGGCAGAACGGCTGGTCGCCCAGGTAGAACACCCCCGGCCGCGGCTCGCGGATGCGCGGCCAGCGGCGCAGGCAATCCAGCAGCGGGCCGAGGTCGGCGAGTTGTTCCGGCGAACAGTACGGCATGCAGCGATCCTCTTCGCCGGGTCGGGAAACCAAGGTTGCTGTGACTGGAGGACCGGGCGGACTCGGCGCGGCCGGGAAAGCGGCTACCGGGAGCGAGCGACACAGGCGAGCGGAGCGAGGCATGGCGACGTCCCTGGTCCGGCCAACGAGATTCACCGCTCCGTTGTAGAACAGCCGCCGTCCGGGTTCTTGCCGGTTTTGTGGGGGAATTGTGAAAGACTGTAAAGCACCACGCTCACTTGCCCACCAGCGAGACCACGTTGTGTCGTGGCGAGGTTTCCAGCTCGCCGATCTTCTCCAGGCGGGCGCGCACGATGTTGCGGCTGATCCCCAGCAGGCGTCCGGTCTGCAACTGGTTGCCGTGGCAGAAGCGATAGGCGGCACGGAACACGGTTTCCTCGATGTGCTCGTAGAGATCCTCGCGGTTTTCCTCGAACAGTGCCTGCAGCGCCGCTTCCAGCGCCGAGCCGGCGGCGCTCTCGGGAGCGCGGCGCAAGCCGCTCGGCTCCTGGCGCGCACGCATGTCGATGAGGTGCAGGTCGGCCGGCTGGATCAGACGGTTGCGGCAGACCAGCAGCGCGTGGTGGATGGCGTTCTCCAGCTCGCGGATATTGCCCGCCCAGGAATGCCCGAGCAGCTTGCGCTCGGCTTCCGGACTCAGGCTCGCGCTGGTGTAGCCGAGGCGCCGGCAGTGCTCGACGATGAAGTACTCGGCCAGCGGCAGGATATCGCCGCGGCGCTCGCGCAACGGCGGCAGTTGGATGGTCGCCACGTGCAGGCGGTAGAACAGGTCCTCGCGGAAGTGTCCGGCGACCACCGCGTCAGCCAGGTCGACGTTGGTCGCCGCCACCAGCCGCACGTCGATGGGGATCGGCCGGCGCGAACCGAGCCGCACCACCTCGCGTTCCTGCAGCACGCGCAGCAGCTTGACCTGGATGCTCGGCGGCAGGTCGCCGATCTCGTCGAGGAACAGGGTGCCGCCGTTGGCTGCCTCGAACCAGCCGGCCTTGCTCTGCAACGCACCGGTAAAGGCGCCCTTCTCGTGACCGAACAGCTCGCTCTCCACCAGGCTCTCGGCGAAAGCACCGCAGTTGACCGCGACGAACGGGCCGCCGTTGCGTCCGCTGAGGGCGTGGATATGGCGCGCCACCAGCTCCTTGCCGGTGCCGGTCTCGCCGATGACCAGCGCGTTGGCCTCGCTGGGCGCCAGGCGCTCGATGCGCTCCAGCAGCTCGCGGGAACGGGGGTCGTTGAACACCAGCACGGTGGCGCGCACCGATTTGGTCAGCTCGCGGGCGTGGGGATGGGTGATGACGGACATGCTGGGTTCCGAGCCGGGGAATGTGCGCCCATCTTGCCCCAGGAACCCATAGATTAAAAAATTCTGAATTCGTATTTATATATTCGAATAAAAAATATAACCCCGCTCATTAGGGCAGTACGCCAAGCAGCGACCAGACTCGGCGCGCCTCCGAGTCCGCATTGATCAGCTCCGCCAGCAACTCGCTCAGCGGCTTGTTGCCCCACTCCACCGCGCGCTTGATCAGGTAGGGAACCGGGCTGTGCGGCTCGGTGCGCGCCAGGTAGTCAGCGATCAGCAGCAATTGCCGGTAGGCGTCCTCGCGACTGGTCGGCGCGCCAGCCGGCCCGCTCGGCGCGCTCGCCGGGACGCTTTCCTCGCCGTCCGTGTCGCCTTCGCTGGCATCCGCCTCCGCGACCGGGGGCTGTTCTTCGGACAGCGGCGCTTGCGGGTGCATGGCGATGAACTCCTTGAGCAAGGCCAGCCATTGCGCGATGACCTCGCGCAATGGCTGGCAACTGGGGGCGAGTTCGCCCAGGCAGCGGTCGCACCACTGTTCCAGGCGCAGTAGTTGCTGCTGGCAGGCGAGCAGGCTGGCCTGCTTGCGCTGCCATTGCACCAGGGGCTCCGCGCGCAACGCTTCGTCTAGCTTCTTCTGCTGAAGTTGCGCCGCTTCCAGCGCCGCCTTGGCGCTCTTGCTGTCGCCGCTGGCGACCTGCTGGCGCTGCAACCTCTGCCAGGCATAGAGGGTGATCTCGGCGAACGCGCCCTGCCCCATCAGCGGCAGGCGCGTGTGCAGCAGCTCGGCATAGCGGCGCAACAGCCAGTCGATGGGCGGCACCCGCCACGACTGGTCGCCGTCCTGGGCTTGCGGATGCACCTCCTCGGGGTAGCGCTCGCAGAGTTCCGCCAGCAGCACCAGCGCGCGCTGCAATCCGCCCAGCCCGCCGCGTTGCAGCCAGGCCTCGCCGAGCCAGGCGGCGAGCATCAGGTCCTTGCTGCGCCGCTGCAACAGTTCGCTGGCCAACTGCTCCACCGCGGCCCAGTCGGCGCGCTTGGCCTCCGCTTGCCAGACGCCGGTCGGCAGGCTGCTGTCGTCCTCCCGGCGCAACTCGCGCAGGCGGTCGTAGTCCGGGTCGTAGCGCAGGCTGGGGCCGCACGGCTGTCCGGGGTCGATCGGTTCGAGCAGCACTTCCAGGGACAG
This sequence comes from Pseudomonas sp. CP-1, assembly GCF_021213715.1. Classification (NCBI taxonomy): domain Bacteria; kingdom Pseudomonadati; phylum Pseudomonadota; class Gammaproteobacteria; order Pseudomonadales; family Pseudomonadaceae; genus Pseudomonas; species Pseudomonas sp. CP-1. The sequence goes on from NZ_JAJQKY010000016.1 coordinate 82,712, forward strand.
GGCGTTGCCGGAAAGAGGCAGGGTCATGGGGTACCTCCGGTGCTGGCGACGGTGGCCGGCAACAGCGTCGCAAACGGCGATTGCGGCGCGCGCACCGGCAGCGGCTGGATGGACAGCGGGGTCTTGCCGCCAAGGCTCATCAACGACAGGCGGAGGAACATCCGCGCCTCGTTTTCCGGGCTGTAAGGCGCATACACCGGCAGTTGCAGGACCAGCGGAAACTCCGTGTAGTCGACGTTCGGCGGGCGCTGCCGGGAGAAGTGCGCGCGCATCATGCGCAACAGCGCCCAGGAGCCCTGGTAGCTCCAGCCGGCCTCGAGGTCGGCCACCGCCAGGCTGGCCTGGCGCGGGTCGTCTGCCGGACGCTGCGAGCCGTTCTTCGCCCAGCGCAGCATGATTTTCAGCGGATCGCCGACATTCCAGGTCAGGCCCTTGTCCTGCGCGCCGGGGAAACGGCTTTCCTGGTCGCCCGAGTATAGGCTCCAGGCGATCACCTGGTCGGCGCCGCGTTCCAGGCTGCGGTCGCTGCGCCAGTCGATGTCCAGGGCGACGCCGAGCAGGCCCGACTTGTCGCGCTCGAACAGCGGGCCGAGCCAGCGCTGCGCCTGCTCCAGGCGGCGGACGAAGTCCTCGGCGGCCGGCAGGTCCGGCGAGCGAACCTGGGCCAGCCCTTCGCGCACCTGCGGCAAGCGCGTCTCCATCAGTTGCAGCAGGTGCCGCACCCGCCCCGGCTCGGCATCGGCCGCTTCCAGGCTGTAGGCGAACGGGAAGCGTCCGGCGAGGTACTGGTTGAAGTAGTCGGCGAGGTCCTTCCAGGCCTGCGCCGCCTGCTGCTGTTGCAACGACTGGCAGCGCCCGAGCGCGCCCTGGCGCAGGTCCACCAGGCGCGTCGCCAGGTCGCTGCGGCTGGACGGCAGGAGCACGCCGTTGAGAATGTCGGCGCAACTGCCGATGTCCATCTGGTTGAAATCGTTACCCACCAGCTTCGCCAACTGCGCCGCGGTGCTCGCCGGGTTGTCGGCCTTGAATTTCTGCAGTTCGGCGTTGAGCGCGCTGAAGCGCACGAACGCGTTGTAGTCGGCGGTGGCCAGGCTGGATTGCTGCGCCTGCAACCACTCCAGCGCCGGGGCGTGGCGTTCGGCGACGGCCGCCATGGCATTGAACTGGCTGTTCAGGCTTTGCTTCAGCTCGGCACTGTCCTGGGCGCGGAACATCTGCAGGCCGAAATTCGGCGCGCCCGACCAGCGGCTGAAATCGACCGGCTCGCGCAGCACCGCCTGCTCGTCGATGTCGCGCAGGGCCTGGCCGATATCGGCCACGGCCAGCGCGTTGAGGCTGAGCAGCAGGCGCGCGCCGGCCTGCAGGTCCTGCAACTCCAGCAGCGCCGCCTGCAACACCTGGACCTGCTTGACCTGCACGTCGAAACGCGAGGCATTGCGACTGGCCAGGCTACGACTGCGCGGCCCGAGGCTTTGCCACATGGCCTCGGTCGCCGCGCTGGCGGCGGCGTGCAGGACCGAATAGCGATAGCGCGGGTTGAGCGATGGCAGGGTGCTCTCGTAGTAGCCGGTGAAGTCGTTGAAGAAGCTCAACGCCTGAGTCACGCCGATATCGTCGATGCTCAGCAAGGAGTGGTCCGCCAGTGTCTTGTCCGCCAGGGCCACGGAGACGAAGTCCTTGGTCTTCAGGTCATCGATGGCGCGTTTCAGACCGAGCAGGTCATCGGCCAGCTTGAGCGTCGCCCCCTGTTTCACCAGCAGGCCGTCGCCGGCAGCCTCCGGAGGCGCGATCCATTCGCTGCGAAACTGCTGCTGCAACTGCACGGTGAGGTTCTGCAGTTCCTCCACGCGGTTTCCCAGCAAGCTGCTTTGCTGGGCGCTCTTGAGCAGGTTCTGGTAGCCAGGGACGAGATCCTGGCCGACGCCATTGCCCCAGATCAGGTTGATGCGGTTGACCTGTTGCTGCAGGTGGTTGATCAATTCGCCGATCCCCAGCAACTGGGCCGCCGTGGCGTCTCGTTCCTGGCCGAGCTGCGCGAGTTCCTGGGTCAGGGCATTGCCGGTGCGTTCCAGGCTGTCGGTGAGGAAGTAGGCGTTCAGCCAGCGTGCCATCAGGTCATGGAAGTTATCCGCCGCCGTGGCGCCGACCCGGCCCAGGTCGAGGGCGGCGAGATCGGCCGGACGCTCGGCGAACAGCGTGCGGTTGTAATAGGCCAGGCGCGCCAGGCTGCCGGCGTTGTAGCTGCTGCCCAGGGCGTCGTTGCTCAGTTGCAGGAGATCGTCGAGCGGCGTCTTGCGGTTGTCGATGGCCTGGGCGAACAGGCGATTGTGGCGCTCCAGGGTAGTGGCGCGGGCGACCAGGTCCTTCGCCGCCAGGTAGTCCTTCCACTGGCTGGGGTCGTCGCCCTCCTTCAGGCCGGGTTGGCCGTCGCTGCGGATCGCCCGCAGGTCGCTCGCCTCGCCTTCCAGCAGGCTGCGCAGCGGGCGTACCAGCAGGCGCTCGGAAACGCGGCGATACGCGCTGTCGATGCGTGCGTCCAGGGAGGAAAACCAGGAACTGGGGAATGCCAGCGAGGTGAAGCGCCAGCGCGGCGCCTGTGCCACCAGTTGCCACCAGGCCTGGACGTTCTGCCGGACCTGGGCGGCGCGCCGGGTGTCGTCGTCGAGCGGCTGGTAGCGCTCGCTGGCGCCATGCAGCAGTTGCGACAGTTCGCCGGCGTCGCGCAGCGCGTCGCGCCAGACCCAGGTCATCAGGCCGCCCCAGAGCAGGCACAGGCACAGCGCAGCGAGGCCGATACCGCGCTGCCAGCGCTGGCGCAGCTGGAGGATGCGCGGCACCGCCTGGGCCAGGCCTTCCTCGGCAAGGATCCGCCGTGCCCACAGTTGGCTGGCGAAGCTGCTGCGCCGACGCGGCGCGTCGACCGCCGGCAGGGCTTCGTCGCTTGCCGCCCCCGCCGCCTCGCTGCCGCTCAGGTAGAGACCGCGAAAGCGCGGCGCCTCGCCCCTGGCGTTGCCCTGGAAGACCGGTTCGAGCAGCGCCTGCAACGAACCGCGGAGGCTTTCCAGGCGTGGCGGCAGGCAATACAGGTCGTTGTTCACCTGGCCGCGCAAGGTACCGAGTTCGACGATCGACTCGGTCAGGGTGACGGTGATTTCCTCCAGCGCCTGCTCGCACCAGCGCGACTGCCAGGCCGCCTCGGCGGCGAACGGCGAGGACCAGCCGAGGGCGCGCTCGCGCGCCTCCTCGGGCAGCGCCGCGAGAAGTTCCTGGAAACCCGGCAGGTCTTCCAGGCCAGTGATCACCACGTACACCGGCAGGCTCAGGCCAAGGCGCTGGGTCAGCTCCACGTAGCGACGACGGGCGGCGAGGCCGAGGGCGGCCGCCTGCTCGCCATCCTGCAACCGCGCCAGCGGAATGTTCCAGACCACCCCGTCCAGCGCGCGCCTGCCGCGCAGGCGCAGGAACAGACGCAACAGGCGCAGCCAGGCGCCGCTTTGCCGGCGCAGGCCCTCGTCGGGCAGGAACACCGACTCCGGCACCAGCAGGATCGCCCCCTCGCCGTCCGACCACCAGCGGCCGAACCAGGCCGGACGCGCCACCGGCAGCAGGCGCCAGGTGGCGCACAACTGCTCGCCCTCGGTCTCGTTGCCGAGCATCAGCAGCCAGGGCGCTTCGTAGCGGCCCTGCCAGCCCTGCTCGCGCTCCATCTGCCGGACCGCCGCGTAGAAGCTGCGGATCTCCGTACCGCCCCGGGTCCGCCACCACCAGCCCAGCGCCCCCAGCAGCAGCGCCAGCAGCACCAGGAGGAGAACCAGCATGAACAGCGTCGCGCCGCTCATGGCGCCTGCTCCGCATCGGCCAGGTGGGTCACCGCCGCCATTTCATGCTGGATGTCGCGCCAGAACAGGTGCCCGATGCCGCTCATCAGCAGCACCAGGCCGAGCACCGCCAGGCCCAGGCGGAAACCGTCCGGCAACGCCGCGCGCACCGGCAGGCGCCGTGGCGGCGCGGCGGCAGGCTGCTCAAGGCGACGGCCGAGGTCGGCGGCGTCCGCCTCGCGCTGCCAGGCGAAGGCGAACAGCGCCTGCCGCCACTTCTCGTGCAGCGCCTCGCCGCGCGGCCCGCGCAGGCGACCGCGGAAGCCGAGGATCAGACATTGCAGGTAAACGTTGGCCAGGTCGCGACTGGCCGGGGCGCGTTCGTCGAGCAGGCGCTTGATCGCCAGCGGCAGGTATTCGCCCGCCTGGCGACTGCCGTAGAGATGCGACTCCAGCGGTTTTTCCTGCCAGGCGCCCTGTCCCGGCCAGGCGCTGAAGACCAGAGTCTCGTCGACCAGGGCGACGAAGGCATAGACCATCGCCTTGACCTGCACGCCCGCCGCGTCGCCGACGCTGGCGAAGGCGCTGCGCCACAGACGCCGGGTGATGCGGGTGGACAGTTCGAGGGCGCGCTCGACCATCCGCGGCACATCCTGGGCGTCGCGGTCGAGGGCGCCCCAGGCCTCCAGCCATTCCTGCCAGGCCTGGCGGAATGCCGTGCTGAGCGGCTGCTCCTGGTACGCCTGGGAAAAAAGCCCTGCACTCCCTTCGGGCATTGGCGGCTCCTTCCTGTCTAGGTGTTGTCGCTGCCGTCGGCGACGAACAGCACGATCTGCCAGGGACTGCTGGCGACCCCGCTGACCGGCGCGACGATGCGCAGCGGCTGGCCGGCATCGAACCAGTCGCCGGCGCCCTGCACGACGAACAAACGGGTGTCGTCGCCGACGCTGTAGGCCACCTGTTCCTGGCGATTCATCGGCTGCCGCGCCAGCCCGCTCATGCGCTGCCGGGCGAGCAACGGCAGGTGCGGATCGGAGGCGACGATGGCGCGCTCCAGCCAGTCAGCCGCCGCCTGTTCGCCGGCGCCGGCGGGCATCCGCAGGCCGACCACCAGGCGCTGACGCGGCGCCGGATCGGGCAGGCGTACGGAAAACACCTGTTCCTCCTGCTCGAACGGCAGGCAGCGGTAGCCCGCGCGGATCGACTCGATGGCCCGCTCCAGCCAGTCCAGCAGCGGCTCGTAGCCACGCCGCAGGTCGAGGAAGTCGAGCGCTTCGAAGGCCGGCACGCCGGCCAGCGGATCGAGCGCCGCCCAGGCCCCGGCCAGGCCCAGCAGGCTGCCGTGCAGGGCCAGCGGCGAGGCCGCGCGGCTTGCCAGCAGGCCTTCCACCTCCGGCAGGCGGGTCCAGAGCGCGGCGAGCTGGCGACGGACTTCCACCGCGTCGTCCTGGTTACCCGCCTGCTGCGCCAGGCGCAGGCGCCCGCCGAGGAACAGCGCCTTCTCCCGGGCCCGCGCGCAGAGCGACTGCACGCGCCTGCCCAGGGGCGATTCCGGCAGCACCAATGGCGTCGGCGGGACGTAGGGCAGGCTGACGTAGGCGCCGCCCTCCTTCGCCACGCGCAGCAACGGCAGACACACGGAGTCGGCCTTGCCGTCGTCGCCGACCAGCCGCAGCGACGCTCGCCAGACGGTGATCGGCTCGGGGTGCTCGCCGCTGGCCAGGTCCGGCAGCGGCGCGCCGACCCGCGATTGCAGACGGCCCTTCAGCGGCAGCAACTGACCCGCCCGCCACAGCGGACTGACCGCCAGGTGGACGTTCAGCAGCGGCCCTTCGGCGGCCGCCAGCGCTGTCTCCAGGTCGAACTCCAGCGGCGCGTCGACACCAGCCTGCACGCTCACCGGCAGGCCGTCGGGCAGGATCGCTTCGAGGTGCAGGACCCGCACCTGGCCGGCGCACAACGCCGAGGGGTCCAGTTCCAGGGCGGTCACGCCCCAGAACCAAGGGTTGCAGGCCTGTCCGGTGCGCGCCGCCAGCGCCTCGGCACGCAATCCCTGCAACTGGAAATGCTGGGGAAGCAGTTGCATCCCTTCGTGCCAGCACACCGCGTCAGGCAGAACACTCATACGACTCCCCTTCGACGTCCTACGTTGTCGTGCACGACGGTCGCTCGCCTGCCCCTTCGCTAGGGCGCGGCGGGATCGTTGACCAGTCGCATTTCCCGGGTATCCAGACGCAGCCAGACGCGCTGCTGCTGGTCGAGGCGCAAGCGGTGCGCGCCGGGTGTGTTATAGCCGGCGAAGACCAAAAGTCCAGTTGCGCGGTCGCCGCGCAAGGGGAACGACTCCGACTCGATGAACTGCCCCGGGACCAGCTCCAGGCTCCACACCGCGAACTGCTGCCGGTAGTCGCGGCGGTACTGCTCGCGATTGGCGAACCACTGGCTGGCCGGCAGTCCGGCCAGTTCCTTGAACAGCTCCGCATCCTTCACCGCGACGAAGTCCACGGCGATCGGCGAGTCGTCGTTGGCGCGCGCGGCGACATCCAGGGTCAGCCGCTGCAACTCGACCCGCGGCGCGAAGAAATACGAGCAGCCGGCCAGCGCCAGGATCGCCAGCGCCAGGGAGAATTTCCGACATATGGTGAAACATCCGTGCTTCATGGGAGTCCAACGAAAATTTTATTTTGCAAATCCATAGACCTGTTCTAGCGTCTTTTGTAGTTCGTCGCCAGTGACGGACCAGAGGGATCGCCAAGGACAGGTTCTGCGCCGTTTTCCCTGTCATGCCTGTGATCCAGCAAGGGACTGCGATGATCAGGGCATCCCCCGATGCATTGCGCCCCCACCATTGCATCGGAGTCAGCCGCCATGGCCGAGAGTACGCAGCACAAGCTGGACCGGGTGCGCCCGCCGCGCGTGCAGATCACCTACGACGTCGAGATCGGCAACGCCATCGAGAAGAAGGAACTGCCCCTGGTGGTCGGTATCCTCGCCGACCTCTCCGGCAAGCCGGATACCCCGCCGGCGAAGCTGGTCGAACGGCGTTTCGTCGACATCGACCGCGACAACTTCAACGAGATCCTCTCCTCCATCTCTCCCCGCGCCACCCTGCAGGTCGACAACACCATCAGCGGCGACGACAGCAAGCTGAACGTCGAGCTGCGCTTCAACCACATCGAGGACTTCGACCCGGTCAACCTGGTGAAGCAGGTGGTCCCGTTGCGTCGCCTGTTCGAAGCGCGCCAGCGCCTGCGCGACCTGCTGACCAAGCTCGACGGCAACGACGACCTCGACCAGTTGCTGCAGGACGTGGTGGCCAACACCGAAGGCCTGCAGGAAATCAAAGCGGCCCGCCCGGAAGCCGAAGCGGCCCCGGCCGGCGACAGCGAACCCCCGGCCGACCAGCCAGCCTGACCCTCTTCCCGGAGAAGCCGCCATGCCCAAGTCATCCGCCGCCGGACAATCCGGCGAGAGTTCGACCCAGACCCTGTCCCTGCTCGACGAGATCATTGCCAAGGGCCGCATGGCCCACGACGACAGCCAGCAGGACTACGCCCGCGACATGCTCGCGGAATTCGCCACCCAGGTCCTCGACGAGGGCATGGCCGTCGACAAGGACACCGTGGCGATGATCAACGACCGCATCAGCCAGATCGATGCGCTGATCAGCGACCAGCTCAACCAGATCATCCACCACCCCGAGTTGCAGAAGCTGGAAGCCTCCTGGCGTGGCCTGCACCAACTGGTGAGCAACACCGAGACCAGCGCGCGGCTCAAGCTTCGCCTGCTGAACGTCGGCAAGAACGAACTGCAGAACGATCTGGAGAAGGCGGTCGAGTTCGACCAGAGCGCACTGTTCAAGAAGATCTACGAAGAGGAATACGGCACCTTCGGCGGACACCCCTTCAGCCTGCTGATCGGTGACTTCACCTTCGGCCGCCATCCGCAGGACATCGGCCTGCTGGAGAAGCTGTCGAACGTCGCCGCGGCTGCCCACGCGCCGTTCATCGCCGCCGCCAGCCCACGCCTGTTCGACATGAACAGCTTCACCGAACTGGCCGTGCCGCGCGACCTGACCAAGATCTTCGAGAGCCTGGAGCTGATCAAGTGGCGCGCCTTCCGCGAGAGCGAGGATTCGCGCTACGTGTCCCTGGTGCTGCCGAACTTCCTCCTGCGCCTGCCCTACGGCCCGGAGACGCGACCGGTGGAAGGCATGAACTATGTCGAGGACGTCAACGGCACCGACCACTCCAAGTACCTCTGGGGCAACGCCGCCTGGGTCCTGGCGCAGCGCATCACCGAGGCCTTCGCCAAGTACGGCTGGTGCGCGGCGATCCGCGGCGCGGAAGGCGGCGGCGCGGTCGAGGGCCTGCCGGCGCACACGTTCCGCACCAGCTCCGGCGACCTGTCGCTGAAGTGCCCGACCGAGGTGGCGATCACCGACCGCCGCGAGAAGGAACTCAACGATCTCGGCTTCATTTCCCTGTGCCACAAGAAGAACAGCGACGTGGCGGTGTTCTTCGGCGGCCAGACCACCAACAAGGCCAGGCTCTACAACACCAACGAGGCCAACGCCAACGCGCGCCTGTCGGCGATGCTGCCGTACGTGCTGGCGGCATCGCGCTTCGCCCACTACCTGAAGGTGATCATGCGCGACAAGGTCGGCAGCTTCATGACCCGCGACAACGTGCAGACCTACCTGAACAACTGGATCGCCGACTACGTGCTGATCAACGACAACGCACCGCAGGAAATCAAGGCGCAGTACCCGCTGCGCGAGGCGCGGGTGGATGTCAGCGAGGTGGCCGGCAAACCGGGGGCCTACCGCGCCACGGTGTTCCTCCGGCCGCACTTCCAGCTCGAGGAACTCAGCGCGTCGATCCGCCTGGTCGCCAACCTGCCGCCGCCGGTAGCGGCGTGAGTCCGCCCCCGCCGGCAGCGCCGGCGGGGCGCCCTTCCCGTTCCAGACAGCCCCTCTCCAGGAGTCAGATGCGATGGATGCGATCATTCTCGATTTCGGCAGCGACATCAAAGGCGACAGCCTGCTCGTCGGCTACGAAAACAAGATCGAAATCATGTCCTACAGCCACAACGTGGCGATGCAGGTCACCAACGACGTCAGCAACTCGGAGCGCACCTCCGGCAAACCCCACGTCGGCGAATTCACCCTCACCAAGTTCATCGACACCTCGACCCCGACCCTCAACGAATACTGCTGCGCCGGCAAGCCGATCGCCGAGGCGACCATCACCATCGGCCGCAACGCCGCCGAGGGCAACGGGCAGATCATGCCCTTCATCGTCTACACCCTGAACAACGTGGTGCTCTCCAACGTCAGCGTCAGCGGCGGCGCCGGCGGCAAGCCGGTGGAGACCCTGTCGCTGAACTTCACCAAGATCAAGTGGGAGCTGACCGCGCAGAAGGACGACGGCACCAAGGAAGGCACGGCCGCCTCGACCTGGGACCTGGCCGCCAACCAGTTGGTCAAGTGACCGGGCGCCGACATGTCCGGAGCCCTGCCGCCGCTGTTCGAGCGCCTCAGCGCCGAGGCCGACGAACGTCCCGCGTTCGACGACCGGGCGCTGGCCGAGTCGGTCCGCGGCGAGCTGCTGCGCCTGCTCAACACACGGCGCCCGGCGCATGCGCGCAGCGGCATCCTCGCCTACGGGCTCGCCGACTGGACCGCCGTGCAACGCCTGCGCGCCGAGGACCGGCGCCAGCTGGCACGCGAGGTGCGGGCGGCGGTCGAGCATTTCGAGCCGCGCCTGCAACTGGCCAAGGTCGAGGTCGAACCTGACCCGGGCAATCCGCAGCGCCTGCGTATCCAGCTCGGTGGCCGCCTGCGCAGCGGGTCGCGCCTGATGCCTGCGCTATTCGTCATCGAACAGGGCAACGATGGCCTCGAGGTGCGCCATGAGCGATTCGATTGATGCCGACCTGCTCGACTACTACCAGCGCGAGCTGACCTGGCTGCGGCATGCCGGCGGCGCCTTCGCCGAGCGCTATCCGAAGGTCGCCCGGCGCCTGCAACTGGCCCCCGGCGAATGCCCCGACCCGCACGTCGAGCGTCTGCTGGAAGGCTTCTCGCTGCTCACCGCGCGCCTGCAACGGCGCCTCGACGACGACTACGCAGAGTTCAGCGACGCCCTCCTCGAACAGCTCTACCCCCTGGCGCTGCGCCCGCTGCCGTCCTGCGCGATCGTCCAGTTCGAACCGGACCCGACCCAGGGCAACCTCGCCGAGGGCTACCGGCTGCCGCGCGACACCGCGCTGTTCGTCACCACCCGTGGCGGCGACAGCGTGCATTTCCGCAGCAGCGCCGAGGCGACTTTGTGGCCGCTGGCGATCGACGAGGCGACCCTGCTCGGCGGCGAGGAGGCGCAAGCCCTGACCGGAGTCGGCGCCGCCCGCTCGGCGTTGCGCCTGAGCCTGCGCTGCCTGGGCGAGTACCGCTGGGACGAACTGTCGATCGAGCGCCTGCGCATCCACCTGGCGGCTTCGCCGATGGGCTGCGCGATCCTCTACGACCTGCTCGCCGCGCATGCCGTGCAGGTCATGGCGGGGGCGCCCGGCACGCCGCCGGCGGCGCTCCGTGGACTGCCGGAGATCGTCGGCTTCGCCGCCGACGAGGCGCTGCTGCCGGAGAAAGACGGCGGACATCCGGGCCTGCGCCTGCTCGCCGAGTACTTCGCCTTCCCCGACAAGTTCCACTTCTTCGACCTGCCGCTGTCCGGCGCGCTCGCCGACGGACAGACGCTCTACCTGTACCTGGTCTTCGATCGCGCACCGACGGCACGCCTGCATTTGCAGGCGGAAGACTTCCAGCTCGGCTGCGCACCGGCGATCAACCTCTTTCCGCGGACCTCGGAGCCGCTGCGCCCGGACGGCACCCGCAGCGAGTACCGCCTGGTCGCCGACAGTCACCGCGAGAACAGCGTGGAAATCCATAGCATCCGCGCCGTGCGCTCGGTTGCCGGGAGCACCGTGCAGCCAGTCCCGGCCTACTATGGCTGCCGCCACGACAGCCACCTCGGCACGCTCTACTGGCACGCCCGGCGCATCGCCGGGCTGACCCCGAACCGGCTGGGCAGCGACCTGCTGCTGAGCCTGGTGGATACCGGCTTCGACCCGTTACGCGAGGCCCCGGCCTTCAGCCTGACCGCCGAGCTGCTATGCACCAATCGCTATCTGGCCGAGCGCCTGGGTGCCGGCACCGCGCTGGGCTTCGAACGGCCCGGGCCGGTCGCCGCCGCACGCCTGCGCAACGCGCCCAGCGCGCAGAGCCAGCCGCGCCTGGACGGCCAGTCGCGCTGGAGACTGGTCTCGCAGCTGACCCTCAACCACCTCTCGCTGGTGGAAGGTCCGCGCGCCCTCGAAGCCCTGCGGGAAATCCTCGCCCTGCACAACCTGCGCGACGATGCCAGCGCCCTCCGGCAGATAGAAGGCCTGCGGCAACTCGACTGCCAGCGGGTGGTGGCGCATGTCGGCGAGGATGCCTGGCGCGGCTGGCGCAATGGCCTGGAGATCCGCCTGCGACTCGATCCGCAACACTTCGTCGGCGCCAGCGGCGTGCTGTTCTCCGCCGTGCTGGCGCAGTTCTTCTCGCTGTATGCCACCGCCAACCGCTTCGTGCGCACGGTCCTGGTGGAAGCCGACAAGGAGGTGAAGACATGGCAACCCCAGGCCGGCTCGCCGCTCTCCCTCTGAGCCAACGGCTGCGCCGCACGCCGCAGCGCTTCGAACTGTTGCAGGCGCTGCTGCTGCTCGAACGCGAGCGTCCCCAGGCGTTGCCGCTGGGCACCGGCAACGCGCCGCGGGCGGAGGCCCTGCGCCTGCGCGGGCCGCTGTTGCCGCTGTTCGCCTCGAGCGAGGTGGAAAGCCTGCTCGACGACCCGCAGCAACCGGTGCTGTCCACCCCGGTGTTCGGCCTCGGCGGCCCCGACGGCCCGTTGCCCTATGCCTACCAGGAATGGCTGCAACAGCGTGCCCGGCAGAAGGACCATGCCCCCGCCGAGTTCCTCGACCTGTTCCAGCACCGCCTGCTCAGCCTGCTCTACCGGGTACTGCGCAAGCATCGCGTGGCGCTCGGTTTCGCGGTGCCGGCGGCGACCCCGGTGCAGGCGCAGCTACGCGCCCTCAGCGGCCTGTTGCCGAAAGCCCTGCAAGAGCGCCTGGCGCTGCCGGACAGCGCGGTGCTGGCACGCACCGCGCTGTTCGCCGGCGGGCGTCGCTCCCTGGCCGGCTTCGCCGGCCTGGTGCGCCAGCACTTCGGCGTGGAGGCACGGCTGGACGCCTACCAGGGCGCCTGGAAGGAAATCCCCGCGGCCAGCCGCAGCCGGCTGCAACGCGGCGGACGCAACCTGCGCCTGGGTCGCGACGCCATAGCCGGCACGCGCACCTGGGACGAGCACGCCGGCATCGCCCTCAGTCTCGGTCCGCTGGATGCCCGCGAAGCCGCCCGCTTCTTCCCCGACGGCGACGCCCATGGCCAGTTGGCCAGCCTCGCCGCGCTGTACTTCGGCCCCGACCTGGATTGTCGCCTGAGCCTGCTGGTGAGCGGCGGCGCGCCGCTGCGCCTGGAGCGCGGTGCACCGCCCAGGCTGAGCTGGAACACCGGCCTGCGGCGCGTCGAAGACGGCCAGCGGCAGCGCATCGATCTTGACCTGCGGCAGCCGGAGGTAGCCTGAAATGGAACTCGCCGCCCTGATCGGCCGCCTCAACCCGGACTGTCGCCGCGCCCTGGAGCGCGCCGCGCAACGCTGCCTGCAACGCACCCATCATTACGTAGAGATCGAGCACCTGCTGCTGGAGCTGCTGGACATCGACGGCGGCGACTTCGCCTGCCTGCTGCCGCGCTTCGGCCTGGAGCGCGACGCCCTGGTCGCCGAGATCAACCTGTCGCTGGAGCTGTTCAAGGCCGGCAATACCCGCACTCCGGCGCTGTCCGCGCACACCATCGGCCTGCTCGAGGACGCCGTGGTCCACGCCAGTGTGCTCGGCCAGGCGCAGATCCGTTCCGGCCTGCTGCTGCTCGCCCTGCTCGACCGCGAGGAGCGCCGCGCCCTGCTGCTGAACAGCGCGTCGTCGCTGCTGCGGATTCCCCACGAGGCCTTGCAGGCCAACCTGCTGGAGTGGATCCAGGCCTCCCGCGAACAGCCGCCCGCGCCGAACCGCCCGGCGGCAGGCGGCGACAAGCCGGAAAGCGCCCCGGACCCGCTGCTCGACCAGTACACCCAGGACCTCACCGCCGAGGCCCGCGCCGGGCGCATCGACCCCATAGTCGGGCGCGACGGGGAGATCCGCCAGTGCGTCGACATCCTCCTGCGCCGGCGGCAGAACAACCCGATCCTGGTCGGCGCGCCGGGCGTCGGCAAGACCGCGGTGGTCGAGGGCCTGGCCCTGCGCATCGCCGCCGGCGAGGTGCCGCCGTCGTTGCAGGAGGTAATCCTGCGGGTGCTCGACCTCGGCCTGTTGCAGGCCGGCGCCAGCATGAAGGGCGAGTTCGAGCAGCGCCTCAAGGGCGTGATCGACGCCGTGCGCAACAGCGCGCAGCCGATCATCCTGTTCATCGACGAGGCGCACACGCTGATCGGCGCCGGCGGCGCGGAAGGCGGCAGCGACGCCGCCAACCTGCTCAAGCCGGCCCTGGCGCGCGGCGAGTTGCGCACCCTGGCGGCCACCACCTGGCTGGAATACAAGAAATACTTCGAGAAGGACCCGGCGCTGACCCGGCGCTTCCAACTGGTCCAGGTCGAGGAGCCGGACGAGGCCACCGCCGTGGAGATGCTGCGCGGCGTCGCCGGCAAGCTGGAACTGCATCACGGCGTGCAGATCATGGACGCGGCCATCGTCGATGCGGTGAAGCTGTCGCACCGCTACATCTCCGGCCGCCAGTTACCGGACAAGGCGATCAGCGTGCTCGACACCGCCTGCGCGCGGGTCGCCCTCGGCCAGCACGACGTGCCGCCGCCGCTGGAAAGCCTGCGCCACCGCGAGCAGGCGCTGGAAGAGGAATTGCAGCGGCTGCGCCGGGAACAGGCCACCGGCCTCGACCACAGCGCGCGTATCACCGCCCTGGAAAGCGAGTCGGGCGATAACCGCCGGACCATCCGCGAGCTGGAGACCCGCTGGGACGAGGAACGCGAAGCGGTGCGCGAACTGCTCGACACCCGCCGCGAATTGCTGGCCCTCAGCGAAAGCGCCGACGCGGCCAAGCCCGACGAGGAACTGGACGGTCGCATCGACCACCTGGCCGCCGAACTGGCGCGCCTGGCGGCCGGCCTCGAAGCCATCCGCCAGGACGACCCGCTGGTTCCCGAGCAGGTGGACTCGCGTACCGTGGCCGCGGTGATCGCCGGCTGGACCGGCATCCCGGTGGGCAAGATGCTCGCCGACGAAGCCCACGCCATCCGTTCCCTGGCGCAACGAATGGGCCAGCGGGTGATGGGCCAGGAGGCCGCCCTGGGTGCCATCGCCCAGCGCATCCAGGCCTATCGCGCCGGACTCAGCGACCCGGCCAAGCCGGTCGGCGTATTCCTCCTGCCCGGCCCCACCGGCGTGGGCAAGACCGAGACCGCCTACGCCCTGGCCGACGCCCTCTACGGCGGCGAACGCAACCTGATCAGCATCAACCTCTCCGAGTACCAGGAGGCCCACACCGTCAGCCAGCTCAAGGGCGCCCCGCCCGGCTACGTCGGCTACGGCAGCGGCGGCGTGCTCACCGAAGCGGTGCGCCGCAAGCCCTATTCGGTGGTGCTGCTGGACGAGATCGAGAAAGCCCATCCGGACGTGCTGGAAGCCTTCTACAACGTGTTCGACAAGGGCGTGATGGAAGACGGCACCGGCCTGGTGGTGGACTTCAGGAACACCGTGATCCTCGCCACCAGCAACGTCGGCGCCGAACTGCTGCTGGACAGCCCGGCCGAACAGGTCGCCACCCCGGCCTTCGACGAGCGCCTGCGCAAAGTCTTGCTGCAAACCTTCCGCCCGGCGTTCCTCGCGCGCATGACCGTGGTGCCTTACCGGCCGCTGGAGGAAGCCACCCTGGAAGGCATCGTCGTGGCCAAGCTGGAAAAACTGCGGGAACGCTACAAGGCCGCTACCGGCAAACAGTTCGACTTCGACCCGGCCATCGTCAAGGCCGTGCTCGCCAAGTGCAGCGCGGCGGGCGCGCGGGATATCGAGAACGTGCTGATGGCGCAGGTGACGGGGAAGTTGGCGGAGTGGGTACTCGAATGAGCGTCCCGAGGCATCGCGGCATCCGCCCGTTTCCGATGGAGAACGTATCGGCTAGAGAACAGCGGACGAATTCATGAACTGGAACGATCTTTGCGGAATAAACACGGTAGCCGGAAAAGCCATAGACATCCCGACCCTGGTCGGTCCCGGCGTCGACCACGACCGACGTGGAAGGACCGGAATGCCCAACGGCGCGACGCTGACCGCCATGATGAACGCTGCCGACGCCCTACGTCTGACCGAGGCCCCGAGGACCAGGCGCGGTGGTGTGTCCGACGGTATTTCCTTCCACATCGCCCAATACGTGCCCGGTGGCGCGTCTCTGACCATCACCAGCCAGTTCGTCGGTCAGAAAGCCGGCTCCGCCGTGTGCTACGAGAACACACTGTTCAACGATGCCCTGGTCGGTCGCATCAACGCCATCGTTGGCAACATCATCGTGCGCCAGAGCGTCGCACCCTGTACGCGCTGCCGCGCCGGCTACCGCCAGCTCGCCCAGAACGGACCACATACTATCGTCGTCTCCAGCGATGACGGCTACGACGGCGCCCCCGACAACACCATCTTCCTCTTCGCACCCACCGGGCTGGTGTTCTACCGACGCTGAACGCCCGCCGAACTGCCCCACCTTCGAGGACTGCCGTCATGCCCCGAACCATCGAATACTGGCGCCCCACGAACGGCCTGTATCATGCGACCCCGCCCGGAATCGCCGTGCTGACCCAGGACAGCGATTGGGAGGTGCTCAACGAAGCCACCGGCTTCTACGAGGAAAGCCCGTATCCCTCCGCCTTCAAGGGACAGGTGTATCGCGCGCTGAACTACATAAACGCTACGCCGACGGGCGCATCGCTGCTCTGGAACCTCTACACGACGAACAATTTCGTCGACATCACCCCCTCGTCGCTGGGCAACAATGTCCAGTCCACCAATCAGCCCATGGCGCTCAATCAGGTCGCCAGAGAAATCATCGTAGGAACCGGTCCCGGCCCCCAGACCCAGATCGCGCTCAATCAGACAGGCATCGCCCCGCAGGCGCAGACCCAGTGGCTGACCTATGTCATCAACAGTTCGCCGCATTGGGCCCTGGACGGCGTGCCGGGCAACGGTGGTGGCCTTTACGGCTATCTAGAGCACGCCCGCCAGTATGCCAACCGCTGGATGCTGCTGTTCGACCACCGCTACTTCCGCTGGAGCGACAGCAATGAAGGCTATTTCAATGAGCAGAGCTACAGCGGACATTTCGGTATCTCCGCCCACAACATCGCCATCACCAACCACGAAGTGGCGGCCTGGCTTGCCGGACAGCCGCTACCCCACCGCCTCAGCGATGCCCAGCAGAACCATGCGCGGCTTGCGACCATAGTTGCCCTTAAGGACGTTTCGCCGCCTTCGGCTGGCTGTTCCGCCCATGTGAGATGGAACCCCACAGCGACCAACCCGCTGAACCGGATACGTCCTCCGGCAATCGGCCTGGCTCATGAGCTGCTGCATGCCTACTACAGTTGCCGAGGCGCACAACCCGGCTACGACGACAACCACTACTCCACGGTACTGTTCGAATACCGCTGCGTCGGCCTCGGCCCCTGGGACGAAGCACCATTATCGGAAAATGCCCTACGCAAAGAATGGTGGAGCTATGCCTGCCAGCAGGTGCCCGGAAGCGACCCAGAGAACAGGAAGGCCATCGGCAAACGCATCAGTTACATGTAGTCGTCGCCGCTGTCCCGACAGAAACGAGGGACCCAGATGCCCCGTCCCACCGATAGCAATACCAGCCTCTCCCTGACCGCCTCGGCGCTGGCAGCCCTGTTCCCGGAGCGTCTGGCCGGGGAAGAACGCCTGAACGCACTGCCCGGTTGGGAACTGCTGGGCTACAGCGCCAGCCCCTTAGCCCTGGACGGCGCAATCGCCACCCATCTCACCGCCACCCTGCACAACGACGCCGACCAGCGTCCGCTCGACGGCCTGGTCGCGGAGATCCGCCAACTCCCCGGCGATGCCAGCGCCGAGCGCTACCAGGTGCTGTTGCGCCCCTGGCTCTGGTGGCTGACGCTGGCCAGCAACAACCGGGTGTTCCAGAACCTCGCCACCAGCGACATCGTCACCCAGGTCTTCGACCAGCACGGCTTCAGCGACTACCAGTTGCAGCTCAGCGGCAGCTACCAGCCCCGCGAATACTGCGTGCAGTACGGCGAGAGCGACCTCGCCTTCGTCTCGCGGCTGCTGGAGGAAGACGGCATCTTCTGGTTCTTCACCCATGCCGCCGGCAAGCACACCCTGGTGCTGGCCGACAGCAACGACGCCTTCCCGCCGATTCCCAACGGCCCGCAAGTGGCCTACCTGGGCCAAGGAATCGGCGTGCGCGAGTTGCAGGGCGTGCGTTCGGCGCAGTACAGCCTCCAGGCGGTATCCGGGACCTACAGCGCCACCGACTACGAGTTCACCACCCCGAGCACCTCGCTGTACTCCCAGGCCGAGGCGGTTTCCGGCGCCGCCGGCGTCTACCAGCACCCCGGCGGCTACACCGCCAAGGCCCAGGGCGACAGCCTGACCAAGCAACGCATCGACGGCCTGCGCAGCCAGGAGACGCGCCTGATCGGCGAGAGCGACTGCCGCTGGCTGGTGCCCGGCCACTGGTTCACCCTCAGCGGGCATGACGACGATTCGCTGAATATCGACTGGGTGCTGACCTCGGTCACCCATGACGCCAGTCACGCGCACTACCGCAACCGCTTCGAGGCGATCCCCAAGGCCACCGCCTACCGCCCCGCGCGGGTCACGCCCAAGCCGCGCATGCACACCCAGACCGCCCTGGTGGTGGGCAAGGCCGGCGAGGAGATCTGGACCGACCAGTACGGCCGGATCAAGATCCAGTTCCCCTGGGACCGCGACGGCAAGAACGACGAGACCTCCTCCTGCTGGGTGCGCGTGGTGCTGCCCTGGAGCGGCAAGGGCTTCGGCATGCAGTTCGTGCCGCGCATCGGCCAGGAAGTGATCGTCACCTTCATCGACGGCGACCCGGACCGCCCGCTGGTCACCGGCTGCGTCTACAACGGCGACAACGCCCTGCCCTACGCGCTGCCGGACAACCAGACGCAGTCCGGGATCAAGACCAACTCGTCGAAGGGCGGCGGCGGTTTCAACGAGCTGCGCTTCGAGGACAAGAAGGACGCCGAGGAAGTCTTCCTCCAGGCGCAGAAGGACCTCAACGTCAACGTGCTCAACGACAGCACCGCCAGCATCGGCCACGACGAGACCCTGACGGTGCAGAACGCCCGCACCCGCACGGTGAAGGAGGGCGACGAGACCGTCACCCTGGAGAAAGGCAAGCGCAGCGTGACCATCCAGACCGGCAGCGACAGCCTGGATGTGAAGGACACGCGCACGGTGACGGTGGGCGCCGACCAGACTCACAGCACTGGCGGCAACTACAACCACAAGGTCAGCGGCAACTTCGAGCTGACGGTGGACGGCAACCTGACCATCAAGGTCAGCGGCACCCTCGCCCTGCAGAGCGGCGGCAGCCTGACCCTGAAGAGCGACGCCGACCTCGCCGCCCAGGCCGGCACCTCGCTGACCAGCAAGGCCGGGACGTCGCTGACCAACCAGGCCGGCACCTCCCTCACCAACAAGGCCGGCACCAGCCTGACCAACGATGCCGGCGTCAGCCTGACCAACAAGGCCGGCGCCGAACAGACGGTGGACGGCGGCGGCATGCTGACCATCAAGGGCGGTCTGGTAAAGGTCAACTGAGGAGAAGCGCATGGCGGCATCCGGCAAGCTCGACCTGGTTCGTGGCGACAGCCATCTCGCCGGCAATCTGCTCGACGGCAGCCTGGAAGGCCCGTTGCGCATCGACGAGCACGACAGGCCGCAGGCCAGCCTCGGCTACCGGCAGGGCCAGTTGCACGGCGCCAGCACCCTGTTCCATCCCAACGGCAAGGTCTCCGCGCA
The DNA here is from genome assembly GCF_021213715.1 of Pseudomonas sp. CP-1. NCBI lineage: Bacteria > Pseudomonadati > Pseudomonadota > Gammaproteobacteria > Pseudomonadales > Pseudomonadaceae > Pseudomonas > Pseudomonas sp. CP-1. Next base: position 101,725 of record NZ_JAJQKY010000016.1, read on the forward strand.
ACTCGCCTTCGTCGACGGCAAGCTGCACGGGCCGGCGAGTTTCCATGCCGCGGAAGGCTGGTTGCAGCGCAAGGCGCACTACCGCAACGGGCTGCTCCACGGCGAAGCGCTCAACTATTTCGCCAACGGCCAGGTGGCCGAGCGCGAGCATTACCGCGACGGCGTGCGCGACGGGGTCTACCAGCGCTTCCATGGCAATGGCCAACTGGCCTTCGACGGACGCTACCTGAACGGCCAGCTACTGGACGGCGCCCAGCCGTTCGCCGATGACGGCCGGCCGCTGGACAGCGAGGGCAGGCCCATGGCGCGCTGGCGCTGGTGGTGGATCAGGCTGGCGGAGCCCTAGGCGCGCATCGGCCAGGCGGCGCTCAGGGAATCAGCATCTGCACCTGTCCCGGCACGCTGATCTTGATCACCCCGCCCCAGGTGCAGATCAGCGTGCCGTTGGCGTCCAGCGCGGGCATCCCGCCCAGCAGCAGGGTCGGCGGACCGCCGGGGATCCACGGGCTGGCGGTGGCGGGAATGCACGGCATCGGCGTCAGTACGCCGAGGGCGGCGGCGGTGGCGGCGGCCACCACGGGGTTGGCCGGACTCTGGCAGAGGCCGAAGGTGGGAATGTTCAGCAGCGGGATGTGGTCCATGATGTTCGCCGCCGGCATCCCGCTGGTCAGGGTGCGGTTCTGCGGCAACACGTTGAGCACCGTCGGCGCCGCCCCGAAGCTGCATTGCAGGGTGGCGCCGGCGCAGACCTGCGGGCAGCCCATGCCGTCCTCCCGAGCGCGATGGCGTTGTAGCAGGATAGACCAGCCCATCGCGCTCGCCGTGGGGCTGGCTGCTGTTTTTCTGACGAATGCCCGACATGCGTGTCGCCAGCGGCGCTAGAATTCCGCTGTCATGCGGGGCGGAGCCCCGCGACAGGGATCGACGAAAAAGGATTTTCGGCGGATCGAACGGTGCCCGCAGCGCCCTCGCCGGCCGGCCTGCGGCCGGTCGATGCAGGGGTTGCCGCACCCTGGCCGCCCCCAAGGACGGGACGACAATGCCTAGCACAAGAAGCCTCCCCGCACGGGTCATCGTCGCCGATGACTATCCCCTGTTCCGCGATGGCCTGAGACGGGTCGTCCGCCGCTACCTCCCGCAAGCCGCCGTAAGCGAAGCGGGCAGCTTCGACGAGGTGCTGCGCCTGGCCTCGAGCGTCTCGCCGGAACCTCCCGCCCTCTTCGTCCTCGACCTGCTGCTTCCCGGCTTCGCCGCCTCCCAGTCCATCGAGCGCTTGCGTCGCGCCTATCGGCACAGCGCAATCGTCATCGTCTCGATGCTCGACGACCCGCGTCTGGTGGACGAGGTGCTGGCCGCCGGCGCCGACGGCTACCTCGGCAAATCCCTGGAGGCCGGGGAGATCGGCACGGCGTTGCAGACGCTCGGCAGCGGCGAACCGGTGGTGCGCCTGCGCGGCGGGTCGAGCGCCGGCAGTCGGCAACGCGCCCTCCTGGACGCCCTGACCCCACGGCAGCAAGCGGTACTGCGGCTGATCGCCGATGGCCTGTCGAACAAGGAAATCGGCCGCGCGCTGTCGATCTCGCCGTTCACCGTGCGCGTGCACGTTTCCTCGCTGCTGCGCGCCCTGGAAGTGAACACGCGGACGGCCGCCGCGGCGCTGGCGGTGAAGGCCGGCTTCTAGGCAGGTTCCACGCGGCCGTACCCGGAGTTCCCGCGCAAGCATCCGGGAATGCCGAAACGAGAAGTCTGCCGCGATTTTCCGCGAAGTCTCCTCGCGGCGCTGAAGCCCGGCGCAGCGGACCAGTCCCATCCATGAGGGGCGCGCCTGCGCGCCGGCCTCACCGGGAGCGGCGACGCTCGTTTTCAGCAGAGGAACGGCACATGATCGACAGGGTGAAGCCGCTGATGGCGGCATGGGTTCTGATCTTCGCATCTTCTTCGTTCGCCGGCGAAACGGCGGGAAAATTGCCACGAAAGCCAGCTTTAGGGCCGGAAACCGCGGGGGCGACCCTGGTCATTCCCGGCGAGACCGACAGGCTCGCTTCGCTCTACGCCCGCGCACGGAGCGAAGGCGGCAAGGTGGTGCTCTGGGCCGGCGGCGACGCGCCGAACCAGATGGACTGGTTGAAGACGGCCTTCGAGAGCCGCTTTCCCGGCGTGATCCTGGACGTCACGGTGGACCTCTCCAAGTTCCACGACCTGCGCATCGACCAGGAACTCGCCGCCGGCACCCTGACGCCGGACGTGGCGATGCTGCAAACCACCTTCGATTTCGACAAATGGAAGGCCCGCGACGTGCTGCTGCGCTACAAGCCGGTCGGCTTCGCCCGGCAGAAGAAAGGCTACGCCGATCCCGACGGCGCCTATGTCACGGCCTACAACAACGCCTTCGTGCCGACCTACGCTTCCGTCCGGCTGCCAGCGGAGCACTATCCGACGCGCTTCGCCGATTACCTGAAGCCGGCCTTCAAGGGCAAGCTGGTGCTGACCTATCCCCATGATGACGATGCGGTGCTGTACGTCTACGACAAGCTGGAACGGCGCTACGGCAGCGGTTTCCTGCGCGCCCTGGCGGCGCAGAAGCCGAACTTCCTGCGCGGCACGGCGGCGCCGGCGGCCTCGGTGGGCACCGACTCCATCGGTTCGCTGGGCAACCTGACCGGCTATGCGACCGACAGCGATACGCCGGCCGGCTACTTCATCCCGACCGACGAGCCGTTCATCGTCTGGAACCAGCGCGCGGCGATCTTCAAGGCCGCCCGTCATCCGGCCACGGCCAAGCTGCTGCTGTCCTACCTGGGCTCGGCCGAGTTCCAGTCCAGCTACGGCGGCTGGCGCGCCCGCGCCGACGTCGGCGAAGCGCCTGGGCTGCCGCCACTGGAGTCGCTGAAGAACGTCGACGTGCACGATTTCACCCGCTGGATGGCCGATCGCCAACGGGTGGCCAGCCTGCGCAGGCACATGGCGGAAATCTTCGGCCCGGTACGCGGCGAGTCGCCGTTGCGCGACCCGGCGCTGATGAGCCTGCTGGGGCTGACGGCGAACGACATCGTCGCCCTGCCCGAACCGGACCTGCCGATCTACTGAACCGCCATGACGGCCTCGCGCACGGACGACGCGGGGTCGTCGATCCTGGAGAATTGCGCATCCGGTTTCGACGGCAAGCAGGCGGCCTGGAGCGGCTGGGAAGACGCCCACTTCTTATAAAATACTTTTAATAAACGATTTATCCTACTGATTAATAAGATAAATAAAATACTAGAATTCACTTTAAGTTGAGACGACAAGGCGGCGCATAACGCTACCCGTTGTCCGCCCTGGCATCCGCTTACCGCCTTCGCTGCGCAGGGCGAACGAGGCCACGCGCGTTATCCGCCGGCAGACCTCTGCCAGGGAGGGACGACGGCACGGAAAACTCTTCTTCGACAACGACTTCCGCGTAGAACCTAATCCATCGCCTGCGCTCGCGCGAACTCACGCAGGCGACGATCAGGACCTAGGACCTAGGCCTTCCGCCACCCCTGCAACTGATTGCGGATCGGCAACTCGCGGATGCGCTTGCCGGTGGCGGCGAAGATCGCGTTGCACAGCGCCGGCGCTATCGGCGGCACGCCGGGCTCGCCGACCCCGCCCAGCGGCAGGTCGCCGTCCGGCTCGAGCAGATGCACCGACACCGCCTTGGGCGCCAGCGGCATGCGCGCCAGCTCATACTGGTGGAAGTTGTCCTGCTGGACCTTGCCATCCTTGAAGCTGATCTCGCCCAGCGCCGCCAGGCCCAGGCCCATCACGCAGGCGCCTTCGAGCTGCGAGCGGATGCGCTCGGGGTTGATCTGCGGACCGCAGTCGGCGGCGATGGTGGCCTTGTGCACCAGCAGCGCGCCGTCGTCCTTCACCTCCACCTCGATCACCACCGCCACGTAGGTGACGAAGCTGTAGTGCGCGGCGATTCCCCGCGCCCTGCCCCTGGGCAGCTCGCCGCCCCAGCCGGACTGGCGCGCCGCCTCCTCGATCACCCCGCGCAGGCGGCCGACATCGAGCGGGTAGCGCTCCGGCGACTCGCCGTAGTTCCAGCTGTCGCCGAGTTCGGCGGTGTCGATCCGCCGCGCCGGGCCGAGCAGCTTGAGCAGGTAGTCCTTCGGGTCCTGGCCGGCCTTCGCCGCCAGTTCGCCGACGAAGCTCTGGATGGCGAAGGCGTGGGGGATGTTGGAGACCGAGCGGAACCAGCCGACCCGGGTGTGCGCCGGGGCCTCGGGGTTCTCCAGGCGCACGTTGGGGATGGCGAACGGCAGGTTGGTCAGGCCCATGCCCAGTTCGAAGGCGCCCTGGTGCTTGCTGTCCGGGCCGAACAGTGCGGTGATGCTCGGCGCCACCGAGCGATGCAGCCAGGCCTGCGGCAGCCCGTCGGCGCCGAGCACGGCCTGCAGGCGCTCCACCGAGACCGTGTGGAAATAGGAGAAATGCAGGTCGTCCTCGCGGGTCCACTGCACCCGCAGGTGGCGACCGGGGAACGCCTTGGCCAGGATCGCCGCTTCCAGCACGAAGTCGGGCTTGGACTTGCGGCCGAAACCGCCGCCGAGCAGGGTCACGTTGACCGTGACCTTGTCGAACGGCAGTTTCAGGCGCTCGGCGATGCGCTCGCGGGTCACTTGCGGCGCCTGGGTCGGGGCCCAGACCTCGCAGGCGCCGTCCTTGTACCAGGCGGTGGAGACCGGCGGTTCCATCGGCGCCTGGGCCAGGTGCGGCAGGTAGTACTCGGCCTCGACGATATCCCCGCCCTTGGCGAACAGCGCCGCGGCATCGCCGCTGTCGCGCACCACCTTGCCCGGCTTGCGCGCGGCCTCTTCCAGTTGCTTGCGGTAGGCCACCGAGTCGTAGCCGCCGTTGACCCCGGCGTCCCACTCGACCACCAGCGCCTCGCGCCCCTTGATCGCCGCCCAGGTGTTCTGCGCCACCACGGCGACCCCGCCCAGCGGCTGGAACTCGGACGGGATCGGCCGGCCCTCGATCTCAATCACCTTGACCACCCCGGGCACCTTCAGCGCCGCGGCGGCGTCGTAGCGCTTGAGCTTGCCGCCGTAGACCGGCGGCCGGGCGACCACGGCGTAGAGCATGTCGTCGAAGCGCGCGTCGAAGCCGAAGCCGGCGCGGCCATTGACGATATCGGCGCCGTCGATGGCGCGCGCCACGTCCTTGCCGATGTAGCGGAACTGCTCGGGCTTCTTCAGCAGCAGCTTGTCGCGCGCCGGCACTTCGAGGCCCGCGGCGGCCTCGGCCAGTTCGCCGAAGGACAGCGAACGGCCGCTGGGCGCATGCAGCACCTTGTTCTGTTCGGCGCGGCACTCGCCCAGCGGAACCTTCCACTGGTTGGCCGCAGCCTGTTCGAGCATCTGCCGTGCCGCCGCTCCGCAGCGGCGCATGGGTTCGAACCAATGGCGCATGCTGCGCGAGCCATCGGTGTCCTGGTTGCCGTAGCGCGCTTCGTCGCCGGGCGCCTGGATCACCTTGACCCGGCTCCAGTCGGCCTCCAGCTCGTCGGCCACCACCATCGCCAGGCTGGTGCGCACGCCCTGGCCCATTTCCGAGCGGTTGCAGACGATGCCGACCGTGCCGTCCCGGTCGATGCTCACGTAGATCTTCGGGTTGTCCACCCAGCCGTGGGGCATGGCGTCGGCGCCGAAGGCCTTCTTCTCGGCGGCCAGGGCGTCGCGCCAGCCCCAGTTGGCAGCCACCAGCAGCACGCCGGTGGCGCCGACGCCCTTGAGGAAACCGCGGCGGCTGAGATTGCCGATGACCAGATCGTCGGGGTACGAGCGCTTCATGCCTTGGCCTCCTGCAACTTGGCGGAGGCGTTGTGGATCGCCGTCTTGATCCGGTTGTAGGTGCCGCAGCGGCAGATGTTGCCGGCCATGGCCGCCTCGATCTGCTCGTCGCTGGGCGCGGGGTTGCTCTTCAGCAACGCCGTGGCCGACATGATCTGCCCGCCCTGGCAGTAGCCGCACTGCGCCACGCCGATGTCCAGCCAGGCCTGCTGGACGACTTCGCCGACCTTGTCGGTGTGCAGGTGGTCGATGGTGGTGACCTTCCTGCCCTGCGCCAGGCTCACCGGCGTGATGCAGGAACGGGTGGCCTGGCCGTCGATATGGATGGTGCAGGAGCCGCACAGGCCCATGCCGCAGCCGAACTTGGTCCCGGTATAGCCGACGACGTCGCGGATGGCCCAGAGCAAGGGCATATCCTCGGTGACATCGAGCTGATGATCCTTGCCATTGAGGTTCAGGGTAATCATCGGTGCACGCCTTTTCTGGTTTCTGGTTATGGAGTCGCACGGCGACTGCGCCGCCCCCATGGGCGCGGCGAGTCTCTCATCGGACTGAAGGGAGATTATTGGCGAGAGGACTGCGGCGGATAACCTGGCAGAACTGAACGTATCGTTGAATGGAATTCAACGATACCCAAGCCGGGCGGAAATCGCCCGGGCGAGGCCGCATTCCTGGTGGCCCGCTCCTCGCCGCTTCGCCGGAAAGCGAGCGGCTCGGCCAGGGGCAACGGCGCTAGCCGCGCCGCACGCGCAGTCGCTCGGCGTGGTAGATCAACGGCCCATGCTGGTCCTCGGCACCGCTGGGGTCGTCCAGCAGCACGCCGGTGATGCGGCCCTGGCGGAACAGCAGGCGGATCGCCAGCAGGTTGGCCCTGGGGTCGCCCTTGAGATCATGGAGGGAACGCGGGGTGTCGGCATCCAGCTGACAAAACACCGATTCGAGCAAAACATCGGAAGGTTCTAACGCCATGCAGTCGTATCCGTCGAGAAGTACCGGTCACCTTGCCTTGCACTGGGTGCCGGTCAAAGCCCATCCCTGGAAAAACGCCTTTCCGCGAATTGAAACAATGCGCAACGATTTTCCTCGCGACGCAGTGTCGCCTACCGCCAGAGCCGTTGCCAAGAGCCGTACATCCCTGCGGCGCGCCCCTGCGACAACGTTGCAATACTTTCTTCACACGAGTTCCGCTACAAAGGTATCTCGCCGGAACCGAGGGTTCCTTTGTCCACCCACCCATAACCGAGAAAGCAAGCGGAGGCACCCATGAACCACACTGCATCGATCCCCGCCCTGCCCACGGCCTATGACCTGCTGAACACCCGCATCCAGCGCATCATCCACGCCCCGGCCGCGCAACAGGCCTGCCAGGCCTGCATTTCCCGATTGCCCGGCGAAGACGAGGGCGACTGGGCCCACCTGCTGGAAAGCTTCGACCGTTCCAACCAGTGGCTGCTCGACCCGCAGCGCGACGGCAGCATCGTCCTGCGCTGGAGTTCCGCCGCCTGATCCTCTTTGCCGCGCGGCCGTCGAGCCGCGCGGCTTGCGCTCTTCCCTCCCCTTCGCCGTTCGCGGCTATCGCGGATAGCTTCCCGGCAACAGGATGTCCCGGCCAACCTCGCGGATGTCGGTATGGCCGCAGAAGGCCATGGTCAGGTCCAGTTCACGAGCGATGATCTCCAGCGCCCGCGTCACTCCGGCCTGCCCCAGCGCACCCAGCCCATAGAGATAGGGACGGCCGATCATGGTCCCGCGCGCACCGAGGGCGATGGCCTTGAGCACGTCCTGCCCGGAACGGATGCCGCTGTCGAGCCAGACCTCGATGCGCTCGCCCACCGCCTCGACGATCGCCGGCAGCGCGCTGATGGTCGAGGGCGCGCCATCCAGCTGGCGTCCGCCATGGTTGCTGACGACCAGCGCATCGGCGCCGGAGTCGGCGGCCAGCCGCGCGTCCTCGGCATCGAGAATGCCCTTGAGCACCAGCTTGCCGCCCCAGCGGCGTTTGATCCATTCGACGTCGCCCCAGTTCAGCCGCGGGTCGAACTGGCGAGCGGTCCACTCGGACAGCGAGCCCATGTCGTCGACGCCCTTGACGTGACCGACGATGTTGCCGAAACCGCGACGCCGGGTGCCGAGCATGCCCAGCGCCCAGCGCGGCTTGGTGGCGATGTTCAGCAGGTTGGCCAGGGTCGGCCGCGGCGGCGCCGAGAGACCGTTCTTCAGGTCCTTGTGGCGCTGGCCGATGATCTGCAGGTCGAGGGTCAGCACCAGCGCGTCGCAGCCGGCGGCCTTGGCGCGGTCGATGAGGCGTTCGATGAAATCGCGGTCGCGCATCACGTAGAGCTGGAACCAGAACGGCTGGCCGACTTCCGTGGCGATGTCCTCCAGGGAACAGATGCTCATGGTCGACAGGGTGTAGCGCACGCCGAACTCGGCGGCGGCGCGGGCGGCGAGGATCTCGCCGTCGGCATGCTGCATGCCGGCCAGCCCGGTGGGCGCGATGGCCACCGGCATGGCCATCTCCTGGCCGAGCATGCGGGTGCGCAGCGAGCGGTTCTCGATATTCCGCGCGACCCGCTGGCGCAGCTTGATCGCGGCGAAGTCGTCCTGGTTGGCGCGGTAGGTGCCTTCGCTCCAGGAACCGGAGTCGGCGTAGTCGTAGAACATCCGCGGCACGCGCTTGCGCGCCAGGCGGCGCAGGTCTTCGATATCGGTGATGACGCTCATGCAGTCCACTCCTTCGGGGGTGGCTGGATGGTAGAGCGCGACGTACCGCCGCAGGCGGAATAATTGTCGGCATCGGCGGAAGGAAATTCCGCCGTTTCAGTCGTCCGCCGCCGGAAGGAACTCCCTGCCCTGGACCACCGCCTCGCGGCAGATCGCCGCCAGCCAGGCGGCGAAACGCTGGCTGGCCGGCGAGGCCTGGTGGCTGCGCAGGTGGTAATGGTGGGTCGGCGCCGAACGCAGCGGGAACAGCACCACCAGCCGCCCCTCGGCAAGCCAGGCGCGCGCCAGCGAGGGTCGCGCGAGGGCCACGCCCTGGCCGTTGGCGGCGGCTTCTAGGGTCATGCCCAAATCGAGCAGGCGCGGCCCGGCGCAGGGCTCCGGCCAGTCCAGCCCGGCCACGCGGAACCACGGCTGCCAGGGCTCCAGCGGCGAGCGCAGCAACGGCAGGCCGGCGAGCATGGCTGGCGTCCAGGGCCGCGGCAGGCCGAGCAGCAGCCCCGGCGCGGCCATCGGCAGCACGCGCTCCTCCAGCAGCCGCTCGCCGGCCGCCACGCCATGGCTGTCGCCGCGCACCTCGACGTCGGCCAGCGGCAGGTCCTGGCCGTCCGAAGGACTCGACAGGAGAATCTCCAGCTCGATTTCCGGACAGGCCTCGGCGAAGGACGCCAGGCGCGGAATCAGGATCTGCCGGGCGAAGGTCGGCGGCGTGCGCAGGGTCAGCCGCTGCTGGCGCTGGACCTGGCGACGATGCAGCGGAACCGCCGCGAGCTGGGCGAGGATCGGCGCAATCTGTTCGAGGTACTCGCGGCCGTGGGAGGTCAGCGCCAGCGAGCGGCCGTCGCGCTGCAACAGGCTCACCCCGAGCATCCCCTCGAGACCGGAAACCCGCTTGCTGGCGGCGCTGCCGGTGATCGACAGGAGTTCGGCGGCGCGCTCGAAGGTACCCAGCCGGGCAGCCGCTTCGAACGCCTGCAACGCTTCGATGGAAGGAAAACGGAAATCGTCGGGATTGAGCATGGGGCAGACTTTACCCGCTGCCCGAGATCAGGGATACCGCGTCAGAGCCGCTGCTCGTTGGCCGCGGCGCGGCGCTCGGGCGCCGCGGAACCGGCGGCACCGCCCCAGGAAGCCTTGCCGGGGCTGTAGACATCCTGTTCGTCGAGGGTCACCAGGCCGCTTTCCACCAGGCGCCCGAGGACCTGGCGGATGCTCACCAGGGACAGCGGCGTACCGGTTTCGGAGAGACGCCGGTGCAGGGTGCGGATCGGCACCCGGCCCTGCTCCCCCGAGGCTTCCCAGAGCGCATCGATCACTTTCAGCCGGGCCAGGCTCATCTTCAGGCCGGCCTCCTTCAACATCTGTTTGACGGGCGAATGGGTCATCGTGACGCTCCTTTCGTGGACGAGTGGGTAGCGGGTCCCCGCCGAAGCCGAGCATCCCTGCTCGCTGCCTGCACGTGTTCCCTGAAACCGGGCGGCTGTGGGCCGCCTCTATGGTTAAAGACGAACGAGCGCGGAAAAACCGTCAGTTTTTTTCCCATCAGATCTGATAGGCATTGCTTATCATTCGCGAATGCTTAGCCGTTGCAGTTGCGGGTCGGCGTCGATCTGCCTGTCGCTGAACGGCAAGGTCTGCCATTGCTGGCGGGAAAACAGCTCGGTCTGGTCGCGGTAGTGCGGCGAGCGCGGATCGCTGGACTGGGAGAAAGCCAGCAACCCGCGAGCCTTGGGCCCTTCCTCGGGGAAGGTCACCAGCTGGATGTAGCTGGTGCCGCCGACCACCTCCAGGTGGTCGCCCTTGCGGACGCTCTGGATCGCGTTGTAGACCCCGAAATGGCCATCGCCGCCGGGAATCGCGATGCGTTCCTGGCCACGGGTGCTCACTTGCAGGTCGCCCCAGCGCGCGCCGTCGGGAATCCCGCTCTTCTCCACCTCCGCCGCCGCGTCCGCCAGCGCCTGGCGCACCTGGGCCGCCACCTGCGGCCGGTCGAGGGCGATGCCTTGCGGCGTATCCAGGGGACGTTGCGCATCGAACGGTTCCTTCCACGCGCCGTCGAGTTCGGCGAAGCGTTGCATGAAGCGCTGGAAGTAGACGAAGCCGCTGCCGCTGTCGAGGTTGGCGCCACGGTCCCACTGCGCCAGGGCCGCGCAGGCACGGGCAAGGGACTTCTCGCCCTGGTTGTCGCGGCACAGGCGGAGCAGGTCCGGCAGCACCTGGTCGGCGCTGAAGACATGGTTGGCGGTGACCATCTCCTCGAGCGTCTTCGCCTCCAGCGGCTGCTTGCCCTGTAGCCGGCTCAGGGCGTAGCGCGCCCGCGGACCGATGGGCTTCTCCTGGCTGACCAGGGGCGAGAAGCCCTGCAGCGGGCTCGCCGGGTTGGTCAGCCAGGCGCTGTCGTTGGAGTTCTGCACGAAGTCCCTGCGCAACAGCACCGGCAGTTGCGCCGCCGGGGTGATGCCAGCCTGGGCCGCGGCCGGGTCGCGGCTCCAGGCACAGCGGCTGTCCTGCCCCTGGAGGGCCGGCAGGCCTTCGGCGACCAGTTGCGGAATGGCGCAGGCGGGAATCAGTTCCGGCTTCAGGTAGGGCACCACCGACTGGTTCATGTACAGGGCGTTGCCCTGCTCGTCCGCGGCCAGGGTGTTGACCCAGGGGATCCCCTGTAGCGCCTCGACGCGCCGGCGCAGGTCGGCGACGTCGCTGGCCTGGTTGATCGAGTACCACTGTTGCAGTACCCGGGTGTTCTCCAGGTTGGCGTCACGCAGCGCATAGGCCTCGCTGCGGTTCCAGTCCAGCTTGCCGGGCCAGACCACCAGCGGGCCGTAGATCGACTGGTAGACCTTGTGCTCGACGCGCGACAGCTTGCCGTCGGCGCCGCGCACCTCGATCGCGACGGACTTCTCCTCCAGCGGCAGCGAACGACCGTCGACCAGGTAGCGCCGCGGGTCCTTCGGGTCCAGCGCCAGGCGATACAGGGTGAAGTGGCTGGAGGTATCCACCGTGTGGGTCCAGGCCAGGTGGCGGCTGAAGCCGATGTTGACCACCGGCAGGCCGGGCAGCGAGGCTCCCATCACGTCGAGCCGGCCGGGAATGGTCAGGTGCATCTGGTAGAAACGCATCGCGCCGTTCCAGGGGAAGTGCGGGTTGGCCAGGAGCATGCCCTTGCCGTCCGCCGAACGTTCGCTGCCAACGGCAATGGCGTTGCTGCCGCGCTCCAGGCGGAAGCGCTGGCGCCGCTGCTCGGCGACCTGGAACGCCTGCTCGCCGCTCAGGGCGACCTTCTCCGTGCCGGGCGGCGCGGCGGCCACCAGCGCGTCGGCGAACTGGCCGACCCCGCCTTCGACCAGCAGGCGCCGGGTCAGGCGCAGCAGGTCATCGGTCGCGATGGCCCGCAGCCAGGGCTGGCCAAGGCAACTGGTGGTCTTGCCGTCGGCCTCGCGGAGGAAGCGGTTGAAACCGGCGGCGTAGCCTTCGAGCAACTGGCGCACCGCGGGCGTCTGCGCCTGCCAGAAGGCTTGCAGCGCCTCGGGTTGGTTGAGCCAGGCGTAGAAGATGTCGGACGGCAGGTTGTCCAGCTCCGCCGACGACTTGCCCTCGCTGCCGAAATAGCGCGCCCGCTCGCCGCGCGCGGTGACGATCTCCTCGGCCAGCAGGCAGGCGTTGTCGCGCGCGTAGGCGTAGCCGATGCCGTAGCCCAGGCCGCGCTCATCCTTGGCCCGGATGTGCGGCACGCCATAGGCGGTCCAGCGGATATCCGCGGCCAGCCCGGTCGGCCGCGGCATATCGGCCTGGACCGGCATCATCGAACCCAACAGCATGCCGGCCAGGCCGGTCAGTACGGTACGCATCCCCATCGATGTCGTTTCTCTGCAAAGTGGTGGCCGGAACGGCCGGGACATGCAACGAAAACGCCCTGCGTGCCGGGCATCCCCTGGCGGGGAAACGGGCAACACAGGGCGTGGCGGCGTGGCGCCGATCAGCTGGCCAGGGCGTGCTCGTGCAGGGCGCGGGCCGCAGTACCGGGCTTCAGGTGCTGGTACAGGGAGCCGGAGATTTCCTCGGCACGCACCGGCAGCACCGACAGCAGGGTGTCGCTGAGGCCATGACTGGCCTGGCTGAAGCCCTGCGCGTAGATCGCCACCTTGCAGCGCTCGTCGGTCTGCAGGCGGTAGTCGCGGCCGATCTCGTGGTCGCCGAGGTACTCCGCCAGCGGTTCGAGCAGTTGGCGGTGCAACTGGCGCTCATAGCCGGTGGCCAGGATCACTGCGTCGTAGGTCTCTACGCTTAGCTCGCCGCTACCGGCATCGCGCAACGCCAGCTCGATGCCCTGGGCGGTGGCGGTCGCGCGCTCCACGGTGGTCATGCAACGGAAGGCGTGGCGCGGGATGCCGGAGACTTTCTGGCGGTAGAAGACGCCGTAGATGCGCTCGATCAGGTCGGTATCCACCACCGAATAGTTGGTGTTGTGGTATTCGCGCAGCAAACGCTCGCGTTCGGCATGCTCGCGGCTGTAGATGAGATCGGTGAACTTCGGCGCGAACACTTCGTTGACGAACGGGCTATCGTCCGCCGGCTTGAGCGCCGAGGCACGCAGGATCATGTCGGCCTGCACCGACGGGTAGCTGTCGTTGAGGTCGATGAAGGCCTCCGCCGCGCTCTGCCCGCCGCCGATGATGGCGATCTTCATCGGCTTGCCGCTGCTGCAGGGCTGCTTGGCCATGTGTTCCAGGTACTGGCTGTGGTGGAACACCCGGCCGTCGCCCTTGAGCGCACGGAACACCTGCGGGATACGCGGGGTGCCGCCGGGACTGACCACCAGGGCGCGGGTGGTGCGCACCAGTTCCTCGCCGTCGGCGTTGCGCGAGATCACCCGCAGCGCCTCGACCTGGCCGGCGCTCAGCATCGGCTCGATGCGCAGGACCTCTTCGCCGTAGCGGCTCTGCTCCTGGAAGTGGCTGGCGACCCAGCGCAGGTAGTCGTTGAACTCCATCCGGCAGGGATAGAAGGTGCCCAGGTTGATGAAGTCGACCAGGCGATCGTGCTTGTGCAGGTAGTTGACGAAGGAATACGGGCTGGTGGGGTTGCGCAGGGACACCAGGTCCTTGAGGAAGGAGATCTGCAACTCGCTCTGCGACACCAGGGTGTTGCCGTGCCAGCGGTAGTCGCCCTGCTTGTCCAGGAACAGCACTTCCAGGGCGCCCTGCGCCTGGGCCCGTTCCTGGAGGGCAATCGCCAGGGCGATATTGGAAGGGCCGAAGCCGACACCGATGAGATCGTGAACCACGGCGGTTGCAGTTGCCTGAGTCATTTCCAGTTCCTCTGGATTGGCCCCCTTTCAAGCGGGAGCGATAAGTCGAGAGCAGCCCTGGAGGGCCATCTGTTGACTAGGAACGAGGACAGGGAAATGAAATTTAAGCGTTGCCGAACACGAATAGTGAAATCAGTCGGCTTCCCATTCGCGCATGCGCACCCGGCAATGCTTCATCGCGTTGACGATGTGCTTTTCCACCAGGCTGCGGGAAATATTGAGATGTTCGGCGATCTGCGAATGGGACAGGCCGTCCAGCTTGCGCAACAGGAAGGAACTGCGGCAGATGGCCGGCAACTCGGCCAGGGCGCGCTGCAGGTTGTCCAGGCGCTGCCCCTGGTCGACCACCGTCTGCGGCGAGGGACTGGCCAGGCCCTCCTCGTCATCCAGGACCTCCAGGGGTTCCGCCCGGCGCACTCGGCTGCGACGGTGCTCGTCCACCGCCAGGTTGAGCGCCGTCCGGTACAGAAAAGCCTTCGGATGCTCGATCTGCGCTTGACTGGAGCGCTCCAGAACGCGCAAATACGCGTCGTGGGCGACATCCGCCGCTGCGTGTCGATCCCCGAGCCTGGCACTGAGGAATCGCAGCAGCTCCCGATAATGGTTTTCCAAGACGACTCCTGCTCGCTGCCTCTACGGCACTGTCCTTCCAAGGGCGGGATCGCCTGCCGGCGACGTTGGCAGTATGAAATCATTAAATTTATAATAATTCTCATCAAGCTTTAAAGCCTTGTTTCGCTCGCAGCGCAATCCGAAGGCATAACTGGAACCCTCGATGAAGACACCCTCTCCCGCCGACAGCGACACCCTTGTGCAGGACGCCGCGCATTGGTGCATGCGCCTGCACGCCGAGGACTTCTCCGAGGAAGAGCGTGGCGAGTTCCAGCGCTGGCTGGCAGCCGATCCCCGGCACGCCGCCGAATACGCAGAAATGGAGGAGATCTGGGCGCTCAGCGAACTGCTGCCGCGAACGCCGGCGCCCGAGCTTCGCAACCACGCCGCAACCCGCCCGTTCGGCCGTCGCCGCAGGGGCTGGAAGAGCCAGGCACGCGCCGCCGCCCTCGCCCTGCTTATGTTGCCGACGGCCGGCTACCTCGGCTGGCTGCAAGGCTGGATTCCTTCCAGCTACCAGCGCTACGAGGCCGAGGGCAACGTCAGGCATGCCGTTCTTCCCGACGGCAGCGAGGTCGAACTGGACCTCAATACGCAGCTGAGCTTCGCCAATTTCAAGGACATCCGCCGGGTTTCCCTGGACAGGGGCGAGGCCTACTTCCATGTCACCCACGACAGCGCGCACCCCTTCGTGGTCAAGGCCGGCAACGGCTCGATCACCGTCACCGGCACCCGCTTCAACGTCTGGAAGTACCAGGACAACGTGGTAGTCACCGTCACCGAGGGCTCGGTGAAGGTCCGCAGCGAAGGCTCGGGCAACGACAGCAGCCTGACTCCCGGCATGCAGGCCAGCTACTATCCGGGCCTGCTGCAACCGTTGGTCGAGGCCGTGGATACCCGCCAGACGCTAGCCTGGCGCGAGGGCCGCCTGGTACTCGACGACCTGCCCCTGTCCAAGGCCCTGCCGCTGATCAACCGCTACCTCGACGCTCCGCTGGTCCTGGGCGACAGGAGCGCTGCGAAACTGCGCATTGGCGGGATCTACAGCACCCGCGACATCCGCAGCCTGGTCGACGCCCTGCCGAAAGTCCTGCCCGTGGACCTGGAACATCGCGAGGACGGCAGCATCCGCATCAGCAGCCGTTACGCCCAGCTCTGAACCCAGGTTAAATTTAGCCGCCCTGGCCTCGTATATCTGGCAGTGCCCAGCCTGCCGATCCAGCGGCGGCGGTCTCTCCACGCACCGGCCGGATTCCCGAATGAGACGAACCCGTAGTACTCGTCGCGCACTGCTCGTCGCAGTCTGCCTCAGCCCCCTGATCGCCCTGGCCGCCTGGCAGGCCTATCCGTTCCGCAGCAACAGCTTCGATACCGTGAGCGTCAGCCGCGGCAGCATCGAGAGCAGCGTCTCGGCGCTCGGCACCCTGCAACCGCGGCGCTACGTCGACGTCGGCGCCCAGGCCTCCGGGCAGATCCGCAAGTTGCACGTCGAGGCCGGGGACGATGTGACGGAAGGCCAGTTGCTGGTCGAGATCGACCCCTCCACCCAGCAGGCCAAGGTCGATGCCGGCCGCTATTCGATCGAGATGCTCAAGGCCCAGCTGGCCGAGCAACGTGCCCAGTACACCCTCGCCCGCCAGCAGTACCAGCGCCAGCAGCGGCTGGCCGCCGGCGGCGCGACGCGTACCGAGGACGTGCAGAGCGCCCAGGCGCAGATGCTCGCCACCCAGGCGCGGATCGAGATGTACCAGGCGCAGATCCGCCAGGCCCAGGCCTCGTTGCGCAGCGACGAAGCCGAACTCGGCTATACCCGCATCTACGCGCCGATGTCCGGCACGGTGGTGGCGGTCGATGCGCGCGAAGGCCAGACCCTCAATGCCCAGCAGCAGACCCCGTTGATCCTGCGGATCGCCAAATTGTCGCCGATGACCGTCTGGGCCCAGGTTTCGGAAGCCGACATCGGCCGGGTCAAGCCCGGCATGCCGGCCTACTTCACGACCCTCAGCGGCGAAGGCCGGCGCTGGACCGGCAAGGTCCGGCAGATCCTCCCGGTGCCACCCAAGCCGCTGGACCAGAGCAACCAGGGCGGCGGCAGCCCCACCAGCGGCAGCGGCGGGCAGAGCGGCAGCGGCCGGGTGGTGCTGTATACCGTGCTGGTCGACGTGGACAACGGCGACCACCAACTGATGGCGGAAATGACCGCCCAGGTGTTCTTCGTCGCCGCCACCGCGGAAAACATCCTCACCGCGCCGGTCGCCGCCATTCATGACGACGGCAAGGGCGGCCAGGTCGCCTGGGTGGTCGGCAGCAACGGCAAGCCGCAGAGCCGCCAGATCAGGACCGGCATCAGCGACCGCCTGCGGGTACAGGTGCTTGCCGGCCTGGAGGAAGGCGACCGCCTGCTGATGGCCGCTCCCGACGGCAGCGACAGCTGATGGAAAACGCCACGCACCCCGTCCCCCTGATCGAACTGCGCGACATCCGCAAGCGCTACGGCGGCAATGGCACCCCGGAAGTCGAGGTACTCAAGGGCGTATCGCTGTCGATCCACGCCGGCGAGTTCGTCGCCATCGTCGGCGCCTCCGGCTCCGGCAAGTCGACCCTGATGAACATCCTCGGCTGCCTCGACCGGCCCAGCTCCGGCAGCTACCACTTCGCCGGCCACGACGTCGCCGAACTGGACAGCGACGAGCAGGCCTGGCTGCGCCGCGAGGCATTCGGCTTCGTGTTCCAGGGCTATCACCTGATCCCCTCCGCCTCGGCCCAGGAAAACGTCGAGATGCCGGCGATCTACGCCGGCACCCCGGCGAGCGAGCGGCACACCCGTGCGCGGGCCCTGCTCGAACGCCTGGGCCTGGCCGAGCGCACCGCCAACCGTCCGCACCAGTTGTCCGGCGGCCAGCAGCAGCGGGTGTCGATCGCCCGCGCGCTGATGAACGGCGGCCATATCATCCTCGCCGACGAACCCACCGGCGCCCTCGACAGCCACAGCGGCGCGGAAGTCATGGCGCTGCTCGACGAGCTGGCCAGCCAGGGCCACGTGGTGATCCTGATCACCCACGACCGCGACGTCGCAGCCCGCGCCAAGCGCATCATCGAGGTGCGCGACGGCGAGATCGTCAGCGACAGCGCCAACGACGAGCGCCCGGCGCACCCGAGCGCCGGCGTCGAGCGCCACCTGCAGGCCGACGATCTCAGCCAGCGCCTCGCCGAGGGCAGCAGCGAACCCTCGGGGGCCTGGCGCGCCGAACTGCTGGAGGCGGTGCGCGCCGCCTGGCGGGTGATGTGGATCAATCGGTTCCGCACCGCGCTGACCCTGCTCGGGATCATCATCGGCGTCGCCTCGGTGGTGGTCATGCTCGCCGTCGGCGAGGGCAGCAAGCGCCAGGTGATGGCGCAGATGGGCGCGTTCGGCTCGAACATCATCTATCTCAGCGGCTACTCGCCGAACCCGCGCGCGCCGATGGGCATCGTCAGCAGCGACGACGTCGCCGCCATCGCCACCCTGCCCCAGGTGAAGAAGGTCATGCCGGTGAACGGCGGCGAGCTGGTGGTGCGCTACGGCAACATCGACTACCACGCCTACGTCGGCGGCAACAACACCGACTTCCCGGAAATCCTCAACTGGCCGGTGGCCGAGGGCAGCTACTTCACCGAGCGCGACGAAGACGCCGCCACCACGGTCGCGGTGATCGGCTACAAGGTGCGCAAGAAGCTGTTCGGCAGCGCCAACCCGATCGGCCGCTACATCCTCATCGAGAACGTGCCGTTCCAGGTCATCGGCGTGCTCGCCGAGAAAGGCTCCAGCTCCGGCGACAAGGATGCCGACAACCGCATCGCCATCCCCTACTCCGCTGCCAGCATCCGCCTGTTCGGCACGCGCAACCCCGAGTACGTGATCATCGCCGCCGCCGACGCCCAGCGCGTGCACCAGGCCGAACGCGCCATCGACCAGTTGATGCTGCGCCTGCACCGCGGCCAGCGCGACTACGAGCTGACCAACAACGCGGCGATGATCCAGGCCGAGGCGAAGACCCAGAACACCCTGTCGCTGATGCTCGGCTCGATCGCCGCGATCTCCCTGCTGGTGGGCGGGATCGGCGTGATGAACATCATGCTCATGACCGTGCGCGAACGCACTCGCGAGATCGGCATCCGCATGGCCACCGGCGCCCGCCAGGGCGATATCCTCCGCCAGTTCCTCACCGAAGCGGCGATGCTCTCGGTGGTCGGCGGCCTGGCCGGGATCGCCCTGGCCCTGTGCATCGGCGGCGTGCTGCTGCTCGGCCAGGTCGCGGTGGCCTTTTCCCTGTCGGCCATCGTCGGCGCCTTCAGTTGCGCGCTGGTCACCGGACTGGTGTTCGGCTTCATGCCGGCGCGCAAGGCCGCCCAGCTGGACCCGGTGGCCGCCCTGGCCAGCCAATGACGGACATGTCCATGAAGAATCTTTCCCTGATTTCCGCCTGCCTGCTGCTCGGCGCCTGCGGCAGCACGCCGGCGCCCCTCGACAGCGGCCTGGCCGCGCCCCCTCAGTGGCGCTACCTGGCGGCCGGGCGCAGCGATGCCAGCGACATCCGCCAGTGGTGGAAGGCCTTCGGCGCGCCGGAACTGGACAGCCTGCTGCAACGCGCCCTGCTGAACAGCCAGGACCTCGGCGCAGCGGTGGCCCGCGTGCGCCAGGCCCAGGCCTCGGCGGTGATCGCCGGCGCGCCGTTGCTGCCGGAGCTGAATGCGACGCTCGGCGCCAGCCGGCAGAAACTCCTGCGCGACTCGGGCTACAGCGGTACCGACGCGACCTCCGACAACGATGCCGTCGACTCCTTCTCCGCCGGCCTCAGCGCCAGCTACGAAGTGGACTTCTGGGGCGGTCGCCGGGCTGCCTACCGCAGTGCCCTGGAAAGCCTCAAGGCCAGCGAGTACGACCGCGCCACGGTAGAGCTGACCCTGCTCTCCGGCGTCGCCAATAGCTACCTGCAGGTATTGGCGCTGCGCGAACAGCAGCGCATCGCCAGGCTCAACCTGGACAACGCCGAGCACGTCCTGCGCCTGGTGGAGACCCGCCATGCCGCGGGCTCGGCCACCGCCCTGGAGGTCGCCCAGCAGAGCAGCCTGGTCGCCAGCCAGCGCAAGCAGCTGCCGCTGCTCGAGCAGCAGGCCCATGAGGCGCTGATTACCCTGGCCACCCTGATCGGCGAGCCGGTGCAGGCGCTACAGGTGGCCGAGCGGCCTTTCGACAGCCTGCGCTGGCCGGAGACCGGAGCGGGCCTGCCGAGCGAACTGCTCGGTCGCCGTCCCGATATCGCCAACGCCGAAGCGCAACTGGCCGCGGCCCAGGCCGACGTGCAGGTGGCGCGCGCGGCGCTGTTCCCCAAGTTGACCCTGAGCGCCTCGCTGTCGTCCGGCGCCAACCGCGCCGCCGACACTTTCCGCAACCCCTATTACAACCTGGGCGCCAACCTGCTCGCCCCGATCTTCAACCACGGCCGCCTGCGCGCCGAGCGCGACCGCAGCCTGGCGCGCCAGGAAGAACTGCTGGAAACCTACCGCAAGGCGATCCTCACCGCCTTTGCCGACACCGAACGCTCGCTGAACAGCATCGACGGCCTCGACCGCCAGCTACACTGGCAGCAGCAGGAGCTGGAGCAGGCGCAGCGCGCCTTCGATCTCTCCGACAGCCGCTACCAGGCCGGCGCGGAAACCCTGCTGACGGTCCTCGAAACGCAACGCACGCTGTACGCGGCGCAGGATGCCGCCGTGCAACTGCGACTGGCCCGCCTGCAGGCCTCGGTCGGCCTGTACAAGGCCCTCGGCGGCGGCTGGCAGAGCGACCGCCAGGGTCTCGCGCGGAAAGACTGAGGCCCGCGTTGCGCGGGCCTCCTCCATCCTTACTCGCTCTTTCGCCGTTCAGCGCCTGAGCTGGTCGCGCGCCAGCTTCAGGTTGCGCGCGTACCAAGGCCGCCGCGGCGCACGCTTGAGCCAGCCGCTCAGTTGATCTTCTTCGCTGAAGATGATGCGCAAAGCCAGCTTCATGGTTTCCACGTCCAGCTCCACCGAGTTGCTGCTCGCCTGGACATCCGAAAGCCCGCATCCATGGGTCGCCGGGCCGAGCCAGGGATCGCCGACCTCGACCCATCGACCGGGCGCGAACCATTGGATGCCCTCCACTTCGCGGCGCTGCACTTCGCCAGGATGGAAACGCTCGTGGGCGCGATACCAGTCCTCGATGCGGTCGTCGATCCAGCCGTGGAACGACCAGAACACCGGATTCACATGGGAGGAAAACGGGTCGCCGAGGAAGTCGTTCTCCGGGCGGAACCAGCGCGGGGCAAAATCGGCCGGAAAACGGTCGGTCATGACCGGGGCGCCGTTGGAGGGGTCCCTCGTCACCGAGGCCCAGCGCATGTGCAGCCAGTCATGCATGCCCAGTTCCAGCTCCGAACCGAACTGGCCGAGGGTCAACTTCGCCAGGTACGCCGGGTCCTGGTACTGCGATTCCCAGACCAGGAAATTGGCATGGTAGGCCTCGGCGCTTTTCAGGCCATGCAGCCACTCGCTGTACTCGTCGTCATCCACTGCCACCCAGGCCGGAGGCACGGAAAACCCGTCCGGATTGTCGAAGTAACGGATGAAGCCGGGACGATCGTACTCCAGCGGCACCACAGGTCGCGGCAGACGCTCCCAGGACGGCAGGTCCTGCATGGAACGCGCGGTATGCAGCATGTGCCGGTGCATGAAAAAGAAGTCGATACCCGAGGCGTTGCGATCCTTGCGTGGCCCTCGCGCATCGCGTTCGCGGTCCAGCGGGCCGGGCTGCCAACCGACTCCGCGCAACGCATTGCGTTGTTTTTCCGAAAGCCGATGCCATTTGTCCCGCGAAGCGTGCCATAGCTGGTGGAACAGTCGGTGCTGCGGCGACACCAGCCAACCGAGAAGTTTCTCGTTGAGCACGATGCGCTCATGGGCCAGGGGGAAGTGACGCTTTACCGCAACGAAACGAAAATCCTCGTTCGGCGACAGCGGCGAACGCTCCAGGCGCTGTATGCGTCCGCTCAGAGTTCCGTCGCCCGCGTTCGCATAGTCTGCCCAGACCTCGTCGAACACCGCCGAGCAATCGTGAGTCGGTGCCACGGAACCGCTCGCCTGGTCCACCAAACGCCAGCGGATGCTTGCAGAACTGGCTCCGAGCAAGTCGCCAAGCACACGAAAGCGCGGCGGCTCCGCCGCGAGGAGACGTTCAGGAGTATCCAGGTAGCCAATCAGGCCGCGTCCCTTGGGTGCCACGTCCAGCACCAGTTGCAAGCCCTCCCGAGGCAGCCCGGGCAGTTCGGCATCACCGCCTACCAGGCGCAGATCCCATAGACCGCGCAGGCGGTCGCCCAGTCGTATGCCATCGGTAGCCGCCAGGTCGAGCGAAGCCTCGTCAGGCGTCTGCGGCTCCTCTTCGCGGGTCAGATGACGATGTGTGTAGTAAGCCACCGGCAGCGCCGCCGCCCCGGTAAGGGCCAGGCCCGCCATGAATCCGCGTCGAGAAACCGTCATCGTCCTACCTGTATCAACCGTGAAGCTCGCTTTATCCAGCTAGAACGTTCCTTCCGTCGGCAAATTTACCGCCCACATGCCGTTCCACAGGCAACTCGACAATCCCTCCCGCGGCGCTAAATTTTCCCGCTCCGGCCTCGTCCCACCCTGACAGGTGAGTCCGCTTCGGCAGACGCTCATCCGCGCTTTCGATCTCGAACCTGACTGGGACGGCAATGACTAGAACACGCACACGCAAGGCCCTCTACCTCGGCTTGCCGATCTTCCTCATCCTCGTCGGCGGCGGCCTGCTGGCCTGGAAGACCTTCGGCCCGAGCGAAGCGGGCTACCCGCGCAAGGTCATGAAGCACGCCGAGGAGTTGCATGAGCGCATCCTCTCCTTCGATAGCCGGATCACCATCCCGCCGGACTTCGGCACCGAAGGCAACGAGTTCGACAAGGACGGACCGAACCAGCTCGACCTGGTCAAGGCGGGCCGCGGGCGCCTGTCCGGCGCTGCCCTGGCGATCTTCGGCTGGCCGGAGATGTGGAACGGCCCGAACGCGCCACACAAGCCGACCCCGGGATTCGTCGACGAGGCTCGTCACCAGCAGGAAATTCGTTACAAGATTCTCACCGGCATGGTCCGCGACTTCCCCAACCAGGTCGGCATCGCCTA
The DNA here is from genome assembly GCF_021213715.1 of Pseudomonas sp. CP-1. Lineage (NCBI taxonomy): Bacteria > Pseudomonadati > Pseudomonadota > Gammaproteobacteria > Pseudomonadales > Pseudomonadaceae > Pseudomonas > Pseudomonas sp. CP-1. Next base: position 124,382 of record NZ_JAJQKY010000016.1, read on the forward strand.
CTCCCCCGAGGACTTCCGCCGCCTGGCCATGGAAGGCAAGTTCGCCATCGTCATGAGCATGCTCAACGCCTACCCGCTGGGCGACGACCTGTCCCAGCTGGACAAATGGGCCGCCCGCGGCGTGCGCATGTTCGGCTTCAATTATGTCGGCAACAACGACTGGTCCGACTCTTCCCGTCCCTTGCCGTTCTTCAACGACACGGCGGATGCCCTGGGCGGCCTCTCCCCGCTAGGCAAGCAGGCGGTCGAACGGCTCAACGATCTCGGGGTGATCATCGACGTCTCGCAGATGTCGACCAAGGCCCTGGAACAGGTCGCCGCCCTCAGCCGCGCGCCCATCGTCGCCTCGCACTCCGCGCCGCGTGCCCTGGTGGACATCAAGCGCAACCTCAGCGACCACGAGATGCAACTGATCAAGGACAGCGGCGGCGTGATCCAGGTGGTCGGCTTCCCCGCCTACCTGCGTCCGCTGAGCAAACCGACCCTGGACAAGCTCAACGCCCTGCGCGCGCGCTTCGACCTGCCACCCCTGGAAGGCCTGGACTATGCGCTGATGCCGGGCGATCCGATCATCACCATCTGGCCGGAACAACGCTTCGGTGAATACGCCAGCGCCCTCTACGGCATCCTGGAGGAGGAGCCCAAGGCCGGCCTCAAGGAACTGGTGGACGCCATCGACTACACGGTGAAGAAGGTCGGCATCGACCACGTGGGCATCAGCTCGGACTTCAACGACGGTGGCGGCGTGGACGGCTGGAAGGATGTCAGCGAAATCCGCAACGTCACTGCCGAACTGATCACCCGCGGTTATTCCGATGCCGACATCGCCAAGCTCTGGGGAGGCAACTTCCTGCGCGCCTGGGGCGAAGTGCAAAAACGCGCCAAGCCGACAGCTACCCCCTGACCACGCCGCAACGGACCTCCCGATGAACGACCGTCGTACCTTTCTCAAGCAGGCCGGCATTCTCGCCGCCGGCCTGCCGCTGCTTTCCGCTGCCCAGTCGCTCCGCGCCGAAGGCGCACCGAGCGACGCCGGCAATAAGTGGAAAGCGCTGCGCCAGCAATTCGATCTCGACCCGCAGTATCTGCACTTCGCCAACTTCCTCCTCACCTCACACCCTCGGCCGGTGCGGGAGGCCATCGAGCGCCTGCGGGTCCGCTTCGACCGCAACCCGGGCGAAGCGGTGGACTGGCATCGCGAGGAAATCTGGAAATACGAGGACGAGGCTCGCGCCTGGGCAGGTCGCTACTTCGCCGTGCAACCTGGCCAGGTGGCGCTCACCGGCAGCACCACCGACGGCCTGGCGGCGATCTACGGCGGCCTGCTGGTGCAGCCGGGCAAGGAGATCCTGACCTCCTCCCACGAGCACTACTCCACCTACACCACCCTGGAATACCGGCACAAGCGCATGGGTACCCAGGTCCGCGAGTTCCCGCTGTTCAAGGACCCGCATCGGGTTTCCGCCGACGAGATCCTGTCCAGCATCGCCGCTCAGATCCGCCCGCAGACCCGGGTGCTGGGCATGACCTGGGTGCAGTCGGGCAGCGGCGTGAAGCTGCCGATCCGCGAGATCGGCAAGCTGGTGCGCGAACTCAACCAGAAGCGCGACGAACAGGACCGGATCATCTACGTGGTCGACGGCGTGCATGGTTTCGGCGTGGAAGACGTCAGCTTCGCCGACTTCGACTGCGACTACTTCATCGCCGGCACCCACAAGTGGCTGTTCGGTCCGCGTGGCACCGGGGTCATCATCGCCCGCTCGGAACAGCTCCAGGAGCACCTGGTGCCGAGCATCCCGACCTTCTCCCGCGCCGACAACTTCGGCACCCTGATGACCCCTGGCGGCTACCACGCCTTCGAACATCGCCTGGCCCTGGGCACGGCCTTCGAGCTGCACCTGCAGTTGGGCAAGGCCGAGGTCCAGGCGCGTATCCACCAGCTCAACGCCTACCTCAAGCAGCGCCTGGGCGAGCATCCCAAGGTCCGCCTGGTCACGCCAACCAGCCCCGAGCTGTCCTCGGGCTTCACCTTCTTCCGCGTCGAAGGCCGCGATTGCGAGGCGGTCGCCAAACACCTGATGGCGCACCGGGTAATCAGCGACGCCGTGGATCGCGATGTCGGCCCGGTGGTGCGCCTGGCGCCGAGCCTGCTGAACGACGAGGCGGAGATCGACCGGGTGCTGGAAATCCTCGCCCCGCAACTCGCCTGACCCCTTTCGCCACTCAACGAGAACCGCCATGCACGCATTATCGCCCCTGGCCCTGGCCGCACTGATCGTCGCCACCGCCCCCGCCTTCGCCGACGAAGCGAAGAAGCCCGGCACGGTGTTCAAGGATTGCAAGGACTGCCCGGAGATGGTCGTACTGCCCGCCGGCAGTTTCACCATGGGCACTCCGGACGACGAGGTCGGCCGCCAGCCCGACGAGGGCCCGCTGCACGACGTGACCTTCGCCAAGCCGTTCGCCATCAGCCGCTACCAGGTCACCGCCGGCGAACTGGACGCCTACCTGAAGGCCACCGGCGTCAAGCTGGCCGACGGCGATACCCGCCCCGGCCGCGAATGCATCGCCGGCAAGCCGCGCTACCAGCAAGGCCCTCGCCAGCCGGCGGTATGCGTCGACTACAACGACGTGAAGAACTACGCCGCCTGGCTGTCAAAGAAGACCGGCAAACACTACCGCATGCTCAGCGAGGCCGAGCGCGAGTACGGCGCCCGCGCCGGCAGCGCCGGCCCCTTCCCCTTCCCGTTCGACGAAGGCAAGGAATACAGCATCGCCAAGCACGCCAACACCTACGGCGCCAGCGATGGCTACAACTTCACCTCGCCGGTGGGCAGCTTCCCGCCCAACGCCTTCGGCGTCTACGACATGCACGGCAACGTCTACGAGTGGGTCGCCGATTGCTGGCACGACCACTACAACGGCGCGCCGAGCGACGGCAGCGCGTGGATGGAGGACAAGTGCGAGCTGGTGCAGATCCGCGGCAACGACTGGGGCGAGCCGCCGATCTTCTCGCGCTCGGGCAACCGCAACAATGCGGCCCCCAGCGACCGCGGCGACTGGATCGGCTTCCGCGTGGCGCGCGAACTCTGATTCAGAATGAAGAAGGCCGGAGCGACGACACCGCTCCGGCCTTTTCGAACCCCTCGAAGGAACCGGGTTCAGAGCTTCTCGGCGAGCAGCGCCAGCCCTTCGTGCAAGGCCGGGAACAGGCTGTTGTTGAAGTTGTTCCAGCGCAGCTCGAGGATGGTGTCGTCGGGTGAAATCTCCGTTTTCAGCACATCATGGAACACTTCGCCGGAATCGATGCCATTGTCCACATAGTGGAACGATGCTCCGGTCCAGTACAGCGGCTCGACCGCGACCTTTTCCATGGTCGCCCAATCCACCACCTTCTCGCCCCGCGCTCCATACAACGCGTCCAGGGTCGCATAGGCGCCACGACGCTCGTAAGGCGAGTCCTCGCGCGTCACGCCAGGATGGATATTCATGATCCGCCGTGCGAACGGAGCGCCCGGGCGTACCAGCTCATCGAGGATGACCAGGAGCCCGTCCAATACCACCACATCGGCGCCCAGCTCCACCAGGGTGTCATGCAGGCGTCGCTCGAAATCGCTCTTGCCGGCCACATGCTCGGGGGTACCCCGCGGGTACCGGCGGTAGGTGGACGGCACGCTGAGCAAGAGGTCGTTCAGGGTCTTGCCTTGCACCTGCAGGTCTGCCGGATAGAACCATTGCTGCCCGGGACGATAGGCGAAACCGTAATCCTTGATTTTTCCCTGGTCGCGAGGCAGCTCCGCGTCGTCGTCGTAGATCACGCCCACGAGCTCGTAGGCATCGCCCAGCGCAGTCTGGTTCAGCGCCTCCACCAAGGACTCCAGTACCGACTTCATGTACCGCTGTTCGCCCTTGTACGGCACGTACTGGCCGGCCTTGTCGGCCGCGGCGTTTCTCAGGGACCAGATATAGGCCAGTTTCCTTTTCGTCATTTCATCATTCCCAGGAGTGGATCGAGCGCCAGAGGAAGGCAGCGCCATGTCGAGTCGAAGCGCGCGTCGTCCTGCGACGGGCGGGCGCGACACCTCTTCCTGATCTGCAACGAACGGCATCGCCTGCAATTTACGTGGAAGAACCTACGCCTCGCCGAACGCCGCTAAATACCGGGCATCCTGCTTCGTCTGTCTGCAAGGAGGCCGAGACGGGTGACGCATGCTCCTGGAGCCGGTCGCCGTCCGCATTCGCAGTGCCGCAACGAAAGCCTGCGCCAGGCCACCCCACTCAACCGTCCCATGCCTACCGGCCCAGCCGGGAGCGGCCATGGAACGATCCTGGGACCCCACCGACCTAGTACATCCGGGAAGCAACTATGACCAATCCCAAGCGCGGCGCCATTCGCGAACTGCTCGCCCTGCTCAGGCCCTTTCGAGCGATCGTGGCCGTCTCCATAGCACTGGGCATGGCCGGCGGCCTTGCCATCACCCTGCTGCTGGCCAGCATCAACAACGCCTTGCACTCGGAAAACGGCCTCGGCCAAGGCGTACTGCTGTCGTTCGGCGGACTCTGCCTGCTGGCATTGGTCAGTTCGATCGTCTCCGACATCGGTACCAGCTACGTCGGCCAACACATCATCGCGAAGCTGCGCAAGGAACTCGGCGAGAAAGTCCTCTCGGCGCCCATCGAGCAGATCGAGCGCTACCGGACCCACCGTCTCATTCCGGTACTGACACACGACATTGACACCATCAGCGACTTCTCCTTTTCCTTCACCCCACTGGCCATAGCCCTGACCATCACTTTCGGCTGCCTGGGTTACCTCGCCTACCTATCGGTCCCGATGTTCCTGCTGACAGTCGTCGCCATCGTCATCGGCACGGCAGCCCAGTACCTGGCGCGCTCCCGCGGTTTCAAAGGGTTCTATGCCGCCCGCGATCTCGAAGACGAATTGCAGAAGCACTACACCGCCATCGCTTCGGGCGCGAAGGAACTGCGCATCCACCGCCCCCGTCGCTATCGCATGCACACCGGCCGCATCAGCGAAACCGCGAACAACATCCGCGACCTCCACATCAGCTCCATCAATATATTCATCCTGGCCAAGACCTTCGGCTCGATGCTGTTCTTCGTGGTGATCGGTCTGGCGCTTACGCTCCAGGCCTACTGGCCTTCGTCCAATCCGGCCGCCATCACTGGCTTCGTGATGGTCCTGCTGTACATGAAGGGACCACTCGAACAGGTGGTGACCATCCTTCCCATCGTCAGCCGCGCCCAGGTCGCCTTCCAGCGGGTCGCCGAACTTTCCGAGCGTTTTTCCTCTCCCGAACCCCATCTTCTGCTCAGCGAACAGGAGGCCCCGGACAAGACCGTCGACAGCCTGGAACTGCGCGACGTTCGCTACAGCCCCCCCGCCGTCGAAGGCAGCGAACCGTTCCATCTGGGCCCTATCAATCTGCGTATCGCCCAAGGTGACATCGTCTTCATCGTCGGCGAGAACGGCTGCGGCAAGACGACCCTGATCAAGCTGCTGCTCGGCCTCTATCGCCCGCAGTCCGGCGAGATCCTTCTCAACGGAGAACCGGTCAGCGCGGAGACCCGCGACGATTACCGCCAGCTCTTCAGCACCATCTTCGCCGACTACTACCTCTTCGACGACCTGGTCCAGGGCAAGCAGGCTTCGTTGCAGAACGCGACCCAATATCTGCAACGCCTGGAAATCGCCCACAAGGTCAGCGTCATGGACGGCAACTTCAGCACCACCGATCTCTCCACCGGGCAGCGCAAGCGCCTTGCGCTGATCAATGCCTGGCTCGAAGAGCGGCCGGTCCTGGTCTTCGACGAATGGGCCGCAGACCAGGACCCGGCTTTCCGCAGGGTCTTCTACACCGAACTGTTGCCGGACCTGAAGCGCCAGGGCAAGACCATCATCGTGATCAGCCACGATGATCGCTATTTCGAAATGGCGGACCAGTTGATAAGGCTCTCGGCAGGCAAGGTCGTCAAGGAAACCGAGACGGCGTGAAACTTTTTCATCCGGTTTTCCGTGGGTAAAACGTCATACTAAGAGAATTGAGAAGCGATCTCATTTGTTCGCAACTTGCCAACCTAAGAAGAGCAATCACCCATGCCAGCACCACACGGTCTCAGTCCTCTGAGTAAGGCGTTTTTGATGCGCCGTGCCTTCCAACGCAGGATGCTTCCCCACTCGCTCGCCATGGCCCTGAGCCTGCCGCTGGCGGGATATGTCCAGGCGCAGGAAATCGAGTTCGACATCCCTCCCCAGGCGCTGGGCAGCGCACTCCAGGAGTTCGGCCGCCAGGCGGATATCCAGGTGCTGTATCGCCCGGAAGAGGTCCGGAACAAGCGTAGCAGTGCGATCAAGGGCAAGCTTGAGCCGAACCAGGCGATTACCGAGCTGCTTCGTGGCACCGGCGCATCGGTGGACTTCCAGGGCAATGCGATAACCATCAGCGTCGCCGAGGCGGCGGACAGCAGCGTCGATCTCGGCGCCACCATGATCACCTCCAACCAGTTGGGCACCATCACCGAGGACAGCGGCTCCTATACGCCAGGCACTATCGCCACGGCGACCCGCCTGGTCCTGACTCCGCGCGAGACGCCCCAGTCGATCACCGTGGTCACCCGCCAGAACATGGACGACTTCGGCCTCAACAATATCGACGACGTCATGCGCCATACGCCGGGCATCACCGTCTCGGCCTACGACACTGACCGCAACAACTACTATGCCCGCGGCTTCTCGATCAACAACTTCCAGTACGACGGGATTCCCTCGACGGCCCGCAACGTCGGCTACTCCGCGGGCAATACGCTCAGTGACATGGCCATCTACGACCGGGTGGAAGTACTCAAGGGGGCGACCGGCCTGCTCACCGGTGCGGGGTCCCTCGGCGCCACGATCAACCTGATCCGCAAGAAACCTACCCATGAATTCAAGGGCCATGTCGAACTGGGCGCGGGCAGTTGGGACAATTACCGCTCCGAACTGGACGTCAGCGGCCCGCTGACCGAGTCCGGCAACGTCCGCGGCCGGGCGGTAGCCGCCTACCAGGACAAGCACTCGTTCATGGATCACTACGAGCGCAAAACCAGCGTCTATTACGGCATCCTCGAGTTCGATCTGAATCCCGACACCATGCTTACCGTCGGCGCCGACTATCAGGACAACGATCCCAAGGGATCGGGCTGGTCGGGCAGCTTCCCGCTCTTCGACAGCCAGGGCAACCGCAACGACGTCTCCCGCTCCTTCAACAACGGAGCCAAGTGGAGCAGTTGGGAGCAGTACACCCGCACCGTCTTCGCCAACCTCGAGCACAATTTCGCCAACGGCTGGGTCGGCAAGGTGCAGCTCGATCACAAGATCAACGGCTACCACGCGCCCCTCGGCGCGATCATGGGCGACTGGCCGGCACCGGACAACAGCGCCAAGATCGTTGCGCAGAAGTACACCGGCGAAACCAAGAGCAACTCGCTGGATATCTATCTCACCGGCCCCTTCCAGTTCCTCGGTCGCGAGCACGAGCTGGTGGTCGGCACCTCGGCTTCCTTCTCCCACTGGGAGGGCAAGAGCTACTGGAACCTGCGCAACTACGACAACACCACCGACGACTTCATCAACTGGGACGGCGATATAGGCAAGCCCGATTGGGGTACCCCCTCCCAGTACATCGATGACAAGACCCGCCAGTTGGGCAGCTACATGACCGCCCGCTTCAATGTGACCGATGACCTGAACCTGTTCCTAGGTGGACGCGTGGTCGACTACCGGGTAACCGGCCTGAATCCGACCATTCGCGAGTCCGGACGCTTCATTCCCTACGTCGGCGCGGTCTACGACCTGAACGATACCTACTCCGTCTACGCCAGCTATACCGACATCTTCATGCCGCAGGACAGTTGGTATCGCGACAGCAGCAACAAACTGCTCGAACCCGACGAAGGCCAGAACTACGAGATCGGCATCAAGGGCGAATATCTCGACGGACGACTCAATACCAGTCTCGCCTACTTCGAGATTCATGAGGAAAACCGCGCGGAGGAAGACGCCCTCTACAACAGCAAACCGACCAACCCCGCCATCACCTACGCCTACAAGGGCATCAAGGCCAAGACCAAGGGCTACGAGGCGGAAATCTCGGGTGAACTGGCGCCAGGCTGGCAGGTTCAGGCTGGCTATACCCACAAGATCATTCGCGACGACAGTGGCAAGAAGGTTTCCACCTGGGAGCCTCAGGACCAGTTGAGCCTCTACACCAGCTACAAGTTCAAGGGCGCCCTGGACAAGCTCACGGTCGGCGGCGGCGCCCGCTGGCAGGGCAAGAGCTGGCAGATGGTCTACAACAATCCCCGCAGCCGCTGGGAAAAGTTCTCCCAGGAAGACTACTGGCTGGTGGACCTGATGGCCCGCTACCAGATCACCGACAAGCTGTCGGCCAGCGTCAACGTCAACAACGTCTTCGACAAGACCTACTACACCAACATCGGTTTCTACACCTCGGCATCCTATGGCGATCCACGGAACCTGATGTTCAGCACTCGCTGGGACTTCTGAGCCCGGCTGCGAAAAAGAACGCCCCGCAATGCGGGGCGTTCTGCTTCTCGGCTACCCCACGCGCCCCATCGCCGAAGACGCCTGTCGGCACGACACCAAATGATTCCTGTACAGAAACAAAGAGCCCGCCTGAAGGCGGGCTTTGAACGGAACGGACCTGAGATCAGCGCCCGGCATACTCCAGGGCGGCCCGGAAGCTCTGCACAAACTCAGGGTGGTCGATGATCTTGTCGTGCCGGGTATCCAGCACCCGCACCGGTTCGACACGCTCAGCCCCGATCGCCTCGGCCATCGAGCGCTCCACCGCGCTCCGCTGGATGGCATTGGTGCTGCGCGCGGCCCACCAGAGGCTGACCTTCGCCGTCAGACGCGGGTAATCCATCGCTTTCAGGCGCTCGTCGAGGATCTGTTTCAACTCCCAGGACACTTCCAGTTCGTTGCTCTGTGCGATTTCGCTGCGCAGTGTCGCGAACTCGGCGCCGATCTCCGCTTCCGCCCAGTCGCTCATCCTCGTCCAGCGCTGCTCATCGTCCGTCGTGGCGGAGCAGATCGATGACCAGGCCCGTTCGATATGCTCGGCCCGCTCCGGAAACATGACACCGAGCAGTTCCACCCGCATCTCGCCCACGGATAGGTTCGGGACTGCCTCCGGCGTCGGCCCGATCTCGTTCCAGAACGCTTCGACCCTCACCGGTGCCGGCGCATCGATCCAGCCGACGAATGCCACCTGCCGCCCACGCTGCTCCAGCCGGGCCGCGACATCCATCGCCAGGTTGCCGCCGAGCGACCATCCCGCCAGGTTGAAAACCCCTTCGGGGTGCTCCTGCAGCAATTGCTCGGCGTATTCCGCAACCATATCGTCCCACTCCGGCACCTCGCGACCAGCGCCCAGCAGGGCACGGCAGACAACACCCTTGACCGGATGACGATCCCGCAGCGCCATGGCGAGGGTCTTGTAACAGTGCACAGAGCCGAAACTCGGATGGAACATGAACAGCGGCGAACCTTCGCGCCTGCCGTTGAGCGGCACCAGCAACGACTCACGCGCCTGCCCCTCGATGCATGCCGCCTGTTCCGCGACGCTGGCATGGGTCATCAGTTGGCTGATGCTCAGCGTAGCCTGGCAGGTATCGCCGATCCGCTCCTTGAGCATCAGCAGCAACAATGAGTGACCGCCCAGTTCGAAGAAGTTGTCGTCCAGGCCAACCCGTTCCACTCCCAGGATCTCCGCCCAGATCGCTGCGATGCGCTGCTCCAGCTCGCTACCGGGCGCTCGANATCGGACACGATGTGGTGCTGGACCAGCACCAGTACATGGTCGTCCTCGGCCAGTTGCAACAGGTTCACCCGCAGCAGCGGCCCCCGTTCCAGGTCGAATGGCTGCACAACGATGGCCTGTATCCGTTCGATCAGGCCTTCTTCACCGAACTGTTCCCGCTCGATGGAAACGCTAACCGCAGGTTGTACCTGCTGGTACGAACGCCCTCCCTCCAGCCGGAAGCGGGTACGCAAGGTTTCATGCCGCGCGACCAGGCTGTCGAAGCTGCGTTGCAAGGCATCCACGTCCAGCCGCCCGCGTAGGCGCAAGGCACTCGGAATATGGTAGGCCGCGCTTTCCGGCTCCAGTTGCCAGAGGAACCACTGACGCTCCTGAGCGAAGGACAGTGCCAACGGTTGCTGCCGATCGGCAAGCGGTATCGTCGAGACCGCATCCGTCGTGCGTTCCAATCCCTGGGCGAACGCTTCCAGAACCGGCCGCTCGAACAACGCCTTCAGGCTTGCGTCCAACTGCTGCTCCTGGCGAACCCGAGAAATCACCCGGGTAGCCAGCAACGAATGACCGCCCAGTTCGAAGAAGTTGTCGTCCAGGCCGACCCGTTCCACTCCCAGGATCTCCGACCAGATCGCTGCGATGCGCTGCTCCAGCTCGCTACCGGGCGCTCGATAGGCCTGTTGCGACAGGCTCGCATCCGGTTGCGGCAACGCCTGCCGGTCGAGCTTGCCATTGACCGTCAGCGGCATCCGCTCCAGCAGCATCAGGTGCGCCGGCACCATGTAGTCCGGCAGGTGCCGCTTCAGCGACTCCCGCAGCGACTCCCGCAGACGCTCGGCATCCTCCGCCGAGTCCGCCACCACGTATCCCGCCAGTTGCGTGCCGCCGACCCCGTCATGGGCCAGCACCACGGCATCGCGTACCCCGGCCAGACCGGCGAGCGCCGCTTCGATCTCGCCCAGTTCGATACGGAAGCCACGAACCTTCACCTGGTGGTCGATACGCCCGATGTACTCGATATTGCCATCCGCCTGGAACCGTGCCAGNGCGAGCGCCGCTTCGATCTCGCCCAGTTCGATACGGAAGCCACGAACCTTCACCTGGTGGTCGATACGCCCGATGTACTCGATATTGCCATCCGCCTGGAACCGTGCCAGGTCGCCGGTACGGTACAGCCGCTCGCCGGCGCCGCCGGGGAACGGGTTCGGCACGAAGCGGGTGGCACTCAACCCGGCCCGCCTCAGGTAGCCGCGTGCCAGCCCGGCGCGACCGATGTACAGCTCGCCCACCGCGCCGCGCGGCACCGGGTTCAGGTCACGGTCGAGGATGTACCAGGACAGGTCCGGGATGGTCCCGCCAATCGGACTGACCAGGCCACCTTCCAGGTCGGCCTCGCTCACCGGACGGTAGGTTACGTGCACCGTGGTCTCGGTGATGCCGTACATGTTCACCAGTTGCGGCTGGCGATCGCCGAAGCGCTGGAACCACGGCCGCAGGCTCTGCAGATCCAGCGCCTCGCCACCGAAGATCACGTAGCGCAGCGCCGGCTGCTGCGTCGCCATGTCGGCGGAACAGGCCACCGCCATCAGTTGCTTGAACGCCGACGGCGTCTGGTTGAGCACCGTCACGCCTTCGCGGCACAGCAGACGGTAGAAGTCTTCCGGCGAACGGCTCACCCATTGCGGCACGATCACCAGGCGCCCGCCATAGAGCAGCGCGCCGAAGATTTCCCAGACCGAGAAATCGAAGGCGTAGGAATGGAACAACGTCCACACGTCCCGCTCGTCGAAGCCGAACCAGGCCTCGGTGGCGCTGAACAGGCGCAGCGCGTTGCGATGGGTGAGCAACGTGCCCTTGGGCTTGCCGGTCGAGCCCGAGGTATAGATCACGTAGGCCAGGTTGTCCGCCGATAGCGTCG
>NZ_JAJQKY010000017.1:0-127406 GCF_021213715.1 Pseudomonas sp. CP-1
AGTCTCCGGCACCTCCGGCTCCGACGACTGGCGCTCCCCGGTCGCCGGCTGAGCCGCGACCGCCGCACGCGGCCAGCCTCGCTGGCCGTCGTGCCCTCGATGACCCACAGCGCCGTGGCCAGGAAAGCCCGCGCCGGGTCGATGCCGCTTTGTTTGTTGTAGGCAGCTTCCGATCGAGCCTGCGCGCCCTTGTCTCGCCCGCGCCAGGCAGGACAATCGAATCGGTCGCCTGCGCCAGTGAGGGACAACGGATGTTCGCAGCAGCCAACCAGACCCATTTCAGCCTCGCCATCGACGGCCTCGCCCTCGACCTGCAGGTGCTCTCCTTCAGCGGCCGCGAAGCCATCAGCCAGCCGTTCGCCTTCGACCTGGAGCTGGTCGGCGAACGCCCCGTGCCGGACCTCGAAAGCCTGCTGCACAAACCCGCCTTCCTTACCCTCGGGCCCGCCGGCAACGGTATCCACGGCCTGGTGCGCAGCGCCGGACAGGGCGACTCGGGCAAGCGCCTGACCCGCTACCGCATCACCCTCGTCCCGCAACTGGCCTACCTCGCCCAACGCACCAACCAGCGCATCTTCCAGCACCTCACGGTGCCGCAGATCGTCGGCCGGGTGCTGGAGGAACACGGCATCCTCGCCGACGCCTACCGCTTCCAGCTCGGCACCCGCTACCCCGAGCGCGAATACTGCGTGCAGTACGACGAGAGCGACCTGCAGTTCGTCCAGCGCCTGTGCTGCGAGGAGGGCATCCACTTTCATTTCCAGCACAGCGCCACGGCGCACCTGCTGGTGTTCGGCGACGACCAGACGGTGTTCCCGCGGCTCGCGCCGGTGGCCTACCAGCAGGACTCCGGCCTGGTCGCCGACCGGCCGGCGGTCAAGCGCTTCGGCGTACGCCTGGAAACCCGCACCAGCCGCGTCACCCGCCGCGACTACGACTTCGAGAAACCGCGCCTGACGCTGGAAAGCGCCGCCCGCGGCGAAGCCCGGCCGGACCTCGAGGACTACGACTATCCCGGTCGCTTCGTCGACCGCGAGCGCGGCAAGCACCTGGCCAGGCGTGCCCTCGAACGGCAGCGCAGCGACTACCGCCTGGCCGAGGGCCGCAGCGACCAACCGTTGCTGCTCAGCGGCCACTTCCTGCCGCTGGCCGCCCATCCCCAGGCGGGCTGGAACGACCTCTGGCTGCTCACCGAGGTGATTCACGAGGGGCGGCAGCCGCAGGTGCTGGAAGAAAGCATCGTCTCCGACACCTCGGCGAGCCCGGACGACTTCCGGCAGGGTTACCGCAACCGCTTCCAGGCCACGCCCTGGGAGGCGTTCTTCCGTCCCCCGCTGACACCGCCGAAGCCGCGCATCCTCGGCACGCAGAGCGCGGTGGTGACCGGTCCGAAGGGCGAGGAAATCCACTGCGACCGCTACGGTCGGGTGAAGGTGCAATTCCACTGGGATCGCGAGGGCCAGGCCGACGACAGCAGCAGTTGCTGGTTACGCGTTGCCTCCGGCTGGGCGGGAAGGAACTACGGCGCCATCGCCATCCCGCGGGTCGGCATGGAGGTGCTGGTGACCTTCCTCGAAGGCGACCCCGACCAGCCGCTGGTCACCGGCTGCCTGTTCCACAGGGAACATCCGGTGCCCTACGAACTGCCGGCGCACAAGACCCGCAGCGTCTTCAAGAGCCTCAGCAGCCCTGGCGGCGGTGGCTACAACGAGCTGCGCATCGAGGACCGCAAGGGCCAGGAGCAGATCTTCGTCCATGCCCAGCGCGACTGGGACGAAAACATCGAGCACGACCAGAAGATCCGCGTCGGTCACCAACGCCACGACACCGTGGAGGCGAACAGCTACAGCGAGTTCAAGGCCGAGGAACACCGCACCACCCACGCCGAGCGCAAGGTGGAGGTCCGCGCCAGCGACCACCTCACCGTAGCCAACGACCAGCACCTGAAGATCGCCAGCGGCCAGTTCGTCGAGGCCGGCCAGGAGATCCACCTGAGCAGCGGCCTGAAGGTGGTGCTGGAGGCCGGCGCCGAACTGACCCTGAAGGGCGGTGGCAGCTTCCTCAAGCTCGACGCCAGCGGCGTGACCCTCTCCGGGGCCAACGTCCGGGTCAACTCCGGCGGCAGCCCGGGCAACGGCAGCGGCGCGGCGCCGCTGTTGCCGGGGCCGCTGCGGCAGGCCGACGCGGACAATCCGGGCGACCTGCTGATCCGCGCGCAGCGTCAGGCATTGCTGCAGAAGAAACCGATCTGCGCCATCTGCGAAGCGGCCAGGGCGAAAACCGATGCGCACTGAACCGATGCTACCCGCCTTGCCCGCCGACCTGCCCTGGACGCTGAATGCCTACCTGCTGCTCGATGGCGTCAGCGTCACGGAACTGCCGCGCAAGCTCTACCAATGGAGCGATACTCCGACCTTCGAGCCGCTGTACCGCGACAGCCGCTGGCAGGAACTGCTGGACCTGTCGCCCTGCCTGGTCGCCCTCGACGGCCGCCAGGACCCTATCCTGCAGGCGTTCCTCGACAACGCCACACAGGAATGGGGCTACCTGCTCTTCGCCCGGGTCAGCTTGCCGATCCTGTCGCAGCACCTGCGGGACCTTCTGTGCGTCCAATCTCCCCATGGCGAGCCGGTGCTGCTGCGCCTGGCCGACCCGGCAGTGATGCATAGCCTGCTGAAACATGAACGCATGGAACTGTTCGGTCCGATCGAGCAGGCATGTGCTCCAGATGCCCTGGAAATCCGCTGGTGGCAACACCGGCGAAGCGGTTCGGCGATCGCTCGCGACCGCACGCAGCCCTACCGTCTGAGCGAGGCCGAATTCGATGCACTTGGCGAAGTCAGCTTCCGCCAGACCCTCATGGACATGGATCGCCACATGAATCTGTATTTCCCCGGCTATCGCCCGGCCCTGTGCGGCCGAGAGCGCTTCCAGCACCTGCGTATGCTGGCCGAGCAGGCCTACCGTCGTGGGATGTGCTCGGCGCGGGACATCCTGCTCTACGCCAATATCTTCGGCTACCTGGGCGAGGATGCGCTGGACGCGCATGCGGACATCGCCGTGCTGCTCGATGGTCCCTCCAGCCAATCCCCGGCGCAGCGGGTGGCCGCTGCGGCCGAGCTGGCGGTGCGTCGCGCCGCCGAGACAGAAAGGATGCATTCATGACTGCGCAGGCCACACCCCGGCGAGACAGCGCCAACCTGGCGGCAAACGAAGCCTCGTCCAGCGATAGTCGTTCGCCGAGCGGCACCTGTCCGTTGATGAACGCCAAGGTGCAGCTGTTGCCGCTGCGCTACGGTTTGACCGAAGGCGTCGATCCGAGCGCCGAGCTGGCGATGCCTTTCGCCCTGAAAAGCCGGCCGCTGGGTCTGCGGCTGGTGCGCAATGGCTATCTCTACGTGATCGACGGCGGAACCGGAAAGCTGCACGAATACCGCATCGACAAGGGCGCTATCGACAAGCTGCTGTGGCAGGACGCCGAGGTTCGCGCCGACGTACGCAGCCGCGCGGTCGGCGAGCCCCAACTGGTCTTTCCCCGTACCAGCATCCTGTACGTGGCCTATTCGGAGCTGCAATGGACCGCGCGCAAGTGCATGCAGGTGCTCGCCAGTCCGAAGGACCGCGAGCACTTCATGCAGGCCGTCGATCTGCGCCGCGCCGACCCGCAGCAGGGGGGGCCGCATCTGCTGACCCGACGGCAGGCGGAAACCTGGCTGGCCGAAGTGGTGCAGAACAAGGTGCATCGCGACGAGCAGGGCCAGCAGCGCTTCCCGCCCCACCAGCAGCGCCCGGCCAGTCCACCCGCCGCCCATCCGGACGAACGACGCGACTACGTCTGGGAGGATCCGCCGCTGTTCCGCGATACCCAGCTCGGCGAGTTGACTGCGCAGGTACTCCCGCAGTACGAGCATGATGCCCTGTTCCTGGCGCTGCGCGACGACATCGGTGTGATGCGCGACCTAGCCGCCTACCAGGACGAAGTGGTCGGCTGGCTCGAGGAATGGCTGCAGGGCGGCGCCCAGGCCGGGGCCAACGAGCGCGACTACATGATCGCCTGCTACATCGAGTCGTTGACCCAGATCCGCGCCGCGGAACTGCCCAAGCTGGCCGACGAGGGTGCCCAGCCGCTGTTCGACGATCTCGACCGGCTGCCACCTCCCGAGCGGGAGCGATCGCGCCAGGCCTTGCTGGACTACCTCAACGGCGAGCCGTTGCCGAAGCCGATGGACCCCGCCATGCCGGAGCCGCTGCACAGACCTGTGGAGCGACACTTCACCAAGCGGAAAATGGCGGTTGCCGATCCGGCCTTCGTCGAACGCAACCTGGACGCCCTGATCCGCCTGAAGAAGAGCCACGGCGAAAAGGTCGACGACGCGCTGCATGGCGCCAAATTCGGCCAGCGTGGCATCGACGACCTGATCGACCGTCCCGCCATGGATGCCTTCCTCGCCGCCAACAGGCCCAACCTGGCGCGCTGGAACGCCCTGCTCGAGCAGATCAGCGCAGACCGCACGCAGATGCTTACCGAGCAGCGATTCCATCGCGCCGCCTGGTACTACGATTTCCAGCAGGCCGAGCAATTGGGACTGGCCTTCGCCACCCAGTACGCCTGCCTGAAGGATATCTGCCGCAGCGACGAGGCCAGCGAGGCCGTGCTCGCCTTCCTGGAGGAAAATCCGCAATACGATCGCCCATTGTTCCAGACTCTGCCGTTGAACACCCAGGCCGAACTGATCGCGCAATACGCGCAGCTCGGGCCGCCCGGCCATCTCTGGCTCTCCAAGCTGAAAGAGTGGGCGCAGCAGCGCGACTCGCTGGAGCTGGGCAAGCTGCCCGCTCTCGACGGCTTGCCGGAGGCCACCCGAGCGCTTGCCGACAGCGCCCAGGCCACGCTCAACCCGGCGTTGACCCTGGGCATCAGCCGGACCATGGAGGGCTTCTTCAAGAGCGTAGGCCAGCAGCAGGCGCCGGATCTCGACGCGCTGTTCCGCAAGCTGCCCAAGGCCCTTCCCGGTCGCCTGCTCGACGCCGCGGTCCGCGAAGGGGTGACCTTCACCATTGCCAGCGAAGCGGAAAAGGCCATCCTCCAGGCCGACCTGAAGGAAGTGCTCGAACAGCGCGCGGAACTGCGCCGGCTGGTCCGCCAGCGCAAGCAGGTGAAGAGCCAGGCCGGACACAAGTCGACGGACGCCCGCGCCCTGCTCGCCGACATCCAGCGTGTCCGCCTCCAGCTCAACGCCCTGGAGCCGCGCCTGGCCGCCGCCCTCAGCCCGATCGCCGAGCTTCCGGACAACAGCATCCGTCTCGCCGGTGCGACACCAGGCCGCGCCGGAATCACCTTGATCCTGCCGTCTGCACAGTTACAGGAAGTTGCCAGTGGTATCCGTAACCTGCGCAATGGCTATAGCAGTGCAGCCGCGTTCAATAAGGTGGGGGATGGAATTGGTCTGGCTGTGTTTGTGGCGCAGTTTGTCAATATGGTGCAGGTATGGCGGGGGGTTATCGCGACTTCGCCGGATAAGCGTGAGCTAATGCCGCTGGCTGGTTCTATTTTCACCACAATATCTGCGGGCGTAGCGGCAGCTCAGGCCATTGCCGATACAGCTCTTCAGGCCAGAAGTGCTCAGTTGGCACAGGGGCTGCAGAACCACGCTGTGGAAGTTGCTCATGTACAAATGGGAAAACTGCACTTACGCCTAGGGTTTGTGGGATATGCGGCAGGTTTTTTTGCAGCAGCTGTTGCTACTCAAACCCACTATGGCGAGTGGCTTGGTGCTATACGCAGCGGAAATGCTCAAGCTCAGCAAGGTGCCGCTTTAGCTATGGTTGGCTCCAGCGGAATGCTGGCCAGCAGCGCCTACGGGGTATGGCATACGGGGTATGCTTTAAAAGGTGTGCTCAGGGCTGCAACACCTGCTGCCGAGCGTACAGCCTGGGCATTGGCTGGCACGCGACTTTCGAGCATATTTGCTCGATTCAATATCGCCGGTGCCATTTTCACCGCCCTCGAACTGGTAGGAACCTATTGGTATAATCGCAGTAATACCACGCCCCATGACGATTGGTTGCTCAGTACACCCTGGAGCCGCGACATCGGAGGGCGCCTGAACCAGTCCCTGGAAATCTATCAGCAACGACTTCTGGGGATCGTCCAGACGCCAAGAGGTGAGGTCAAGCACGCGAGTCATGGCAGTTGGTGGCGAGACCTGCTCTCCTCACCTGCCACTGCGGAGATCAGCCTAGCCTTGCCTGGTATCAGTCTGGGAGCACTGCAGCAGACCTTGGCCGGGCGCCCTGAAGTACGCTTGAGCCTGGCGGCCTACCGCATTCGTAGCGTGAAATACGAAAGAGGTTCGCCCATGGTGCGTTGGTTCCCCGTCACCGAAGTTGTCGGCGACAGTCTACAGGTCGCGTCCGCCGAACCGTTGGTGTTGCTGGTGCCGCGGCTAGCGCCGCTGGAGGGTGTGACCGGGGGCTCGGTCACGGAGGATCTATTACTGGCTGTACAGATCGAACGACTGAACCCGCAGGGTCAATATCATGCCGATCGGCACATGGTTCGCCTGTCGCCACACAGCGAAGGAGACTATCCTGCTTCGCCACAACGTATCCAGGGGCAGGAAGCATCCTGGATGCTAATTGACCCCCGTTTGCTGCCGGATTTTGCCGATGCTCCAGAACGATAAGTCCATGGATGTGCCGCCGTTGCGACTGATGGAGAGCCACCGAGCAGGAGATGTGGTTCCCTTTTCAAGCGGGCTGGTCAGTTATCTCGCGCCTTTACCTCTACCTACAGTCCAGCCCGCACAGGACTATTCTCATGCCGTGGGGGAAATGAATGATACTTATCTTGACTTCGGGACAGGGCTGCCCAATGCATTTGCCTGGCAGGTCAGATTAGGTGGCCCATTTACTCTCTGGATAATATCTGTTTTTTTAATTCCAACCCTAATGATGGTCGGCACGCCTTTGTTAGGTGGTGATATAAGCACGGCTAAACAGTTGGCTGTAGGGTTGTTTGATATAGGGATAACATATGGCTCGGGGTGTGCGCTGTTTGGCTTTATTATCTTGTTAAGTGCATGGTGGTCCAATCATATAAAGTATAAAAAGATCATCCCTACTCGCTTCAATCGCCAGCGCCGCGAAGTTTGCTTCGTCCCAGAAAGCCACTCCGCCCCCATCTTCGTCCCCTGGGAGTCCCTATCGGCCTGGGTGATCCAGGCCCAGGGTGCCACCCAGTACGGCATCCAGCGCCAATACGGCATGGGTGTGGGCTTCCATCATGCCGCCAGCGGCGAGGACTTCTCCCTGGAGTTCCCTTGTGCCGGCCTGCCTCTGGCCATCGCCAACTGGGAGGCCGTCCGAGCCTATATGGAGCATGAGGTGCACAGCCTCAAGGAAATCCAGGACCCACTCGACCTGCAAGGCCCGGACGACCCGCCTCACGAGGGGCTGCACACCTTCCGCAATGCCCGCGCTCGTGCTCATCGTCGCTACCGGGAGGGTGAAGTAGGGCGTTGGTATATGGTCGGTTGGTATCTCTACCACGCAATGGATTTATGGACGCTGCCATTCCATCTAGTCGAATGGGAAATCCGCCGGGTCAAGCGCATGCAACGCCAGGAGTTGCCCGAGGCCATGCGTGCCTGGTCACAGCCCCTGCCATCCGAACAGTGGGTCAGGCCCAGCGAGGAGCTGCAACGTCAGAGTCAACGGGTGAGGGCCTTGCGACAGCGTGATCCGCAACGCTCGATCATCGAGATATTTACCGAGGTACGGCGAGAGGCTTCGGCGACTGGCGTGCGCTGAGCGCCCGTCGTTTCCGGAAGCATAGCTGGCGGAGCGTCGTCGGCTGCGGAGGTGGGGGATACGGAGCGCTAAGGCTGCGCTCCGCGTGTCGCCCGAACCTGCTGGGTGCGAGGTCGGATTGTCGCAAGCCTCAGCGCTGGGCGAGCAACTGCCGGCCGCGGGCGACGGCGGCACGGACCTGGTTCGGCGCGGTGCCGCCGATATGGTCGCGGGCGTTGACCGAGCCTTCCAGGGTCAGCACGTCGAAGACGTCGGCGTCGATCTGCTCGCTGAAGCGGCGCAGTTCGTCGAGGCTCATCTCGGCGAGGTCCTTGCCGCTGTCCACGCCGTACTTCACTGCGTGGCCGACGATCTCGTGGCAGTCGCGGAACGGCAGGCCCTTGCGCACCAGGTAGTCGGCCAGGTCGGTGGCGGTGGAGAAACCGCGGCGTGCCGCCTCGCGCATGATCTCGCGCCGGGGCCGGATCGCCGGGACCATGTCGGCGAAGGCGCGCAGGCTGTCGCGCAGGGTGTCGGCGGCGTCGAACAGCGGTTCCTTGTCTTCCTGGTTGTCCTTGTTGTAGGCCAGCGGTTGGCCCTTCATCAGGGTCAGCAAGCCGGTGAGGGCGCCGAACACCCGGCCGGACTTGCCGCGTACCAGCTCCGGCACGTCGGGGTTCTTCTTCTGCGGCATGATCGAGGAGCCGGTGCAGAAGCGGTCGGGCAGGTCGATGAACTGGAACTGCGCGCTGGTCCACAGCACCAGCTCTTCCGAGAAGCGCGACAGGTGCATCATCGCCAGGCTGGCGGTGGCGCAGAATTCGATGGCGAAGTCGCGGTCGGAGACGCCGTCCAGGGAGTTACCGCCAACCGCGTCGAAGCCCAGCAACTGGCAGGTGATCTCGCGCTGGATCGGGTAGGTGGTGCCGGCCAGGGCCGCCGAGCCGAGCGGCATGCGGTTGACCCGCTTGCGGCAGTCGACCAGGCGCTCGTAGTCGCGGCTGAGCATCTCGAACCAGGCCAGCAGGTGGTGGCCGAAGGTCACCGGCTGGGCGGTCTGCAGGTGGGTGAAACCGGGCATGATGGTGTCGGCTTCCGCTTCGGCCAGGCCCAGCAGGCCCTCCTGCAGGCGGGTGATCTCGGCGAGGATGGTGTCGATCTCGTCGCGTAGCCAGAGGCGGATGTCGGTGGCCACCTGGTCGTTGCGCGAGCGGCCGGTGTGGAGCTTCTTGCCGGTGACGCCGATGCGGTCGGTCAGGCGCGCCTCGATGTTCATGTGCACGTCTTCCAGGTCGACGCGCCAGTCGAAGCTGCCGGCTTCGATTTCCGCCTGGATCTGTTGCAGGCCGTCGATGATCGCATCGCGCTCGGCGTCGCTCAGCACGCCGACCTTGGCCAGCATCGTGGCGTGGGCGATGGAACCCATGATGTCGTGGCGGTAGAGACGCTTGTCGAAGTCGACGGAGGCGGTGAAACGGGCGACGAAGGCGTCGACGGGCTCGCTGAAGCGGCCGCCCCAGGACTGGTTGGTCTTCTCTACGCTCATGGTATCTCTCGCTGCAACAAGAAACGGACAGGCCGCGCGGCCTGCGTGACGGGCAAAGTGCGACGATGATAGCAGGCCGGGAGGAAAAACCGGCGGCTCGTCGACGAAGCCGGAACGAGCGCTGTTTCGCGGTTTTTTGCGGCAGATGGCATTTCGGTGCTTTATTTCGCCCGTACGCCCGCGGCTGTCTTGCGGGCGCCACGGGCCTTGCGGAAACTCTGTCGATGCCTATCCGATTCAAGCCCGGCCGCTCGACCCGGCCGGCCGTCCAAGACGACTTCTTCATTCCCGAGCTCTGCGAAGCCGAAGCCCTGTTCACCCTGGTGCTGCTGGCGGAGCTGCTGGTGCTGGTGCTGGTGCTGGCGGAGCCGATGACGCCGAGCTTCAACTGGGTGCGCCTGGCCCTGGCGTCGCTGTTCGTGCAGTGGATCGTACTGCTCTCGGCGGCGCTGTTCTGCCGCCTGCGGCCATTGCTCGCGCGCCTGCCGGTGGCGCTGGCGGGGAGTGCCTGCTGCCTGTTGGTGGTGGCCCTCACCCTGGGCTGCACGGCGGTCGCCGAGCACTATCAACTGGGCGGAGAACTGACGCGTGCCGGCGAGGTCAATCTGTATCTGCGGCACGCGCTGATCGCGCTGATCATGTCCGCCCTGGTGCTGCGCTACTTTTACCTGCAGAGCCAGTGGCGCCGGCAGCAGCAGGCCGAGTTGCAGGCGCGCCTGGAATCGCTGCAGGCGCGGATTCGCCCGCACTTCCTGTTCAACAGCCTGAACAGCATCGCCAGCCTGATCGAGCTGGACCCGCTGAAGGCCGAGCATGCGGTGCTGGACCTGTCCGACCTGTTCCGGGCCAGCCTGGCGAAGCCCGGCACTTTAGTTTCCTGGGAGGAGGAACTGGCGCTGGCAAGGCGCTATCTTTCCATTGAGCAGTATCGTCTTGGCGATCGCCTGCAACTGGACTGGCAGGTGCACGGGGTGCCGGCCAACCTGCCGATCCCCCAACTGACCTTGCAGCCGCTGCTGGAAAATGCGCTTATCTATGGCATCCAGCCGCGGGTCGAAGGTGGCCTGGTGCAGGTCGAGGCGGTTTATCGTGAAGGAGTGTTCCAGCTATGTGTGAGCAACCCCTACGACGAGGCGCTCGAGTCGCCCCCGTCGAAAGGCACGCGACAGGCGTTACACAATATCGATGCACGACTTGGGGCACTTTTCGGGCCTAAAGCGAGTCTCAGCGTCGAGCGCCGTGACGGACGGCACTACACCTGTCTACGCTATCCATGTGCGCGACTCATGCAGGAAGCCTGAGCTTATGAATGTCCTGATTGTCGATGACGAACCTCTGGCGCGAGAGCGCCTGGCCCGATTGGTAGGGCAACTGGACGGCTATCGCGTCCTCGAGCCCTCGGCCAGCAATGGCGAAGAAGCGCTGACGCTGATCGACAGCCTCAAGCCCGATATCGTCCTGCTGGATATCCGCATGCCCGGTCTGGACGGCCTCCAGGTCGCGGCCAGACTCTGTGAGCGGGAAGCGCCGCCGGCTGTGATCTTCTGCACGGCCCATGACGAATTCGCCCTGGAAGCCTTCCAGGTCAGCGCCGTGGGCTACCTGGTCAAGCCGGTGCGCAGCGAAGACCTGGCCGAGGCGTTGAAGAAAGCCTCGCGACCGAACCGCGTGCAACTGGCCGCGCTGACCAAGCCCCCGGCCTCCGGCGGCAGCGGTCCGCGCAGCCACATCAGTGCGCGGACCCGCAAGGGGATCGAGCTGATCCCGCTGGAAGAGGTGATCTTCTTCATTGCCGACCACAAGTACGTGACCTTGCGCCATGCGCAGGGCGAGGTGCTGCTGGACGAGCCGTTGAAGGCGCTGGAAGACGAGTTCGGCGAGCGCTTCGTGCGCATCCACCGCAACGCGCTGGTCGCCCGCGAACGGATCGAACGCCTGCAGCGTACGCCGCTGGGGCATTTCCAGCTCTACCTGAAAGGCCTCGACGGCGATGCACTGACCGTCAGCCGGCGGCACGTGGCCGGGGTCAGGCGTCTGATGCATCAGCTCTGACGGCGGTCGGCGGTTCGCCAGCGACCCGGGTGCGGCTATCGGGCCCAGCGTCCGCGCACTCGGGTTCGAACTGTTATCATGGGCGCATCCCTGTGCACGGAATATCCCATGTCGTCCCGCGAAATCCGCATCGCCACTCGCCAGAGCGCCCTCGCCTTGTGGCAGGCCGAATACGTCAAGGCGCGCCTGGAACAGGCGCATCCCGGCTTGACCGTCACCCTGCTGCCGATGACCAGTCGCGGCGACAAGCTGCTCGACGCACCGCTGGCGAAGATCGGCGGCAAGGGCCTGTTCGTCAAGGAACTGGAAACCGCCCTGCTCGAAGGCGCCGCCGACATCGCGGTGCATTCGATGAAGGACGTGCCGATGGACTTTCCCGAGGGGCTCGGCCTCTACACCATCTGCGAGCGCGAAGACCCGCGTGACGCTTTCGTCTCGAACACCTACGCCAGCCTCGAGCAACTGCCAGCCGGCAGCGTGGTCGGCACCTCCAGCCTGCGCCGCCAGGCGCAGCTGCTGGCGCGCCGGCCGGACCTGCAGATCCGTTTCCTGCGGGGCAACGTCAATACCCGCCTGGCCAAGCTGGATGCCGGCGAATACGACGCGATCATCCTCGCCGCCGCCGGCCTGATCCGCCTCGGCTTCGAGTCGCGCATCCGCTCCTCGATCAATGTCGACGACAGCCTGCCCGCCGGCGGACAAGGCGCCGTCGGCATCGAATGCCGTACGGCCGACAGCGACCTGCATGCCTTGCTGGAACCCTTGCACCATACCGACACGGCTCTGCGGGTCACTGCCGAGCGCGCGCTGAACAAGCGACTCAACGGCGGTTGCCAGGTACCGATCGCCTGCTACGCCATCCGCGAGGGCGACCAGCTGTGGCTGCGCGGCCTGGTCGGCCAGCCTGATGGCACCCAGTTGCTGCGTGCCGAGGGGCGGGCGCCACTGGCGGAAGCCGAGGCGCTGGGCGTGCGGGTGGCCGACGACCTGCTGGAGCAGGGCGCCGAAGCGATTCTCGAAGCCGTCTACGGCGAGGCCGGACATCCGTGAGCGGCTGGCGGCTCCTGCTGACGCGCCCCGACGAGGAGTGCGCGGCCCTGGCCGCCAGCCTCGGCGAGGCGGGCGTCCATAGCAGTAGCCTGCCGCTGTTGGCGATCGATCCGCTGGAAGAAACCCCGGAGCAGCGTACGCTGATGCTCGACCTGGACCGCTACTGCGCGGTGGTGGTGGTCAGCAAGCCGGCGGCGCGCCTGGGGCTGGAGCGGCTCGACCGCTACTGGCCGCAGCCGCCGCAGCAGACCTGGTGCAGCGTCGGCGCGGCGACCGCGGCGATCCTCGAGGCCTACGGCCTCGACGTAACCTACCCTGAACAGGGCGACGACAGCGAAGCGTTGCTGGCGCTGCCGGCGTTCCAGGATTCCCTGCGCGTGCACGATCCGAAAGTGCTGATCATGCGCGGCGAAGGTGGCCGAGAATTCCTCGCCGAGCGCCTGCGCGGCCAAGGCGTGCAGGTGGACTACCTGCCACTCTACCGGCGCCGGGCTCCGGACTATCCGGCCGGAGAGCTGCTGGCAAGGGTGCGGGCGGAACGCCTGAACGGCCTGGTGGTCAGCAGTGGACAGGGTTTGCAAAATCTGTATCAGTTGGCGGCAGCCGATTGGCCCGAGATAGGCCGGTTGCCGCTGTTCGTACCCAGCCCGCGGGTCGCCGAGATGGCGCGCGAACTGGGTGCGCAACGGGTGATTGATTGCCGGGGCGCGAGCGCGCCGGCCTTGCTGGCGGCCCTGACGAGCGCCGCCTAGAACTTTCTTGACCAAAGGATGGACCTGTGAGCGAAGCAGTCACTCCCCAAGACGACGCAAGAACTTCCACTTCCACCCCTTCTCCCGTTGCACCCGATGCATCCAGGCGTTCCGGTACCGCCACCGGCCTGGCGTTGCTCGCCCTGCTGGTTGGCGTGGCGGGACTCGGCGCGGGTGGCTGGAGCTTCTGGCAGGTCCAGCAGTTGCAGGGCACCGAGCGCGACCAGCTGGCGCAGTTGGAAGATGCCCGTGGCAAGACTGAATCCCTGGCCCAGCGCAACCAGCAACTGGCTGCCCGCCTGGACGCTTTGCCCACCGCGGACGAACTGGAGGCCCGGCGACGCCTTGTGGTGGAGTTGCAGGGCGACCAGCAGCATCTCAGCGAGCAACTGAAGAAGGTCCTCGGCCAGAGCCGCCAGCAATGGCGACTGGCCGAGGCCGAACACCTGCTGCGCCTGGCCAGCCTGCGCCTGTCCGCCTTGCAGGACGTGGGCAGCGCCACCGAACTGGTGCAGGGCGCCGATGACATCCTGCGCGCGCAGAACGATCCCGGCGCCTATGCCGCCCGCGCCAAGCTGGCGGCCAGCCTCGAGGCCCTGCGCGCGTTGCCGGAGCCGGACCGTACCGGGCTGTTCGTGCAACTGGCGGCGTTGCGCGAGCAGGTCAACCAGTTGCAACCGCTCACGCCGACCTTCAAGGAAGGCGAAAGCGGTGCCAGCAATGTCGCCTGGGGCGACGGCAATAGCACCTGGGAGCTGTGGTGGGAGAAGATCTCGCGCTACATCCGCATCGATTTCAATGCCGGCCAGGACATTCGTCCGCTGCTGGCCGGCGAGCAATTGGCGCAGGTGCGCCTGACCATCGGCCTGGCCCTGGAGCAAGCCCAGTGGGCGGCGCTGAATGGCAAGCAGGAAGTCTACGAGCAGGCGCTGAAGCAGGCCCAGGACGTGCTGGACGGCTATTTCAACGTAGAGCTGGCCGACAGCCGCGCGTTGAAGTTGCGTATCGATGAGTTGGCGAAGCAGCCGGTCACCGTGCAGGTCCCTGACCTCGCACCGGCCCTGAGCGCCTTGCAGGCCTACGTGTCGCGCCGCGAGGCCGCTGGCAACCTGGTGCCCGAGGCGCAGGCGGCTCCGGCCACGGAGGGCCGTCCATGAGACGCATCTACCTCCTGGTTCTGGCGGTGGTGCTGGTCGCCACGCTGGTTGGGCTGGCTATCTCCGAGCAGGCCGGCTATGTGCTGATCGCCTACAAGAGCTTCCGTTACGAATCCAGCCTGTGGTCGTTCCTCGCCCTGCTGGCGGTGGTCTGGCTGCTGGTGGTGCTGGTGCGCCTGGTCCTGCGCCTGCTCGGCAGCTCGGGGCGGGTGGTCAACCCCTGGTCGCGCTACAACCGCCGGCGTCGCGTGCAGATGGCCGAGCACAGCGGCCTGCGCGATCTCGGCGAAGGCAACTGGCCGCAGGCACTGCGTCACTTGCGGCGGGCGGCGGAGATGGGCGAGCGGCCGCTGATGCATTACCTCGGCGCGGCGCGGGCCGCCAACGAACTCGAACGCTACGACGAGGCCGACGACCTGCTGAACCGGGCTCGCGAGCGCGAGCCGGACGCCCAATTGCTGGTCGGCCTGACCCGTGCGCAACTGCTGATCAATCGCGGCGACTACCCGCAGGCACGCAATACCCTTGAAGAGCTGCACGGGCTCCAGCCGCAGCACCGCACGGTATTGCGGCTGATGCAGCAGCTGTACGTCACCCAGCACGACTGGCAGGCCCTTTGCGTCCTGCTGCCGGAGCTGCGCAAGGAGCGTGTGCTGAAGGATTCCGAACTGCGCGACCTCGAACGCCGTGCCTGGGTGGCTTCCTTGCAGGAAGCCGGCGAGCGTGGACTGAACGAGGGCGAGACGGCGTTGCAGCCGCTGACCCAGCGCTGGCAGAACGTGCCTTCGGCGCTGCGTGCAGACCCGGCGATCGTCGCGGGCTATGCCGCCCAACTGCTTCGCCTGGGCGCCGAGGAAGAGGCCGAAGAAGTCCTCCGCCATGCGCTCAAGCAAGGCTTCGACGCGACCCTGGTGCAACTCTACGGGCAGGTGCGCGGGCGCGATCCGGGCAAGCAATTGCAGGCCGCGGAAGGTTGGCTCAAGGAACATCCGAACGATCCCGGCCTGCTGCTGACCCTGGGGCGCCTGTGCCTGATCAACAAGCTCTGGGGCAAGGCCCGGGAATACCTGGAGGCCAGTCTGAGCTTCCAGCGCAGTGCCGAGACCTGCGCCGAGCTGGGACGCCTGCTGGCGCAGCTCGGCGAGGTCGAGCGCAGCAACCAGTTGTTCCAGGAGGGCCTGGTCCTGCTCGATCGGCGTACTCCGGGGCTGCCCGTGGTGGTGGCGGGCATTTGAGCATGGGGAACGCCACCCGGCGTTCCCCGTTCGGCTCCATCGGCAGGACTGTGGCGGCTTGTCGCGGGCGCCCGGAATGATTCGGGATGTCTTGCCGCAGAGCGGCCTTGCGGCTTGAAACGGCCGGAGGCTTTCCACTACCGTAGGCGGCCTTTCCCCTGTGTACCTGTGGATCCGCCATGCCCCTGGCCAGCCCCCGTCAGCTTTTCCTTCTCGCGTTCCTGGCCTGCGTCGCCATCATGGGCGGGGCGCTGTACCTGGAACATGTGGTTGGCCTGGAGGCCTGCCCGCTGTGCGTCGTGCAGCGGATCTTCTTCATCCTGATCGGCCTGACCTGCCTCGCTGGCGCGATCCAGGGGCCCGGTCTACGTGGGCGGCGTATCTACTCCGTGCTGGTGTTCCTGCTCGCTCTCGGCGGCGGGGCCACGGCCGCCCGCCAGGTATGGTTGCAGACCGTTCCGCTGGACCAACTGCCGGCCTGCCTGCCCAGCCTCGACTACATGATGCAGGCGCTTCCCTTCCAGGAAGTGATCCGCCTGGTCCTGCATGGCACCGCGGATTGTGCCCAGGTGAGCTGGACGCTGTTCACCCTGAGCATTCCGGAATGGAGCCTGCTGGCGTTCGTTGCCTATCTCGGTTTCTCCATCGTGCAGTTCCTCCGACGTGCCTGACGCGGGCTGTCCCGTGGCCTTTCGTCAGCTCTCGAGCGTCGGCCGTATCGATTTGGCGAAAACCAGAGCGGATGCGGGATACCGATCAAACATCCGTATGAATTTTTCTGTACGGGCGTCTTGATGGGGTCATCCCGGGGGCATAATCTGGCTTTCCGTAGCGCCGGAGTCCGCCCCTTGCACAGGCGTTCTCCCACAGAGCGCAGAGAGTGCGTCAGCAATGCGTCTCGGAGCGGACGATGATTCTCCGGGACGTCCGAAGAGGGAAGCGAGGACAACATGCTCGAAAGCTGCCGTAATGCCCAAGAGCGGTGGGGGGGCGTGCACCAACTGATCGATCGCTGGCTGCATGAGCGCCAGCAACTGGTGCAGGCCTTCGATGCCCTGAGCGGTATTCAGGCACCGGCGCCCAACGCCGAAGAACTCCAGCATTTTTGCCAATTGCTGCTGGACTACGTATCTGCCGGACACTTCGAGGTCTACGAGCAACTGACGGCGGAAGGCAAGGCCTTCGGCGATCAGCGCGGCCTGGAGCTGGCCAAGCAGATCTTCCCCCGGCTGGAAGCCATCACCGAATCCGCGCTGAACTTCAACGATCGCTGCGACAACGGCGATTGCCGTGAAGGAGCCTGCCTCATCGCGGAGCTGAAGGTCCTGCGGCAACAGTTGCACGAACGCTTCGAGCTGGAGGACTGCCTCATCGAAGTCCTGCACAACGCCCACAGCCAGAGCGGCGCAGAGGGTTCGGCAGTACCGGTCTGATTCACCGGCGAGTCGTTACGAAACGGCGCGTCTCCATGCGGGAGAGCGCCGTTTTTGCATTTCAGCGGACGCCCAGCAGGTCGATCTCGAAGACCAGCGGAGCGTCGGGCGGGATCAGGTCGCCAGCGCCTTCGTGGCCATAGGCTTGCGTCGAAGGAATCACCACTCGCCAGCGCGCGCCGACAGGCATCGCTCGCAATGCTGTGCGCCATCCCTCTATCACACTGTCCAGGGCGAACCACTCGGCGCTTTCGCTCTGGTCGAACACTTGACCGTCGGCGAGCAGGCCGCGGTAACGGACGTGTACCTGGGTTGCCGCGCCGATGCCGTTACCTTGGCCACGACGTAATTCGCTGACGAGGACGCCGCCGGTCAATTCGCGGACGCCGAAGCGGGCTTTTTCGTTGGCCAGGAAGCGGGCCTCGGCGGGTGTGATCCGCGGTGTTTCCGTCGTGGCGTTCTCGTGTTGCAGCAGAAGTTTTTCGATGCGTTCGGGGGGGATTTCAAGTGCCTCGCCGCGATAGGCCTGGCGCAGTCCGAGAAGTAGTTCGGATAGCTCTAGGTCGGGCATTTCCTGCTGTAGGCGCGTGCCCAGGCGGGCGCCTACAGCATAGGCCAGTTCGTCCTTGGGGGGCGCGGCGAAAAGCGGCAGCGGCAGTAGAAAAAGACCGATGAAAAGGCGGCGCGGCATGCGGTTTCTCCAGACGAATCGGCGGGCAATCCTGGCGCACGTCGCTTGTAGCACATCGAACCCGTTGGCGAGAGGGGGTTTGCGGGTCTAGTATGGGCGCAACCACGTCCGCCTGGAGGCACGTCATGTCGGCCAACAAGAAGCCCGTCACCACCCCCTTGCACCTGTTGCAGCAACTTTCCCACAGCCTTGTCGAGCACCTGGAAGGTGCGTGCAAACAAGCGCTGGTCGATTCGGAAAAGCTCCTGGCCAAACTTGAAAAGCAACGTGGCAAAGCCCAGGAAAAACTGCACAAGGCTCGCACCAAGCTGCAGGATGCTGCCAAGGCCGGCAAGACCAAGGCACAGGCCAAGGCGCGCGAGACCATCAGCGACCTGGAAGAAGCGTTGGATACCCTGAAGGCCCGGCAGGCGGACACCCGTACCTACATCGTCGGCCTCAAGCGTGACGTACAGGAAAGCCTCAAGCTGGCGCAGGGTGTCGGCAAGGTGAAGGAAGCTGCTGGCAAGGCTCTGGAGAGCCGCAAGGCGAAACCCGCGACCAAACCTGCTGCGAAGGCGGCAGCCAAGCCTGCGGTGAAAACCGTAGCGGCGAAGCCTGCGGCCAAGCCTGTGGCGAAAACCGCGGCAGCGAAGCCCGCAGCCAAGCCGGCGGCGAAGCCTGCTGCGAAACCGGCGGCCAAGCCCGCGGCGAAAACCGCAGCCGCGAAGCCCGCAGCCAAGCCGGTGGCGAAGCCTGCTGCGAAACCGGCGGCCAAGCCCGCGGCGAAAACCGCAGCCGCGAAGCCCGCAGCCAAGCCGGCGGCGAAGCCTGTGGCGAAACCGGCGGCCAAGCCCGCGGCGAAAACCGCAGCCGCGAAGCCGGCAGCCAAGCCGGCGGTGAAGCCTGTGGCGAAACCGGCGGCCAAGCCCGCGGCGAAAACCGCAGCCGCGAAGCCCGCAGCCAAGCCGGCGGCGAAGCCTGTGGCGAAACCGGCGGCCAAGCCCGCGGCGAAAACCGCAGCCGCGAAGCCGGCAGCCAAGCCGGCGGCGAAGCCTGTGGCGAAACCGGCGGCCAAGCCCGCGGCGAAAACCGCAGCCGCGAAGCCCGCAGCCAAGCCGGCGGCGAAGCCTGTGGCGAAACCGGCGGCCAAGCCCGCGGCGAAAACCGCAGCCGCGAAGCCGGCAGCCAAGCCGGCGGCGAAGCCTGTGGCGAAACCGGCGGCCAAGCCCGCGGCGAAAACCGCAGCCGCGAAGCCCGCAGCCAAGCCGGCGGCGAAGCCTGTGGCGAAACCGGCGGCCAAGCCCGCGGCGAAAACCGCAGCCGCGAAGCCGGCAGCCAAGCCGGCGGCGAAGCCTGTGGCGAAACCGGCGGCCACGAAGCCTGCAGCCAAGCCGGCTGCGAAGCCTGCGGCGAAACCGGTGGCCAAGCCTGCGGCGAAACCCGTAGCCGCGAAACCTGCCGCAGCCAAGCCCGCCACCGCTCCTGCTGCGAAGCCTGCGGCGACTCCCAGCGCCCCGGCAGCCGCCTCCAGCGCTGCTTCGGCAACGCCTGCCGCGGGCAGCAACGGCGCCGCCCCGACCAGCGCCTCCTAAGGCGCTGTCTGCAAAGCC
Source organism: Pseudomonas sp. CP-1 (assembly GCF_021213715.1). NCBI lineage: Bacteria > Pseudomonadati > Pseudomonadota > Gammaproteobacteria > Pseudomonadales > Pseudomonadaceae > Pseudomonas > Pseudomonas sp. CP-1. Next base: position 19,300 of record NZ_JAJQKY010000017.1, read on the forward strand.
GCCGAGCCAAGCACCAGCAAAGCCCGGCGCTCTGCTTCCGTGCAGATGTCCCGGCTGCAGGCTTGCAGCCAGGCATCCGCATTACGATTCGCCTCCTGGCCCTCCAGCCAGGCTGTGGCCAGGTCGGCCAGGCGTTGCAGGTGTTCCCGTTCCGCTCGTAGTTCCTGGGCCTTCATTTCCTCGCGGAGTTCGGCCAGGCAGGCATCGTGGGTTGCCGCTTCGCGCCAGGCGCAACGCAATCTGCGCAGGGGTTCGATGACCGTTTCGCGCCAGGGGCGCGCGGCGTTCTCCAGGATCTGGGCGCGTTCTTTCGAGCAGCTCACACCGCGCCTTCCAAGCCAGGCGGCGACCAGCAACAGGCAGACGTCCGCACCTTGCTCCTGAAGCGCGAGGCAAGCCGTTTCCACGCCCGGCTGGGCATAGACGTCCACCGCGAATTTCCAGACATTTCCAGTCATACAGCCTCACGCTCCGCAAGGGCGAAACTGATAAACTCCGCCGCCATGATCCGACTCCTCAATCTTACGCTACAGCGCGGGCCGCAGCGCCTCCTGGAAGCTGCTGAACTGACCCTGCACGCCGGCCAGAAAGCCGGTCTCATCGGGGCCAATGGCGCTGGCAAGTCCAGCTTGTTCGCGCTGTTGCGCGGCCAGCTCGGCCAGGATGCCGGCGACTGCCTGTTGCCCGCCGACTGGCGCATCGCGCACATGCGCCAGGAGGTCGATACCCTGGATCGCCTGGCGGTGGATTACGTGCTCGACGGCGACAGTCGCCTGCGCGAGATCCAGGCGGCACTGGCCGCCGCCGAAGCGGCGCACGACGGTTCTGCCCTGGCGCGCCTGCATACCGAACTGGACAACGCCGACGGTTACACCGCCGATGCACGGGCGCGCAGGCTGCTGGCCGGACTCGGCTTCAGCAGCGAGCAGATGGAGCGCCGGGTCGGTGATTTCTCCGGCGGTTGGAGGATGCGCCTGAACCTGGCGCAGGCGCTGATGTGCCCGTCCGACCTGCTGTTGCTCGACGAGCCGACCAACCACCTCGACCTGGACGCCATCCTCTGGCTGGAAGAGTGGCTCAAGGGTTATCCCGGCACTCTGGTGCTGATCTCCCACGACCGCGACTTCCTCGATGCGGTGGTGGGCCATGTGGTGCATCTGGAAAACCGCAAGCTGACCCTCTACCGCGGCGGCTATTCCGCTTTCGAGCGGACCCGCGCCGAGCGGCTGGCTCAGCAACAGCAGGCCTACGAGAAACAGCAGGCGCAGCGTGCGCACATGGAAAGCTTCATCGCCCGCTTCAAGGCCAAGGCCACCAAGGCGCGCCAGGCGCAGAGCCGGATCAAGGCGCTGGAGCGTCTCGAGGAACTGGCGCCGGCACATGTCGATTCGCCGTTCAATTTCAGTTTCCGCGAGTCGGACAAGATCTCCCGGCCGTTGCTGGATCTCGGCGAAGGCCGTCTCGGCTATGGCGACAAGGCGGTGCTGGAGAAGGTCAAGCTGCAACTGGTGCCCGGTGCGCGGATCGGCCTGCTCGGTCCCAACGGTGCCGGCAAGTCGACCCTGATCAAGACCCTGGCCGGGGACCTGCCCGAATTGGGCGGCCGCCTGCTGCGCGGCGAGAACCTGGCCATCGGATACTTCGCCCAGCACCAGCTCGATTCGCTGGACCCACAGGCCAGCCCGTTGCTGCATCTGCAGCGTATCGCCCCCGGCGAGCGCGAACAGACCCTCAAGGACTTCCTCGGCGGCTTCGACTTCCGCGGCGTTCGGGTGGACGAGCCGGTATTGAACTTCTCCGGTGGCGAGAAAGCGCGCCTGGCCCTGGCGCTGATTGCCTGGCAGAAGCCCAACCTGCTGCTGCTCGACGAGCCGACCAACCACCTCGACCTGGAAATGCGCCTGGCCCTGACCTTGGCTCTACAGGAGTTTTCCGGGGCGGTCCTGGTGGTTTCCCACGACCGGCACCTGCTCAAAAGCACCACCGACGAATTCCTCCTGGTCGCCGATGGGCGCGTGGTGCCGTTCGATGGCGATCTCGACGATTACGCCCGCTGGCTGGTCGACTATCGCGCGCGCAAGGCGCCGCAGGCCGAGACCGCGCCGGGCGCGCCGACCGAACGCACCGACAAGCGCGCCCAGCGCCAGGCAGCGGCCGCGCTGCGCCAGCAGCTGGCGCCGCACAAGCGCGAGGCCGACAAGCTGGAGCGCGAACTCGGCGGCCTGCACGAAAAGCTAGCCACTATCGAGGCGCGGCTGGGCGACAGCGCCCTGTATGACGTATCGCGAAAGGACGAATTGCGCGAGTTGCTGTCCGAACAATCGAGCCTGAAGGTTCGCGAAGGCGAGCTGGAGGAACGTTGGCTGGAGGCCCTGGAAACCCTCGAAGCCTTGCAGAAAGAACTGGAGGCCAGTGAGTGATGGATAACCTGCAGATGTTGACGCAGACCTGGAGCGGGCCGCTGGTGGTGGCGCTGCAGATCCTGCTCATCCTGCTGGTCGCCTGGCTGCTCCAGCGCCTGGTCCGACGCACGGTGACCCGTATCGGCGAGCGTTATCCGGTGCCGCCGGAGCTGCTCCTGCCGCTGCGTGGCGGCCTGCGCTGGCTGATCATGGTCAGCGCACTGATCATGGTGCTGGAGCGCCTGGGCGTGTCCGCCGAAGTGCTGTGGACCGCGCTGACCGGTTTCGCCGCGGTGGCGGCGGTAGCCTTCTTCGCCATCTGGAGCGTGCTCTCCAACCTGTTCTGTGCGTTGCTGATCTTCACCGTCGGGCCGTTCCGCATCGGCGACCGCGTGGAGCTGATCGATAGCGCCGACAAACCGGGCGTCACCGGACGCGTGGTTGCCATCAATCTCTTGTATACGACACTGGAAGAAACCCTCGAGGATGGCTCGCCGGGCCCGCTGCTGCAGGTTCCCAACAGCCTGTTCTTCCAGAAAGCCGTGCGTCGCTGGCGTGGGCCAGGTTTTTCAACTCCAACAAAAAACGGGAAATAACCATCTATGGAATGGCTCGCCAGTCCTGAAATCTGGGTCGCGTTCCTGACCCTGACCGCCCTGGAAATCGTCCTCGGCATCGACAACATCATCTTCATCTCGATCCTGGTCGGGCGCCTGCCGCCGGCCCAGCAACCGAAGGCGCGCTTCTTCGGCCTGGCCCTGGCCATGGGCACGCGGATCCTGCTGTTGCTCTCGATCACCTGGGTCATGCGCCTGACCACCGACCTGTTCCACCTGTTCGGCCAGGGCATCTCCGGGCGTGACCTGATCCTCTTCTTCGGCGGCCTGTTCCTGCTGTTCAAGAGCACCATGGAGATCTACCACAGCCTGGAAGGCGCGGAAGAAGAGCAGAAGAGCGGCGGCAAGGCCCACGGCTTCATGGGCATCATCGTCCAGATCGCGATCATCGACATCATCTTCTCCCTGGACTCGGTGATCACCGCCGTCGGTCTGGTGCAGAACGTGCCGGTGATGGTCGCGGCGATCGTCATCTCGGTCGGCGTGATGATGCTGGCGGCAGGCACCATCAGCGACTTCATCGAGAAACACCCATCGCTGAAGATGCTCGCCCTGTCGTTCCTCATCGTGGTCGGAACCGTGTTGGTGGCCGAGTCCTTCGAAGTGCACGTGCCGAAAGGCTACGTCTACTTCGCCATGGCCTTCTCCCTGGCGGTGGAGGCGCTGAACATCCGCTTGCGCGGGGCCATGGCGCGCAAGCGCGGCGAAGAGCCGGTGAAGCTGCGCAAGGGTTCGCCGGACTGAGAGCGTTCGGGGCCAGGGCGAATAGCCGCATCGCGGTGGTCCGCCCAACATGGCTGAGCGCGTATCCTCGGGAAAGCCCGGCATCTGCCGGGTTTTTTCTGTCCGCCAGGTTGCGCCCGCAAAGGTTGGGCGAGGCGCGTGGTCGGAAAACCTGTGCGGCTGCTCCGCCTTGGTGCACACTGGCTTTTTCGTTCCCGCCGCCAGCCGCGTTCGCTTTCCGAGGTGTGCAATGCTCGTCAGTACCTGGTTCGCCTTCTTTCTCGCCTGCTGGGCCATCAGCCTGTCGCCGGGCGCCGGAGCCATCGCCTCGATGTCCTGCGGGTTGCAGTACGGCTTTGCGCGAGGCTACTGGAACGCGCTGGGCCTGCAGATCGGCCTGGCCCTGCAGATCGCCATCGTCGCCGCCGGCGTCGGTGCGTTGCTGGCGACCTCGGCACTGGCTTTCAGCCTGATCAAGTGGTTCGGCGTGGCCTACCTGGTGTACCTGGCGGTGCGCCAGTGGCAGGCGCCGCCACAGGCCTTGAGCACCGATGGCGAACGGCCTTTGGGGCGACCGTTGACCCTGGTGCTGCGTGGTTTCCTGGTCAACGCCAGCAATCCCAAGGCGGTGATCTTCATGCTCGCGGTGCTGCCGCAGTTCATCGACCCGCACCAGCCGCTGCTGGCGCAGTACCTGATCATGGGCGGCACCATGATCGTCGTCGACCTGATCGTCATGGCCGGCTACACCGGACTGGCTGCGCGCGTGCTACGCGTACTGCGTTCGCCGCGCCAGCAGAAGCTGGTGAACCGTACCTTCGCCAGCCTGTTCGTCGGCGCCGCGGGGCTGCTGGCGACGGTACGCCGAGCGCCGCTCTGAGCCGCCCGACACGCCGACGGGCGTGATTGTTACAGAGTATTTCTTGCATGGGCGGGAAGGCGAAGGGACAATTTAATCTCTTCCATTCTCACTTCGTCTTCGCCATGCACCCTCCGAAAATCCTGCTGTGGCTGCTGCCGCTGGTCTGCGCGTTCAGCCTTGGAGCTATTGCCGACACGGCCGTCGACCCCTCCCAAGCCTTGCATCTGTTGAGTTACCTGGCGGCCGACTATCCGCCGACCGTGGCTGACGGCAAGATCGTCGACCCCAGCGAATACCAGGAACAGGTGGAGTTCGTTGGCAACCTGCAGGCATTGGTCCTGACCCTGCCGATGCGCCCCGAGCGCGCCGAGCTGGAGAGGGGGGGCGCCAGCCTGCGCCAGGCCATCGAGCAGCGCTTGCCGGGAAGGGACGTGGCCCTCCAGGCGCGCAACCTCGAGGCACGGGTGGCGGATATCTACCAGGTGGTGCAGACCCCCGCGATCACCCCCGACCCGAGCCGCGCAGCGCCGATCTATGCCCAGCAGTGCGCGATCTGCCATGGCGATGCGGGCAAGGGCGACGGCCCCGCCGGCATCGGCCTGGAACCGCCGCCGGCGAACCTCACCGATCGCCAGCGCCTCGACCACCTGAGCCTCTACGACCTGCGTAACGTCATTGGCCTGGGCGTGGCCGGCACCGACATGCCGGCGTTCGCCGACCAGCTCGACGAACGCCAGCGCTGGGACCTGGCCAGCTATGTGGCCGGCCTGAGCGCCGGCAGTGCGCAGCCGGACAAGGCCCATGCCTACCCGCTGGCGACCCTGGCCACGCAGACTCCGGCCGAAGTCGCCGAGCACGACGGCGAGGCCGCTGCGGAGAGCTTCCGCGCCCTGCGTGCGCATCCGCCGCTGGAGCAGCGCGGTCCTGGGCAATTGATCGACTATACCGCCGCCACCCTGGACAAGAGCTTCGCGGTCTATCGCGAAGGCGACCGCGACCAGGCCTACGACCTGTCGGTGGCGGCCTACCTGGAAGGCTTCGAGCTGGTGGAAAGCTCGCTGGACAACGTCGACGCCGATTTGCGCCGCTCCACCGAGAAGCAGCTGATGGCCTACCGCCAGGCGTTGCGCGATGGCCTCCCGGAAACCCAGGTGGCGCAACAGCTGGAGCTGGCCAAGGGCAAGCTGGCAGAGGCCGCCAAGCAGCTTGGCGGCGACTCGCTGAGTTTCTCCATCAGTTTCGTTTCCGCCCTGTTGATCCTGTTGCGCGAAGGGGTAGAGGCAATCCTGGTGCTTGCCGCCATCCTCGCCTTCCTGCGCAATACCGGGCAGGAAAGTGCCGTGCGTGGCGTGCACGTCGGCTGGGGGCTGGCCTTCGTCGCTGGCTTCGCCACCTGGGCGTTGGCCGCCTATGTGATCGATATCGGCGGTGCCCAGCGCGAGCTGATGGAGGGCTTCACCTCGCTGTTCGCCTGCGTGATGGTGCTCTGGCTCGGCGTCTGGATGCACGACCGCCGCCACGCGGCAGCCTGGCAGGACTACATCCGCAGCAGCCTGGTGGGCGGTGGTGGACGCTTCGGCTTCGCAGTGCTGGCGTTCTTCTCGGTCTACCGCGAGTTGTTCGAGGTCATCCTGTTCTACGAAACCCTCTGGTTGCAGGCCGGACCGGCCGGGCACAATGCCGTGATCGGCGGCGCAGCGACCGCCGTGGTCCTGCTGATCGGCCTGGCCTGGGTGATCCTGCGTGGCTCGGCGAAACTGCCGCTGGGGTTGTTCTTCAGCATCAACGCGGCGTTGCTCTGTGCGCTCTCGGTGGTGTTCGCCGGACATGGCGTCATCGCCTTGCAGGAAGCCGGGGTGATCGGCACCCGTCCGGTGCCGTTCTTCGACTTCGACTGGCTGGGGATCAAGGCCGACGCCTATTCGCTGTCGGCCCAGGCCATGGCGCTGGTGGCCATCGCGCTGCTCTACGGACGTAGCCGGATCGTCGAGCGCCGGCGTGCGGCGGCCAACGCGGCCGACTGAGCGGGTTCGCGCAACCACGACGGCCAGTGCGATACTGGCCGTCGTCATTTCTACGGAAGTCCGTTCATGCGTATCTGGATCGATGCCGACGCCTGCCCCAAGGCGGCCAAGGAACTGGTCTGCAAGTTCGCCCTCAAGCGCAAGCTGGAAGTCTGGATGGTCGCCGGCCAGCCGCAGGTCAAGCCGCCGTTCGCCTGCGTGCGTCTGGTGGTGGTGGAAAGCGGGATGGATGCGGCTGACGATTACCTGGTGGAGCAGGCCGAGCCGGGCGACCTGGCGATCTGCAGCGACGTACCGCTGGCCGATCGGCTGATCAAGAAACAGGTTGCCGCCCTCGATCCTCGCGGCCGCGAGTTCGACGCGCGGAACATGGGCGATAAGCTGGCCATGCGCAACCTGATGGCCGACCTGCGTGACCAGGGGCAGATGGGCGGCGGCCAGGCGCCCTACGCTGAGCGTGACCGCCAGGCGTTCGCCAACGCCCTGGACCGCCTGCTCACCCGCCTGCAGCGGGAAGCCGATCTACGCGCGAGTCAGCCGCACAGATAGGTACCGGTACCGACGGCGACCAGCGTGCCGTCGTCGCTATGCAGTTCCGAGCGCACCACTGCGACCTTGTTGCCCGAGCGAAGCGGCACCGCATGGGCGGTGAACGTCCGGCCGCGTCCCGGGCGCAGGTAGTCGACGCGCAAGTCGATGGTGCCGAGCTTCGACAGCCGCGCCATGCGCTCGTGGCCTGGCAGTTCGCGATGCCGTTCGAGGGCGCCGATCAGGGCCATCGCACCGCCGGTGACGTCGAGCAGGCTGGAGATCACCCCGCCGTGGAGAATGCCCTGGACGAAGTTGCCGATCAGTTCGTCCTTCATCGGCAGGTCGAGGACTACCCGCTCGCGGCCGAGGCTCGCCACGCGGATCCCGAGCATGCGGTTGAAGGGGATGCGCTGGAAGAAATCCGCCACCAGTTGGTGGACGTCGTCAGGCAGGGCGGGGGAGGGCGTTTCGCTCATCGCGGCGTCTCGATTCGATGGTTTCGAGACGCACGCTGGCGTAGCGGCACGGATTTGAAAAGGGCGGCGGCGCGACCGCCCTCGTGCTTGGCCGATCAGGCCTTGTCCTGGTCCACCAGTTCGAGCACCCGGTCGACCAGCTTGTTGATCCCGGAAGCGGCTTCGGCGATCGACTGGGCGAGCATGTAGGCCGGGGTGGTCACCAGCTTGCGCGCGCTGTCTTCGACGATCTCGTCCACCGGCGCGTCGATGTGCTCGGCACCCATCTGCTTCAGCGAGTCGGCGGTGTCGGCGTCGTTGCCGATGGTGCATTGGACGCCGGCACCGTAGATCTTCGCCGCCATCGCCGGAGCGATGCAGATCAGCCCGACTGGCTTGCCGGCTTCGGCGAAAGCCTTGGCCAGCGCCAGCACGTCCGGCTGCACCTGGCATTGCGCGCCGTTGATGGCAAAGTCGCTGAGGTTCTTCGCAGCGCCGAAGCCACCGGGCACGATCAGCGCGTCGTAGTCCTCGGCGCGGGCTTCGCGCAGATCCTTGACTTCGCCGCGGGCGATACGCGCGGACTCGACCAGGACATTGCGGCTTTCCGGCATTTCCTCGCCGGTCAGGTGGTTGACCACATGGTGCTGGGCGATGTTCGGCGCGAAGCATTGTGCCTCGGCGCCGCGCTGGCTGAGGCGGAGCAGGGTGATCACGCTTTCGTGGATTTCCGCGCCATCGTAGACGCCACAACCGGAGAGGATGACGGCAACTTTCTTGTGCATGAGGCTTACTCCTTGGGAACGCAGGATCCGGACCGGACGGGCCTGGCCGGGGTCGGTATCGCGCAAGCATAGCGAGCCGCCGGCCCCGGCGGCCAGCCGGAGCGGAGGGTACAAGGAGTTGGAGTGTGCGAAGGGGCCGGCTGTTCAGTCGCGCCGGCGCGGGTTCACTCGGATTTGTCGGCGTTGCCGCCCGCGCCGTTGCCGCGCGGTGTCTTGAAACGCCGCCATAGCCAGAGCAGCAGGCCCAGCACGATCAGGCCGCCGAGGACCATGAGTTCGTATTTCTTGATGTTGCCGAGCATGCCTTCCAGTACGCTGCCGAAATAGTAGGCGGCGGAGCCCAGCGCGGCGGCCCAGACGATGGCGCCGATGCCGTTGAGAAGAAGATAGCGGGCCGGTGGATAGCCGGACAGGCCGATGGCCACCGGCATCACCGTACGCAGGCCGTAGACGAAGCGGAAACTCAGCACCCACAGGTCAGGATGGCGGCGCACATGGTCCAGCGCCTTGTCGCCGAGCTTCTGCCAGCGCGGCTTGCGCGCCAGCAACCGGCGTCCGTGGCGGCGTCCGAGGAAGTACCAGAGTTGGTCACCGGCGTAGCTGCCGAGGAAGGCGGTGAGAATCACGGTATCCAGCTGCATGTAGCCGCGGAAGGCAAGGAACCCGGCCAGCACGAGAATGGTTTCGCCCTCGAAGAAAGTACCGAGAAAAAGGGCGAAATAGCCGAAGTCCTGCAGGAATTGTTGGAGCATCATCGGGGCAGCGAAGCGAAATGAACGCGCAGCCTAACTCGGTTGAGGGCGTGGGGAAAGCGCGATCGTCACGGCCCAGGTCATTGATTGTGCAATGAATGGCCTTTGCCGCTGGCTTTTTGCGATGATTGGCGGTGCGGCAGGATGCCGCGACCTTGAGTCACTGTCGTCGCTTGTTGCCAATCCGTCATAATCAGGGACTATAACTGTCACACTGTGCCCGTTATCTGGGCCCTGGAGTAAACCGTGAGCTTCACTCCCGCCAACCGCGCCTATCCCTACACCCGCCTGCGGCGCAATCGCCGCGATGACTTCTCCCGCCGCCTGGTCCGCGAGAATGTCCTCACCGTCGACGACCTGATCCTGCCGGTGTTCGTCCTCGATGGGGTCAACCAGCGTGAAAGCATTCCGTCGATGCCCGGCGTCGAGCGCCTGTCCATCGACCAGTTGCTGATCGAGGCGGAAGAGTGGGTGGCCCTGGGCATTCCGGCGCTGGCGCTGTTCCCGGTGACCCCGGTGGAGAAGAAGTCCCTGGACGCCGCCGAGGCATACAACCCGGAAGGCATCGCCCAGCGCGCCACCCGCGCCCTGCGCGAGCGCTTTCCGGAGCTGGGCATCATCACCGACGTGGCGCTCGACCCGTTCACCACCCATGGCCAGGACGGCATCCTGGATGACGACGGTTACGTCCTCAACGACGTCAGCATCGACGTGCTGGTACGGCAGGCGCTGTCCCACGCCGAGGCCGGCGCCCAGGTGGTAGCGCCCTCGGACATGATGGACGGTCGCATCGGTGCGATCCGCGAGGCCCTGGAGTCTGCCGGTCACACCAATGTGCGGATCATGGCCTACTCGGCCAAGTACGCCAGCGCCTACTACGGTCCGTTCCGCGATGCGGTCGGCTCGGCTTCGAACCTCGGCAAGGGCAACAAGGCCACCTACCAGATGGATCCGGCGAACAGCGACGAGGCACTTCACGAAGTGGCCGCCGACCTGGCCGAAGGCGCCGACATGGTGATGGTCAAGCCGGGCATGCCCTACCTCGACATCGTGCGTCGGGTGAAGGATGAATTCCGCGCCCCGACCTTTGTCTACCAGGTCAGCGGCGAGTATGCGATGCACATGGGCGCCATCCAGAACGGCTGGCTGGCCGAATCGGTGATCCTCGAATCCCTTACCGCCTTCAAACGTGCCGGCGCCGATGGCATTCTGACCTACTTCGCCAAGCAGGCCGCAGAACAATTAAGACGGGGGCGTTGACCCCCTCGGGAAGATGAATGAATACGCAGCAAGGACTTGATGAGATCGAACGTATCGCCGCCGACGAAACCGTAGTGGCGAACGTGGAAAGCGAAGCAGAAGTGAAGATGGCCGAAACGATCCCGGTGGAAACGCCACCTGCGGTGGTTCCCAGCGTGGATGACAGCAGCCTGTACATTCATCGCGAGCTCTCCCAGTTGCAGTTCAACATCCGCGTGCTGGAACAGGCGCTGGACGAGTCCTACCCGCTCCTGGAGCGGCTGAAGTTCCTCCTCATCTTCTCGAGCAACCTCGACGAATTCTTCGAGATCCGCATCGCCGGCCTGAAGAAGCAGATCACCTTCGCCCGCGAGCAGGCCGGCGCCGACGGCCTGCTGCCGCACCAGGCCCTGGCGCGGATCAGCGAGCTGGTCCACGAGCAGGTATCGCGGCAGTACCGGATCCTTAACGAGACCCTGTTGCCGGAGCTGGCCAAGCACCAGATCCGCTTCATCCGCCGGCGTCACTGGACGCTGAAGATCAAGACCTGGGTGCGGCGCTTCTTCCGCGACGAGATCGCGCCGATCATCACCCCGATCGGCCTCGACCCGACCCACCCGTTCCCGCTGCTGGTGAACAAGAGCCTCAACTTCATCGTCGAGCTGGAGGGGATGGATGCCTTCGGCCGCGACTCCGGCCTGGCGATCATCCCGGCGCCGCGCCTGCTGCCACGGATCATCAAGCTGCCGGAAGACGTTGGCGGCGAGGGCGACAACTACGTGTTCCTGTCGTCGATGATCCACGCCCACGCCGACGACCTGTTCCCCGGCATGAAGGTGAAGGGCTGCTACCAGTTCCGCCTGACCCGCAACGCCGACCTGTCGGTGGACACCGAGGATGTCGAGGACCTGGCCCGCGCGCTGCGCGGCGAGCTGTTCTCGCGTCGCTACGGGGACGCGGTACGCCTGGAGGTGGTGGATACCTGCCCGCAGAACCTGACCAACTACCTGCTCAAGCAGTTCGGCCTGTCCGAAAGCGAGTTGTACAAGGTCAGCGGCCCGGTCAACCTGACCCGCCTGTTCAGCGTCACCGGCCTGGAAAGCCATCCGGAGCTGCAGTACCCGCCCTTCACCCCGGCGATCCCGCGTCTTTTGCAGAAGAAGGAAAACCTCTTCAACGTCCTCAGCAAGCTCGATGTGTTGCTGATGCACCCGTTCGAGTCCTTCACCCCGGTGATCGACCTGCTGCGCCAGGCCGCCAAGGATCCGAACGTGCTGGCGATCAAGCAGACCCTGTACCGCAGCGGCGCCAACTCGGAGATCGTCGACGCCCTGGTCGAGGCGGCACGCAACGGCAAGGAGGTCACCGCGGTGATCGAGCTGCGCGCCCGCTTCGACGAAGAGTCCAACCTGCAACTGGCCAGCCGCCTGCAACAGGCCGGCGCGGTAGTGATCTACGGCGTGGTCGGCTTCAAGACCCACGCCAAGATGATGCTGATCCTCCGTCGCGAGGACGGCGAACTGCGCCGCTACGCGCACCTGGGCACCGGCAACTACCATGCCGGCAACGCTCGCCTGTACACCGACTACAGCCTGCTGACCGCCGACGTGGCGCTCTGCGAGGACCTGCACAAGCTGTTCAACCAGCTGATCGGGATGGGCAAGACGCTGCGCATGAAGAAGCTGTTGCATGCGCCGTTCACCCTGAAGAAGAACCTGCTGGAAATGATCAACCGCGAGGCGGCCCAGGCGGCGCTCGGCCAGCCGGCGCACATCATGGCCAAGGTCAACTCGCTGACCGATCCGAAGGTCATCCGCGCCCTGTACAAGGCCAGCCAGGCCGGGGTCAGGATCGACCTGGTGGTGCGTGGCATGTGCTGCCTGCGGCCAGGCATCCCGGGGGTCTCGCACAATATCCACGTGCGCTCGATCATCGGACGCTTCCTCGAGCACAGCCGCATCTACTACTTCCTCAACGGCGGCGACGAGAAGCTCTATCTATCCAGCGCCGACTGGATGGAGCGCAACCTCGACATGCGCGTCGAGACCTGCTTCCCGGTGGAAGGCAAGAAGCTGGTGCAGCGGGTCAAGAAGGAACTGGAAACGTACCTGACCGACAACACCCAGGCCTGGGTGTTGCAGGCCGACGGTAGCTACCAGCGGCTCAGCCCCACCGGTAACCAGAACCCCCGCAATACCCAGGCGACCCTGCTGGAGAAGCTGGCCGCGCCGGTGCTTACCGCACGTTGAGGCTGTAGCCGACCCGCTTGAGCCATTCGGCTTCCTGGGCGAAGTCGGCCTGGGTCAGCGGGTTGGCTTCCAGCCAGCCCTCGGGGAAGGTCACCGAAAGGCTCTTGGGCTCTGCCTTCAGGCGCACCGAGGGCATTTCCTGGGTGCCGCGAATGTGGTGGAAGAGGATCGCGAAGCGCAGCACGATGCACAGGCGCACCAACTTGTCGCCTTCCGCGGCGAACTCCGCCAGCTTATCCGCCGGAATGTTGCGGCGGTGGCCGCGTACCAGTAGCGACAGCATCTGCTGGTCCTGGCGCGAGAAGCCAGCCAGGTCGGAGTGCTCGATCAGGTAGGCGCCGTGCTTGTGGTAGTGGTAATGGGCGATGTCCAGGCCGATCTCGTGGACCCGTGCGCCCCAGCTCAGCAGGTCGCGGTGCAGTTCGTCGTTCAGCTCCCAGGCGTCGCCGACTTCGGCAAGCACCTTGAGGGCCTTGGCCTCCACCCGCGAAGCCTGCTCCGGATCGACGTGGTAGCGCTGCATCAGCGAACTGATGGTGCGTTCGCGCACGTCCTCGTGCTGGTGACGGCCGACCAGATCGTAGAGAACGCCTTCGCGCAGGGCGCCCTCGGAGTGAACCATCTGCTCCAGTTCCAGCGCGTCGAAGATTGCTTCGAGAATGGCCAGTCCGGCCGGGAAGATGGTCCGGCGGTCCGGCTTGATCCCCTCCAGATCGAGCTTCTCCACGTCGCCGAGCTTGAGCACCTTGCGCTTCAGCCAGGCCAGTCCGTCCGGGCTGATCTCGCCGTTGCCGTGGCCGCCGGCCTTGATCGCCAGCGCCACTGCGCGGATGGTGCCGGAGGCGCCGACCGCCTGTTGCCAGCCGAGGCGCCGCAGGCTGTTCTCGATGCCCATCAGTTCCAGGCGTGCGGCGGTGTACGCCTGGGCGTAGCGGGCCGGGGTGATCTTGCCGTCGCGGAAGTAGCGTTGGGTGTAGCTGACGCAACCCATCTGCAGGCTTTCCCGCAGCTCGGACTCGAAACCCTGGCCGATGATGAACTCGGTGCTGCCGCCGCCGATGTCGCTGACCAGCCGGCGACCGCCGCTGTCGGGCATGCTGTTGGCGACGCCAAGGTAGATCAGGCGGGCTTCCTCGCGGCCGGAGATGACTTCCACGGGATGGCCGAGAACCTCTTCCGCACGACGGATGAAATCGCTGCGGTTGCGCGCCTCGCGCAAGGCGTTGGTCGCGACCACGCGTACGGAACCCTGGGGCATGCCGCTGATGAACTGGGCGAAGCGGCGCAGGCAGTCGAGGCCACGCTGGGTGGCCTCCTCGCTGAGATTGCGCTCCTCGTCGAGGCCGGCGGCCAGTTGGACCTTCTCGCCCAGCCGTTCGAGGATGCGGACTTCGCCGTGGATATTGGCCTTGGCCAGACAGAGGTGGAAACTGTTGGAACCCAGGTCCAGGGCGGCAATCAGCGGGAATGCCTCGGCAGGTTTTTGCGGCATGCTTTGCAAGTCCATTGGAAAACTGCGCCATCCTGCCACGATAGGGCGAGGGTCGCCAATGCGGCAGCCGATCAATCGGGAATCAGCCGACCAACGATAGAGACTCTCAATCGGCTGCGCCTTCCGGCGAGGGTCAAGGCGGGATATGATGGTCGGCACTTTCGCGTTTCAATTCGCGTCCGACTACGGAGAGATTTCATGAGCGAACATATCGTCAACGTTACTGATGCCAGCTTCGAGCAGGACGTGCTGAAGGCCGACGGCCCTGTGCTGGTGGACTACTGGGCCGAGTGGTGCGGTCCGTGCAAGATGATCGCGCCGGTGCTGGACGAAGTCGCCAGGGACTATCAGGGCAAGCTGAAGGTCTGCAAGCTGAACATCGACGAGAACCAGGACACCCCGCCGAAGTACGGCGTGCGTGGCATCCCTACCCTGATGCTGTTCAAGGACGGCAATGTCGAGGCGACCAAGGTCGGCGCACTGTCCAAGTCGCAGCTGGCGGCCTTCCTCGACGCCAATATCTGAGCCGGGCCCAGGCCTCGCTGGAAAGCCCCGCGATTCGCGGGGCTTTTTTTTGCGTTTCTATAGACGCCACGCGGCCACGGTGTTAAATTCGGGTTCGCGACGTTTTTTCCGTCGCCTTCTGCATGCCGTCCCGGACGCACTTCCTACTCGAACTTTCTAGCGCTCCTGTCGCCCCCTTGCGACACGGCTTTCCCAAGCTCGACGCTTTCTCCAATTCCTCTTTCTGCGTACCTATCTCTTTCCTATGAATCTGACCGAACTCAAGCAAAAGCCGATTGCCGAACTGCTGGAAATGTCCGATGCCATGGGCCTGGAAAACATGGCCCGTTCGCGCAAGCAGGACATCATCTTCGCCCTGCTGAAGAAGCACGCGAAAAGTGGTGAAGAGATCTCCGGCGATGGCGTGCTGGAGATTCTTCAGGACGGCTTCGGCTTCCTGCGCTCCGCCGACTCTTCCTACCTGGCCGGCCCCGACGACATCTATGTCTCGCCGAGCCAGATCCGGCGCTTCAACCTGCGCACGGGCGACACCATCATCGGCAAGATCCGGCCGCCGAAAGAGGGCGAACGCTACTTCGCCCTGCTCAAGGTCGACTCGATCAACTTCGATCGTCCGGAGAATGCGAAGAACAAGATTCTCTTCGAGAACCTGACGCCGCTGTTCCCCAACGAGCGGATGAAGATGGAAGCCGGCAACGGCTCCACCGAAGACCTGACCGGCCGCGTCATCGACCTCTGCGCGCCGATCGGCAAGGGCCAGCGCGGCCTGATCGTGGCGCCGCCGAAGGCGGGCAAGACCATCATGCTGCAGAACATCGCCAGCAACATCACCCGCAACAACCCCGAATGCCACCTGATCGTACTGCTGATCGACGAGCGCCCTGAGGAAGTGACCGAAATGCAGCGCACCGTGCGCGGCGAAGTGGTCGCCTCGACCTTTGACGAACCGCCGACCCGTCACGTACAGGTCGCCGAGATGGTGATCGAGAAGGCCAAGCGCCTGGTCGAGCACAAGAAGGACGTGGTCATCCTGCTCGACTCCATCACCCGTCTGGCGCGGGCCTACAACACCGTGATCCCCAGCTCCGGCAAGGTGCTCACCGGCGGTGTCGACGCCCATGCCCTGGAGAAGCCGAAGCGCTTCTTCGGCGCCGCGCGGAACATCGAAGAGGGCGGTTCTCTTACGATTCTCGCCACGGCGTTGGTGGAAACCGGCTCGAAGATGGACGAGGTGATCTACGAGGAATTCAAGGGTACCGGCAACATGGAACTCCCATTGGATCGCAAGATCGCCGAGAAGCGCGTGTTCCCGGCCATCAACATCAACCGTTCGGGTACCCGCCGCGAAGAGCTGCTGACCAGCGAGGACGAGCTCCAGCGCATGTGGATCCTGCGCAAGATCCTGCACCCGATGGACGAGATCTCCGCGATCGAATTCCTCATCGACAAGCTCAAGCAGACCAAGACCAACGATGAGTTCTTCGATTCGATGAAACGGAAGTAGTCTTCCAGGGAATTGAAGAAGGCGCTCCGGTTTGACCGGAGCGCCTTTTTTCATGCCTGGAGAAAAATAGATGTCGAGCCTGCCTTATCGAAGAGATATCGATGGATTGCGCGCACTGGCCATCTTGCCGGTGGTGTTCTATCACTTGGGCTTGGGCGGTTTCACCGGCGGCTATGTCGGCGTCGATGTCTTTCTGGTGATTTCCGGCTACCTGATCACTTCGATCATCCGGCGCGATCGGCAGGCCGGGCGTTTCAGCTTCGTCGATTTCTGGGCTCGCCGGGCGCGACGCATCCTCCCCGCTTTGTTCGTTATGATGGCCGTCAGCCTGGCGGCCGGCTGGTTCCTGATGGAACCGCGGGACTACGAGCAATTGGGTCGTTCGGTGCGTTACCAGACGATGTTCGCCTCGAACATCCTGTTCTGGAAGCAGGATGGCTATTTCGACGCCGCGTCCGAATTCAAGCCGCTATTGCATACCTGGTCATTGTCGGTGGAAGAGCAGTTCTACATTCTCTTCCCTCTACTGCTGGCCGCGGTCTCCGGGCGTCTGCTGCGCTGGCGGCTCGCCATCCTCCTCGCGGTCCTGGCGCTATCGCTGGCGGCCAGCGTCTGGGCGGTTAGCCAGCGACCTGGCAGTGCATTCTTCCTCCTGCCGATGCGCGCCTGGGAACTCCTGGCGGGTGCCGCGCTGGCGTTGCTGCCGGGCGGTAGCCGCGGTCATTCGCAGTGGTCCCTGCAACTGGCGGCCACCCTCGGGGTAGCGGCGATTCTCCTGCCGGTGTTCTTCTACGACAGCGACACTCCTTTCCCCGGCCTCGCGGCGCTGCCGGCGGTGCTTGGCACCGCCCTGCTGATCTGGGCCAACGGCGCCGGCGACACCTGGGTTCGCCGCCTGCTGGGCTGGCAACCGCTGGTCTGGTTCGGTCTGATCTCCTATTCGCTGTACCTCTGGCACTGGCCGCTGTACGTCTTCGTCCAGTACCACGCACTGGAAACCCTGGGCCTGCCGGCACGCCTGGGGTTGCTGGCGGCGAGCATCGGCCTGGCGGCACTGTCGCTGTACTACGTCGAGGCTCCGTTCCGCGAGCGCAAGCTGTTCGCCGGGCGCCGGCAGATGCTTGGCGCGGCGCTGTGCAGCTTGCTGCTGCTGGGAGTCGTCGGCCAGTTGGTGCGGTATTACGACGGCGTGCCGTCGCGTCTTTCCGAGGAAGCCTTGCGTTATGCCAAGGCGTCCAAATGGCGCGATGGGCAGACCGACTGCATGTTCGACAAGAAGGCGCTCAGTCAGGAAAGCATCTGCCGCTTCCCGGCGGAACTGGCTGCCGAACGACCGCTGCTGGTCAGTTGGGGCGACAGCCATTCCGCGGCGTTGAGCCCGCTGCTGCGCGAACTGGCTGCCAGTCGCCGACTGCCGATCTGGCAGGCTTCGCTGGCGGGCTGTCCGCCGTTGCTGGGGATGTTGGAAAAGGACAATTGCCTGCGTTTCAATCAGCAGATGCTCGAGTTCGTCGAACAGCAGCGGCCGGGCGGGGTGATCCTCGCCGGGCGCTGGGACATGTATGTCTACGGCGACTCGCAGGACGGCACCCGCAACATTCTCCGCGAGCCGGACGACACGCCGGACAGCTCGATCGCCGAGGCGCTGCTGCGGCAACGCCTGAGCGGGATGATCGAAAGGCTGAACGCGGCCGACGTACATGTCTGGCTGGTCAAGGACGTACCGCTGCTGCCATTCAAGGCACCGGCGCGGCTGGTGCGGCTGAGTCTGAGCGGGGAGGATGTCGGGCGCGCACGTTTTCCCTTCGCTGAGCACACTGCGCGCGTCGCCTACGTGAATGCGCTGTTCGATGCGCTGGCCGAAGGCAACCCGCGGGTGAGCGTGATCGACCCCTCCAGCGTGCTCTGCGATGGCCGGGATTGTTTCGCCGAACGTGATGGCTGGTCGCTGTACATGGATAACAACCACCTTTCGACCCAGGGGGCCCATGAACTCGGGCCTTTGTTCGAGCCGATGCTACAGAGCCTCGACGACTCGCGGATCGCCAGCCAGCAGTGACCGAATGCCGCGTTTGCCTGCTGCCGGATGGGCCGGGAGCAGGTAGGATGTGGGGTCTTGCAGTGAATGGTTAGGCCAATGACGTTCAAGGATCTCCGCGATTTCATCGCCCAGCTGGAGCAGCGCGGTGCGTTGAAGCGCATCCAGGTGCCGATTTCCCCCGTGCTCGAGATGACCGAGGTGTGCGACCGCACGTTGCGCGCCAAGGGCCCGGCATTGCTGTTCGAAAAGCCGACCGGCTTCGACATGCCGGTACTCGGCAACCTGTTCGGTACGCCGGAGCGCGTGGCGCTGGGCATGGGCGCCGAGGACGTCGGCGCGCTGCGCGAGATCGGCAAGCTGCTGGCGCAACTCAAGGAGCCCGAGCCGCCGAAGGGTCTCAAGGACGCCTGGGCCAAGCTGCCGATGTACAGGAAGGTCCTGTCCATGGCGCCGAAGGTGCTCAAGGACGCCCCCTGCCAGGAAGTGGTCGAGGAGGGCGAGGATGTCGACCTCGGCCGGCTGCCGGTCCAGACCTGCTGGCCGGGCGATGTCGGGCCGCTGATCACCTGGGGCCTGACCGTTACCCGCGGGCCGAACAAGGAACGGCAGAACCTGGGCATCTACCGCCAGCAGGTGATCGGCCGCAACAAGGTGATCATGCGCTGGCTCAGCCATCGCGGCGGCGCACTGGACTACCGCGAGTGGTGCCAGAAGCATCCGGGCCAGCCCTATCCGGTAGCCGTGGCGCTGGGCGCCGATCCGGCGACCATCCTCGGTGCGGTGACGCCGGTGCCGGACACCCTTTCCGAATACGCTTTCGCCGGCCTGTTGCGCGGGCATCGTACCGAGCTGGTCAAGTGTCGCGGCAGCGACTTGCAGGTGCCGGCCAGCGCCGAGATCGTCCTCGAAGGGGTGATCCACCCCGGCGAGATGGCCGACGAAGGTCCCTATGGCGATCACACCGGCTACTACAACGAGGTCGATCGCTTCCCGGTGTTCACCGTCGAGCGCGTCACCCGCCGGCAGAAACCGATCTACCACAGCACCTACACCGGGCGTCCGCCGGACGAGCCGGCGATCCTCGGGGTGGCGCTGAACGAAGTATTCGTGCCGATCCTGCAGAAGCAGTTCCCGGAAATCGTCGATTTCTACCTGCCGCCGGAAGGTTGTTCCTACCGGATGGCGGTGGTGACCATGAAGAAGCAGTACCCAGGGCACGCCAAGCGCGTGATGCTCGGGGTCTGGTCGTTCCTGCGGCAGTTCATGTACACCAAGTTCGTCATCGTCACCGACGATGACATCGATGCGCGCGACTGGAACGATGTGATCTGGGCCATCACCACGCGGATGGACCCCAAGCGCGACACGGTGATGATCGACAACACGCCCATCGACTACCTCGACTTCGCCTCGCCGGTCTCCGGCCTCGGCTCGAAGATGGGGCTTGATGCCACCCACAAGTGGCCGGGCGAGACCAGCCGCGAATGGGGGCGCGCCATCGTCAAGGACGAAGCGGTGACACGGCGCATCGACGCGCTCTGGTCGAGCCTCGGGATCGACTGATGCGTATCGTCCTGCAACCGTCCGGCGCCTGCCTCGAGCTGCTGCCGGGGGAACGCATCCTCGATGGCGCCCGGCGGCTTGGCTACGACTGTCCGCAGAGCTGCCGCAACGGCAACTGCCATATCTGCGCGGCGCTGCTGGTGGAGGGGCGGGTACGCCAAAACGGCGAGGTACGCGATCATGGCGAACTCTTCACCTGCCTCGCCGAGCCGCTGGAAGACTGCGTGCTGCATTGGGACGGGGTGCTGGCGCCGGGTGAACTGCCTCTGCGCAAGCTGACCTGCCAGTTGAGCTTCTGCGAAGAGGTCGGCGGCGACGTCTACCGGGTCGGCCTGCGCGCGCCGGCCGGCAAGCCGCCACGCTATCACGCCGGGCAGTACCTGTTGCTGGAGCGTGACGGCGGCGACAGCGCGGCGTTTTCCCTGGCCTCCGCGCCGCATGCGGGACGCGACCTGGAGTTGCACATCCTGGCCAAGGAAGACAGTGCCGTCGCGCTGATCGCGCAGTTGCAGCGCGAGCGCCTGGCACGGATCCAGCTGCCGTTCGGCGACGCGCACCTGGCGGAACTGCCCGACGGTCCGCTGGTGCTGATCGCTGCGGGAACCGGCATGTCGCAGATGCACAGCCTGATCGAGCACTGCCGCGCCGCCGGCTTCGCCCATCCTGTACATCTCTACTGGGGCGTTCGGCGTCCGGAGGATTTCTACCGACTGCCACACTGGACGGAGTGGGAAGGCCTGCCGAACCTGTTCCTGCACCGGGTGGTCAGCGACCTCTGTGGCTGGGAGGGGCGTTGCGGCTTGCTGCACGAGGCGGTGCGCGAGGATTTCGCCGACCTGTCGAGCCTGCATGTGTATGCCAGCGGCTCGCCGGCGATGGTCTACGCGACCCTGGATGCCCTGGTCGAAGCAGGGATGGACGCGCACCAGATGCGCGCCGACGTGTTCGCCTACGCGCCGCGGGACTGAACGCGGCTCCGGCCTGGCGCCGGAGCCGCCGCGTCATCCGCCGGCTTGCTGCGGCGCGGCCTGGACCGCGGGTTTGCGCAGGGTCAGGCAGAGGAACAGGATGGCCAGCAGGCAGGCGCCGATCAGCAGCTTGAAGCCACCGTCCCAGCCGAAGTGGTCCACCGTGTAGCCGACCAGGGCGTTGGCCGCCACCGAACCGCCGAGGTAGCCGAACAGACCGGTGAAGCCGGCGGCGGTGCCGGCCGCTTTCTTCGGCGCCAGCTCCAGGGCCTGCAAGCCGATCAGCATCACCGGGCCGTAGATCAGGAAGCCGATCATGATCAGCGCGGCCATGTCGATCGCCGGGTTGCCGGCCGGGTTCAGCCAGTAGATCAGGGTGCCGACGGTCACCAGGATCATGAACACCACGCCGGTGGCGCCGCGATTGCCCTTGAACAGCTTGTCCGACAGCCAGCCGCAGAGCAGGGTACCGGGAATCCCCGCCCATTCGTAGAAGAAGTACGCCCAGGACGACTTGTCGACGTTGAAGTGCTTGGCCTCCTTGAGGTAGGTCGGCGCCCAGTCGAGCACACCGTAGCGCAGCAGGTAGACGAACACGTTGGCCAGGGCGATGTACCAGAGCAGCTTGTTGCGCAGCACGTAGGTGACGAAGATCTCCTTGGTCGACAGCTCGCGCTCGTGGTGTTCGTCGTAGCCTTCGGGGTAGTCGTCCTTATGCTTCTCGATCGGCGGCAGGCCGCAGGATTGCGGGGTGTCGCGCATGGCGAAATAGGCGAACACGGCTACGCCCACGGCGACGATGGCCGGCACGTAGAAGGCCGAGCGCCAGTCGCCGAACAGCGCCAGGCCGAGCAGGAACAGCGGGCCGATCAGGCCGCCGCCGACATTGTGGGCGACGTTCCACACCGAGACCACGCTGCCGCGCTCCTTCTGCGACCACCAGTGGACCATGGTCCGTCCGCTCGGCGGCCAGCCCATGCCCTGGGCCCAGCCGTTGATGAAGAGCAGGACGAACATGATGGCGACGCTGGAGGTAGCCCAGTGCGCGAATCCGAAAATGAACATCACCGCCGCCGACACCAACAGGCCGAACGGCAGGAAGACCCGTGGGTTGGAACGGTCCGAGACCAGGCCCATGATGAATTTCGACAGGCCGTAGGCGATGGCGATGGCCGACATCGCGACGCCCAGCTGGCCGCGACTGTAGCCGTCCTCGATGAGGTAGGGCATGGCCAGGGAGAAGTTCTTGCGCAGCAGGTAGTAACCCGCGTAGCCGATGAAGATACCGGCGAAGATCTGCCAGCGCAGGCGCCGGTAGGTGCTGTCCACCTCGGCATCGGGCAGTGGCGCCTGGTGTGGCGCGGGACGAAAGATTCCGAACATCGCGAACTCCGCTTGTTGTTGTGTCGCGCCTTTTTACGCGGTTGCGAACACTACATTTTTCGTAAATGAAAAAATAGCGGAAATGTTACAGGTTGAGTGCATTGGTCGGAAATAAGAAAGCCCCGGTCGGAAACCGGGGCCTTCATAGGGGAAAAACATCTGACAGCGTGGGCCTCGGCCGGTGTATCGCTCCGGCCCGCCATGCCTTTCTCCGCAGGGGCGGGAGGCAATACTCGCCGCCTTCGTGGCTCAGCGAACCTCCACCACCACCTTGCCGACCGCCTTGCGCTGGCCGAGGGCGTCGATGGCGTCACCGGCCCGTTCCAGCGGGAAGCGCTGCGACACCAGCGGTTTCAGCTTGCCTTCGGCGTGCCAGGCGAACAGCTGGCGGAAGTTGTCAGCGTTGTCCTGCGGCTGGCGTTGGGCGAACGATCCCCAGAACACGCCGACCAGCGAGGCGCCCTTGAGCAGGGTCAGGTTGGCCGGCAGCGAAGGGATGCTGCCGCTGGCGAAGCCGACCACCAGCATCCGTCCGTTCCAGGCGATGCTGCGGAAGGCCTCCTCGAACAGTTCGCCGCCCACCGGATCGTAGATCACATCGACGCCCTGGCCGCCGGTCAAGGCCTTGAGCTGCTCGCGCAGGCTACCTTCGCTGTAGTTGATCAGTTCGTCGGCGCCGGCGGCCTTGGCCACGGCGAGCTTGTCGGGGGTACTGGCGGCAGCGATCACCCGGGCGCCCATGGCCTTGCCGATCTCCACGGCAGCCAGCCCGACCCCGCCGGAAGCGCCGAGTACCAGCAGGGTCTCGCCGGGTTGCAGGTTGGCGCGCTGTTTCAGGGCGTGCATCGAGGTGCCGTAGGTCATGCCGAAGGCGGCGGCGCTGGCGAAGTCCATGCCTTCGGGTATCGGCATCACGTTATAGCCGGGCACCTTGACCTGCTCGGCGAAGCTGCCCCAGCCGGTCAGGGCCATGACCCGGTCGCCGGGCCTGACGTGGGCGACCTTTTCGCCGACCGCGGCGACCACTCCGGCCGCCTCGCCGCCCGGGGAGAAGGGGAAGGGCGGCTTGAACTGGTACTTGCCCTCGATGATCAGGGTGTCGGGGAAGTTGACCCCGGCGGCGTGCACATCGAGGAGGATTTCGTTCTTCGCCGGGCTCGGGCTGGCGATTTCTTCCAGGACCAGGCTGCTGGCCGGGCCGAAGGCTTTGCAGAGGACGGCTTTCATCGGGGACGCTCCAGTTTGCGGTCCGGCCAGTGTAGGAGGGAGACGCCGGGGGTCAATCAGCATCGCCGCAACTGATGGTTGTCCATAAACCCCGGGCTTGGGCCCGGCCGAGAGTCTGGCTATGCTTGCCGGCATTCGTCGAGGAGATGCGCCCGTGAGAACCCCCATTGCCCTGTCGCTGGCCCTGTGCCTGAGTCTGTTCCCGTCGTTCGCCTCGGCCGAGGAGGCCGCGCCGGAAGGCGAGGGCGCGAACAAGCCGGTCTACGTCGACCTGACCCCGGCGCTGGTCGGCAACTACGGCAGCGGGCCGCGCCTGCAGTACTACAAGGCCGACATCGCCCTGCAGGTGGCCGACAAGGACGCGGCGACCAAGGTCGAGCATCACGAGCCCTTGATCCGCAACCAGTTGATCATGCTGTTCGCCCAGCAGACCGACCAGAGCCTGGGTACGGTCGAGGCCAAGGAAAGCCTGCGCCAGGAGGCGCTGAAGCAGGTCCAGCAGACCCTCGAGCAGGAAGAGGGCAAGCCGCTGGTGACCGACCTGCTGTTCAACAACCTCATCGTCCAGCCCTGAGGTCAACTATCCGTTCTGTCCCGCGCTCCCGGATGCGAGGCACCGGGGATTCTGCTTTCCTGTGAGGTTCGGTCGGGCGCGTCTGACGTGCATCAACACCCGCGCGCCGCCCTGGAGGGACAATCGAGCCAGTGAAGTCCGCGGCGGCCGCGCTTTCCAGCGTGAGCGTCATCGCCGCGGCCTGGCCGAACGTGCGAGGAGAAGGGATGAAACAGGAAAGCAAACGGTGGCTGAGCCGTGCCCTGGTCGTGGCGGCGCTGCTCGGCGTAGGAGTGCTGGTCTGGCAGGTATCGCGACCGACTGGCCTGGGCGAGGGATTCGCCAGCGGCAACGGACGCATCGAGGCCACCGAGGTGGACGTGGCGGCCAAGCTTCCCGGGCGGGTCGCCGAGATCAAGGTCGACGAGGGCGACTTCGTCAAGGCCGGCGAAATCGTCGCGCGGATGGATACCCAGGTGCTCGAGGCGCAGTTGGCCCAGGCCCAGGCCCAGGTGCGCCAGGCGGAGAACGCCAAGCTCACCGCGACCTCGCTGGTGGCCCAGCGCGAGAGCGAGAAGAGCACCGCCCAGGCCGTGGTGGCGCAGCGCCAGGCCGAACTGACAGCGGCGCAGAAGCGCTTCACCCGTACCGAGGCGCTGGTCAAGCGCAATGCCCTGCCGCAACAGCAACTCGATGACGATCGGGCGACCCTGCAGAGCGCCCAGGCGGCGTTGTCCGCGGCACGCTCGCAAGTGATTTCGGCGCAGGCGGCGATCGAGGCCGGGCGTTCCCAGGTAATCGAGGCGCAGTCGGCCATCGAGGCGGCCAAGGCCAGCGTCACCCGGCTCCAGGCGGATATCGACGACAGCCTGCTCAAGGCGCCGCGCAACGGCCGCGTGCAGTACCGCGTGGCACAGCCGGGGGAAGTGCTGCCGGCCGGTGGCAAGCTGCTCAACATGGTCGACCTGGCCGACGTCTACATGACTTTCTTCCTGCCATCCATGCAGGCCGGCAGGGTCGGACTGGGCCAGGAAGTGCGCTTGGTGATCGACGCGGTGCCGGACTACGTGATCCCGGCCAAGGTTTCCTATGTCGCCAGCGTCGCCCAGTTCACCCCGAAAACGGTGGAAACCGCCAACGAGCGGGAGAAGCTGATGTTCCGGGTCAAGGCGCGGCTCGATCCGGCGCTGCTGGAAAAATACATCACCTACGTCAAGACCGGCGTGCCCGGAATGGCCTACCTGCGACTGGACCCTGAGGTCGAGTGGCCGGCCAACCTGCAGATCAAGGTTCCGCAATGACCGCTGGCGGGAGCGGCGTGGCGAGCCTCCGGGGCGTTTCGCTGCGCTACGGCGAGACGCGCGCGGTGGACGACGTCAGCCTGGAGATCCCGGCCAACCGCATGGTCGGCCTGATCGGTCCGGACGGGGTCGGCAAGTCCAGCCTGCTGGCGCTGCTGGCCGGCGCACGGAAGATGCAGGATGGCGAGATCCGCGTGCTCGATGGCGACATGCGCGACCGCCGCCACCGCCGGGCGGTCTGCCCGCGCATCGCCTACATGCCCCAGGGGCTGGGCAAGAACCTCTACCCGACGCTCTCGGTGTTCGAGAACGTCGACTTCTTCGGTCGGCTGTTCGGCCACGACAAGGCCGAGCGCGAGCGGCGCATCGCCGATCTGCTGCAAAGCACCGGATTGGCGCCGTTCGCCGAGCGTCCTGCGGGCAAGCTGTCCGGCGGCATGAAGCAGAAGCTCGGGCTGTGCTGCGCGCTGATCCACGATCCCGACCTGCTGATCCTCGACGAGCCGACCACCGGCGTCGACCCGCTGTCGCGCAACCAGTTCTGGGAGCTGATCGGCCGTATCCGCGCGGGCCGCGAAGGCATGAGCGTGCTGGTCGCCACCGCCTACATGGAGGAAGCCGAGCGCTTCGACTGGCTGGTGGCGATGGATGACGGAAAGGTCCTGGCCACCGGTACGCCGCAGGAGCTGCGCGAGCGTACCGGGACGCAGAGCCTCGAGTCGGCGTTCATCGCCCTGCTGCCGGAAAGCAAGCGCGCCGGCCACCATCGATTGGTGATCCCGCCGCGACCGCAGAGCGAAGGCGCGCCGCGGATCGCCATCGAGGCCGAGGGCCTGACCTGTCGTTTCGGCGACTTCGTCGCGGTCGATCACGTCAGCTTCCGTATCGAGCGTGGGGAAATCTTCGGCTTCCTCGGCTCCAACGGCTGCGGCAAGTCCACCACCATGAAGATGCTCACCGGCCTGCTGCCGGCGAGCGAAGGCACGTGCGCGCTGTTCGGCCAGGCGGTGGACGCCAGCGACATGGCGACCCGTCGTCGGGTCGGCTACATGTCCCAGGCCTTTTCCCTGTATGCCGAGCTGAGCGTGCGGCAGAACCTGGTGCTGCACGCCCGGCTGTTCCACCTACCGGCGGATGGTATCCCGGCACGGGTCGGCGAAATGCTCCGGCGCTTCGACCTGGAGAAGGTGGCCGACGAGCTGCCCGACGACCTGCCGCTGGGCATCCGCCAGCGTCTGTCGCTGGCGGTGGCGGTGATCCACAAGCCGGAGATCCTGATCCTCGACGAGCCCACTTCGGGGGTCGACCCGGTGGCTCGCGACGGCTTCTGGGAACTGATGGTCGAGCTGTCGCGCCGCGACGGGGTGACCATCTTCATTTCCACCCACTTCATGAACGAGGCCCAGCGCTGCGATCGCATCTCGCTGATGCATGCCGGCAAGGTACTGGCCAGCGATACTCCCGATGAGCTGGTGCGCCAGCGTGGCCTGCCGACCCTGGAAGCGACCTTCATCGCGTACCTGGAAGAAGCCGCCGGTGCCGCCGCGCCAGCGCAACCGGCCGAGGCGCCGGCCGTCGCGGAGCAGCCCGGCGATGGCCAGGGGCGCCAGGCGCAACGCCAACGCTTCAGCCCCCTGCGGCTGTTCAGCTATGCGCGCCGCGAAGCCATGGAACTGCGCCGCGACCCGATCCGCCTGACCCTGGCCCTGCTCGGCACCGCGCTGCTGATGTTCATCATCGGCTACGGCATCAACATGGACGTCGAGGACCTCTCCTGGGCGGTCCTTGACCGTGACCAGACCACCACCAGCCAGGCCTACGCGCTGAATATCGCCGGCTCGCGCTATTTCGTCGAACATGCGCCGATCACCGATCCGGACGACCTCGACCGGCGCCTGCGCAGCGGCGAGCTGAGCCTGGCGGTGGAGATCCCGCCGAACTTCGGGCGCGATCTCAAGCGTGGCTCCGATCCTGCCATCGGCGTGTGGATCGACGGAGCGATGCCGACCCGTGCCAACACCGTGCTCGGCTACGTGCAGGGCCTGCACACCAGCTACCTGGCGGACCTCTCGCGGCAGGTGGGTGGGGCCGAGGCCAGCGCGGCGGCCAGCACCGAGGTGCGCTATCGCTACAACCCCGACGTGGAAAGCCTGAAGGCGATGGTGCCGGCGGTGATCCCGCTGCTGCTGATCATGATCCCGGCCATGCTCACCGCCCTCGGCGTGGTGCGCGAAAAGGAACTGGGCTCGATCACCAACCTCTATGTCACCCCGGTGACGCGCCTGGAGTTCCTGGTCGGCAAGCAGTTGCCTTACGTCGCCATGGGCATGATCAACTTCCTGCTGATGCTGGTCCTGGCCATCGTGGTATTTCGCGTGCCGCTCAAGGGCAGCTTCCTGGCGTTGACCATCGGCGCTTTCCTCTATGTGGTCACCAGCACCGGCCTCGGGCTGTTCCTCTCGACGTTCATGCGCAGCCAGATCGCCGCTGTATTCGGCGTGGCGATCGCCACCATGATCCCGGCGATCCAGTTCTCCGGGCTGATCCACCCGGTGTCCTCGCTGGAAGGTGCGGCGGCCTGGATCGGCAAGCTCTATCCGACCTCGCATTTCCTGGTGGTCAGCCGCGGCGCCTTTTCCAAATCGCTGGGCCTGCCCGATCTCTGGGCCTACTACCTGCCGCTTGCCGCTTCCATCGTGGTGCTGACCCTGCTCAGCGTGGCCTGCCTGAAGAAGCAGGAGGACTGAGCGATGCGCAGCCTGGCCAACATCTTCAACCTGGGCATCAAGGAGTTCCGCAGCCTCGGCCGCGACTACGCGATGCTGGCACTGATCGTCTGGGCCTTCACCCTGGGCGTCTACAGTTCCGCTACCGGTATTCCGGAAACCTTGCATCACGCGCCGATCGCGGTGGTCGACGAGGACCGCTCGCAACTCTCGTCGCGTATCGTCAATGCCTTCCAGCCCCCGTACTTCCGGCCGCCGGAAATGATCGGGCATGCCGAGATGGATCGCGGCATGGACGTCGGCCTGTATACCTTCACCCTCGATATCCCGCCGGACTTCCAGCGCGACGTGCTGGCCGGGCGCAAGCCCTCGATCCAGGTCAACGTCGACGCGACCCAGACCGGGCAGGCGTTCTCCGGCGCGGGCTACATCCAGAACATCGTCGCCACCGAGGTGCGCGAGTTCGTCAGCCGCTACCGCGCGGAGCCGAGCATGCCGGCGCAGATCGAGGTGCGCATGGAGTTCAACCCGAACCTGACCCAGGCCTGGTTCGGCGGGGTGATGGAAGTGATCAACCAGATCACCATGCTGTCGATCATCCTCACCGGCGCCGCGCTGATCCGCGAGCGCGAGCACGGCACCGTCGAGCACCTGCTGGTGATGCCGCTGTCGGCCTTCGAGATCATGATGGCCAAGGTCTGGTCGATGGGGCTGGTGGTGCTGGTGGCGGCGGGGCTCTCGTTGCAGTGGGTGGTGCGTGGCTGGCTGGACGTGCCGATCAGCGGCTCGGTGGGACTGTTCCTGCTCGGCGCCGGATTGCATCTGTTCGCCACCACCTCCATGGGCATATTCCTCGGCACGGTGGCGCGCTCGATGCCGCAGCTCGGATTGCTGACCATCCTCGTGCTGCTGCCGCTGAACATCCTTTCGGGCGGCAGCACGCCACGGGAAAGCATGCCGGAACTGGTGCAGAACATCATGCTGGCGGCGCCGACCACGCATTTCGTCAGCCTGGCCCAGGCGATCCTGTTCCGCGGCGCCGGTTTCGACATCGTCTGGCCGCAGTTCGCCGGCATCGTGGCGATCGGTTCGGCGTTCTTCTTCGGCGCGCTCTGGCGTTTCCGCCGGACCATCTCGCAGATGGCCTGAGCGATGGCTTCAGCGTTTCGCCAGCGGCAGGATCGCCTGCCATTCCTCGGCGCTGACCGGCATCACCGAGAGACGGCTGCCCTTCTGCACCAGGGCGAGGTTGGCCAGGGCGTCCTGCGCCTTCAGCCGGGCCAGTGGAACGACCTCGGCGAAGGCTTCGACGAAGCTGACGTCGCGGGCGCTCCAGGGATTCTTCTCGGCGCTGGCCTTGGGGTCGTGGTAAGGGCTGGCGGGATCCAGGGCCGTGGGATCGGGATAGGCTTCGCCCTCGATGCGGGCGATACCGGCGATGCCGGGCTGCGGGCAACTGGAGTGGTAGAAGAAGAACAGGTCGCCGGGGTTCATGCTGCGGATGAAGTTGCGCGCCTGGCAGTTGCGCACGCCATCCCAGCGGGCGGTTCCGAGGCGCTGCAGGTCGCGGATCGAGAGTTCGTCCGGCTCGGATTTCATCAGCCAGTAGGCAGGCATGAACTTTGCTCCTCTTTCGTAGATGTACGTAGGAAACGTCTGCGCGTGACCACCGGTCGCCGGTGTAATTGCGTATGACTTCAGCTTATCGGAAAATGCCGTTTTTCAGCGGGGCAGGGTGCTCAGGCGATAAGATAATCGCAAGGACCGGCCTCGAAAATTGCCTGGAAGGGGGAGGCAATCGATGAAGCGCAAGCCAGACTTGCTGTGGGTTTTGGTCATCATCTTCGGACTTGGGGTCGTCACCACCGGTTATACCCAGAGCCTCTGGGAACGACAGGCCAGTACGCCCGCCCAGGTGACGCAACAGCCGTAAGACTCGCCGGGTATCGCATGGAACGCGGTACCCAGGGTTCTCCCTCCTTCCTAGCGTTTCCCTGCCACGTACCAGCCCACATCGGTCACCGTTCCCGCCAGGGGAATGTCCCAGCTGGCCAGCGCCAGTCGATCCACCTTCTGACATTCATGGGCCAGGCCGATCAGCGTCGGTTTGTGACCATTTTTGCGCCTCGTCAGGTAGGCCAGGCTGCGGTCGTAGAAGCCGCCGCCCATGCCCAGGCGCCCGCCCTGTTCGTCGAACCCCACCAGCGGCAGCAGTACCAGGTCCAGCGCCCAGGCCTTGCGCTGGCGGCCGGCGTCGGCCAGCGGTTCGCTGATGCGGAAGCGGTTGCGGGTCCAGCGTTCGCCGCTGCCGACCCGCTGGAACACCATGCGCGTCCGCGGCCAGGGCGCCAGCACCGGCAGGTAGGTGGCCTTGCCGCGCTTCTGCGCCGCACGCAGCAGCGGACGCGGGTCGATCTCGCCGTCGTTGGGCAGGTACAGGGCGATATGGCGGGCACGGCGAAAAAGGGGATGCTGCGCCAGTTGTCGATAGAGGGCGCGGGCGGCGAGGCGTTGCTGCAGGGGGGAGAGCGCGCGGCGCGCCTGGCGGAGCTTGCGGCGCAGGGCCGGGCGGCTGAGGTCTTGCGATTCGATCATGTGGAAAGGTAGCTCCCCGGTCGTGCCGCTGTCGGGTTAGCCCTTGAACCCGAAAGTTCAAGGTGGCGGTTGCAGTAGACCTTAAGGCTTTCCGTCGTGCGGACATGCACACCGGTCCAACTGGCAACCTCCGTTGTTGCAGTTATCGGCTCAGGGACATCACCGACTGGCCAACACACCAGGGAGCGGAGGCCAGTATACCCGAATTGGCCGTGCCCGGGTCAGGCTTCGCCGGCATCGGCCGGATTCGCCAGGGCGCGGTCGACGCGATCGAGCAGTTCGCGCACGCGCTCGCGGGTCGAGCTGCTTTCCTGGTCCAGGCGCTCCTTGCGGTGCAGCAGGTCGTGGGTGATGTTGAGGGCGGCCATCACGGCAACCCGGTCGGCGCCGATGACTTTGCCGCTGGAGCGGATCTCGCGCATCTTGCCGTCCAGGTAACGGGCGGCGCTTTCCAGGTTGGCGCGCTCGTCGTCCGGGCAATTGATGCAGTATTCCTTGTCGAGAATCTGCACGGTGAGGGTATTCGACTGGCTCATGTGTCCTGCTCCAAGGCTTTCAGACGCAAAATCATCGCTTCGACCTTGTGTCTCGCCATTTCGTTCTTTTCGATCAGATGAGCGCGCTCTTCGCGCCAGGACTTTTCGTTCGCCCGCAGCAGCCGGTTCTCCGCCTTGAGCTGTTCCAGCTTCTGGAGCAGCTGGTCGAACTTGGCCGTCAACAATTGCAGATCGGCGTCTTCCATGGGCTCTCGCTTGGGAATTGGGGTGATTGGACAACTATATAGGATCGTCCCCGGTCGGGGCCAATGCCCCGGCCGGGCCGGCGCGCCGGCAACCGGTCGCATGGTCTTGCCGGGGCGGGCGGTGCTAGGATAACCATCTTCATTTCACGTGTAGCGCCCCAATGGCGCCCAGCCGTCAGGGTCCCGAGATGTCCACTCAGAATTCCGCCTACAGCGCCTTTTCCTCCCTTCTCGCCGAGGCGGCCATGCCGGTCTCGCCGGCCGAACTGCACGGCCATCTGCTGGGTCGGGTCTGCGCCGGCGCCGGCTTCGACGAGGCCGCCTGGCAACACGCTGCCGCCGAACTGCTCGGCGGCGCGCCGGGCGAACGACTCAAGGCCGCGTTGTCCGGCCTGCTCGGCATGGTCCGGCAGGACTTTTCCGCCGGCGAGGTCGCCGTCGTCATGCTCCTGCCCGACGACGAAACCCCGCTCGCCCAGCGCACCGAGGCGCTCGGCCAATGGTGCCAGGGTTTCCTCGCCGGCTTCGGCCTCACCGCCCGCGAAGGCAGCCTGACCGGCGAGGCCGAGGAAGTGCTGCAGGACATGGCCGCCATCGCCCAGGTCCAGGGCCAGCTGGAAGACAGCGAGGATGGCGAGACGGACTATATGGAAGTCATGGAATACCTGCGGGTCGCTCCGCTGCTGCTGTTCGCCGAGTGCGGCAAGCCGCTGGAGCCCGCTCCCAAGCCTTCACTGCACTGAGGTTTCTGCATGATCCGTATCCCCAAGTCGGAGTACGCCCGTCGGCGCAAGGCGCTGATGGCGCAGATGGAACCCAACAGCATCGCTATCCTGCCGGCGGCGCCGATGTACATCCGCAATCGCGACGTCGAGCATGTCTACCGCCAGGACAGCGACTTCCAGTACCTCACCGGCTTCCCCGAGCCGGAGGCGGTGATGGCGCTGATTCCCGGCCGTGCCCATGGCGAATACGTGCTGTTCTGCCGCGAGCGGGATCCGGAGCGTGAACTGTGGGACGGCCTGCGCGCCGGCCAGGACGGTGCGATCGGCCAGTACGGCGCCGACGACGCCTTTCCCATCGGCGATATCGACGACATCCTGCCCGGCCTGATCGAAGGCCGCGACCGGGTCTACTACGCCCTTGGCGCCAATCCCGACTTCGACCGCCGGCTGATGGACTGGATCAACGTGATCCGCTCCAAGGCCCGCCAGGGCGCGCAGCCGCCGAACGAGTTCGTTGCCCTCGACCACCTGCTGCACGACCAGCGGCTGTACAAGAGCGCCAACGAAGTGAAGGTCATGCGCTACGCCGCCGAGGTCTCCGCCCGGGCGCACATCCGGGCGATGGAGGTGTGCCGGCCGGGGCTGTTCGAGTACCACCTGGAAGCCGAGCTGGAATACGAGTTCCGCAAGGGCGGGGCGAAGATGCCGGCCTACGGCTCGATCGTCGCCGCCGGACGCAACGCCTGCATCCTGCACTACCGCGAGAACGATGCGGCGATCAAGGACGGCGACCTGATCCTGATCGATGCCGGCTGCGAGATCGACTGCTACGCCAGCGACATCACCCGTACCTTCCCCGCCAATGGCCGCTTCAGCCCCGAGCAGAAGGCGATCTACGAACTGGTGCTGGAAGCCAACATGGCGGCGTTCGACTACATCGCCCCCGGTCGCCACTGGAACGAGGCCCATGAGGCCACCGTACGGGTCATCACCGCCGGGCTGGTGCGCCTGGGCCTGCTGGAGGGCGACGTCGACGAGCTGATCGCCCACGAGGCCTACAAGGCTTTCTACATGCACCGCGCCGGCCACTGGCTGGGGATGGACGTGCACGACGTCGGCGAGTACCGCGTCGGCGGCGAATGGCGGGTGCTCGAACCGGGCATGGCGATGACCGTCGAGCCGGGCATCTACATCGCCCCGGACAATACCTCGGTGGCGAAGAAGTGGCGCGGTATCGGCGTACGCATCGAGGACGACGTGGTGGTCACCCGCAATGGCTGCGAAGTGCTGACCAACGGCGTGCCGAAGACCGTCGCCGAGATCGAGGCGCTGATGGCCGCGGCCAAGAGCGAGGCAGCCTGAGGTGACGATGAGCAAGGTCAACCTGGCGATCATCGGCGGGGGCCTGGTCGGCGCCTCGCTGGCGCTGGCCCTGCAGGCCGGCGCTCGGGAGCGCGGCTGGTCGATCGTGCTGATCGAACCCTTCGCCCCCGGCAATGCCTACCAGCCCAGCTACGACGCCCGCTCTTCGGCGCTGTCTTACGGCAGCCGGCAGATCTACGAGCGACTCGGCCTGTGGCCGGCGATCGCCGAGCGCGCCGAGCCGATCCTGCATATCCATGTTTCCGACCGCGGCCGCTTCGGCGCCACCCGCCTGACCGCCATCGAGGAAGGCGTGCCGGCGCTGGGCTACGTGGTGGAGAACGCCTGGCTCGGCCAGTGCCTGTGGAAGGCGCTCGACCCCGAGGTGGTGCGCTGGCACTGCCCGGCCGAAGTGAAGACCCTGGAAGCCCGGGAGGGCGGTTACCGGCTTACCCTCGACGACGAGACGCAACTCGATTGCGAGCTGGCGATCCTCGCCGATGGCGGTCGTTCCGGGCTGCGCGAACAACTCGGCATCGCCGTGGAGCAGACGCCGTACCGGCAGACTGCGCTGATCGCCAACGTATCGCCCTCCGAGGCGCACCTCGGGCAGGCCTTCGAGCGCTTCACCCCCAGCGGTCCGATGGCCCTGCTGCCGTTGCCGGAGAACCGTTGCGCGCTGATCTGGACCCGCCCAGGCAAGGACGCCGAACGTCTGCGTGGCCTCGATGACGCGGCCTTCCTCGGCGAGCTGCAGGCTGCCTTCGGCTACCGCCTCGGCGCCTTCCGCCAGGTCGGCGCACGGCACTGCTACCCCTTGCACCTGGTCGAGGCCCGCGAGCAGGTGCGTCCGCACCTGGTGGTGCTGGGCAACGCTGCGCACAGTCTGCACCCCATCGCCGGCCAGGGCTTCAACCTGTCGTTGCGCGACACCCTGGCGCTGGTCGACGCCCTGCTCCACGACGACGCGCCGCTGGGCGAGTTCGCCGTGCTGCAGCGCTACCTCGATGGGCAGCGCCTGGACCAGCAGATGACCGTCGGCTTCTCCGACCGGGTGACCCGGCTGTTCTCCAACGACCGCGCGCTGCTCGGCGCCGGGCGCAACCTCGGCCTGCTCGGGCTCGACCTGCTGCCGCCGGCCAAGCGCTGGTTCGCCCGCCAGGCCATGGGCCTCGGCGCGCGGCCGCTGTAGCGCCATGCCGGTCTGGTCGAGGGCGCGCAAGGCCCGCCTGCTGCGCTTCGCCATGAACCTCTACCCGCCCTTCCTGGGGGCGGGCATCCGTGTGCGGCACATCGCTGGCGATTTCCGCGAGGTTCGGGTGCGCATGGGCTTGAACCGGCTCAATCGCAACTATGTAGGCACCCAGTTCGGCGGCAGCCTCTACGCGATGACCGACCCGTTCTTCATGCTGATGCTGATGGAGAACCTGGGCCGCGACTACGTGGTCTGGGACAAGGCGGCCAACATCGAGTTCGTCAGCCCGGGCAAGGGCCCGGTGTATGCGCATTTCAGCATCGACCAGAAGCTGCTCGACGAGGTCCGCGAGCGGACCGCCGGCGGCGAGAAGTACCTGCCCCGGCTGCACGCCGAAGTGCGCGACGCCGCCGGCACCCTGGTGGCGCGGGTTCAGAAAACCCTGTACGTGCGGCTCAAGCCGCGCCTGCGGAACGCGGCCTGAAGAGGGCCCAC
Source organism: Pseudomonas sp. CP-1 (assembly GCF_021213715.1). Taxonomy (NCBI): domain Bacteria; kingdom Pseudomonadati; phylum Pseudomonadota; class Gammaproteobacteria; order Pseudomonadales; family Pseudomonadaceae; genus Pseudomonas; species Pseudomonas sp. CP-1. Next base: position 54,336 of record NZ_JAJQKY010000017.1, read on the forward strand.
GAGTGGAGAACGAGGATATGCACGCGGATCTGGTCATCGTCGGCGCCGGCATGGTCGGTAGCGCCCTGGCCCTGGCGCTGGAGGGCAGCGGCCTGGAGGTGCTGCTGGTGGACGGCGGCTCGCTCGACGTGGCGCCGTTCAAGCCGGAGGCGCCCTACGAGCCGCGGGTCAGTGCGCTGTCCGAAGCCAGCCGGCGGATTCTCCAGCGCCTGCACGCCTGGGACGGCATCGTCGCGCGCCGCGCCGAGCCCTATCGCGAGATGCAGGTGTGGGATGGCTCCGGCACCGGGCGGATCGGCTTCAGCGCCGCCAGCGTGCACGCCGAGGTGCTCGGCCATATCGTCGAGAACCGGGTGGTGCAGGACGCCCTGCTGGAGCGCCTGCACGATTCCACCACCGGCCTGCTGGCCAACGCGCGCCTGGAACAGATGCGCCACTCCGGTGACGACTGGCTGCTGACCCTGGCCGACGGCCGTCAGCTGCGCGCGCCGCTGGTGGTCGCCGCCGACGGCGCCAACTCGGCGGTACGCCGCCTGGCCGGCTGCGCCACCCGCGAATGGGATTACCTGCACCACGCCATCGTCACCAGCGTGCGCTGCGAGAACGCGCACCGCGCAACCGCCTGGCAGCGCTTCACCGACGACGGCCCGCTGGCCTTCCTGCCCCTGCCGGACCGCGGCGACGAACACTGGTGCTCGATCGTCTGGTCGACCACCCCGGAACAGGCAGAACGGCTGATGGCGCTGGACGAGGATGGCTTCCGCGCCGCCCTCGGCGAAGCTTTCGAACAGCGCCTGGGCGCCATCCTGCATGCCGACCGGCGCCTGTGCATCCCGCTGCGCCAGCGGCACGCCAAGCGTTACGTCGAGCCAGGCCTGGCGCTGGTCGGCGACGCTGCGCACACCATCCACCCGCTGGCCGGACAGGGCGTGAACCTGGGTTTCCTCGATGCGGCGGTGCTGTCCGAGGTCCTGTTGCATGCCCTGGAGCGCGGCGAACGGCTTGCCGACGAACGCGTGCTGAGTCGCTTCGAGCGGCGGCGGATGCCGCACAACCTGGGCATGATGACGGCGATGGAAGGCTTCGAACGCCTGTTCCAGGCCGACCGGTTGCCGCTGCGCTGGCTGCGCAACGCCGGCCTGCGCCTGGTCGACGGCCATCACGAGGCCAAGGCGCTGTTCGTCCGCCAGGCGCTTGGCCTCAGCGGCGACCTGCCGGCGCTGGCACGAGTCTGAGCGGGGCGGCTCCCCTGACGGGAGGGCCGCCAGTCCTCAGAACATCGCCGCGCAGTCACGCATGACCTGCGCCTTGTTGCGCAGGTAGAGCCCGAACAGGTTGCGCGCGGCTTCTTCGTTCACCTCGATTTCCATCGCCTCGACGAAGGCGTTCACCGCCGCCGTGGCGTGGGCGAAGTGATTGCTCTCGGTGCCGCCGGTGTGCACCGTTACCCAGGCCACGGTGGCGCGGGCGCGTTCGGCGGGTACGCCCATGTCGCGGCTGAACCATTCCTTGTACAGCGGGTGGATGTACTCCACCTCGCCGTGGGTATAGACCTCGTGTACCAGCGTGGTCAGCAGTCCCTGCATCAGGTCGCGCTCGCGCAGGCGCTGGCGGTCGGTCCAGTCCTTGAACGCCTGCGCCGAAGGCAGGCAGTTCTCGCGCAGCAGCCAGCGGTCGTCGCCGCAAAGGGTGGTGGCCATGGTGTAGAAAAGATCGGCATGCACGGTGTTGCCGAGGGCGCCGAGGTCTTCGTCGGTGATCCGTTGTAGGCTGCCGCAGGCTCGATAGAGCTGGTCTGCCGCTGCCGAACCCTGTTCCGAACGGGCCAGCAGGGTCAGGCGATTGGCCAACCCGGAAACGCTGGCCGCCGAGTTGTTGGTCTTCGACCAGCTGGCGAAGAACTTGCGCAGCGGCTCGACCGCCTGGCGCCGGGCGGTGACCCGGGCGAAGGCGTCCTCGATGTCCAGCAACGACGCCGTCTCGTCCCAGAAGGCCCGGAACAGCGCATGGCGCAGGGGGCCGGCGGGCATGTCGTTGAGGACTGGCTCGATGACGCCGAGCAGCTTGCTGTGGGGGGTGATGACATGGTTCATGGCTAACCTCCTGTCGGTTCTTGTTGTTCTTGCGATGGTTACGGTCTTCCTTGCGACGCGCGCAGGGCCGCGCGTTCGGCCTGTGGTGCGGACCAGCCGTAGCGGGTCAGCAGCAACGGCAGCAACTGGGCCAGGAGGATCAGGCCCAGGCAGCCCGGCCAGCCCCAGCGGTCCCAGAATGGCGCCGGCAGCACCGCGCCGAAGCTGCCGCCGGCGTAGTAGCAGGCCAGGTAGAGGCCGACGGCGCCGGCCTTGTCGGTCCCGGCGTTGCTGGCGGTGAAAGCGTTGACCGTGGACTGTGCGAGGAACACGCCGGTGGCGCTGAGAGCCAGGCCGACGAGAATCGTCGGCAGGCCCGGCGCCAGGGTCAGCAGCGAGCCGCAGACGCCCAGCAGCGATGCGCCCAGCAGCAACTGGCGGTGCGGGCGGGCGCGGGCCAGGCGGCCGCTGGCGGGAATCACCAGCAGGGCGAGGAGGAACACCGCGTAGATCGAGCCGAGCTGAGCGGTGTCCAGGCTGTACGGCGGACGGCTGAGATGGATGCCGATATAGGTGAACATGGCGACCTGGGAAAAGAGGACACAGAACCCCACCGCGTAGGACGACAGCAGCGGAGCCCGGAACAGTTCACGGGATACTAAGGGGCGTTTCCCGGGTGCGGGCGAGTGCCTGCCAGAATTGGCAGGGAGCAGCGCGCGGATGGCGACGGCGATGAGCAGGGTCAGCCCGGCGAGGATCCGGAAGGCGACGCGCCAATCCCACTCCTCGGTCAGCAGGCCGGTGAGGAAGCGTCCGGCGAAGCCGCCGAGGATGGTCCCGGCGACATAGAGGCTGGTCAGCTCGATGACCGCGCCGCCGCTCCAGCGCTCGCCGATGTAGGCCACGCTGCTGGCGAACAGCAGGGGAATCAGCATCCCCTCGGCGAAGCGCCAGAGCAGGAAGGCGGCGAAGCTGCCGGCATGGGCGGCCAGCAGCATGGGCACGCAGAGCAGGCTGGCGGCGAAGGCGATCACCCGGCTGCGCTCGCGGCCGCCGCTGAGCCGGCCGACGAAGGGCGCGGCGAGGGCCACCGCCAGGGTGGTGGCGGTGATGCTCCAGTTCGATTGATGGGCGCTGATGTGGAAGCTCGCCGCCAGTTCGTCGAAGATGCCCTGGGTGGTATAGAGATTGAGGAACGCAGCGCAACCGCAGAGAAACAGCGCGAGGCGGGGGAAACCCTGGGACGAATTCATGGAACGCTCTGCCTGGACGAGAAACCCCCTGTTATAGGGGCGCTCCCGACGGGCTGGCCAATACCGATTCAGGACCGATCGATACCGAGGAACCGCATGCTCGACCTACGCCGCCTGCGCTGCTTCGCAGCCGTTGCCGAAACCCTGCATTTCGGCCGCGCCGCCCAGCGCCTGCACATGGCGCAGCCGCCCTTGACCCGGCAGATATCCGCGCTGGAGGAAGAGCTGGGCTTTCGCCTGTTCGACCGCTCCAGCCGGGCGGTGACCCTCACCGCCGAGGGCAGCCTGTTCCTGCCTTACGCACGCGGCCTGCTGGACCAACTGGAGCGCACCGCCGGCTTCGCCCGCAAGTTGGCGCAGGGGCTGGCCGGCCACCTGACCCTCGGCTACGCCAGCTCCATCGCCCTGTCGGACCTGTTCACCGAGGCGATCCGACTGTTCCGCGAGCGCCATCCGGAGGTGCAACTGGAGCTGCTCGAAGGCGCTTCGGCGGCGCAATGGGCGCAGATCGCCGAAGGCGGCATCGATGTGGGGCTGGGGCGCCTGCCGCCGCCGGAAGGCCAGGTCGGCATCGAGGTGCTGGCCCTGGGCGGCGAGCCGCTGGTGGTGGCCGTGCCCAACGGCGATCCGCTGGCGCGGCAAGAGCGGATCGGCCTGTACGATCTGCGTGATCGGCCGCTGATCCTGTTTCCGCTGGACTACGGCTCCGGCCTCAACGAACTGATCGAGCGCCTCTACCGGAAGGCCGGGCTGGCGCTGACGAGGGGACCGGCCGGACGCCAGATCACCTCGATCATCGCCCTGGTCGCGGCCGGCCAGGGCGTTGCCCTGGTGCCGCGTTGCAGCACCGCGCTGGCCCGGGCCGGAGTCGTCTATCGCCCGCTGGCCGAGCCCGAGGCGCTGGCCGATTTCCTCGTCTTCACCCGCCGCCATGGCCGCAGCGCCGCGGTGGAGGCGTTTCTCGCCATCCTCGGCGGCCTGGACGCAGGCGAAACACCCCGACACATTTAGTCGCGCGGGTTCGCAAGCGAGATTTCTTATCATTCGTGCCTACGTTCCGCTGACGAGGCTGTTCTTCATGCAGGCAAGCAAAGCTCTACTCGCCGCCCTGGCTCTGGGCATCACCGGCCTGGCCCAGGCCGCCGACGAAGTGGTGGTGTATTCCTCGCGCATCGACGAGCTGATCAAGCCGGTGTTCGATGCCTACACCAGCAAGACCGGCGTGAAGGTCAAGTTCATCACCGACAAGGAAGCGCCGCTGATGGCGCGGATCAAGGCCGAAGGCGCGAACACCCCGGCCGACCTGCTGCTCACCGTGGACGCCGGCAACCTCTGGCAGGCCGAGCAGATGGGCCTGCTGCAACCGTTCAAGTCGGCCACCATCGAACGGAACATTCCCTCGCAGTATCGTTCCAGCACCGATAGCTGGACCGGACTGTCGCTGCGCGCGCGGACCATCGTCTACTCCACCGAGCGGGTCAAGCCGGAAGAGCTGAGCACCTACGAAGCCCTGGCCGACAAGCAATGGGAAGGCCGCCTGTGCCTGCGCACGGCGAAGAAGGTCTACAACCAGTCGCTGACCGGGACCCTGATCGAGACCCACGGGGCGCAGAAGACCGAGGAAATCCTCCGGGGCTGGGTGAACAACCTGGCCACCGACGTATTCGCCGACGACAACGCGGTGATCCAGGCGGTGGACGCCGGCCAGTGCGACGTCGGCATCGTCAATACCTACTACTACGGACGCCTGCACAAGCAGAACCCGAACCTGCGGGTCAAGCTGTTCTGGCCGAACCAGGCCGACCGCGGCGTCCACGTCAACCTGTCGGGCATCGGCCTGACTCGCCACGCGCCGCATCCCGAGGCAGCCAAGGCGCTGGTGGAATGGATGACCGGGCCCGACGCCCAGGCGCTGTTCGCCGGGATCAACCAGGAATTCCCGGCCAACCCGCAGGTCGCGCCGTCAGCCGAAGTCGCCAGCTGGGGCAGCTTCAAGGCCGACAGCATCCCGGTGGAAGTCGCCGGCAAGCGCCAGGCCGAGGCGATTCGCCTGATGGACCGCGCCGGCTGGAACTGACCGCCGGTTATACTCGGCGCCCCGGCTCGTCCGAGCGGGGCGTCGTTCGTTCCGCACCGAGGATTTCGTGGCCCATCCCGCTCCCCGCCGCTGGTACCCCATCACCTTCACCGTTGCCGCGCTGGTGCTGCTGCCGCTCAGCGTGCTGCTGCTGAGCTGGCTGGAGATCGACCGGGAAATCTGGAGCCACCTGTGGGATACCCAGTTGCCGCGCCTGCTCGGCAACACCCTGACCCTGGTGCTCGGCGTCGGCATCGGCGTGACTCTGCTCGGGGTCAGCCTGGCCTGGCTCACCAGTCTCTGCGAATTCCCCGGGCGGCGCTGGCTGGACTGGGCGCTGATGTTGCCGTTCGCGATCCCGGCCTACGTCCTGGCGTTCGTCTTCGTCGGCCTGCTGGATTTCGCCGGACCGGTGCAGAGCCTGCTGCGCGAGTGGTTCGGCAGCGGCCTGCGGTTGCCGCGCGTACGCTCCACCGGCGGGGTGATCCTGGTCCTGGTGCTGGTGTTCTATCCCTATGTCTACCTGCTCGCGCGCAGCGCCTTCATCGCCCAGGGCAAGGGCCTGATGGAAGCCGCGCGGGTCCTCGGCCTGTCGCCCTGGCAGGCGTTCCTGCGGGTCGCCCTGCCGATGGCGCGGCCGGCGATCGGCGCCGGCCTGGCGCTGGCAGTGATGGAAACCCTGGCCGACTTCGGCGCGGTATCGGTGTTCAACTTCGACACCTTCACCACCGCCATCTACAAGACCTGGTACGGCTTCTACAGCCTCTCCAGCGCCGCCCAGCTGGCCAGCCTGTTGTTGCTCGGGGTATGCCTGGTGCTGCTCGGCGAGCGCCACACGCGAGGCCGAGCCAAGGCCGCCAGCGAGCGTCCGCGCGGCGCGCCGCTGTACCGCCTGCGCGGCGCCAGGGCGCTGGCGGCGAGCGCCTGGTGCGGGCTGGTGTTCCTCTGCGCCTTCGTGATTCCCGTGGCGCAACTGGTTGTCTGGTTCTGGCGCCAGGGCCGTTTCGACCTCGACGAGCGCTACTGGGACCTGATCGGCCATACCCTGACGCTGGGCGGCATCGCTGCGCTGGCGACGGTCGCCGTGGCCCTGCTGCTGGCCTTCGCCGTGCGCCTGGTGCCGACCCGCGCTATCCGCGGCGCGGTGGGCCTGGGCAACCTCGGTTATGCGCTGCCGGGCTCGGTCCTGGCGGTTTCGATCATGCTGGCCTTCAGTTGGCTGGACAATCACTGGGTGATCCCGCTTTCCAGCGCCCTCGGCGGCGCCGGCAAGCCGCTGCTGCTGGGCAGTCTGTTCGCCCTGCTGCTGGCCTACCTGATCCGTTTCATGGCGGTGGCCTACGGGCCGCTGGAAAGCGGGCTGGCGCGGATCCGCCCGTCGCTGCCGGAAGCCTCGCGCAGCCTCGGCGTGGGCGGCCCGCTGCTGTTCCTGCGGGTCTACCTGCCGCTGTTGCTGCCGGCCTCGCTGAGCGCCGCGCTGCTGGTCTTCGTCGACGTGCTCAAGGAGATGCCGGCGACCCTGCTGATGCGTCCCTTCGGTTGGGACACCCTGGCCGTACGGATCTTCGAGATGACCAGCGAGGGCGAATGGGCGCGCGCCTCGCTGCCGGCCCTGACCCTGGTGCTGGTCGGCCTGCTACCGGTGGTCGGGTTGATTCGTCGTTCTGCCCATCATTCCGATCGCTGAGCCTAGTATCCATGCAGGCCGTAGGGTCTATGCACAGATCGCGGCACGCTTCCATGGTGTCCTGCTCCGGGGCTTGCGGCTACAATGCGCGCGATTTCGTGCCGGCGGTCTCTGCCGACGGCACCCGCTACGCCCGGAAGGAGAATACCCATGGGATTGCGCACCCCGCTTTACGAGCTGCACGTCGCGCTCGGCGCCAAGATGGTCGATTTCGGCGGTTGGGACATGCCGCTGCACTACGGTTCGCAGGTCGAGGAGCACCATCAGGTCCGGCGTGACTGCGGCGTCTTCGACGTGTCCCACATGACCGTGGTCGACGTCGCCGGCGAGCAGGCCACGGCCTATCTGCAGCATCTCCTGGCGAACGACGTGGCGCGCCTCGGCGAGACCGGCAAGGCGCTCTACAGCGCGATGCTCAACGAAGAGGGCGGGGTGGTCGACGACCTGATCGTCTACCTGACCGAGAACGGCTACCGGGTGGTGGTCAACGCCTCCACCCGCGACAAGGACATCGCCTGGATGCAGGCGCAGGCCGCCGGCTTCAAGGTCGACCTGCAGGAACGCGGCGACCTGGCGATGCTCGCCATCCAGGGCCCCAACGCCCGCGTGCACAGCTCCGAACTGGTATCCCCGGCACGCGCCGCGCTGATACGCGAACTCAAGCCGTTCCAGGGCCGTGCCGAGGGCGACTGGTTCATCGCCCGCACCGGCTACACCGGCGAGGACGGCCTGGAGATCATGCTGCCGGCCGCCGAGGCGCCGGGCTTCCTCAACGAGCTGGTTGGCGCCGGGATATCCCCGGCGGGCCTGGGGGCGCGCGATACGCTGCGCCTGGAGGCCGGGCTCAATCTCTACGGCCAGGACATGGACGAAAGCGTTTCCCCGCTTGCCGCCAACATGGGCTGGACCGTAGCCTGGGAGCCGGTTGCGCGGGACTTCGTCGGCCGCCGCGCGCTGGAAGCGCAGAAGGCCGCCGGCGACCAGCCGAAGCTGGTCGGCCTGGTTCTGGAGGAGCGCGGCGTGCTGCGCGCCCACCAGGTGGTGCGGGTAGCTGGCATTGGTGAGGGGGAGATCACCAGCGGCAGCTTTTCGCCTACCCTGAACAAGTCCATCGCGCTGGCCCGCGTGCCGGCCGCCACCGGCGACCGCGCCGAGGTGGAAATCCGCGGCAAGTGGTACCCGGTACGGGTGGTCCAGCCCAGTTTCGTGCGTCACGGCAAGCCCCTGATCTAACCTGGCAATGGCGACCGCCGTCGCCCCCGACTTCGAGGAAAACAAGATGAGCAATATTCCCGCCGAACTGCGTTACGCCCAGAGCCACGAATGGGCTCGTCTGGAAGCCGACGGCAGCGTTACCGTGGGCATTTCCGACCATGCCCAGGAAGCCCTTGGCGATGTGGTCTTCATCGAGCTGCCGGAGCTGGGCAAGACCCTCGCCGCCGGCCAGGAAGCGGGCGTGGTCGAGTCGGTGAAGGCCGCCTCCGACATCTATTCGCCGATCGGCGGCGAAGTCATCGCTATCAACGAAGCCCTGGCCGACACCCCGGAAGACGTCAACAACGACCCGTACGCGTCCTGGTTCTTCAAGCTCAAGCCGAGCAATCCGGCCGAGCTGGACAAGCTGCTCGACGCCGCTGGCTACCAGGCCGCCGTCGACGCGGAAGGCTGAGCCGCCGCGTAGTCGCGACAAAACCCGCTATCCTTGGACAAGGCCTCGATCATTCGAGGCTTTGTTCTTTTTGCAGCGGCGAAATGCGTTTTCGCCGTCGTTGCTTTCTCATTCGATATCCGTTCGGCGACGATCGCTGGCAGGGCGATGCCGCCCCCAACGAGACCGAAGCCATGTCGCAGACGCCGTCCCTCGCCCAGCTCCAGCCCGCCGATGCCTTCCTGCGCCGCCACCTCGGCCCCGATCCGGCGGAACAGCAGGCCATGCTGGATTTCCTCGGAGTTTCCACTCGCGCCGAACTGATCGTGCAGACGGTGCCGCCGGCGATCCGCCTCAACCGGCCGCTGGAACTGCCCGCCGCGCTCGACGAACAGGCCGCCCTGGCGCGCCTGCGCGGCTACGCCGGGCTCAACCAGCGCTGGACCAGCCTGATCGGCATGGGCTACTACGGCACCGTGACGCCGCCGGTGATCCTCCGCAACGTGCTGGAGAATCCCGGCTGGTACACCGCCTATACGCCCTACCAGCCGGAAATCGCCCAGGGCCGCCTGGAAGCGCTGCTGAATTTCCAGCAGCTGACCATCGACCTCACCGGACTCGACCTGGCCAGCGCCTCGCTGCTCGACGAAGCCACCGCCGCCGCCGAGGCCATGGCCCTGGCCAGGCGGGTGGCGAAGGCCAGGAGCAACCGGTTCTTCGTCGATGCGCATTGCCATCCGCAGACCGTTTCGGTGTTGCGCACCCGCGCCGAGGCGTTCGGTTTCGAACTGGTCGTCGACGAGCCGGACAATCTTGCCGCCCACGCGGTGTTCGGCGCCTTGCTGCAATACCCGGACAGTCGTGGCGAGATCCGCGACCTGCGCCCGCTTATCGAGGCGTTGCACGGTCAACAGGCGCTGGCCTGCGTCGCCAGCGACCTGCTCGCCCTGTTGGTGCTGACCCCGCCGGGGGAACTCGGTGCCGACGTGGTGCTCGGCAGCGCCCAGCGCTTTGGCGTACCGATGGGCTACGGCGGGCCGCACGCGGCGTTCTTCGCCACCCGCGAAGGGTACAAGCGGGCAATGCCGGGGCGGATCATCGGCGTTTCCCGCGACGCCCGCGGCAACCCGGCGTTGCGCATGGCCCTGCAAACCCGCGAGCAGCACATCCGTCGGGAAAAAGCCAACTCGAACATCTGCACCGCCCAGGTGCTGCTGGCCAACATTGCTTCGTTGTATGCCGTCTACCATGGGCCGCAGGAGCTGAAACGCATCGCCCAACGTGTCCAGCGCCTGACCGCGCTGCTGGCGGCGGGCCTGGAAAGCAAGGGACTGCGGCGGCTCAACCGGTACTTCTTCGACACCCTGACCTACGAGGTCGGCGAGCGTCAGGCGGCGATCCTCGAGCGGGCGCGGGCGGCGCGGGTCAACCTGCGCGTGGTCGACGACCGGCGGCTGGCCCTGAGCCTCGACGAAACCTGTGACGCGGCGACCCTGGCGACCCTGTTCGAGATCTTCCTCGGTGCCGGCCACGGGCTGGATGTCGCACACCTGGATGGCGGGGCGGTGGCCGACGGCATTCCGGCGGTCCTGCAACGCACTTCGGCCTACCTGCAGCATCCGGTGTTCAACGCCCACCACAGCGAGACCGAGATGCTTCGCTACCTGCGCCAGCTGGAAGGCAAGGACCTGGCGCTGAACCAGGCGATGATCCCGCTCGGCTCCTGCACCATGAAGCTCAACGCCAGCAGCGAGATGATCCCCATCACCTGGCCGGAATTCGCCGAACTGCATCCGTTCGTGCCGCGCGAGCAGGCCGAGGGCTATCGCCGGATGATCGACGAACTGGAAGCCTGGCTGCGGGCGATCACCGGCTTCGACGCCATCTGCATGCAGCCGAACTCGGGAGCACAGGGCGAGTATGCCGGGTTGCTGGCGATCCGCCGCTACCACCAGAGCCGCGGCGATAGCCAGCGCGACATCTGCCTGATTCCCGCATCGGCGCATGGCACCAACCCGGCCTCGGCGATCATGGCCAGCATGCGGGTGGTGATCGTCGAGTGCGATCCCCGCGGCAACGTCGACCTCGACGACCTGCGCCTCAAGGCGGCCGAGGCGGGCGACCGGCTGTCCTGCCTGATGATCACCTATCCCTCGACCCACGGCGTCTACGAGGAGGGGATAGGCGAGATCTGCGAAGTGGTCCACCGCCACGGCGGCCAGGTCTACATGGACGGCGCCAACCTCAACGCCCAGGTCGGCCTGGCGCGACCGGCGGACATCGGCGCGGACGTCTCGCACATGAACCTGCACAAGACCTTCTGCATCCCCCATGGTGGTGGCGGGCCGGGCATGGGGCCGATCGGGGTCAAGCGGCACCTGGCGCCGTTCGTCGCCAACCACCCGGTGATCCGCGTCGAAGGGCCGAACCCGCTGAACGACGCGGTCAGCGCGGCGCCCTGGGGCAGCGCCAGCATCCTGCCGATCAGTTGGATGTACATCGCCATGATGGGCCCGCAGTTGGCCGACGCCAGCGAGGTGGCGATCCTCTCCGCCAACTACCTGGCGAACCGCCTGGACGGGGCGTTCCCGGTGCTCTACCGCGGGCGCAACGAGCGCGTCGCCCACGAATGCATCCTCGACCTGCGACCGCTCAAGGCGCAGACCGGGATCACCGAGGAAGACGTGGCCAAGCGCCTGATGGACTACGGCTTCCACGCCCCGACCATGTCCTTCCCGGTACCGGGCACGCTGATGGTGGAGCCGACCGAGAGCGAGTCGAAGGCGGAGCTGGATCGCTTCGTCGAGGCGATGCTGAGCATCAGGGCCGAGATCGGCAAGGTGGAAAGCGGCGACTGGCCGGCGGAGGACAACCCGCTGAAACGGGCGCCGCATACCCTGGCCGACGTTACCGGGATCTGGCAGAGACCCTACGAGATCGCCGAGGCGGTGACCCCGAGCGAACATGCGCGGGCGTTCAAGTACTGGCCGGCGGTTAACCGGGTGGACAACGTCTACGGCGACCGCAACCTGTTCTGCGCCTGCGTGCCGCTGGACGACTACCGCGAGTGACCTCGCCTCCGGGCGGAGGCGAGGTCGCCGGGGCCTACTGCTGGACGGCGGACTGCTCGCCGCCGGCGAGGATCGCGCTGGCCAGTTCCATGTCGCTGGCCTGCAGGTCCGGGTTGTCGTTGCGCAGCTTCTGCAGGGCGGCTTCCAGGTACGGCCCGCGGATCGCGCCGTCGCTGGCGATGTAGCTGCCGGCGTCGTCCTGCGCGGCGACGATCAGCTTGTGGTCGTGGCGGAAGGTCAGGTAGGTGGAGGCCGTGGTGGCACCCGAGGAAATGATGTTGCGCCAGAAGGTATCGGCCGTGGCCGAGCCCAGCGGCAGGGCGGCGATGACCAGGGTGGCGGCGGCGAGTTTGACGGAACGCATGGGGGAACTCCTGATAGGGGGCTGCGTGTTACATCAGATCGCGTTTGCCGTCCCGGAGTTCCAGCGGGGATGACCGTCCGGTCGCTTTTTCCGCTGCCGTACAGCCCCCGCCGGCCGGGAGCTACAGCGATTCAGGGCGCGGCAGGCTCGACGTGCAGCAGGGCGCCGTCCTGGCCGGTGACCCGGACCAGGGCGCCGCGCGGCAGGTCGGGACCGCTGACCAGCCATAACGCGTCCTCGACGCGCAGCTCGCCGAGCCCGCCGACGATCGCCCGGTGCAAGGGAAAGGTGCGGCCGAACAGGTCGTCGCCGCGTCGCTGCAACCCTGGCGTTTCCTCGACGCTACCGGCCTTGCGGCGACGGCGTCGATGCAAGGCGGCGACCAGCCCGGAGAGCAGGACGAACAGCCCTACCTGCCAGGGCCAGGCCAGTCCCGGCAGGAGCGCGCCGAGCGCACCGACACAAGCGGCGGTGAGGCCGACCCGCAGCAGATAGCCGCCGGCACCGAAGATTTCCAGGAGCAGGAGGACGGTACCGAAGGCCAGCCAGTCCCAGAAGTCCAGGCGTAGCAGCAGGATTTCCATCGGCCGGCCCTCAGCGCCGGCTCGGCGGCCGGCCGAGCCACATCGGGCCAGGGACGCCGCTCGCGGCTCGCCGCAGGTGCGGTGCGCCGGGGCTGGGGAGCGTCGGCGCGGGGACGGCGGGGGGAGCGCTCGTCATCGTCTACATCCTTGTCTGTGGGCCTGGCAGGCCCGTCCGGCGTTGTGCCGTGCAACCGTCGGAACTCCGCCGACGGGATGTGCCGCTACTTCTGTTCGCTCTGCGGGGTCACCCGCAGTACTTCCTCCAGCGTACTGATACCCGCGGCGACCTTCTGCGCGCCGGACAGGCGCAGGCTGCGGGTGCCTTCTTTGTACGCCTGGCGGCGCAGGGCGACCAGGTCGGTGTCGGCGGTGATCAGTTCTTTCAGGCTATCGCTGAGCAGCATGATTTCATAGACGCCGGCGCGCCCGCGATAGCCGGTGTCGCGGCACTCCAGGCAACCCACGGCCTGGTGCGCGCCGCTGGGCGGCGGGGCGCTCCAAGGGCGGGTCAGTTCGTGCCAGTCGCTGTCCGCCAGTTGCATCGGCGCCTTGCAGTGCGGGCAGAGTGTGCGCACCAGGCGCTGGGCCATGACCCCGAGCACCGTGGCGCGGATCAGGTAGTAGGGCACGCCCAGTTCGAGCAGGCGGGTGATCGCCGTGGGCGAGTCGTTGGTGTGCAGGGTGGAGAGCACCAGGTGCCCGGTGAGCGCCGCCTGGATCGCCATCTCGGCGGTCTCCAGGTCGCGGATCTCGCCGACCATGATGATGTCCGGGTCCTGCCGCAGCAGGGCGCGTACGCCGCTGGCGAAGGTCAGGTCGATGTTGTGCTGGACCTGCATCTGGTTGAACGAGGGCTCGATCATCTCGATCGGGTCCTCGATGGTGCAGACGTTCACCTCGTCGGTGGCCAGTTGCTTGAGCGTGGTGTAGAGCGTGGTGGTCTTGCCCGAGCCGGTGGGGCCGGTGACCAGGATGATGCCGTTGGGTTGGCTGGTCATGCTCTGCCAGCGGCGCAGGTCGTCGGCGGAGAAGCCGAGCTGGTCGAAGCTCTTGAGCAGCACCTCGGGGTCGAAGATGCGCATCACCATCTTCTCGCCGAAGGCGGTGGGCAGGGTCGACAGGCGCAGCTCCACCTCGGCGCCGTCCGGGGTCTTGGTCTTGACCCGGCCGTCCTGCGGCTTGCGTTTCTCCGCCACGTTCATCCGTCCCAGCGACTTCAGGCGGCTGACCACCGCCATGGTCACCTGCGGCGGGAACTGGTAGACGTTGTGCAGCACGCCGTCGATACGGAAGCGCACGGTGCCCTGCTCGCGGCGCGGCTCGATGTGGATGTCGCTGGCGCGCTGCTGGAAGGCGTACTGGAACAGCCAGTCGACGATGGTGACGATGTGCGCGTCGTTGGCGTCCGGCTCCTGGTCGGCGGCGCCGAGGTTGAGCAACTGCTCGAAGTTGCCGACGCCGCTGATCTTCTGGTCCGGCGAGGTGGCGCCGCTGACCGAGCGGGCCAGGCGGAAGAACTCGACGGTGTAGCGCTGGATGTCCGCCGGGTTCGCCACCACCCGCTTGATCGGTCGCTTGAGCACATGCACCAGGTTGCTTTCCCAGCCCTGTACGAAGGGCTGGGCGCTGGCGATGGTGACTTCCTCCGGACTCAGCGCGACGGCGAGGATGCCATGGCGCTGGGCGAAGGCGTAGGACATCAGCGGAGTCACCGCGGCGACGTCGATCTTCAGCGGGTCGATGCGCAGGTAGGGCTGGCCGGCATACTCGGCCAGCCACTGGGTGAGGGTCTCCAGGTCGAGCTTGCGTCCGGGGCGCTTGAGATCCTCGACCTGCTGCGCGGCGAGGAACTCCAGCGGATGCTGCTGGTTGCGCACCGCGCTGCGGCGGATCGCCAGGCACTGTTCGGCCTGCTCCTGCCCGACCCGGCCCTGGGCGACCAGCTCGCGGAGCAGGTCGCCGAGGTCCAGCAGGCGGTCCTGGGCGGCGGTGGCGAACACGGACATGCAGACTCCCTTCGGATGATGGCGGTAGCGGCGAAGCTTATTTCATCAGCGCCTTCCAGGGTTTGAGCGTCAGCACAGTATGGGCCTGCGTGGCGCGGTCAGCCAGGCGCTCGGCATCGACAGGTTGCCGCAGCAGCTCCAGCAACTTGGCCAGTTCGCCGTAGAGGCGGTCGGCTTCCGGCAGGTCGAGCACGCCGCGCGCCAGGCGCAACCAGGTAAGCATGCGCTGCAGGCGCGGCGCTTGGTC
The DNA here is from genome assembly GCF_021213715.1 of Pseudomonas sp. CP-1. NCBI lineage: Bacteria > Pseudomonadati > Pseudomonadota > Gammaproteobacteria > Pseudomonadales > Pseudomonadaceae > Pseudomonas > Pseudomonas sp. CP-1. The sequence continues at coordinate 69,345 of NZ_JAJQKY010000017.1, forward strand.
GGGAAGCAGCTCGGGATGCTGGTGGGCGCGCGCCAGCGGCGTGGCCTGGGCTTCTTCGGCAAGGCTGCGCAGCAGCCATTTGCCCAGCGCGGCGGCGCCCTGGCGGTTGCCGCGCTCGTTGCGCGACTCGGTCCAGGCCTTGGCCAGCAGCCAGCGCGAGGCATTCAGGGAGAACAGGCCCCAGCGGGTCTCGTCGAGTTCGCCGCGGAACAGTTGCGGCGCCTGCTGGCGTAGCGTCTCGTCGTCACGGCCGCGCTCGATGCGCGGCGCCCAGTCGGCGAGGAGAGCGTCCAGCGCTTCGCGCAGCTCGCGACTGCTGGCGCGTGGCACCGCCTGGCCGAGGCTGCCGAGCAGGGTACGCAGGTCCTGCAGGTGTTGCAGCCAGTCCTCCAGCAGGCGCCAGTGGCCGTTGAAGCGATACTGTTCGGCCAGTCGCTGGCTGCTGCCGAGCAGGTACCAGGCGATGGCGGCGAAGGCACCGTCCAGCGGGGTTTCCGCCAGCAGTTTCTGCGCCGGGGGATCGACCTCGTAGCTGTTCGGGTCGAACAAGCGGTAGCCGCGCTCGGCCTTGCTGATGTCGCAGGGCATCAGCGGCAGGTCGGCGGCCAGTTCCGCGGCCAGCTCGAGCAGCGCGGCGGCATCGCCCTGGCGCAGTTCCAGCTCCAGTTCGCAGATTTCCTCCTGGTTGTCGCCGGCGACCACCTTGCCCAGGTCGAGCGCCGCCTCCACGACTACCCTGGCCTTGCCGCGGCCCCAGGCGATCTCGGCGCGCTGGCGGACGAAGTCGGTGCTGAAGATCGGCTTGAGCTGCTTCTTGTCGAGGTCCTTGAGGGCCGCCGGCCAGCACTTGTCGTCGAGTTTCTTCAGGTCGAGCTTGTTCTTTTCCAGGTACCAGTCCCACTCGTTGCGTTCGGACAGCCCGGCCACGCTCTGCCCGCGGCTCTTCAGCGTCTGGATGTACTGCTCGCCGTCGCGGCGCATGCGCAGCGCGACCTTGGCCCGGGCCAGCTCGCGGCCGGGGGTGTCGTAGTACTGGTTGTACAGTTCGCGGCGCTCCCAGCCCGATTTGTTGCGTTTCTTCAGCAACGGGTGCTCCTGCAAGGCTTCCAGGGTGGCGCGGCTGACGCGGAGTTTGATTTCGGTTTCTTTCTGCATGGGGCGATGTCCGGCTCGGGACGCCAGGCGTCCGCGGGTGAAGGTGTTCCAGATCAAAGGCGCGCGGGGTGGGTGGCCTATACTTTTCGGCATTTCCACCAGGGAGGCGTTCCATGCCGACCAATCCGTTCATCAGCCTGTTCGGCCGTTCGCCGATCGGGCCGATGCAGCAGCACATCGCCAAGGCCCACGAATGCGCGGCCGGCCTGTTGCCGTTCTTCCGCGCGGTGATCGCCGAGGACTGGGCGCAGGTCGAACAGGTTCAGCAGGACATGGTGCGACTGGAGCAGGAAGCCGATCGGCTGAAGAAGAACGTCCGGATGCACCTGCCCAAGAGCCTGTTCCTTCCGGTGCCGCGCTCCGATCTGTTGGAGCTGCTCAGTGTACAGGACAAAGTCGCCAATCGCGCCAAGGACATCGCCGGGCTGATGCTCGGCCGGCGCATGCGCATCCCGCTGCCGCTGCAGGGCCAGATGCTCGCCTACGTGCAGCGCTCGGTGGACGCCAGCGCCCAGGCGTTGCGGGTAGTCAACGAACTCAACGAACTGCTCGAGACCGGCTTCGGCGGGCGCGAGACCAGTCTGGTGGAAAGCATGGTGGAGGAACTCGAGGCGATCGAGAACGACACCGACCGCATCCAGGTCGAGGTGCGCCGCGAGCTGTTCCGCCTGGAAAGCGAGCTGCCGCCGGTGGACGTGATGTTCCTCTACCAGATCATCGAATGGATCGGCGATGTCGCCGACCGCGCCCAGCGGGTCGGCAACCGCCTGGAGCAATTGCTGGCGCGTTGAGCGCCAGGTTTCTTTCCGCCTTCTGCCCGCATACGGATCCCCGCCCATGTCCCTGATCGCCGACCACGGCTTCGCCTTCCTCGTACTCGCCTGCCTGTTCGGTTTCTTCATGGCCTGGGGCGTCGGCGCCAACGACGTCGCCAACGCTATGGGCACCTCGGTGGGCTCACGGGCGCTGACCATCCGCCAGGCGATCCTGGTGGCGATGGTCTTCGAGTTCTGCGGTGCTTACTTCGCCGGCGGCGAGGTCACTGAAACGATCAGGAGCGGCATCGTCGATCCGCAGTACATGACCCCCGACCTGCTGGTCTTCGGCATGCTCTCGGCCTTGCTGGCCGCCGGGGTCTGGCTGTTGCTGGCGACGATCAAGGGCTGGCCGGTGTCGACCACCCACTCCATCGTCGGCGCGATCATCGGCTTCGCCTCGGTCGGTGTCTCGGTGCACGCGGTGCACTGGGGCGCGATCGGCCCGATCGTCGCCAGTTGGGTGGTGACGCCGGTGCTGTCCGGGCTGCTCGCCTTCGCCCTGTTCAGGAGCGTGCAGTGGCTGGTACTGCATGCCGAGGACCCGTTCCGCAGCGCGCGCCGCTACGTGCCGCTGTACATGTTCCTGGCGGGCTTCATGGTCGCGCTGATGACCGTCGGCAAGGGCCTGAAGCATGTCGGCCTGGAGCTTTCCGGCCTCCAGACGCTGGGTCTGGCGTTGCTCGCCGGCGGCCTGGTGATGGGCCTGGGTATCGTCCTGCTGTTGCGTATCCGACCCACTGGCGGAGCCGATCCGCGTGGCGGCTTCGCCAGCGTCGAGCGGGTCTTCGCGGTGCTGATGATCTTCACCGCCTGCTCCATGGCTTTCGCCCATGGTGCCAACGACGTGGCCAACGCCATCGGCCCGGTGGCGGCGGTCGTCGCGGTGGTCCAGGCCGGCGGCGACCTGGATCTGGTGAGCCGTTCGCCGGTGCCGTCCTGGGTACTGCTGCTGGGCGCGGTGGGCATCGTCATCGGCCTGGCTACCTATGGCTACCGGGTGATCGCGACCATCGGCCGGGAGATCACCGAGCTGACCCCCAGCCGCGGCTTCGCCGCCGAGCTGGCGACCGCCTCCACGGTGGTTGGCGCCTCGGCCATCGGCCTGCCGGTGTCCACTACCCATACCCTGGTCGGCGCGGTGCTCGGCATCGGCATGGCGCGCGGCATCGGCGCGCTCAACCTGCGGGTGATCGGCTCGATCTTCCTGTCCTGGGTAGTGACCCTGCCGGCCGGCGCGGTGCTGGCGATCCTGTTCTTCCTGGTCCTGCGCGCGCTGTTCGGTGCCTGAGCGCGGTCTTCGTCGGCTGGCGCAGGCGGAACCGGAACGGACGGTTTTATCCACCGCCGCGATAGGCCATGATGGGGCTCGATCCGTGTGGAGAGTCCCATGCCGTTGCCGTCTCTGAAAGACCAGTTCGGCGCGCTGATCGCCGCGTCTTCCGTCAGTTGCACCCAGCCCGAGCTGGACCAGACCAACCGCCCGGTGGTCGACCTGCTGGCCTCCTGGCTGGGCGATCTAGGCTTCCGCTGCGAGATCCGGGAAGTCTCGCCGGGCAAGTTCAACCTGCTGGCCAGCTACGGCAGCGGTCCCGGCGGGCTGGTGCTGGCCGGCCACACCGATACCGTGCCCTACGACGAAGCGCTGTGGAGCAGCGATCCGCTGCGCCTGGACGAGCGCGACGGCCGCTGGTACGGCCTCGGCAGTTGCGACATGAAGGGCTTCTTCCCGCTGGCCATCGAGGCCTTGCTGCCGCTGCTCGACCAGCCGTTCCGCCAGCCGCTGATGATCCTCGCCACCTGCGACGAGGAAAGCTCGATGGCCGGCGCCCGTGCCCTCGCCGAAAGCGGGCGACCGCTGGGTCGCGCCACGGTGATCGGCGAGCCGACCAACCTGCGGCCGATCCGCCTGCATAAGGGGGTGATGATGGAGCGCATCGAGATTCTCGGGCAGAGCGGCCATTCGTCCGATCCAAACCTCGGGCGCAGCGCCCTGGAGGCGATGCACGCGACCATCGGTGAGCTGATGGCGCTGCGCGGGGAATGGCAGCAGGCCTGGAACAACCCGCAGTTCAGCGTGCCCCAGCCGACCTTGAACTTCGGTTGCATCCACGGCGGCGACAATCCCAACCGCATCTGCGGCCAGTGTTCGCTGGAATTCGACCTGCGCCCGCTACCCGGCATGCAGCCCGAGCAGTTGCGCGAGGCGATCCGCCAGCGCCTGCGGCCGCTGGCCGAACGGCACAAGGTGAGCATCGACTACCAGCCGCTGTTCCCTGCCGTGCCGCCGTTCGAACAGGCGCAGGACAGCGAACTGGTACGCGTCGCCGAACGCCTGACCGGGCATCGCGCCGAGGCCGTGGCGTTCGGTACCGAGGCGCCGTACTTCCAGCGCCTGGGCAGCGAGACCCTGGTCCTCGGCGCCGGCGACATCGCCTGTGCCCACCAGCCCGACGAGCACCTCGAACTGGCGCGTATCGAACCGATGGTCGGCGTGCTGCGCCGGCTGATCCAGCATTACTGCCTGACGCCCGCCGCCGACTGAAGCGCGGCGTGGCCGGCGACCAGCTCGAAGCCGCCGTTGATGACGAACTGCACGCCCATCGCCACCAGCAGGAAGCCGACCACTCGCGAGATGGCGTCGATCCCGGATTCGCCGAGGAACTTCATGATGCGCCCGGAGCTTTGCAGGGCGATCCAGAAGATCAGCGCGGTGAGCAGGGTGACGGTGATCGCCGCGAGGTGGATGAACAGCGGAATGCTTCCGTAGGTGGATTGCAGCGTCGACGCCGAGCTGACCACCAGGGCGATGGTCCCCGGCCCCGCGGTACCCGGCAGGGCCAGCGGAACGAAGGACAGGTCGCGGAAGTGCGGGGTGATCTTTTCCTCGTCCGACAGCAGGTCGTGCTGGACTTCGGTCTCGTCCGGCGTGGTGGCGGGGAACAGCATGGTGAAGCCGATATAGGCGACGATCAGCCCGCCGGCGATGCGCAGGCCGGGAATGGAGATGCCGAACACCTGCATCACCAGGCTGCCGCCGTAGAAGCTGACCAGCATGATCAGCGCCACGTAGAGGCTGGCCTTGAATATCTGCCGGTTGCGCTCCGCCGGCGGTAGGCTGCCGCCGAGGCCAAGCAGCAGCGAGACGCTGGTCAGCGGGTTGGCTACCGGGAGCACGGCGAGCAGGCCGACCAGGACGTGATGGAAGTATTCGCTCATGGATTTTCCTCGTTCGCGTGGTTGCGCGCCGGACGGCACGGCGAACGAGGCAGCCTAGCGAAAAAGCGCTGCGCGAGTTAACCGGGGTTTTCGGATAGTTTTTTTCAGAAATAGTGGTAAAACGGTTCGGTCCGGCCCCAAGCCCCGTACCATGGTCGAATCCCGCCGCTGCGGGGCCGCCGAGGGTTTAAACTCGCGCGTGATCCATCCGTCTCGTTAACCAGAAAGTGAGGAGAAGCCTGTCGATGTTGCTGCGACGACGATAACGGCGCCCTTCGGGCCGTCCCGGCCGCTCACGCTTTGCTCTCGCTCACGAAACGACAGGCTTTCCCCACCATGCCCGACTACGTCAACTGGTTACGTCACGCTTCGCCCTACATCAACTCGCACCGGGACCGCACCTTCGTGGTCATGCTCCCCGGCGAAGGGGTGGAGCATCCCAATTTCGGCAATATCGTCCACGACCTGGTCCTTCTCCACAGCCTCGGCGCGCGCCTGGTGCTGGTGCACGGTTCGCGCCCGCAGATCGAGGCGCGCCTGGCCGCGCGCGGCCTGGCTCCGCGCTATCACCGCGACCTGCGAGTGACCGATGCGCCGACCCTGGAATGCGTCATCGACGCCGTGGGTAGTCTGCGCATCGCCATCGAGGCGCGGCTGTCGATGGACATGGCCGCCTCGCCGATGCAGGGCGCGCGCCTGCGGGTCGCTGGCGGCAACCTGGTCACCGCGCGGCCGATCGGCGTGGTCGAGGGTGTCGACTACCACCATACCGGCGAGGTCCGTCGCATCGACCGCAAGGGCATTGGCCGCCTTCTCGACGAGCGCAGCATCGTCCTGCTCTCGCCGCTGGGCTACTCGCCGACCGGGGAAATCTTCAACCTGGCCTGCGAAGACGTGGCCATGCGCGCCGCCATCGACCTGGAAGCGGAAAAGCTGATTCTCTACGGCGCCGAACAGGGCTTGCTGGACGCATCCGGCAAGCTGGTCCGCGAACTGCGCCCGCAGCAGGTGCCCGCGCACCTGCAACGGCTGGGCAACAGCTACCAGGCCGAGCTGCTGGACGCCGCGGCGCAGGCCTGCCGGGCCGGGGTCAAGCGCAGCCATATCGTCAGCTACACCGAGGACGGCGCGCTGCTCAGCGAGCTGTTCACCCGCACCGGCAACGGCACCCTGGTCGCCCAAGAGCAGTTCGAACAGTTGCGCGAGGCGGGCATCGAGGACGTTGGCGGGCTGATCGAGCTGATCCGCCCGCTGGAAGAGCAGGGCATCCTGGTACGCCGTTCCCGCGAGGTGCTGGAACGCGAGATCGAACAGTTCAGCATCGTCGAGCGCGAAGGGCTGATCATCGCCTGCGCCGCGCTCTACCCGATCGCCGATTCCGAGGCGGGCGAGCTGGCCTGTCTGGCGGTCAACCCGGAGTACCGCCACGGCGGGCGTGGCGACGAACTGCTGGAGCGGATCGAGGAGCGCGCGCGCGGACTCGGCCTGAAGACCCTGTTCGTGCTCACCACGCGGACCGCGCACTGGTTCCGCGAGCGCGGCTTCCAGCCCAGCAGCGTAGAGCGGCTACCGGCGGCGCGGGCCTCGCTGTACAACTTCCAGCGCAATTCGCAGGTATTCGAGAAGAGCCTGTGATCCGCCGGCGCGTCCCTGGGCGCAGGGGCGCGCCGGCTTCGCTCAGTTGCTGATCAGGCCGAGGATGCTCGCCTGGTAGGCGGCGACGAAGGTATCGAAGTCGCCATCCTGGTCGCGTTCCAGCTCCGTCTGTTCGGCCAGGGAGTCGCTGGCCATCTTCTCGAAGCGTGCCTGCTCTTCGGCGGCCAGCGGATGCTGGCGGAAATACTCCGCGTGTTCGCGGCTCTGGCGCAGGGAGAACGCTTCGAAGCTCTCGCCGCGCTCGCGCATGACCTTCAGCACCTGCGCCGAAGGCGTCAGTTCGGCATCGGCCACCTTAGCCCGCTGCGCTGCCAGCGCCGCCGCGTGGGCTTCGCCGCCGCGTGCGCGGTCGAGCAGCGCCGCGGTGTCGGCGATTCGTTCGAGCAGCTCGTTGGCCCAGACCTTCAATTCCACCGGCTGGCCGCGACGTTGCAATTGCAGGCCCGGCCGCCTGCCTTCCTTGACCACGGCGAGGAAGTTGTCGGTGGCGTCGCTGCACTCGCCATTCAGCAGCGGGCTGTCGCTGAACGCGCAGAACAGCAGGAAGGCGTCGAGGAAGCGCGCCTCGTCCAGGTCGATGCCCAGCGGCAGGAACGGGTTGATGTCCAGGCAGCGCACTTCCACGTACTGCACGCCGCGAGCGGCCAGGGCCTGCACCGGACGCTCGCCGGTGTAGGTGACGCGCTTTGGCCGGATGCTCGAGTAGTACTCGTTCTCGATCTGCAGGATGTTGGTGTTCAGCTGCACCCATTCGCCATCCTGCTTGGTGCCGACCTTCTCGTAGGGCGGGTAGGGCGTGCTGACCGCCTGGCGCAGGCTGTCGATGTAGCTCTGCAGGTCGTTGTAGCAGGGCGTCAGGCCGGCCTGGGCGTTGTTCTGGTAGCCCAGGTCGCTCATCCGCAGGCTGGTGGCGTAGGGCAGGTAGAGCGTGTGTTCGTCGAGACGCTCCAACTGGCTCGGGCGGCCACGCAGGAAGCCGGCGTCGAGGGCCGGCGAGGCGCCGAACAGGTACATCAGCAGCCAGCTGTAGCGGCGGAAATTGCGAATCAGGGCGATGTAGGCGGCGGACTGGTAGTCGCGTTCCGACAGCTCGCTGCCTTCGGCCTGGCGCAGCAGCGGCCAGAGCCTCTCCGGCAGGGAGAAGTTGTAGTGGATGCCGGCGATGCACTGCATGGTCTTGCCGTAGCGCAGCGCCAGGCCCTTGCGGTAGACGTACTTCAGGCGGCCGATCAGCGAGCTGCCATAGCGGGCGATCGGGATGCTCTCCTCGTCCGGCAGCTCGCAGGGCATCGATGGGCTCCACAGGTATTCGCCGTCCAGCTTCGAACTGGCGAAGCGGTGGATGCGCTCGAGATCGGCCAGGGTGTCGGCGACGTCGGTTTCCGTGGGCGTGATGAACTCCAGCAAGGCCTCGGAGTAGTCGGTAGTGATCTGTGGATGGGTCAGGGTCGAACCCAGGGCCCGGGGGTGGGGGGTGAGCGCCAGCTTGCCGTCGCTATCGACTCGCAGGCATTCGCGCTCGATGCCATGCAGGCACTCGGTCAGCAGGGGCAGGTTGGCTGCGGCGCCGAGCAGAGCCAGGCGGCGGGAGAGAAGATCGCTCAAGTCGGGATTCCTTGTGATCGCGTCCCAGATCGGTCGCCCCAATATGAGGGTGGACCGAGCGGTCTACAAGAGGGAGGACGTAAATGCGTTTTCGCTTCGTCCGGGGGCCGGTCGCCGCGCCTTCGGCGGGAGCCGTCGAGGCGGGCGCCCGGCACGGATCGGGATCGCCGTTGCGCGCCACTCTGCCGCATGGCGGCCGCGCCGGTTTACAACTGGGCGAAGGTACCTTGTCCTTTCGCGACCAGTTTGTCGCCTTGCCGCACCTCGGCTTCCACCACCAGGCTGCGGCGCCCGGCATGGAGGACGCGGGCGACGCAGCGCACCTCGCCGTCGGCGACGGCGCGGATGTAGTTGATCTTGCATTCCAGGGTGACGCTCTGGCGGTCGAAACCATGGGAACTGGAGCAGGCCAGCCCCATGGTCACGTCCATCAGCGAGAACAGCGCGCCGCCATGCATGACCCCGCCGCGGTTGCGCAGGTGCGCGGCCATCGGCAGGCGTACCTCGGCGACTCCGTCGCCGAGGCTGACCGGGTCCAGGCCGACCAGTTCGCTGTAGGCGCTGATCATCTGCTCGCGGGCGGGCATCTCGCTCATGGACGGCTCCGTCACTTCTTCTTCAGTTGCTTGGCGTTGGCGAACAGCGCGGCCATGGCGTTGTTCGCCGGCGGCGCGCTCTGTCCGCGCGGGGCGCCACGCTCCTGGCGCGGCTGGCCGCTGCCGGCGGGACGCCCGCCGCGCTGGCCTTCGACCTTCTCGCCGGGGGTGTCGCTCATGCGCATGGACAGGCCGACACGGTTGCGCGGAATGTCCACTTCCATGACCTTGACCTTGACGATGTCGCCGGCCTTGACCACTTCGTACGGATCCTTGACGAACTTCTCGGACAGCGCCGAGATGTGCACCAGGCCGTCCTGGTGGACGCCGATGTCGACGAATGCGCCGAAGTTGGTGACGTTGGTCACCACGCCCTCCAGGACCATGCCCGGCTTGAGGTCCTTGAGGCTCTCGACGCCTTCCTGGAACTCTGCGGTCTTGAACTCCGGACGCGGGTCGCGGCCGGGCTTGTCGAGTTCCTTGAGGATGTCGGTGACGGTCGGCAGGCCGAAGGTCTCGTCGGTGAACTTCTTCGGGTCGAGGCGCTTGAGGAACGCCGAGTCGCCGATCAGCGAGCGGATGTCGCGCTCGGTGTCGGCGGCGATGCGCTGCACCAGCGGATAGGTTTCCGGGTGCACCGCCGAGGCGTCCAGCGGGTTGTCGCCGTTCATCACGCGGAGGAAGCCGGCGGCTTGCTCGAAGGTCTTCTCGCCCAGGCGGCTGACCTTCTTCAGCTCGTCGCGGGTGCGGAACGCGCCGTTGGCGTCGCGGTGCGCGACGATGTTCTGCGCCAGCGTCGAGTTGAGGCCGGAGATGCGTGCCAGCAGGGCGGCGGAGGCGGTGTTGACGTCGACGCCGACGGCGTTCACGCAATCCTCGACCACCGCGTCCAGGCTACGCGCCAGCTTCAGCTGGGACACGTCGTGCTGGTACTGGCCGACGCCGATCGACTTGGGCTCGATCTTCACCAGCTCCGCCAGCGGGTCCTGCAGGCGGCGGGCGATGGACACGGCGCCGCGCAGGGACACGTCCAGCTCGGGGAACTCCTTCGCCGCCAGTTCGGAGGCGGAATACACCGATGCGCCGGCTTCGCTGACCATGATCTTGGTCAGCTTCATGCCCGGATATTTCTTGATCAGTTCGCCGGCCAGCTTGTCGGTCTCGCGGCTGGCGGTGCCGTTGCCGATGGCGATCAGCTCGACCTGGTGCTTGGCGCAGAGCGCGGCGAGCACGGCGAGGGTCTGGTCCCACTGGTTCTTCGGCGCATGCGGGTAGACGGTGGCGGTGTCCAGCAGCTTGCCGGTGGCGTCGACCACCGCGACCTTGACCCCGGTGCGCAGGCCCGGGTCGAGGCCGAGGGTGGCGCGCGGGCCGGCCGGGGCGGCCAGCAGCAGGTCGTGCAGGTTGCGCGCGAACACGCTGATCGCCTCATCCTCGGCGCCGTCGCGGAGCTCGCCGAACAGGTCGGTTTCCAGGTGGGTATAGAGCTTGACCTTCCATGTCCAGCGCACCACCTCGGCCAGCCACTTGTCGGCGGCGCGGCCCTGGTTGGACAGGCCGAAGCGCTCGGCGATCATGACCTCGCATGGGTGCAGGGTGCCCGGCGCTTCCTCGCCGACCTTCAGCGAGGCGCTGAGGACGCCTTCGTTGCGTCCGCGGAAGATTGCCAGGGCGCGGTGCGACGGGGCGCTTTTCAGCGGCTCGTCGTGTTCGAAGTAGTCGCTGAACTTGGCGCCTTCCTGTTCCTTGCCGGGGACCACGCGGGCGGTCAGGGTCGCTTCGTTCTTCATGAACACGCGCAGCTTGTCGAGCAGCGTGGCGTCTTCGGCGAAGCGCTCCATGAGGATGTACTTGGCGCCTTCCAGCACCGCCTTGACGTCGGCGAAGCCTTTCTCGGCGTCGACGAAACGCGCGGCCTCGCTTTCCGGGACCAGGGTCGGGTCGTCGAACAGTGCGTCGGCCAGCGCGCCGAGGCCGGCTTCCAGGGCGATCTGGCCCTTGGTGCGGCGCTTCTGCTTATAAGGCAGGTAGAGGTCTTCGAGACGGGTCTTGGTGTCGGCAAGCTTGATGTCGCGGGCCAGTTCGGGGGTCAGCTTGCCCTGTTCCTCGATGCTGGCGAGGATCGCGCCGCGGCGTTCTTCCAGTTCGCGCAGATAGCGCAGGCGCTCTTCCAGCATGCGCAACTGGGTATCGTCGAGGCTGCCGGTGACCTCTTTGCGGTAACGGGCGATGAAGGGAACGGTGGAGCCTTCGTCGAGCAGGGCGACGGCAGCGGCGACTTGCTGCGGTTGAACGCGGCCGGAGGGCAGTGCGGAGAGCTCTTCGGCGATACGGGTGTTGATGCTGTCCATTGATCCACCTGGTAAAACGAACGAAAACGGGCCGTGTAGACAACGCCCCGCCGCAAAAGCGCCGCATTATACCTGCCAAGTTTCGCCTTGGAGGGCGGCTGGTCGGGGAAAAATCTGCTAACAATGGACAGTCCGGCCCAGCCGCTACCTGGGCGATAATGCCCGCCTGACTCATTCTGGGAGTTTCTATGTCGAACCCTGCCGCCCTGGCCGAAGGTGAAAAGATCCTCGTCGTCGACGACGACGCCCGCCTGCGCCGCCTGCTCGAACGTTTCCTCGACGAGCAGGGCTACCGCGTCCGTGCGGTGGAGAACACCGAGCAGATGGATCGCCTTCTATCCCGCGAACTGTTCCAGCTGGTTGTGCTCGACCTGATGCTTCCCGGCGAGGACGGCCTCACTGCCTGCCGCCGCCTGCGCGAACAGAACAACCAGGTGCCGATCATCATGCTCACCGCCAAGGGCGACGAGGGCAGCCGCATCCAGGGCCTGGAACTGGGCGCCGACGACTACCTGGCCAAGCCGTTCAACCCGCGCGAACTGCTGGCGCGGATCAAGGCCGTGCTGCGCCGCCAGGCACCGCTGGTGCCCGGCGCGCCTGCCGGTGCCGACGAGGTGGTGACCTTCGGCGACTACCAGCTGTTCCTCGCCACCCGCGAACTGAAGAAGGGCGACGAGGTACACATGCTGACCACCGGCGAGTTCGCCGTGCTCAAGGCCCTGGTGCAGCACGCCCGCGAACCGCTGACCCGGGACAAGTTGATGAACCTCGCCCGTGGCCGCGAGTGGGATGCCCTGGAGCGTTCCATCGACGTGCAGATCTCGCGCCTGCGCCGGCTGATCGAGCCGGACCCGTCCAAGCCGCGCTATATCCAGACGGTCTGGGGGGTCGGCTACGTGTTCGTGCCGGACGGCAACGCGCGCAAGGCCTGAGTCTCCGCGCGGCCGGTGCAGCGATGCACCGGCCGCGTCGTCTTACCCGCAACAGGCGTCGGCCCCGTCCGCCGGCGCGCAACCGGTCCGATCGATGAAAACCCCGCTCTGGTTCCCGCAAAGCTTCTTCGCCCGCACCCTCTGGCTGGTGCTGATCGTCGTGCTGTTCTCCAAGGCGCTGACCCTGGTCTACCTGCTGATGAACGAGGACGTGATCGTCGACCGCCAGTACAGCCACGGCGCGGCGCTGACCATCCGCGCGTTCTGGGCTGCCGACGAGGAGTCGCGCGCGGCCATCGCCAAGGCTTCCGGCCTGCGCTGGGTGCCGAGCAGCGCCGACCAGCCCGGCGAGCAGCACTGGCCGTACACGGAAATCTTCCAGCGGCAGATGCAGATGGAGCTGGGGCCGGACACCGAGACCCGCCTGCGTATCCACCAGCCGTCGCAGCTCTGGGTGCGCGCACCGAGCCTCGGCGAAGGCTGGCTGGCGGTGCCGCTGTATCCGCATCCCTTGCGTGGCCAACGGATCTGGAGCGTGCTCGGCTGGTTCCTCGGCATCGGCCTGCTTTCCACCGCCGCCGCCTGGATCTTCGTCCGCCAGCTCAGCCAGCCGCTCAAGCGCCTGGTGGTCGCCGCCCGCCAGTTCGGCCAGGGGCGCAGCGTGCGTCTGCCGCTGGGGCCGGAGACGCCGAGTGAAATGGCCGAGGTGTATCGCGCCTTCAACCAGATGGCCGAGGACATCGAGCAGGGCGGGCGCGAACGCGAATTGATGTTGGCCGGTGTCTCCCACGACCTGCGCACCCCGCTGACACGCCTGCGCCTGTCGCTGGAGTTGCTGCCGGAGAGCGAACGGGAGATGGTCGAGGACATGGTCCGCGACATCGAGGACATGGATGCGATCCTCGACCAGTTCCTCGCCTTCATCCGCGACGGCCGCGACGAGCCGGTGGAGGAGGGCGACCTGACCGACCTGGTGCGCGAGGTGGTGGCACCGTTCAACCAGACTCGCGAGCAGGTGCGCATGGCCTTGCAGCCGGTACCGGCGATGCCGTTGCGGCGGGTGTCGATGAAGCGTCTGCTGGGCAACCTGATCGACAATGCCCTGAACCACGGTGGCGGCTCGGTGGAGGTGGCCAGCTACGTGGCCGGCGAAAGCGCGGCGCCCTACGTGGTGCTGAGTGTGCTCGATCGCGGCCAGGGCATCGATCCCGCGGAAGTGGACAGCATCTTCAATCCCTTCATCCGCGGCGACAAGGCGCGTGGCGGCAAGGGCACCGGCCTCGGCCTGGCGATCGTCAAGCGCATCGCCGCCCAGCACGGCGGCAGCGTCGAACTGCGCAACCGCGATGGCGGCGGCCTGGAAGCGCGGGTCTGCCTGCCGCTGGGGTTGCTGCTACCGCGCGGCGCGGCCTGATACTCGACGGGTTTGTGCCGTTCCAGCGGCACTTCCCAACCCCTCTCGCGCTTACGGAGAGGGGCGCGCCCCGTCCCTACCAGCGCAACCGGTTTCCCTCGAGCACCGCGGTCTTCCCGTAAGGCCAGGCCCGGTTCTGCGCACCATGCCCGCTGGGCAGGTGGTGGTAGAGCGGCACCTCGATGGCGGCGGCGTATTCGCCGAAGATCCGCTCCAGGCTGTGGGCGACTTCCTTGCGCGGGCAATCGGTGAACGAGCCCAGGCAGATCGCGCCGAGCTGGCGCGCGTCGATGCTTTCGAGCAATTGCCAGAGGCTGCGCTCCAGGCGGTAGTAGGGTTCGCCGACGTCCTCCAGGACCAGGATCGACCCCGCCGGGGCGTGCAGGCCGCCGAGGGTGCCGGCCATGCAGGCCAGGGCGGTGAGGTTGCCGCCGATCAGCGCGCCTTCGACGCGTTGCTTGTGTCCGCCGAGGTGCTGCACCGGGAGTTCATGGTCGATTCCGGCCAGCAAGCGGCTGACCGAGGCCAGAGAGGCTAGCCGCTCCTGCTGCTCGCGGGGGGCGCTCAGCGGCGACAGACCGAGTCCGGTTGCCACCGGGCCGTGGATCGCAGGCAGGCCGTGGCGGTGGAAAGCGCTGAGCAACACCGAGATGTCGGAGAAACCGATCAGTGGCCGCGGCGAGGCCGTCTGCAGGCGCCCCCAGTCCAGGCCCGGCAGCAACTGGCCGCAGCCGTAGCCGCCGCGCAGGCACCAGACCGCGGTGATGTCCGGCATGTCGAAGGCGTTGTGCAGGTCTTCCAGGCGCTGCTCGACCGTCCCGGCGAGGTAGCGGTAGCGGGCTTCGACGTGGCGGCCGAGATGGTAGTCCACACCGTGCACTTCCAGTTGCCGCAGGGTCGCCTCCAGCACGTCGGTGGCGATGGCCGAGGCTGGCGCGATCAGCGCCACCCGGCCGTCGATGGGCTGCCAGGTCTGGTCGGAGGAGGGACGAGAGGTCATGCGGCGATTCCATGAAGCGTCAGGAAAGGATTCGAGTGCCGGAAGAGCCCGGGGTTCGGCGGGGTTTCCGGCATCGGTTGCGGCGGTGCTTCATTCAAGCGTGGCATGGACCTTCTGTCGAGGCCGGGATCGCCAGCGTAATGCGGTGCGTCCGATGCGCCGGGACAACGCATGCGTTGTCTGGTCCGGCTCACCCCTTTCCCTTCGTCCTGGCCAGGTGGGGGCCGCCGTTCTTTTCCAGGTACTGGATGATGATTCCGGCGATGTCCTTGCCGGTGGTGGATTCGATACCTTCCAGGCCCGGCGAGGAGTTCACCTCCATTACCAGCGGACCATGGTTGGAGCGCAGGATGTCCACCCCGGCGACGTTCAGGCCCATCACGCGAGCGGCGCGGATGGCGGTCATGCGTTCTTCCGGGGTTATCTTGATCAGGCTGGCGCTGCCGCCGCGGTGCAGGTTGGAGCGGAACTCGCCGGGCGCTGCCTGGCGCTTCATCGAGGCGATCACCTTGTCGCCGACCACGAAGCAGCGGATGTCGGCGCCGCCGGCTTCCTTTATGTACTCCTGGACCATGATGTTGTGCTTGAGCCCCATGAAAGCCTCGAGCACCGATTCGGCGGCCTTCTCGGTTTCGCAGAGGACCACGCCGATGCCCTGGGTGCCCTCCAGCAGCTTGATCACCAGCGGTGCGCCACCGACCATCTCGATCAGGTCCGGGACATCGTCCGGGGAATGAGCGAAGCCGGTCACCGGCAGGCCGATGCCCTTGCGCGAGAGCAGTTGCAGCGAGCGCAGCTTGTCCCGCGAGCGAGCGATGGCGACCGACTCGTTGAGCGGGAACACGCCCATCATCTCGAACTGGCGCAATACCGCGCAGCCGTAGAAGGTCACCGAGGCGCCGATGCGCGGGATCACCGCGTCGAAGCCCTCCAGCGGTTGTCCCCGGTAGTGGATCTGCGGCTTGTGGCTGGCGATGTTCATGTAGGCGCGCAGCGTATCGATGACCACCATTTCATGGCCGCGCTCCCGCCCGGCCTCCACCAGGCGACGGGTCGAGTAGAGCCGGGGATTGCGCGACAGCACGGCGATTTTCATTCAGCACCTGTGGATGGGTTGGACCGGCTGGCGGGCAGCGGCGGCGAGGCTGTGGGTTGTCGTCGCGGCAGGCATTGGACCGGCCGTTTCGGGAATGGATGGAGGTTGGACAGGTGCTGCCGGCGAATGGCTCAAACCGGACTCCCGTCGAGCAGGTTGATGCCCGTCGCCGCGGGCAGGGCGGCCGGCGACTCGGGACGATCCTGGACGTAGGCCAGGGCCGGGTTGACCACCAGTTGCCCGGCGATCAGCGCCTTGGAGCCGAGCAGCACGCGATAGCGCATGGACTTGCGGCAGGCCAGGGTGAACTCCACCGGCCACATGCGATCGCCCAGCGCCAGGGTGGTGCGGATCACGTAGCGGGTCTGGGCCTGGCCGTTGGAGCTGCGAATGGTCTTGCGCGCGACCATCGGCGCTTCGCAACGGTGCCGGCGCTGTACCAGCGTGCCGAGGTGGGCGGTGAAGCGCACCCACTTCTCGCCGTCGCGCTCGAAGGGAACGATGTCCGAGGCATGCAGGCTGGAGGTGCTGGCGCCGGTGTCGATCTTCGCGCGCAGCCCGACCATGCCCAGTTCGGGAAAGGCGATCCACTCGCGCAGACCGATGACGGAAAGCTGGTCGAATGTCTTCACGGGTAGGCATTCCAGGCGTTTTGCCGGCATTCTAGCAGGGCTATGGGCGGCCGCCAGACGGCTGCCCGAGGATGCCGAAGACGAACCTAGCGGCTGTCGATGACAGTCGCGAGACAGCGGCGGAACGAATACGGGAAATGCCAGTGAGCGAGAAAGACGACGACAAGGTGCGCCTGGACAAGTGGCTCTGGGCGGCGCGCTTCTTCAAGACCCGGGCGCTGGCCAAGGCCGCGATAGAGGGCGGCAAGGTGCATTGCCGGGGCGAGCGGTGCAAGCCGAGCAAGGAACCCAGGGTAGGGGAGGAATTGACCATTCGTACGGGCTTCGACGAGCGAACCGTGACGATTCGCGCGCTTTCCGTAGTCCGGCGTGGCGCGCCGGAGGCCCAGGCTCTCTACGAGGAAACCGCGGACAGCGTGGAAAGCCGCGAGCGCGCGGCGGCCATGCGCAAGGCCGGGGCGCTGGGCGTACAGACCGAGGGGCGGCCGAGCAAGAAGCAGCGGCGGCAGATCCACCAGTTGCGCGGCGGCCAGGACTGAGAAGCGCCGATCTCCCGCAGGGGAGACCGGGATGGCCTCAGGCCGAGTCGCGGACCACGCCGAGGCGGCCGATCAGCGGCAATTTCGCCAGCAGGCGGAACAGCGGTTCGGTCACCTGCACCAGCCAGCCGCTGGCCTTCGCCGCCAGCGGTGTGTAGCAGCCCCAGGCGAGGGCCAGCAGGGCCATCTGCAGGCCGCCGATGTAGTCGTCCTGGCCCCAGTGCGCGCCGGCTATCAGGCGCGGCAGCATGAACAGCACGGCCAGGGTCCAGATCAGCAGGAACTGCCCGGCGCGGCGGGCGAACAGCGACATGAACAGCGCCCAGACCAGCAGCACCGAGGCGTGGTCGCCGGGGAAGCTGCGCTTGGAGCGGTCCTTGATTTCCCACACGCGTTCCCAGTCCGGGAAGTGGTCGCTGAGGTGGATGGCCTTGTCCATCAGCATCGACAGGCTGGCGTGCTGCCAGTGCAGGTGGTGGGCGATCTTGGCGTAGAGCACGCGGATCACCACCAGGATCAGCAGGGTCACGATGAAGCCGAAGGTCAGCCGCCGTACCTGGTTCGCTGGCAGCAGCCAGTCGCCGCGAATCAGCAGGCAGAGCAGGATCACCCCGACCACCGCGTCGAACGGTCGGGTACTGAGCAGGCCCCAGAGTTTCAGCCAGGTTTCGTTGAGGGCGAGGGAGCCGTTGAGCTTGTCGAAGAGCCAGAAGTCGAAGCCGTTCATCAGCTCGCGGGTGGGGCCCCAGAGCCACAGGATCAGCAGCAGGAGCGCCAGAAGATGACAGGTGGCGAACTTGCGCCATTGCCAGGCCGCTTGGAACGGAGAGGCATTATCCATAAAATCGTTTCCCCCTATCGGCGCCGGGTCGGCGTACGACTGTCACGAAGCGCGCTTTTATAGGCCTTTGTCACTCACTTGTCATTCCCTCATTCGTAGCGTTGTGTCCCGCATGTCCCATTCAGATCAGAGCCAGCGTTTCCTTTTCGACGATACCGACGTGCGCGGCGAGATGGTCGATCTCGAGCGTAGCTACAGCGAAGTGCTGGCCAAACATCCCTATCCGGAACCGGTCGCGCAACTGCTCGGGGAGATGCTCGCGGCGGCCTCGCTGCTCTGCGGCACGCTCAAGTTCGACGGCCTGCTGGTATTGCAGGCGCGCTCCAGCGGCGCGGTTCCGCTGTTGATGGTGGAGTGTTCCAGCGACCGCCAGGTGCGTGGCCTGGCCCGCTATTCGGCGGAGTCCATCGGCGCCGACGCCGGCATGCAGGAGCTGATGCCCGAAGGCGTGCTGACCCTCACCGTGGACCCGGTCAAGGGCCAGCGCTACCAGGGGATCGTCGCCCTGGAGGGGGTGAACCTGGCGGAATGCCTGTCCAACTACTTCGCCAGCTCGGAACAGCTGCCGACCCGTTTCTGGCTCAACGCCAACGGCCGCCGCGCCCGCGGCCTGCTGCTGCAGCAGCTTCCCGCCGACCGCCTGAAGGACCCCGAGGCCCGCGAGGCCAGTTGGCAGCACCTGACCACCCTGGCCGACACGCTGACCGCCGAAGAGCTGCTGGCGCTGGACAACGAGACCGTCCTGCACCGCCTCTACCACGAGGAAACCGTGCGCCTGTTCGAGCCGCAACCGCTGGTCTTCCATTGCAGTTGCTCGCGGGAACGTTCGGCCAACGCCCTGGTCAGTCTCGGGCAGGCCGACTGCGAGCGGCTGCTCGAGGAGGAAGAAGGCTCGATCACCATCGACTGCCAGTTCTGCAACCAGCGCTACCTGTTCGACGCCTCCGACGTCGCCCAGTTGTTCGCTGGCGCTGGCAGCCAGGGGCCTTCCGAGACCCGCCACTGACGATTTTTCATCCAGCGGGCTTTTCTGGCATAATCCCGCCACTTTTTTCCTGTAGTGAGTTTTTTGAAGCGCTACGAAGTTTGGAGGACTCGGCCTCTGGCCGACGGGGAACCACATGACGCAAGCCAACAACGCCGTGTACACCGATATCAGCGCCGCCCAACTGGTAGAAGAAGCCATTCGCCGCGGTGAGGGCGAACTGGCCGCCAACGGCTCGCTGGTCGTACGCACCGGCCATCGCACCGGCCGTTCGCCGGTCGACCGTTTCATCGTCGAAGAGCCGAGCACCAAGGACGCGATCGCCTGGGGCAACATCAACCGTCCGTTCCCGGCCGACAAGTTCGATGCGCTGTGGGCCCGCGTGGAAGCGTTCAACAACGCCCAGGACCATTTCGTTTCCCATGTTCATGTAGGTTCCGCCGAGGCTTACTACCTGCCGGTGAAGATGACCACCGCTACCGCCTGGCAGAATCTGTTCGGCCGTTGCCTGTTCATCGAGCCGGAGCAGTACAACCCGGCCGGCAAGGACGAGTGGCAGGTCCTCAATGTCGCCAACTTCGAATGCGTGCCCGAGCGCGACGGCACCAACTCCGACGGTTGCGTGATCCTCAATTTCGCCCAGAAGAAAGTGCTGATCGCAGGCATGCGCTATGCCGGCGAGATGAAGAAAGCCATGTTCTCCGTGCAGAACTTCCTGCTGCCCGAGCGCGACGTGCTGCCGATGCACTGCGCTGCCAACATCGGCGAAGCGGGCGATGTGACCTTGTTCTTCGGCCTGTCCGGCACCGGCAAGACCACCCTGTCCGCCGATGAAAGCCGTTACCTGATCGGTGACGACGAGCACGGCTGGGGCGAGGGCGTGGTGTTCAACGTCGAAGGCGGTTGCTATGCCAAGTGCATCGACCTGTCCGAGAAGAACGAGCCGGTCATCTGGAAAGCCATCAAGTTCGGCGCCGTGCTGGAGAACGTGGTTCTCGACGAAGAGCGTGTGCCCGACTACGCCGACGACAGCCTGACCCAGAACAGCCGCGCCGCCTACCCGCTGGAGCACGTCGAGAAGCGTTCGGAGAAGAACCTCGGCGGCGAGCCCAACGCGGTGATCTTCCTGACCTGCGACCTGACCGGCGTACTGCCGCCGGTATCGATCCTGAACAACGAGCAGGCGGCCTACCACTTCCTGTCCGGCTACACCGCGCTGGTCGGCTCCACCGAGATGGGTTCCGGCGGCGGCATCAAGTCGACCTTCTCCACCTGCTTCGGTGCTCCTTTCTTCCCGCGTCCGGCCGGCGTCTATGCCGAGCTGCTGATCAAGCGCATCAAGGCCTTCGGCTCCAAGGTCTACCTGGTCAACACTGGCTGGACCGGCGGTGGCTACGGCGTCGGCAAGCGCTTCAACATCCCGACCACCCGTGGCGTGATCGCGGCGATCCAGAGCGGCGCGCTGATCGGCGCGGAAACCGAGCACCTGGATATCATCAACCTGGACGTGCCGAAGGCCGTTCCGGGCGTCGAGACCAATCTGCTCAACCCGCGCAACACCTGGGCCGACAAGGCTGCCTACGACGAGGCGGCGAAGGGCCTGGCCAAGCAGTTCATCGAAAACTTCAAGAAATTCGAGGTTTCCGATGCGATCAAGGCCGCCGGCCCGCAGCTGTAAGCACGTTTCGGCACCATGAAAAAACCGCCTTCGGGCGGTTTTTTCATGGGCGAACGTCAGGGGTAGGTGACGGTGATCAGGTAGTTGCCGGAGCGGCGACCGCTTCCGGCCAGCTCATAGCGCGCCGAGAAATCCCGTTCACCGATGACCGTATCGCTGGGTTGCAAGTGGCGCACCTCGCCGGTCTTCATCGAACGGATGCTGACATCCGCGGTGCGCGCCTGCATGGGACAGCCACTGAGGTGGAAACTGCCCTTGCTTTCGTCTTGGCGGGGAGCGCTCATCGAGCATGGTGGCTCGACAATGGCGCCGGTGAAGCGGATGACGCCGCTGATGCTGCCGGGGGCGGCGAACAGGTTGCTGGAAGTTCCTACAAGAAGACCGAACAAAGCCAGTTGGCCCATCCTGTTCATGAGCTTACTCCTACGTGAGTTCATCCTTATTTTTCTGCGTTCGTGCGTCCCGGGAGGGGCCCTCTCCCAGGCGCTGGCATTGGAGTGGAATATAGGACAATTCCTTAGGAAAATTCCTTCCTAGGAATAGTCCTAGTCTTAATTCTGTAAGTAGCTGCTGTGGGGCTGCGTCGGATTTATTGAAGTCTGGTTTATCTTCTCGCCAATGCTCTAGAGTGGGCGCCCCTTTGTTCCCTCGCAGTGGATTTCCCCCATGCATATCGAAGACGCCGTTCGGAGTCGCCGTGCCATCAAGGGCTACGACTCATCCTTCAGCCTGACTCGCGAAGAGAAGGACCATCTCCTGGACCTGGCACTGCATGCGCCTTCCGCCTTCAACCTGCAACACGTGCGGCTGGTCGAGGTCAGCGATCC
This sequence comes from Pseudomonas sp. CP-1, assembly GCF_021213715.1. Classification (NCBI taxonomy): domain Bacteria; kingdom Pseudomonadati; phylum Pseudomonadota; class Gammaproteobacteria; order Pseudomonadales; family Pseudomonadaceae; genus Pseudomonas; species Pseudomonas sp. CP-1. Next base: position 90,686 of record NZ_JAJQKY010000017.1, read on the forward strand.
GCAATTGCGCACGCAGTTGCGTGAAGTGGCCTGGGACCAGGCGCAGGTCACCGACGCGGCGATGCTGGTGGTGGTGTGCGCCCAGCTCGACAGTTGGGAGCGCAACGCGCAGCGGGTCTGGGACGGTGCTCCCGAGGCGGTACAGGCGTTCATGGCAGGCGCCATCGACACCTACTACCGCGGCAAGCCCCAGGTACAGCGCGACGAAGCCATGCGCAGTTGCGGCCTGCTGGCGCAGACCCTGATGCTGGTCGCCCGCGGCCAGGGCCTGGATTCGTGTCCGATGGATGGTTTCGACTTCGATGCCGTGGCCCGGCTGATCAACCTGCCGGACAACCATGTGATCGGCCTGATGGTCGCGGTCGGGAAAAAGGCCGTTGAACCCTGGCCGCGCAGCGGCAAGCTGCCGCGGGAAGAACTGGTCATCCGCGACCGCTTCTGACTGCCCGGATTCCCCTAGTCCGGTCCGGCGGCCCCGACCTGGCGGATCTGTTCGACCAGCCATTGCAGGGCGATGTCGCGTTCGCGCTGGGCCAGAAACACCAGTTCCAGGTGGAACGGGCCGAGGTCGAACGGCAGGTCGAACGATTGCAGGGGCAGCAATCGTTCGAAGTAGTGCGCCAGTTGTCGCGGCAGGACGCCGACCAGGTCGCTGTACGCGGCGATGTGCGCTGCCTGCAGGTAGTTCGGTGTGGTGTAGGCCACTTGCCGCTTGAGCCCCTGGCTGCCCAGCCACTGGTCGACCATCCCCTTGGTCTGCCCGCCGTGCACCCACAGGTGCTGTAGCTCCAGAAAGGTGGCCAGGTCGGGAGCCTGCGCCAGCAGCGGGTGCTGACGTCGGGCGACCAGTTGCAGGGTCTCGCTGGCCCAATGGCGGCGCTGGAAGCGCGCCGGGACGTTTTCGAAGCGGCCTAGCACCAGGTCCAGTTCGCCTTTGTCCAGCGCCTCGGCCGGCAAGGTCGGGGTCAGGTGCTGGATGGCGATGGAGATTCCCGGCGCCCGCTCACTCAGGCGGCGCATCAGGGCGGGCATGCAGATCAGTTCGACGTAGTCGGTCACCGCTACGGTGAAGCGCTGCCGGCTGCGCCCGGGATCGAAGCCCTCGCCGTCGCCCAGGCTCTGTTCGATCTGCCGCAGCGCCGCGCGGATCGGCGCTTCCAGCGCCAGCGCCCGGGGCGTCGGCTGCATCGCACGACCGGCGCGGACCAGCAGCGGGTCGTCGAGCAGCTCGCGCAGGCGGTTCAGTGCATTGCTCACTGCCGGCTGGCTCAGCGCCAGGCGCTCCGCCGCGCGCGAGACGTTGCGTTCGCGCAGCAGGGCGTCGAGGACGCGTAGCAGGTTGAGGTCGAAGGTTTGGATATTCATTGCCTGAATTCCAGCTATCACAAGACTAAATTTCAAAAATAGTACGACCTTCCCCTAAGGTAGTGGTCGCTTTTTGTGCGGTCGGACTGCCCCAGGTTTCATCCACCGTTCCTCCTGCGCTCGCTACAACGAGGACAAGACCATGAGCCAGAACTTTTCCTTCCGCCAGGCCGCGGTGATCGGCGCCGGCACCATGGGTCGCGGTATCGTCATGTGCCTGGCCAACGCCGGTCTCGACGTGCAGTGGCTGGACAGCAACCCGCAGATGCTCAACCAGGCGCTCGGCGCCGTGGCCGACACCTACGCGCACAACGTGCGTCAGGGGCGCATCGGCGAAGAGGAAGCGGCCGCGCGCCGCGCCCGCATCACGCCGGTCCAGCACCTCGCCGCGATGCGCGAGGCGGACCTGGTGATCGAGGCGGTCTACGAGAACCTGGAACTCAAGCAATCGATCTTCCGCGAGCTGGACGCGGCGCTGAAGCCCTCCGCGGTGCTGGCCAGCAATACTTCCTACCTGGACATCGACGCCATCGCCGCGGTCACCGCGCGTCCGGGTCAGGTGCTCGGCCTGCACTTCTTCAGCCCGGCCCACATCATGCGGCTGCTGGAGATCGTGCGCGGCGCGCAGACCGCGCCGGCGGTGCTGGAGGCGGCCCTGGCGCTGGGCGAGCGGATGGGCAAGGTCAGCGTGGTGGCCGGCAACTGCCACGGCTTCATCGGCAACCGCATGCTCGAACCCTACGCCACCGAGGCCCGCCTGATGCTGCTGGAAGGCGCCCTGCCGTACCAGGTGGACCGGGCTCTCCAGGCGTTCGGTTTCGCCATGGGGCCGTTCCGCATGTACGACGTGGTCGGTATCGACCTGGAGTGGCGCGCCCGCGAGTTGGCCGGGGTCGGCCAGGACCAGCCGGCCGTGCAGGTGGACAACCGCCTTTGCGAGCTGGGCCGCTTCGGCCAGAAGAGCGGTGCCGGTTACTACCGCTACGCGCCGGGCAGCCGCCAGGCGGAGCACGATACCGAGGTGGATGCCCTGGTGCTCCGGGTCGCCGAGACGCTGGGCTACCCGCGGCGCGATTTCGCCGACGAGGAAATCCTCGAGCGTTGCCTGCTGGCGCTGGTCAACGAGGGCGCGAAGATCCTCGACGAGGGTATCGCCGCCCGTAGCGCCGACATCGACACTGTCTACCTGAACGGCTACGGCTTCCCCGCCGCGGAGGGCGGTCCCATGGCCTGGGCCGATCGCCTCGGCGTGGCCGAGCTGCTGCAACGCCTGCGTTTCCTCGAACAGCGCCACGGCGCGCGCTGGAAGCCGGCGTCCCTGGTCGAGCGCCTGGCCGCCGAGGGCGGAGCCTTCGCCGACCTGCAGGAGGTGCGCTGAGATGGATTACCAGGCCCCCTTGCGCGACATGCGCTTCGTTCTCCATGAACTGTTCGATGTCGGCGCGCATTGCGAACTGCTGGGCAACGGCATCGATCGCGAACTGATCGACGGCGTGCTCGAGGAAGGCGCGCGCTACACCGGCCAGGTGGTGGCGCCGCTCAATCGCAACAGCGACGAGGAAGGCGCGAAGCTGAAGGATGGCGTGGTGACCACCCCCACCGGCTTTCGCGAAGCCTACCGGCAGTACAGCGAGAACGGCTGGGCGAGCATGACCGGACCCACCGAGTACGGCGGCCAGGGCTTCCCGCAGATGGTCTCCGCGTGCTTCCACGAGATGCTGATGGCCGCCAGCCTGTCCTTCCGCGTCTATTCGGGGCTGACCGAGGGCGCCGTGCTGGCCCTGTACAAGCATGGCGACGAGGCGTTGCGGCGCGACTACCTGGCCAAGCTGGTGAGCGGCGAATGGGCCGGCACCATGTGCCTGACCGAACCCCAGGCCGGCACCGACCTCGCCCTCCTGCGCACCCGCGCCGAGGCGCAGGCCGACGGCAGCTACGCGATCAGCGGCAGCAAGATCTTCATCAGCGGTGGCGAGCAGGACCTCACCGAGAACATCGTCCACCTGGTGCTGGCGCGCCTGGCGGACGCGCCGGCCGGGGTGAAGGGCATCAGTCTGTTCCTGGTGCCGAAGTTCGTCGCCAATCCCGATGGCTCCCTGGGCGAGCGCAACAGCCTGGGGTGCGGCGCCATCGAGCACAAGATGGGGATCAAGGGCGCTTCCACCTGCGTGATGAACTTCGACGGCGCCAGGGGCTGGCTGCTGGGCCAGGCGAACCAGGGCCTGGCCTGCATGTTCACGATGATGAACGATGCGCGCTTCCAGGTCGGCCTGCAGGGCCTGGGTATCGCCGAACGGGCCTTCCAGGGCGCCCTCGGCTACGCCCGCGAGCGCCTGCAGTCGCGCGCCCTGGTCGGCCCGCAGGCACCGGACAAGGCCGCCGACCCGATCATCGTGCACCCCGACGTACGGCGCATGCTGCTGACCCAGAAGACCCTGGTCGAAGGCTGCCGCATGCTGGCGGCCTGCTGTGCACGCCAGCTCGACCTGGAACACGGCCATCCGGATGCCGACGGCCGGCGCGCGGCGACGCGCCGTGCAGCGCTGCTGATCCCCATCGTCAAGGCCTTCCTTACCGATGTCGGCCAGGAAGTCGCCAGCCTCGGCGTACAGGTCTATGGCGGTCACGGCTTCATCCGCGAATGGGGCATGGAGCAATTGATGCGCGACAGTCGCATCACCCAGATCTACGAAGGCACCAATGGCATCCAGGCGCTCGATCTGGTCCGCCGCAAGCTGCTCGGCGACCAGGGCGGCGAACTGCTGGCGCTGCAAGGCGAACTGGCGGCGGCCAGCGAGGCGCTGCAAGGGCGTGCTGCGCTGGCGCCGCTGGTCGAGCCGGTGCTGCAACGCCTGGAGGAGTGGCGGCAGCTCACCGGCCAGGTACTCGAGGCCTGCGCCCGCGATCCCCAGGAGATCGGCGCCACTTCCGTGGACTTCCTCCAGTACAGCGCCTACGTATTGCTCGCGGCCCTCTGGTTGCAAGCCGCTGCACGAGCCCAGGAAGCGCTGGACGGCGGCTCCGGCGAGGGCGATTTCTATCGGGCCAAGCTGCGCAGCGCCGATTTCTACCTGCGGCGCATCCTGCCGCGGGCGAGCATGCACCGCGAAGCCTTGCTCGGCGGCGCCGACTGCCTGATGGCCCTGCCCGAGGAGCATTTCTCGTTCTGACGGGCGTCTCGCCCAGGGAGACCGATATGCAAGCTTTCAGTTTCGCCACTACCGCGCAGATCCTCTGCGAGGTCGGCTCCGCCATCCGCCTGGCTGAACTCTGCCGCGAGCGAAGGGCGCGCCGCGTGTTGATCGTGACCGACCCGGGGATCACCCGGCTCGGCTTGCTGGATGCGATCCTGCCCGGCTTCCCGCGCCTGGGCCTGGCCGTCGAGGTGTACGACCAGGTGCTCGCCGATCCGCCTGAATCGGTGGTCGAGGCCGCGCTCGGGCGGGCGCGGGCCATGGCTGCCGAGCTGGTGGTCGGTTTCGGCGGTGGCAGTTCCATGGACGTGGCCAAGCTGGTCGCGCTGCTCGCCCATCCAGAGGCAGGGCAGGGGCTCGGCGAGGTCTTCGGGGTCGGCAACGCACGCGGGCCGCGCCTGCCGCTGATCCAGGTGCCGACCACCGCCGGGACCGGCTCCGAGGTGACGCCGATCGCCATCGTCACCACTGGCGAGACCACCAAGATGGGTGTGGTCTCGCCCTACCTGCTGCCCGATCTGGCGCTGCTCGATGCCGACCTGACCCTCGGGCTGCCGCCGGCGGTCACCGCGGCGACCGGTATCGACGCGATGGTGCATGCGATCGAGAGCTATACCAGCAAGCTGAAGAAGAACCCGCTGTCCGACCTGCTGGCGCGGGAGGCGTTGCGCTTGCTGGCGGCCAACCTGGAACGCGCGGTAGGCGACGGCGGCGACCGCGAGGCGCGCCAGGCCATGCTGCTGGGCGCCTGCCTGGCCGGGCAGGCCTTCGCCAATGCGCCGGTGGCGGCGGTACATGCCCTGGCCTATCCGCTGGGAGGGCATTTCCACATTCCCCACGGCCTGAGCAACGCGCTGGTGTTACCGGAGGTGATCCGTTTCAACGCTCCCGCTGCCGCTGGACTCTATGCCGAGCTGGCGCCGCTGCTGCTGGGCGACCGCTTGCGTCCGGGCGATCGCGACGCGCTTACCGCGCAGCTGATCGACGAACTGGCCCAGCTCAGTCCGCGCAACGGCCTGCCGAGCCGCTTGCGCGACGCCGGGGTGGACGAGGCGATGCTGCCGCGCCTGGCCGCCGACGCGATGCTCCAGCAGCGTCTGCTGGTCAACAACCCACGCGAGGTCGGCGAGGCGGACGCCCTGGCGATCTATCGCGCGGCATACTGAATCCCTTCTACGAGGACCGGGCATGGCGACCGCCCCGCGACCGCTGCGCGAGCAGTACCTTCATTTCCAGCCGATCACCACGCGCTGGCACGACAACGACATCTACGGACACGTGAACAACGTGACCTACTATGCGTTCTTCGACACGGCGGTGAATACCTACCTGATCGAGCGCGGCGGCCTGGATATCCAGGGCGGCGAAGTGATCGGCCTGGTGGTCAGTTCCAGTTGCGACTATTTCGCGCCGGTGGCCTTCCCCCAGCGGATCGAGATGGGCCTGCGGGTGGCGCGCCTGGGCAACAGCTCGGTGCAGTACGAACTGGCCTTGTTCCTCGAAGGGGAGCGGGAGGCCTGCGCGGCCGGGCGTTTCGTGCATGTCTTCGTGGAGCGCCGAAGCAGCCGCCCGGTGGCCATTCCGCAGGGACTACGCGATGCGCTGGCCGCGCTTCAGAGCGCGGCCCAGTGACAGAGATCGCCCGCCGCCCGTGACAGGGCGATGGCGTGCAGCTCGTCCAGGCGATCGTCGCGTACCTGCCGTTGCAGCGCCTGGTTGAGCCTCGGCCGGCAGTCGTCGACGCGCAGTTCGGCGAGCGCCGGGGCGTAGCCGCGCAGCAGCTCCAGGTTGAGCTGATTGAGGCGGCTGCGGATGCGCTCCAGGTCGACCGCCTGGCCAGCGTCCGGTAGCGGCCGGCTGAGCAGGCGGTACTGGACCAGCTTGTTCGCCTCGATCTGCGCGGCGAACAGCAGGCGCACCTGCTCGGCGCCGACCCCGTGGCTCCCGGCTTGTCCGGCGAGCATCTGCAACTGTTGTTCTTCCCGCGGGCTGTCCTGTACCGCCTTGCCCGACTGGGCCTTGCTCTGGGCTACCTGATCGGCTAGTTGCAAACGCTGGCTGCTCAGGCTCAACAGTTGCTGGAGAGCCGGTGACAGCGGCTGGGCCTGGAGCAACGGGCCTTGCAGGAGCAGGAGGGCAAGCAGGCCCCAACTGGCGAACGACGGGCGCATCTGGAAATCTCGATTGAATTGATGCCGGGCACGCTAGCAAAGCGAGCCCGGTGCGACAATCCATGACATGGCGTGAGGCGATGAGGAAGCGCTGGATGGGACATTTCTGATTGAACGTTTGCAGTCTCGACGCTGGAGCAATGTTCTGTGACCATCCCTCCACACCATTTCATTCACCAAAGGGGCCGGTTTGCCCCTGCTATGACTGGCAAGGACGCGGAACATGGGTTTCCTGATACTCTCCCGCCGAGAAGGCGAAGGCATCACCCTGTCCCTCAAGGCCGACTACCCGGCGGAGGAACTGATTCGGCAATTGCGCGAAGGCGGCATCCGGATCCTGGTCACCGATATCATCGGCAACCAGGCCCGGGTCGGGATCGAGGCGCCGCGTGGCGTCCTGATCGTTCGCGACGAGTTGAAGACGGCACCGAAAGGCTGACGAACGGTAGAAAGTAAAAGCCCCGCGGTCGCGGGGCTTTTCCACATCGGCTTCGGCAAGCATGCCGATCAACGATGCTTGTGCTTGCGGTGTTTCTTGCCGCGGTGACCGCTGTCGTTGTCCTTGCCCAGGTTGTTACCGACCGCGCCACCCGCAGCACCCCCTAGGCCCGCACCGATGGTCGCGCCGGTGCTGCCGCCCAGCTTGTTGCCGATCACCGAACCGCCGGCCGCGCCGAGCCCGCCACCCAGGGCTGCTTCGGTCTTGCGCCCGTCCTTGGCGGTCATCGCGCCGCCGGCCGCGCCACCTAGGCCGGCACCTATGGCCGCACCGGTGCTACCGCCGATGGCGTTGCCCACGACGTTGCCCAGGGCGCCGCCCACGCCGCCGCCCACGGCGGTCTTGGTGGAGTCGCCGGCGAACGCGGCTTGTGCGCCCAGCAGGCCGAACGCGATTACCAGGAGAGATTTACGCATCGTGCGTGCCTCATCGTTGAATCAGGAGGGAAATACGGTCGTTCGCACAAAGGCCGGACCATCAGGCCCGGCCTTTGCGTCGTGGGGAGCGGAGGAATCAGTCGTCGTAGTAGCGACGATGATGCTTATGGCGCTTCCACTTCTTGTACCGGCCATAGTGATGGCCGTTGTCATGCCGGTAATAGCCATCGCGATAGCCGGCGCGGCGGTAGTAGCGACGGTCGCGGTAGTCGTCATCGTCGTCGTAGCGGCGGTTGCCGTCGCCATAATGGTTGCCCAGCGCGCCGCCGCCGGCGCCGCCGAGGGCCGCGCCGATCAGGCCACCGGTGCTGCCACCGATCTGCCGGCCGATGACGTTACCGCCTGCGGCACCGAGGCCGCCGCCGATCGCCGCTTCGGTCTTGTTACCGCGTCCGGCGCCGACTGCACCGCCCGCAGCGCCACCGATGCCGCTACCGATCGCGGCGCCAGTGCTGCCGCCGACCGCATCGCCGACGACCGAACCCAACACCCCGCCCAAGGCGCCGCCGATGGCCGCGCGGGTGTTGTCGCCTGCGAAGGCGGTACCACCGACCAGACTCAGGGACAACAGGAGTATCGAGGAATACTTCATAGAGAGTTTCTCTCTGTGGGGATGACGGCTGCGATGCTGGGGTTGGCCCAAACCGCTGACAAGCGTCAGCCGACGATTGGTAGAACAAACTCGAAATATTCCAAGTGCTTGTTTTTTATGGGGAACTTTCTTCGGCGGAGGCGGTCTTAAACCGAATGCGAAACGCGATTTCAGGGTCGAAATCGGTATTTTTGCTGGCGGGATGCTGGCCATTCTAACGCCGACGAGCGGCCTGCCTTCAAGGCCTTTCATCGACTTTTTCCTTAAGACGCCGCCTCCTGTTGCAGGAGGCGGCGTTTTTCGTGGGCTTCAGATAATGCGCCCGTCGCCCGTGGCCTTTTCCAGGCGTACCGCGATGAACTTCGAAGTCGGCGTATGGCTGCCGACGCCGACGCTCTCCAGCGGCACCAGGGGATTGGTTTCCGGGTAGTAGGCGGCTGCCTGGCCGGCCGGGATGTCGAAGGCGAGCAGGGTGAAGCGGCGTACCCGGCGTTCGATGCCATCGCTCCACAGCGAGACCAGGTCGACCTTGTCGCCCGGCTGGTAGCCCAGGCGGCGGATATCCGCCTCGTTGGCGAATACCACTTCGCGCTGGCCCTTCACTCCGCGATAGCGATCGTCCAGGCCGTAGATGGTGGTGTTGTACTGGTCATGGGAGCGCAGGGTCTGCAGGATCAGGTCGGGTTCGAGGCCACTGTCGCGCACCTGTGCCGGCAACAGGTCGCGGGGCAGCGGGTTGGCGACGAAGTTGGCCTTGCCGCTGGCGGTGTTCCAGCGCCGTTCTCCGGCGGCGTTGCCGAGGTAGAAGCCGCCGGGATGCCGGACGCGGCGGTTGAAGTCGGCGAAACCGGGGATGGTGTCGGCGATCAGCTCGCGGATGCGCTCGTAGTTGGCGATCAGCGCGTCCCAGTCCACCGGATGGTTGCCCAGGGTTGCCTTGGCGATGCCGGCGATGATCGCCGGCTCCGAACGCATCTGCTGCGAGAGCGGCTCCAGTTGCCCGTAGGACGCGTGGATCATGCTGAACGAGTCTTCCACCGTGACCGCCTGCGGGCCTTCGGCCTGGCGGTCGATGTCGGTGCGCCCCAGGCAGGGCAGGATCAGTGCGTCGCGGCCGGTGGTCAGGTGGCTGCGGTTGAGCTTGGTGCTGATGTGCACGGTCAGGTCGCATGACGCCAGGGCGGCGTGGGTGCGCAGACTGTCCGGGGTGGCCTGGGCGAAATTGCCGCCCAGGCCGATGAAGACCTTCGACTTGCCGGCGAGCATCGCGGCGATCGCCTCGACGGCGTTGTGCCCGTTGTGGCGTGGCACTTCGAAGCCGAAGCGCCGTTCCAGTGCGTCGAGCAGCGCCGCCGGCGGCCGCTCGTTGATGCCCATGGTGCGGTCGCCCTGCACGTTGCTGTGGCCGCGGACCGGGCAGAGACCGGCGCCCGGGCGGCCCAGGTTGCCGCGCAGGAGTTGCAGGTTGACGATTTCCTGGATGATCGCCACCGAATGATGGTGCTGGGTGATGCCCATCGCCCAGCAGACGATGACCCTGTTCGCCCGCCGGTACATCCGCGCAGCCTGCTCGATTTCCGCCAGGCTCAGCCCGGACTGGCGCTCCAGGTGTTCCCAGGGGGTGGCATCCAGTTCGGCCAGGTAGGCCTCGAGGCCGTCGGTGTGCTCGGCGATGAAGGCGTGGTCGAATACCGGCTCGCCGCCCTCGGCCTGGGCGTCGCGCTCCCAGGCGAGGAGGAACTTGGCGATCCCGCGGATCGCCGCCATGTCGCCGCCCAGTGCCGGACGGAAGAACGCGGTGTTCAGCGGCGAGGACCCGTTGGTCAGCATTTCCAGCGCATTCTGCGGATGCTGGAAGCGCTCCAGGCCGCGCTCCTTGAGAGGGTTGAAGCAGACCACCTGGGCGCCGCGCTTCACTGCTTCGCGCAGCGGCTCGAGCATGCGCGGGTGGTTGGTGCCGGGGTTCTGCCCAAGGATGAAGATCGCGTCGGCGTGTTCGAAGTCGTCGAAGGTCACGCTGCCCTTGCCGACCCCGACGCTGCGGCCCAGTGCCACGCCGCTGGCCTCGTGGCACATGTTCGAGCAGTCGGGGAAGTTGTTGGTGCCGAACGCGCGGACGAACAACTGGTAGAGGTAGGCCGCCTCGTTGCTGGCCCGCCCGGAGGTATAGAACTCCGCCTGGTCGGGGCTATCCAGGCGTCGCAGGTGCTCGGCGACCAGGGCGAAGGCGGCGTCCCAGGTGATCGGCTGGTAGTGGTCGCTGAGCGGGTCGTAGCGCATCGGTCCGGTGAGGCGGCCCTGGTATTCCAGCCAGTAGTCGCTCTGTTCGCGCAGGGCGCTGACGCTGTAACGGGCGAAGAACGCCGTGTCGACGCGGCGCTTGGTGGCTTCCCAGTTGACTGCCTTGGCACCGTTCTCGCAGAACTTCACCCGGCCGTCTTCCGGCGAGTCGCCCCAGGCGCAGCCGGGGCAGTCGAAACCGCCGTTCTGGTTGGTCTTGAGCAGGGCGCGGAGGTTCTTGAACGGCTGTTTGCTGTCCAGCCAGAAGTGCGCCACGCTGCGCAGCGCGCCCCAGCCGGCGGCGGCACCGGCGTAGGGCTTGTAGCGGGGTTGGAGAGGTTGCAGGCTCATGACGGACTCACTCGGTTGCGGCCGGCGCCGGGCTGTAGACCCGCGGGGCACTGTGATGGGGCTGGTGGATCAGGTTCAGCTGGTGGCGGCGCGCCCATTGCACGGTCAGGGCGGTTGGCGCGGAGAGGCTGACCAGGGTGCCGATCCCGGCGCGTACGGCCTTGTGGATAAGCTCCAGGCTGCAGCGGCTGGTGACCACGGCGAAGCCCTGCGCAGCGTCCAGTCCCTGTCCATGCAGGGCGCCGATCAGCTTGTCGAGGGCGTTGTGGCGGCCGATGTCCTCGCGACACAGGCGCAGCTCGCCATGCCCGTCGAAATACAGCGCGGCATGCAGGGCGCCGCTATGGCGCGCCAGTCGCTGGGCCTGCTCGATACGCTGGCGCAGGGCGCCGAGATGGGCGGCGGGAGGCAGCGCCTGCGACGACCGCTCCGGCAGTTGCGGCAGCGCCTGCTCCAGGGCTTCGACGCCGCACAGGCCGCAGCCTGACGTGCCGGCCAGTTGCCGGCGCTGGCGCTTGAGGTTCCAGAATGCGCGGCTGCTGATCTCGACCTCGGCGTGGAGGGATTCGCCCTGGCCGCTGACGCGGATTTCATAGATTTCGTCGATGGCCTGTACGAAGCCACTGCTGAGGCTGAAGCCGCGGACGAAATCCTCGATGTCCTCGGGCGAGGCCATCATCACCGCCTGGTTCAGTCCGTTGTAACTGATCGCCAGGGCACACTCGGCGGCAAGGGAGGCCTGGCCGATCTGCTGCGGCAGGTGCAGGTCGGCGTAGCGGTAAACGTCGGGAACGGCGGAAGGCGCCCAGGTATCGGCGGATACCGGGCATGCAGGCTGGCAAGGCATGGGCTGGGCCCTATCGTTCTAGGTGTGGAGCCAGCCTAGGCCTGTCGCGGAGCGGCGTCTAATCGGTTGTGCCGATACCCTGATCGACAGGGTCTATCAAGCCGGCGGGCGCCAGCCAGGTCCGGGCCTCCTCGAAGCAGGCTTCGGCCAGCGCCGAGCGCGGTTGTCCGCTGCGAATGATCAGGCCGAGCGCTGCCAGGGTATGGGCGTCCTTGATGGGGACCAGGCGCAACTCGTCGTCGACTTCGCTGCCCAACGGCATGATCGCGCAGCACAAGCCACGCTGCACCGCCTGCAGCAGTTGCTGCACCGAGTCGGTTTCCAGGCGCGCGATGGGGCTCAGCCCGCGGCTGCGGAAGTTGTGGTCGATGGATTGGCGGAAGTGCATGCCCGCCGAGAGCAGGCCCAGCGGCAGGCCAGCCAGCGCATCCCAGTTCAGCAGCGCGGCGTCGAGCGGGAAATGGCTGGGGTGATGGAGCAGGCCCATGCGGGTCTCCGCCAGTTCGATGCCCTCGAAATGGCTGCGGTCCAGACGGTCCAGATAAGAGACGCCGAGATCGAACTGGTTGCGCGCCAGGCCTTCGAGTACCTGTTCCGAACTCAGGGAATAGAGCTGGAAACGCAACTCCGGGTGGCGCCCGGCCATGTGCTGGACCAGGCGCATCGGGTCGAAGCTGGCCAGCGGCACCACACCCAGGCGCAAGGTCCCGACCAGTTGCCCGCGGCAGGCGGCGGCTTCCGCGTACAGCCCTTCCTGGGCCGCCAGCAGGCTGCGTGCCCAGGCCAGTACGCGCTCGCCGGCCTCGGTGAAGCCTTCGAAGCGCTGGCTGCGTCGCACCAGTTCCAGGCCGAGTTCTTCCTCCAGGCTGCGCAGGCGCATGGACAGGGTCGGCTGGGTGACGTGGCAGCGTGCGGCGGCCTGGCCGAAGTGGCGGGTTTCGTCGAGGGCGCAGAGGAATTTCAGTTGCTTGATGTCCATCGGCGCTTCCGTGGCGGGGGTGTCGCCGAATCTTAACGCGAATGGGCGCAGTGTTATGGGGTGGCGAAGGAGGCTAGGGATATTTCGCCGGTTTTTGCAGTCTAGACTTGGCTAGTCGCGGATCGGGATTGCGCCGGCCGCTTGCAACCGTAACCGTAAAGGGAGAACCAAAGATGGGTATTTTCGCGTTCGTGAAGGAAGCCGGTGAAAAGCTGTGGGATACGCTGACGGGGCATGAGGCACAGGCGGCCGAGTCGCTGAAGGAGCACGTCGCCAAGGTCGGCCTGGGCAACCCGAACATCCAGGTTTCGGTGGAAGGCGACAAGGTCATCGCCTCGGGCGAGGTGGCCAGCCAGGAGGAGAAAGAGAAGATCCTGCTGGCGCTGGGCAACGTCGCCGGCGTCTCCTCGGTGGAAGACAAGATCACCGTGGCCCAGGCCGCTCCGGAGGCGCGCTTCGTCACCGTGAAGAAAGGCGACACCCTGAGCGCCATCGCCAAGGCCGAATACGGCAATGCCAACGCCTACATGAAGATCTTCGAGGCCAACAAGCCGATGCTCAGCCATCCGGACAAGATCTACCCCGGCCAGGTCCTGCGCATTCCCGAGTGATCCCGGCGTTTCGCCAACCCCGCCCGCGTGGCGGGGTTTTCGTTTCCGCGGCTACGGCAGTCCTTCGAGCAGCCGCCGGTAGTCCTCCTGGGCAGCGAACTCCTCGGTGTCCCGGACCTGGCCACGGCTGTCTGGGTGGCGTACCGCCAACAGGTGGGCGACACCATAGGCGCGGGCGCTGCGCAGGATCGGCAGGCTGTCGTCGATGAACAGGCTGCGCTGTGGGTCGAAGCCGAAATCGGCTTGCAGGGCGCTCCAGAAGCGCGCGTCCTCCTTCGGGTAGCCGTAGTCGTGGGAGCTGATCAGTCGGTCGAAATAGGGCGCCAGTTCGATCCGTTCCAGCTTCAGCGACAGCGAGTCGCGGTGCGCGTTGGTGATCAGCGCCACGCGCTTGCCGGCCTGGCGCAGGGCGGCGAGGAAGGTATCGGCGTGCGGACGCAGCGAGATCAGGTGCGCCACCTCGTGCTTGAGTTCGCGGATCGACAGGTCCAGTTCCCGGCTCCAGAAATCCAGGCAGTACCAGTTGAGCTGGCCAGCGTGTTCGCGGAACAGCGGCTCGAGCACGGCATCGGCTTCGGCGCGACTCAGGCCGTTGCGTTCGGCATAGCGCTGGGGCAGGTGTTCCAGCCAGAAGTGGTTGTCGAAGTGCAGGTCGAGCAGGGTGCCGTCCATGTCGAGCAGCACGGTGTCGATGGCGGACCAGGGCAGGGTGGGCATGGCGGCTCTTGTCGCGGTTCGTCGCGATCGATGCGGAAATCTGTCGCTTCCCATCAATCTCCGACAGGGATAATCGGAAAAGCCGGGGTATGATAACCCGCCGGCTTCGCCAAGGAGTTATCCACATGCGTCAGAAACCCACCGTACTCGCCAGCGAGATCGTCGCGAAGAGCCGACTGTTCGCTGTCGAGGAGTTGCAACTGCGCTTCAGCAATGGCGTCGAGCGCACCTACGAGCGTCTGGTCGGCAAGGGCCAGGGCTACGGTGCGGTGATGGTGGTGGCCATGCTCGATGCCGAGCACGCGGTGCTGGTGGAGGAATATTGCGCCGGGGTCGACGAATACCAGTTGTCGCTGCCCAAGGGCCTGGTCGAGCCGGGCGAGGACATCCTCGCGGCGGCCAACCGCGAACTCAAGGAGGAAGCGGGCTACGGTGCCCGGCAACTGGAGCACATCACCGAACTGTCGCTGTCGCCGGGCTACATGAGCCAGCGCATCCAGGTGGTGCTGGCGCGCGACCTCTACGAGGAGCGCCTGCCGGGCGACGAGCCGGAGCCGATGAGCGTCGATCGCATCAGCCTGCGCGAACTCTCGAGCCTGGCCCAGCACGCCCAGTTCAGCGAAGGCCGCGCCCTGGCCGCGCTGTACCTGGTGCGCGACCTGCTCACCCAGCGCGGCGAGTACCAGGCATGAGGCCGGTGCCTTGGGGCGAATTGGTGGCGCTGGTGCGGCGCGCCGGCGAGGCGATCCTGCCGCACTGGCGCGCCGACGTGGCGGTGCGCTCGAAGGCCGACGAATCGCCGGTGACTGCCGCCGACCTGGCCGCGCACCATATATTGGAGGCGGGATTGCGGGCGCTGGCGCCGGACATTCCGGTGCTTTCCGAAGAGGATTGCGAGATACCGCTGAGCGAGCGCGGCCACTGGCGGCGCTGGTGGCTGGTGGACCCGCTGGACGGCACCAAGGAGTTCATCTCCGGTAGCGAGGAGTTCACCGTCAACGTGGCCCTGGTCGAGGATGGCCGGGTGCTGTTCGGCCTGGTCGGCGTGCCGGTGAGCGGCCGCTGCTACTACGGTGGCGCCGGTCTCGGTGCCTGGCGCGAGGAGGCCGATGGCGGCGCGCAACCGATCAGTGTGCGCCTGGAGCCCGAGGAGGCCTTCACCGTGGTGGCCAGCAAGCGCCACGGCAGCCCGGCCCAGGAGCGCCTGCTGGATGGCTTGAGCGAGCGCTTCGGCGACCTGCGGCGAGCCAGCATCGGCAGTTCGCTGAAGTTCTGCCTGCTGGCCGAGGGCGCTGCCGACTGCTATCCGCGCCTGACGCCAACCTCGCAATGGGACACGGCCGCCGCCCAGGGTGTGCTGGAAGGCGCCGGCGGCGAGGTGCTCGACCTGCATGGCGCGCCATTCACCTACGAGCCGCGCGAGGACTACCTCAACGGCTCATTCCTGGCCCTGCCGCGCGCTGCCGAGTGGCGCAACGAGCTGATCCAACTGGCGCGCGCGCTGCACTGAAACGAAAGAGCTGGTCGAACCCTAATGCTGTTTACTTAAGAAAAACGCCGCGCCCCAATTGGGGCGCGGCGTTTTTCTGATCTGTTTTCTGGTCTCTATGGGAGATTACGATGTTTTGCCCGCTCGGGCTGACAGAAAACATGCAAATAGCCCGCAGCAGATGACTGACAGCGGGATTCGGCAGTGGCTCACCAAATATTCACTTTGGTGAACGGCATGACCGCATGAGCGGGGCTTTTCGTTGAGCTGTCGGCCGGTGCCGATAGGGGTGGCGCCTGAGTAAGTTCCTGTGTGATTTTTTCCGAAGCCTGGGGAGGATCATGGGCTCCATGAAAACTCCATCGTAATCGCACACGGGGAGAGCATGTAGAGCGTAGAGTTCTCGCGTTTGCGGGAGGGCACTATGCCAATATATCCATCGATCTATCGTTTTCGTGTTTTAGCTGCGGCTGTGATGGCGAGCGTATCGATTTATCTATTCTCAGCTTCGTTGGGCATGGATGTTTTAAAAAGTTATGAGGTGTTGGCAGATATCTATCCTGAGAATATGAATGACTATGCTTCAAGACTGACCGCTGAAGAGAAATTTCAAGGCGAGTTGCTCCGGCAGCTTACCGATAAGATCTATCTGGAGCGGTATTCGATTTGTGCGCTTATTTTGGCGCTCGCTATATTCTTCCTGCCATCTCCGGTAGTCGTGAGGAGAAGTCGTGTGCTTTTGGTTTTTCTCTATTTGGCGACTCCAGTTTTCATTGTGCTTTCAGAAGTTTTAGCAACCTCTTTGAGTCTGGATAGAATGCTGTATCCAACGTGGAGGGACAATATAGTAGTTTCCTGGTTTATCTCTTGCGCGGTCGCCTTTACCGTCTGTTTTATGCTCCTGCCGTTGCTGATTCTAGGTTGGCGTAGTACCTCTGGAGGACTGATATTTCGCAGTAAGACCACACAGGTGTTGAGTGGAATTCTTCTTGCGGTTTGGCTGGTAGGGTTTGCCTGCTCTTTTTTCAGTGGGGATTATGAGGCAATGCTTCCCCTATGGCTGGGGTTCGTATTTTTTTACTATGTGCTTTCCTCCAGCGATGAGAAAACACCTGTCAATAAATAGGTGTTTCGAGGGGCTATCAGAACGGATATCCAGTGCCTGATAACTCAATGGGAGCTTCACCGTGGAACTTGATGTCAAAATTGGCCGATCCGTGCTTTTTCAGCTCCGCCAGGAACCTCGTCGCTGTTTGTTCATCCATGGGACGCTGGAAGTCCAGATCGGCATCGTACCCGTGAACTTCCAGCGGCTGTCGGTGAAACGCTGGAACTGGCCATCACCTGATCCAGCGCATCCAGATAGGCTCGCCGAGTGGCGCAGCGAACTGATCCAACTGGCGCGCGCGCTGCACTGAAACGAAAAGGCCCGGTCTTCTAGCCGGGCCTTTGCCGTTGTGGCGGCGCTCAGTCGAGCATGTCGCTGAAACGCGCGTCCTTCTTGTATACCAGCGGCTGGCTGAAGCCGGGCACCGTCACCTGTTCGGCGCTGACCTCGATGGCGTGCTCGTCGATCAGGTCCTGGCCGAAGTTGTAGATGATCTCCAGGTCGCCCTGCAGCGCGCGCTGGTCGTAGGCGCGGGCGGCGGCGCGGGTCTGCTCGCGCTTCTCGACGTAGGCGGCGAAGGCCGCTTGGCCATGGCGCTTGCGCAGCATCTTCTCGGCGATTCGCGGCGACAGCACCACGCCGCTGGCGTTGTTGCCGCCGAAGCCCTTGGAGTTGATGAAGCACACCTCCAGCGGCTTGTCCTGGCGCATGTCGCGATTGGAGATGCTCAGGCGCTGCTGGTGGACGTCGTCGGCGACCTTGTCGATGGTCTTGATCCCAGGGAGGATGCCGTACTTGAAGGTGCCTAGGGCGGAGATCAGCTGGTCGGCGCTGGCGGTGGCCAGGGAGTGGCCGACGTAGGCCTTCACCGCGGTGACCGGCCAGCCGTCGATGCCGAAGGCGCTGGCCACGCGGTCGAGGATTTCCGATTCGGTGACCCGGTTGGCCGGCGTGCTGGAGCCGTGGGCGTGGACGAAGCTGGCGTGGCGCACGGTGTCCAGGCCGACGATCTGCACCGCGCTGGCCACCGCCTTGGCTACCGTCAGGTAGTTGCCCGGGCCGGGGGCGGAGATGGACTTCTTGAAACCGTCGGCGTTGATGAACACGTCGGTTACCGCGCCGTGGATATCCGCGCCCAGGCGCAGGGCCAGTTCGTCGTCCATCAGCACTACGTATTGGCTGGACTCGGCCAGGGTGAAGCCGCAGTTCTCGCCGAACGGCCGGCTGGCGCGGCGGAAGTCCACGTCGTCGCGGCCTTCGATCAGGCGCAGGCCTTCTTCGGTGGCCAGTGCGCCCATGGCGCTGTAGCCCTCGATGCACTCCGGCAGGATCGGCGCCTCGCTGTTGCCGACGATGACCACCCGGGCCTGGCCGCTGGTGATGACGTCGATAGCCTTCTGCAGGTTGTAGAGGAAGGTGGCGCAGGCGCCTGTGATGCTGCCGGTCATGCCGACGCTGCCGAGCACGTAGGCATTGATGAAATCGGTGGGCATGCTGTTGAAGCCCAGCGGCAGTTGCTTGGCCGAGACCCGGTGGCCCTTCAGGCGGGATTGCATCAGGCCGCCGAAACCGTTGTCGTCGAGCTGGCTCATGATGCTGCCGGAGAACACCGCGATCTCGTCGGGCTGGACGTTGTCGACGATGGTCTTCCAGTCGATGCCGGTGGAGCGGATCGCGTCGGTCGCGGCGACCACCGACATCTGCAGGCCGCGCGGGTGGAAGCGCGAGTTGTACAGCTCGCCCGGTTCGAAACCGGTGGGCAGCTGGCCAGCGGACTTCACCGTCAGCGCACGGTAGCTGTCGACCTTGAACTCGCAGCGCTCGTGGATGCTCACCAGTACCTCGCCATCCTCCGCGGGAGCGATCGACCAGTTGGCCGGCAGCGGCTCGGGCAATTGCTTGGGCGAGGCCTTGAAGGTCAGCGCCTGGCCTTCGGCAGGGGACAGCTCGAGGACCTTGTGCCAGTGGACGGCATCCGGGTCGAGGTACTGCGGTTCGATGCGCCGCACCAGGGTAGAGGCGAAGATACGTTCGGCGTAGCGCCGCTCGATGTCCTCCGGGGACAGCGGCGTGCCGTCTTCGGCCAGGTAGCGGCCGCCTTCGGCCTTGACCAGTTTCATCATGACCGCCAGGCCGGCTAGGGTTTCCTGGCGCGCCTGCGGGTCCATCGATTCGATGACCATGCGACGGAAGCCGTGGTGGAAGGAACTACGGCCTGCTGCGTTGTAGCCACCGAAACCAACAATGACCGGTAGTCGAGACATCACTCAGAAACTCCTTCGAATAGTCGTTCGCGTGCCGGGCTGCTGCCTGGTCCGGAGCGGGAAGCGCGTGGCGGCGATGGCGGCCTTTCCCGTCGGCGAGGCGAGCTTCACGGACCCGGGCACGAGCCAGTGGCCGTTGAAATGATCAGGGTGACTATGCTGACGTGAATCATGACTATCGAGTCACGTATTTTCCTACTGAATACCGCGTTGCGTGGGCTTTCCACAAGTGCTGGCGGTCTGCCGTGGGGGGATTGACGCCCATGGCCGGGCTGTTGGCAGAGGTGGTGCGTGGGCGAGTGTTGCGGGACTTGCTTGAAAGTCCGCGCGCAGAGGCGCGGCGCCGGGGCGTCCGCGGAGGCGGCGGATGACGCGTGGCGCTATCCGCCCTTCGCCCGATGCCGGCAGAGGAGAATGAAGAAGGGCCGCGAAGCGGCCCTGGGGGTGGTGTATCAGCGGTACTCGATGCCCGCCTTGCGCGTGCTGACCCGCGTTCCCGCCTTGCCCTCGGTGATCGCGACGATGTCCGCGAGCGAACCGATCACCGCGTCCTTGCCGGTGGCGCGGGCGAACTCGATGGCGGCCTGGACCTTCGGTCCCATGGAGCCGGCGGCGAAGCCGAGGCGCTCCAGTTCGTCCGGGTGGGCCTGGGCGATGGCCTTCTGGGTCGGCTTGCCCCAGTCGACGTAGGCCGCGTCGACGTCGGTGGCGATGATCAGGATGTCGGCCACCAGCTCCTGGGCCAGCAGCGAGGAGCAGAGGTCCTTGTCGATCACCGCCTCGACGCCGCTGAGCTTCTTCCCGGCCTCGTCGTACATGGTCGGGATACCGCCGCCGCCAGCGCAGATGACGATGGTGCCTTTCTCCAGCAGCCACTTCACCGGGCGGATCTCGAAGATCCGCTTCGGCCGCGGGCTGGGCACCACGCGGCGGAACTTGTCGCCGTCCGGGGCGATGCTCCAGCCCTTCTCGGCGGCCAGGCGCTCGGCTTCTTCCCTGGAGTAGACCGGGCCGATCGGCTTGGTCGGGTTCTGGAACGCCGGATCCTTACCGTCCACCTCGACCTGGGTGAGGATGGTGGCGAACGGCACTTCGAACGGCAGCAGGTTGCCCATCTCCTGTTCGATCATGTAGCCGATCATGCCCTCGGTTTCCGCGCCGAGGACGTCCAGCGGGTAGGGCGAGACCTGGTCGTAGGCGGCCCCCTGGAGGGCCAGCAGGCCGACCTGGGGGCCGTTGCCGTGGGCGATCACCAGCTCGTTGCCGGGCGCCACCTTGGCGATCTGTTCGGCGGCGATCCGCACGTTTTCCCGCTGGTTGTCCGCGGTCATGGGTTCGCCACGGCGTAGCAGGGCATTACCGCCCAATGCGACGACGATACGCATATAGGTTACCTCCGGAAGGCGGCTGCGCCCGGCCGCGTGGGCCGGGGCGCAGGAGCGCGGTCAGATGTCGGCGAGGGTCGAGACGAGGATCGCCTTGATGGTGTGCATGCGGTTCTCGGCCTGCTCGAAGGCGATGTTGTAGGGCGACTCGAAGACGTCCTCGGTCACCTCGATGCCGTTGGCCAGGTTCGGATACTGCTCGGCGATCTGCTTGCCGACCTTGGTCTCGCTGTTGTGGAACGCCGGCAGGCAGTGCATGAACTTGGCCCGCGGGTTGCCGGTGGCCTTCATGATCTCCATGTTGACCTGGTAGGGCAGCAGTTCCTTGATCCGCTCGCCCCAGGCTTCCACCGGCTCGCCCATCGACACCCAGACGTCGGTGTGGACGAAGTCCACGCCCTTCACGGCTTCCTTCGGATCCTCGGTGAGGGTCAGCTTGGCGCCGCTTTCCTCGGCGAATTTCTTGCACTGGGCGACGAACTCGTCGTGCGGCCAGAGCGCCTTCGGTGCGGCGATGCGTACGTCCATGCCGAGCTTGGCGCCGATCAGCAGCAGGGAGTTGCCCATGTTGTTGCGCGCGTCGCCCAGGTAGGCGTAGCTGATGTCGTGCAGCGGCTTGTCGCTATGCTCGCGCATGGTCAGCACGTCGGCGAGCATCTGGGTCGGGTGGTATTCGTCGGTCAGGCCGTTGAACACCGGAACGCCGGCGAACTTCGCGAGTTCCTCGACGATTTCCTGCTTGAAGCCGCGGTACTCGATGGCGTCGTACATCCGGCCGAGGACCCGCGCGGTGTCCTTCATGCTCTCCTTGTGGCCGATCTGCGAGGAGTTCGGGTCGATGTAGGTGACGTTGGCGCCCTGGTCGTAGGCGGCCACCTCGAAGGCGCAGCGGGTGCGGGTGGAGGTCTTCTCGAAGATCAGGGCGATGTTCTTGCGTTGCAGGTGCTGCTGCTCGGTGCCGGTGTACTTGGCGCGCTTGAGGTCGCGGGACAGGTCGAGCAGGTAACGCAGCTCGCGGGTGCTGTGGTGCATCAGGCTGAGCAGGTTACGGTTGTGCATGTTGAAAGCCATGATTGATCTCCTTGTGGGAAGTCGGTGGGCGGCGCCCCTCCTGGGGACGCCGCCGTTCAGCTCGAGAGAGGGTTGTCTGTCAGTAGTCGATCGGGTCGCGGACGATCGGGCAGGTCATGCAGTGGCCGCCGCCGCGACCGCGACCCAGTTCGCTGGCGCTGATGGTGATGACCTCGACGCCGGCCTTGCGCAGCAGGGTGTTGGTGTAGGTGTTGCGGTCGTAGCCGACCACCACGCCCGGCTCCAGGCAGACCACGTTGTTACCGTCGTCCCATTGCTCGCGCTCGGCGGCGAAGCTGTTGCCGCCGGTCTCGACCACGCGCAGTTTCTTCAGGCCGAGGGATTCGGCGACCACTTCGAGGAAGGTTTTCTCCTCGCGGCGGATGTTCATGCCGTAGGGGCTGCTCGGATCGGGGCGCAGGCTGAAGGGCACGATTTCCTTGACCACTTCCGGGAAGACCGTGACCAGGTCGCGGTCGCAGAAGCTGAACACGGTGTCCAGGTGCATCGCGGCGCGGGACTTCGGCAGGCCGGCGACGATCACCCGCTCGGCGGCGCCCTTGGCGAACAGCGACTGGGCGACCTGACCGATGGCCTGGCGCGAGGAGCGCTCGCCCATGCCGATCAGGACCACGCCGTTGCCGATCGGCATCACGTCGCCGCCTTCCAGGGTCGAGGAGCCGTGGTCCTTGTCCGGGTCGCCGTACCAGATCTCGAACTCGGCGTTGGCGAACTCGGGGTGGAACTTGTAGATGGCGGTGGTCAGCAGGGTTTCCTGTCGTCGCGCCGGCCAGTACATCGGGTTCAGGGTCACGCCGCCGTAGATCCAGCAAGTGGTGTCGCGGGTGAACTGGGTGTTCGGCAACGGCGGCAGCAGGAAGCTGGAATGGCCCAGGTACTCGCGGTACATCTTGAGGATGTTGGCGCCTTCGCTGGCGGGCAGGTCGTCAGCGGCGACGCCGCCGATCAGGTACTCGGCCAGCTTGCGCGGCTCCAGGCTCTCCAGCCAGGAGCGCAGCTCGCTGGTCAGGCCCAGGCCGACGCTGTCGGCGGTGATCTTGCGATCGAGGATCCACTTCAGCGCTTCCGGGTTCTGGATGGTCTCGGTCAGCAGGTTGTGCATCTCGAGGACGTCGATGCCGCGCTCGCGCATCTTGGTGACGAAGTCGAAGTGGTCGCGCTTGGCCTGGTTCACCCAGATCACGTCGTCGAACAGCAACTCGTCGCAGTTGCTAGGGGTCAGGCGCTGGTGGGCGAGTCCGGGCGAGCAGACCATCACTTTGCGCAGTTTGCCGGCTTCGGAGTGGACGCCAAGTTTGGTTTTTTCCGTGCTCATTTCACGTCTCCAGTGGAGTAATCAGAGGGTGAGGAAACCGTCGTAGAGGCCGTAGGCAGCCACCAGGGCGCCAATGACGACTGCGGCGAAGATCAGTTTTTCGATTCCGGTGAAGATCGGCTGGCCGACCTCGTGCTTGGCCTTGGCGAAGAGGATCGCGCCGGGCGCATACAGCAGGGCGGACAGCAGCAGGTACTTCAGGCCACCGGCGTAGAGCAGCCAGACCGCGTAGACCACAGCGATGCCGGCGATGACCAGGTCCTTGCTGCGTTCGCGGGCATCGTTCTCGTAGGTCTCGCCCTTCAGGGTCAGCAGCAGGCCATAGGCGGCGGACCAGAAGTACGGGATCAGGATCATCGAGGTTGCCAGGAGCAGCATCTTGGTGTACGGGTCCATGCCGTCCGGGTCGCCCGAGGTGAAGAACACCACCACCAGGAACACCTGTACGCAGATGTTGGTCAGCCACAGGGCGTTGGCCGGCACCTGGTTGGCGTTCTCGCGGCGCAGGAACTCCGGCATGGTGTGGTCCTTGGCAGCGGCGAACATGATCTCGGCGCACAGCAGCACCCAGGAGAGCAGCGCGCCCAGCAGCGAGATCAGCAGGCCGACGCTGATCAGCACGGCGCCCCAGTGGCCGACCACATGCTCGAGTACCAGCGCCATCGACGGGTTCTGCAGCTTGGCCAGTTCCGGCTGGGTCATCACGCCCATGGACAGCACGTTGACCAGCACCAGCAGGAGCAGGACGGTGATGAAGCCGATCACGGTGGCCTTGCCGACGTCGGAACGTTTTTCCGCGCGGGAGGAGAAGATGCTCGCGCCCTCGATGCCGATGAACACCCAGACGGTGACCAGCATCATGTTGCGCACCTGGTTCATCACGCTGCCCAGGTCCGGGTTGCTCTTGCCCCAGATGTCGGCGGTGAAGATGTCCAGCTTGAAGGCGAACAGGCAGATCAGGATGAACAGGAACAGCGGCACGATCTTGGCCACGGTGGTGACGGTGTTGATGAACGCCGCCTCCTTGATCCCGCGCAGCACCAGGAAATGCAGGGCCCAGAGCAGGACCGAGGCGCAGACGATCGCGGCGACGGTGTCGCCCTTGCCGAAGATCGGGAAGAAGTAGCCGAGGGTGCTGAACAACAGGACGAAGTAGCCGACGTTGCCCAGCCAGGCGCTGATCCAGTAGCCCCAGGCCGAGGAGAAACCCATGTAGTCGCCGAAGCCGGCCTTGGCGTAGGCGTACACGCCGCCGTCGAGTTCGGGCTTGCGGTTGGCGAGGGTCTGGAAGACGAAAGCGAGGGTGAGCATGCCGACGGCGGTGATCGCCCATCCGATCAGGACGGCGCCGACGTCGGCGCTGGCTGCCATGTTTTGCGGAAGGGAGAAGATGCCCCCTCCGATCATCGAGCCGACAACCAGAGCCGTTAGCGCTCCTAGTCGGAGTTTTTGGCTGGATTCTTGGGACATTTTCGGAATCTCCCTATAGGAATTGAGAGTGAAGCCATTAGGCGGCAGCGGCTATTGTTGAATGCTGATCCACGTCAATAGCTTCCTACTCAAAGTAATTAGATGACGCATTCCTGTAAGTCGCGAGTGCCAAAGATAGAAGAGGAATCTAAGACCTGCCCGCAATAGGGCGGTTTTTTCATGTGATAGGGGAAGTCTTGCCATCCGCTACGGGGAAAGCTTGAAATTGCTCGAAATCGGGCTATAAGCCGCGGATCAAGCCGGATCGTTGATGCCGATCAATGAATTTCGCGAGACGGTATTCTGACTTTTGGAGGGGGGCTCGCCAGCTTGTTGGCGGTCCGCCGAAAAACCGCCACGGTTTGCCAGAGAAGTGTTTCAGTATTTCGGTGTAGGTGCTTTTTTATTTATAAGTAAAAATAATTTTCCGCTCTCATCAAAGAACGAAAAAGCACAAGGACAGAAATGAAGAAGCCCGGCGTTCGCCGGGCTTCTTCATTTGGACTTCAGGGTATGAAGACCGCTGGGGGGACGGGATCGCCGCCCACCCGCCGCGCGTGCTGGCGCACGTCGGCACAGGGGAAGGGGCCGCCATCCGGTTCGTGGCCGAAGGGCGCGGTTCGCCGGGCGAACCGAAAGCCGGTGCCAGGGGCACTGCGAGCGATTGAGCAAGCGGCGTGCCAGCCATCGACAGGTGGCCCGGCCCGTCAACTGCGGGGCACGGGCCCACGGCATAAGCGGATTTTTGCCGAAGGCCCGAGCACAGGGCGGGGTTTTCCGCCGTCGTTACCGTTCCGTCAGCTCATCCCCAGCCAGTTCGGCAATGCCATGGATACCGCCGGGATGTAGGTCACGATGATCAGGAACACCAGCAGGATCATCAGCCACGGCAGCGCCGCGCGGATGGTCGCGCCCAGCGGCATGCCGGTGACCGCCGAGGTGACGAACAGGTTGAGGCCGACCGGCGGGGTGATCAGGCCGATCTCCATGTTCACCACCATGATGATGCCGAGGTGGATCGGATCGATACCCAGCTCCATGGCGATGGGGAAGAAGATCGGTGCCAGGATCAGGATGATCGCCGAGGGCTCCATGAAGTTGCCGGCGATCAGCAGCACGATGTTCACCACCAGCAGGAACATCCACGGCGACAGCCCGAGGTCGGTGACCCAGGCGGCGATACTCTGCGGAATCTGCTCGGTGGTCAGCACATGGGCGAAGAGCATGGCGTTGGCGATGATGAACATCAGCATGATGGTCAGCTTGCCAGACTCCAGCAGCACCTTCGGGCACTCTTTCAGGCGCATGTCCTTGTACACGAACAGCGCCACGAACNGTCAGCTTGCCAGACTCCAGCAGCACCTTCGGGCACTCTTTCAGGCGCATGTCCTTGTACACGAACAGCGCCACGAACGCCGAGTACACGGCCGCGACGGCGGCAGCCTCGGTTGGGGTGAAGGCGCCCGAATAGATGCCGCCGAGAATGATCACCATCAGCAGCAGGCCCCAGAGCGCCTTGCGCGCGCTGGCGATCCATTCGCGAAGGCTGACTCTCGGCATGGCCGGCAGCTTCTTGACCCGGGCGACGATGTAGATCACCACCATCAGGATCAGGCCCAGCAATAGTCCGGGGACCACGCCGGCCATGAACAGCTTGCCGACCGAGGTTTCGGTCGCCGCGGCATAGACCACCATGACGATCGACGGTGGGATGAGGATGCCCAGGGTGCCGGCGTTGCAGACGATCCCGGCGCCGAACGCCTGTGGGTAGCCCGAACGGACCATGCCGGCGATGGCGATCGAGCCGACCGCCGCCACCGTCGCCGGCGAGGAACCGGACAGCGCGGCGAAGAGCATGCAGGCGAGCACCGCGGCGATCGCCAGGCCGCCGCGAATATGCCCGACGCAGGCGTTGGCGAAGTCGATCAGGCGCCGCGCCACCCCGCCGGTGGTCATGAACGCGCCGGAGAGCAGGAAGAACGGGATCGCCAGCAGGGTGTAGTGCTCGGAGGTCTCGAACAGCTTGATCGCCAGCGAGCGTACCGAGTCCGGGCTGAACAGGAGGATCGTCAGCGCACCGGATAGCCCCAGGGAGACGGCGATCGGCACGCCGATGAACATCAGCAGGAACAGCAGCAGGAAGAGGAACAGGATGGTCATGCTTTCGGCTCCTCGTGCTCGGTCAGCTTCAGCGCGTCGGCGGCCTCGTCGGCCAGGCCCAGGCCGGTCTGACGGTTGCGCAGGATGCGCACGAGGATCTCGGCGAAACGGATGAACACCAGGGCGAAACCGACCGGCACGATCAGGCCGATGTGCCATTGGCGGATGCCGAAGTGGTCGAGGTCCTCGGCGCCGATGCCGGCGATGAACAGGGTCTTCACCCAGTCGTAGCTGGCCACGCAGAGCAGGCCGGCGTAGCCGAGGCAGGCCAGGCAGGCGATCACGCCGAGGACCCGCTGTACCGGCCGCGAAGCCAGCTTCACCAGCACGTCCACGCCGAGGTGCCCGGCGGTGCGTACGCCGTAGGCGATGCCGAGGAAGATCAGCCAGGCGAACAGGGCCTTGGTCAGGGCGTTGCTCCAGGTCATCTCCTGGGCCAGGCTGAGGATGGCGTCGCCGATGGCGAGCAGCGTCTCGTTGCCGCCCTCCCAGAGGTCGGCGAGATCGTAGAACAGCGTGTAGAGGTTGTTGAGGACCACATAAACGAAGGTAACCAGCGTCATGGCGGCGAGGAGGAAGGCGATCAGGCCTTCCTCCAGGCGCGCCCAGACGCGCGCGAGCGCGTGCATGGGCTTTCCCTCTTCTTCTTATTGAGCCTGGTTGGCGGCTTCGGCGGCCTTGATCAGGTCGGCGCCGATCTCACCTTCGAACTTCTTCCACACCGGCTGCATGGCCTTGCGCCATTCGGCCCGCTGTTCGGGAGTGAGTTCGATGATCTCGCTGGTCTTGGCCTCGACGATGCGCTGCTTGTCGCCCTGGTTGAGCGCCTCGGCCTGCTTGTTCACCTCCACGGTCACCTCGTCCATGGTCTTGGCCAGAACGCCGCGCACGTCTTCCGGCAGGCCGTTCCAGAACTTGGTGTTGGTGATCACCATGTAGTCCAGCACGCCGTGGTCGGATTCGGTGATGTACTTCTGCACTTCGTGCATCTTCTGCGAGTAGATGTTCGACCAGGGGTTCTCGGTACCGTTGACCACGCCGGTCTGCAGGCCCTGGTAGACCTCGGCGAAGCTCATCTTGCGCGGGTTGGCGCGCACCGCCTTGAACTGTTCCTCGAGCACCTTGGAGGCCTGCACGCGGAACTTCAGGCCGCGGGCGTCCTTCGGCTCGCGCAGGGGCTTGTTGGCGGACAACTGCTTCATCCCGTTGTGCCAGTAGCCGAGGCCGGTGATGCCCTTGTCCTGCATCGAGGTCAGCAGCTCCTTGCCCTGCGGGCTCTGCTGGAAGCGGTCGACCGCCTGGATGTTGTCGAACAGGAACGGCAGGTCGAAGATCTGCAGTTTCTTGGTGTACTGCTCGAACTTGGCCAGCGACGGCGCGATGATCTGCACGTCGCCCAGCAGCAGGGCCTCCATTTCCTTGCCGTCGCCGAACAGCGACGAATTCGGGTAGACCTCCACCTTGACCTTGCCCGGCAGGCGTTCCTCCACCAGTTTCTTGAACAGCAGCGCGCCCTGGCCCTTGGGCGTGTGCTCGGCGACGACGTGGGAGAACTTGATGACGATCGGGTCGGCCGCCTGGACGATTCCGGCGACGGTCAGGGAAAGTGCGCAGACGAGCGCCTTCGCGGTGTGCTTGAGCATGAGACTTCCTCTTTGTTCTTGTCTGTCTTTTATGAAGAGGACAGATGTCCTCTCGGCGTGGCCGAACAAGGGAAGTCTAGGCAGCGCAGCGGCAGATGCTGCGTGAATCGGAAAAGCGCCTGGTCTTCTGCTTGTTGGAACGCTCGGGAAGCAGTGAGCAAGCCCTGTGCCAGTCGGGCAAGGGCGTGCAGGGGAGATGCTGCGGGCGCGAATGGCGAACGGCTGGCGGTATTCCGCCATTCATTCGCCATCATCTGGCGGATTCTCGCCAGGCGTGTTGAACGGCAGGCCGTGCTTGCGCAGCTTGTCGTGCAGGGTCTTGCGCGGGATACCGAGGGCCTCGGCGACGCTGCGCAGCGAATTGTGCGGGCGTTCCAGCTCGGCGGCGATCAGCGAGCGTTCGAAGGCCTCGACCTTGGCGCTGAGGTTGTGCGGCTCGTCGGCGGCGTCGGGCAGGACTCCATCGTCCAGGCTCAGGCCGAGGCCCAGGGCGAAGCGCTCGGCGGCGTTCTGCAATTCGCGCACGTTGCCCGGCCAGTCGTAGGCCAGCAGCCGCGCCGACTGGCCGGCGTCCAGTTCGCGTGGCGTCAGGCCATGGCGCATGGCGCCGGCTTCGGCGAAATGGCGGAACAGCAGCGGGATGTCCTCGCCGCGCTCGCGCAGCGGTGGGATGCGCAAGCTGGCGACGTTGAGGCGGTAATAGAGGTCGGCGCGGAAGCGGCCCTGGTCGGCGGCCTGGCGCAGGTCTTCCTTGGTTGCCGCGATGATGCGGATATCCAGCGGGATCAGCTGGTTGGAGCCGAGCCGCTCGACTACCCGTTCCTGCAGCAGGCGCAACAGCTTGACCTGCACGTCCAGGCTCATGCTCTCGATCTCGTCGAGGAACAGGGTGCCGCCATTGGCGTACTCGAACTTGCCGATGCGGCGCTTCTGCGCGCCGGTGAAGGCGCCGGCCTCGTGGCCGAACAGTTCGCTTTCCACCACCGATTCGGCGAGAGCGCCGGCGTTGATCGCGACGAACGGTCCGTCGCGTCGGCTCGACAGGTCATGCAGGGCCCGCGCGACCACCTCCTTGCCGGCGCCGGTTTCGCCAAGGACCAGCACGTCGGCCTGGATCGCCGCCAGCGAGCCGACCTGCTCGCGCAGGCGCTGCATGCCGGCCGAGCGTCCGATCAGGCGCCCATGCAGTTCGTGGCGTTCGGCCAGGGCCAGGCGCAGGGTGCGGTTCTCCAGGACCAGCCGGCGCACCTCCAGGGCGCGGCGCACGCTGTCGAGCAGGGCGTCGCTGGGAAAGGGCTTTTCCAGGAAGTCGTAGGCGCCGCCGCGCATGGCCTGGACCGCCAGCGGCACGTCGCCGTGGCCGGTGATCAGGATCACCGGCAGGTCGGCGTCCTGTTCGTGCAATTGGCGGAGCAGTTCCATGCCATCGATGCCGGGCATGCGGATGTCGCTGACCACCACCCCGGGCCAGTCCTTGCACTGCGCGGTATCCAGCTGGCGCGCGTCGTCCAGGGTCGCGACCTTGAGCCCGGCGAGGTCGAGCGTCTGGCGCAGGGCCTGGCGCAGGTGCGGATCGTCGTCGATCAGCAGGACCTGGGTCTGGGCATCGAATGGCGCGAAGGGACTCATGCGCGGGTTTCCTCCTGGGGCATGGCGGCGACGCCGGGAACTCCCGGCAGCAAGTGCAGGCGCACCACGGCGCCGCCTTCGAGATGGTTGCCCATTTCCAGGCGGCCGCCGAGGGCGCGCAATAGGTTATCGCAGATGGCCAGGCCGAGGCCGAGCCCTTTGGCGGTGGTCTTGGTGGTGAAGAAGGGTTCGTGGGCGTGGGCCAGGGCGTCCTCGGAAAACCCCGGGCCGTTGTCGCGCAGGGTCAGGATCACGCCGTGCTGGTCCTGGCTGGCGATCACCCATAGGCGCCGTGGCGGAGCTTTCTCGGCGAGCGCGTCGAGGGCATTGGTGAGCAGGTTGCCGAGGATCTGCCGCAAGCGGGTCTCGCCGGCCTGGACCCACAGCGGGGCGTCCGGCACGTCGCGCAGCAGTTCGACGTTCATCGCCCGCCGCCGACTGGCGAGCATCGACAGGGCGTCCTCGATCGCCGGCTGCAACTGCACGTTCTCCGGCGCCCGGCGCGCACCGCGGGCATAGGCCTTGAGGTGGGCGATGATCGAGGCCATGCGGGTGGTGAGGTCGCTGATCTGCTCGAGATTGCCGCGGGCGTCCTCGGTGCGCTGGTGGTCGAGCAGCACCCGGGCGTTGTCGGCGTAGCTGCGGATCGCCGCCAGCGGCTGGTTGAGTTCGTGACTGATGCTCGCCGACATGGTGCCGAGGGCCGTGAGCTTGCCGGCCTGGACCACTTCGTCCTGGGCGCGCATCAGCTCGCGCTGGGCCTGCTCGCGTTCGTGGACTTCCTGCTGCAACTGCGCGTTGGCGTTCTCCAGCTCGCGGGTGCGTTCCAGTACGCGCTCTTCCAACTGGCGCTTGGCCTCGGCCTCGAGAGCGATGCGGTCCAGGTAGTGACGGCGGCTGAGGGTCAGCAGGGTAAGCAGCAGGAGCAGGGCGAGCAGGGTCGCGCCGCCGATCAGCAGGACGCTGCGCACCGGCCGTTCGATGAGGGTGCGGGGGGCGTAGATGCTCACCGTCCAGCCGGTTTCCGGCAGCGTCCGGCTCTGGCTGAGCCAGGCGCTCTGTTGCAGGCGCAGGGGCTTCGGGTCCTGCACCGGGTAGGGGATGTTGGCGTGGATCTCGTCGCGCTCCGCCGCGCTCAGCGGCCGACTGGCATGGAAGCGCCAATCCTCGCGCGAGGAGAGGATCACCACGCCGTAGTTGTCTATCACCAGCAGTTGCTCCGGGGAATTGCCCCAGAGCCGTTCGATGTGTTCGAGATCGACCTTCACCACCAGCACGCCGATGATCCGCGAGCCTTCCTTCACCGCACTGGCGAAGTAGTAGCCGCGCTTGATCGAGGTGGTGCCCAGGCCGAAGAAGCGCGCCAGGCGGCCCTGCATGGCCTCGCGATAATAGGGGCGGAAGGCGAAGTTGCGGTGGACGAAACTGTCCGCCTGGGCCCAGTTGGAGGCGACCTGGGTGGTGCCGTCCGGTTGCAGCAGGTAGATCACGTCGGCGCCGGTGCGTCGGCGGATGTCGGCCAGCGCCTCGTTGGCGATCTTCTGCAGCAGCGGGTCGCCAGGTTGTTGCAGGGCCTGGCGCAGCACCGGCAGGCCGCCGAGGATCTGCGGCAGTTCTTCGTAGCGGCGCAGCGTGCCGAGCAGGTTGGCGACGTAGAGGTCGAGCGTCTGGCGGTTCTGCTCGGCCAACTGCTCGCTGTAGTAGCGCTCGGCGAAATATTGCAGGGGCCAGAGCAGCGGCGCGAGAAGCAGGGCGAGGATGACCAGCGAGCGCCAGCGATGGAAATAGGCTTTCAAGACGAACGAACCTGTCGTGGCTGCGAGTATCCGGGGCATCCCGGACGGGATGCCCTAAATTATCACGCCTTGCGCCGAGGCCGGTCGCTCCCTGCCGTTCAGGGGAAGCAGTCGGCGTCGGCGAATGCCTTGCCCTGGCGGTCCTTCTCCGAAAGCAGGGGGGCATCCTGCAGCGGCCAGTCGATCTTCAGCTCGGGATCGTTCCAGGCGATGCAGCGTTCGTGTTCCGGCGCCCAGAAGTCGGTGGTCTTGTAGAGGAACTCGGCGTATTCGCTGAGCACCACGAAGCCGTGCGCGAAGCCGGCCGGAATCCACATCTGGCGCTTGTTCTCCGCGCTCAGGCGTTCGCCTACCCAGTGGCCGAAGGTCGGCGAGCCGCGACGCAGGTCGACGGCCACGTCGAATACCTCGCCGAGGGTGGCGCGCACCAGTTTTCCCTGGGCTTGCCGGATCTGGTAGTGCAGGCCGCGGAGGACGCCACGGGCGGAACGCGAATGGTTGTCCTGGACGAAGCTGACCGGATGACCGCAGGCCTCCTCGAAGGCGCGCTGGTTGTAGCTTTCGAAGAAGAATCCGCGATCGTCGCCGAACACCCGGGGTTCGAAGAGGATGACGTCGGGGATTGCCAGGCGGGTCGCTTTCATCAGTACACGGTCTCGGTCAGCAGGCGCTTGAGGTATTGGCCGTAGCCGTTCTTGGCCAGCGGCGCGGCGAGTTTTTCCAGTTGCGCGGCGTCGATCCACTTCTGCCGGTAGGCGATCTCTTCCGGGCAGGCCACCTTGAGTCCCTGGCGGTTCTCCAGGGTGGCGATGAACTGGCCGGCCTCGAGCAGCGAATCGTGGGTGCCGGTATCCAGCCAGGCGTAGCCGCGGCCCATGATCTCCACGCTGAGCTGGCCGCGCTCCAGGTAGGCGCGGTTGACGTCGGTGATCTCCAGCTCGCCGCGCGGTGAAGGCTTCAGGTCCCTCGCGATGTCCACCACCTGCTGGTCGTAGAAATACAGGCCGGTGACCGCGTAGTTCGACTTCGGCTTCAGTGGCTTCTCTTCCAGGCTGATGGCCTTGCCGCCCTGGTCGAACTCGACCACGCCGTAGCGCTCCGGGTCCAGCACGTGGTAGGCGAAGACGCTGGCGCCGGTCTGGCGCTGCGAAGCGCTGCCGAGCAACTCGTGGAAGTCGTGGCCGTAATAGAGGTTGTCGCCCAGGACCAGCGCGCTGAGGTCGTTGCCGATGAACGACTCGCCGATCAGGAAGGCCTGGGCCAGGCCGTCCGGCGACGGTTGCACGGCATATTGCAGGTCCAGGCCCCAGTTCGAACCGTCGCCCAGCAACTGCTGGAAGCGTGGGGTGTCCTGTGGGGTCGAGATGATCAGTATCTCGCGGATGCCCGCCAGCATCAGGGTACTGAGCGGGTAGTAGATCATCGGCTTGTCGTACACCGGCAGCAGCTGCTTGGAGATGGCCAGCGTTGCCGGGTGCAGGCGGGTGCCCGAGCCTCCGGCGAGGATGATGCCCTTGCGTTTCATAGTGGTCCCTGCTCGCTCAGTTCCTGGATCATGCGTCCGGCATGGTAGCGCCAGTCGGGCAGTACCAGGCCGAAGACCTGTTGCAGCTTGTGGTTGTCGAGGCGCGAATTGGCCGGGCGCTTCGCCGGCACCGGGTAATCCTCGGTGGCAATCGGCAGGACCCGCTGCGGCGTCGCCTGCAACTCCCAGCCCCGCTCCAGCGCCTGTTCGATGACGAAGCGCGCATAGAGGTGCCAGGACGTCTCGCCGCTGGCGACCAGGTGGTAGGTGCCGCTGGCCCGTGCTGCCAGCTCGGCGTCCCAGCGCAGGCGCTGCAGGACCTGGGCGGTGACGTCGGCGATCAGCTCGGCGCTGGTCGGCGCGCCGAACTGGTCGGCCACGACCTTGAGTTCGTCGCGTTGCCCGGCCAGGCGCAGCATGGTCTTGGCGAAGTTCCCGCCGCGCGCGGCGTAGACCCAGCTGGTGCGGAAGATCAGGTGGCGGCAGCCGCTGGCGCGGATGGCCTGCTCGCCTTCCAGCTTGGTCTGCCCGTAGACGCTCAGCGGGCCGGTCGGCGCGTCCTCGGCGAAAGGCGCGCTGCCCGCGCCGTCGAACACGTAGTCCGTGGAGTAATGCACCAGCCAGGCGCCGCAGGCCGCGGCCTCCTCGGCCAGTACCGCGACGGCGCGGGCATTGATCAGGCGGGCGTTGTCGGCATCGCTCTCGGCCTTGTCCACCGCGGTGTAGGCGCCGGCGTTGACGATGAACTGCGGCCGCTCGGCGCGAACCAGTCGCGCCAGGCCTTCGGGGTCGGCGAGATCGGCGCGCCGGCGGTCGCAGACCAGCAGTTCGCCCAGCGGCGCCAGGGCGCGCTGCAGCTCCCAGCCGACCTGGCCGTTGGCGCCGAGGAGAAGGATCCGGTTCATGCGTACTGCTTACCCACCCACTCGCGGTAGGCACCGCTGGTTACGTTGGCCACCCAGTCCTGGTTGTCCAGGTACCAGCGCACGGTCTTGCGGATGCCGGTCTCGAAGGTTTCCGCCGGCTTCCAGCCCAGCTCGCGCTCCAGGCGCGTGGCATCGATGGCGTAGCGGCGATCATGGCCCGGACGATCCTTGACGAAGGTGATCTGCTCGCGATAGCTGCGGCCGTCGGCGCGCGGCTGCTCCTGGTCGAGGATGGCGCAGAGGGTCTCGACCACGTCGAGGTTGGCCTTTTCGTTCCAGCCGCCGACATTGTAGGTCTCGCCCAGTTGCCCGGCTTCGAGGACCCGGCGGATGGCGCTGCAATGGTCCTTGACGTAGAGCCAGTCGCGGATCTGCTGGCCGTCGCCGTAGATCGGCAGCGGCTTGCCGGCCAGGGCGTTGTGGATCACCAGTGGGATGAGCTTTTCCGGGAAGTGGTAGGGGCCGTAGTTGTTCGAGCAGTTGGTGGTCAGCACCGGCAGCCCGTAGGTGTGGTGATAGGCCCGCACCAGGTGGTCGGAGGCCGCCTTGGACGCCGAGTAGGGACTGTTCGGCTCGTAGCGGTTGTTCTCGGTGAAGGCCGGATCGCTCGGTGCCAGCGAGCCATAGACTTCGTCGGTGGAGACGTGGAGGAGGCGGAATGCCGCCTTCGCTTCCGGCTCCAGCGCGCCCCAGTAGGCGCGCACTTCTTCCAGCAGGCGGAAGGTGCCGACGATGTTGGTCTGGATGAAGTCCTCGGGGCCGTGGATCGAGCGGTCCACATGGGATTCCGCGGCGAAGTTGAGGATCGCCCGCGGCTGGTGCTCGGCGAGCAGGCGGGCTACCAGCTGGCTATCGCCGATATCGCCGGCGACGAAGGTGTGCCGGGCGTCGCCGTCGAGGCTGGCGAGGTTCTGCCGGTTGCCGGCGTAGGTGAGCTTGTCGAGGCTGACCACCGGCTCGTCATGCAGGGCCAGCCAGTCGAGCACGAAATTGGCGCCGATGAAGCCGGCGCTGCCGGTCACGAGAATCGTCATGAGTCATACCTTGTTCAAGCAGTGGTTGTCCGTAGGGCTGCTTCGACACGTCCCGCCAAGGTGTACCAATCGATCGTGAAGACGACGATTAGTACGGGAAAAATGGCGATCCTGCCAACCCCAGATCTGGTAGGTGCATCTGACCCGGCATTCTATGCGAAGTGCCATCATCGGGCGGCAGGTAGGAGGATAAAACAAAAAAGCCCCGCGCGAGGCGGGGCTTTTCGGGGATTCGTGGTGCCGGCACCAGGAGTCGAACCCGGGACCTACTGATTACAAGGACTATGCTCACTGTTTAAAAATCAAAAGGTTACGTGTGGTTTTGGTACGTGCTCGCCTCGATAGGGACTGCGGCAGTGCTGGAGTCGTATCGCGCTGGTACGTGGGAAACTGAGCAGGGAGAAGGGCAGCCGGCTCTAGCGAGACGATTGGATCGTCTTGTCGTGCCGGCTGTGGAAGTAAGAGGTGGAGTCAGTCGTAGAAATCTGGTTCCACATCAACCGGATCGCACTCGTAAAGCCCATTGGCAATTTCTATTTCGATCTGCCAATCCTCAGGCGGGGTGCCTTCCTCCACACCTGAGCATGTGAAAAACACTTCAACCTCAATTGTGTTTTCGGTGGGGAATGAATCGGAACCTAGCGAAATTTCTTCTCGATCAATGGAATCCCAAGCGTAGAACTCCACATCTAGGTGAAGTTTCACTTTTACGCTGACATTGAGTTCGATGACCCAGCTTTTCTTTTCCTTACCTTCCCACACCTCGGTGTGGTCGATCTCATAGGAGATTAATTCTTTCTCGTATACATATGCCTCAACTCGCGCCACCGTGCCGCCTGTCACATCATTAGCGGTCCACTCGGAAGCTTCGATGTGTTCAACTAGTGCATCGTGGAGTTTATCGCGTAGTGATGATTTTTCTTCTTGGACAGCGTCGGAAACTCGTTTTTCGACCTCTTTCGCATAGTTGCCAGTGGCAGCAAATAGAGCAGCCAGTTCGTCAATTGACCTAACACAATACAAATACTCTGAGGCGTCCGCGAACTTGCTCCAGCCTTCATCGGCGGATGCCACCACGCCCATCGTGCGGTTGTCTCGCGCAAAGTCCTCAAGAATGAGTAAGGAGGTCGCATCGGGGAATTCGGACTTTTTTGCCCTGCGCTCTTCGAATGGTGGACGTGATTCAAAATAGAGACGAAATAATCGCTCTGTCAGGCGAATTCCGTCTATTTGTAGGATAGTTCCCCCGCAGGTGTCTACATAGTCTGAGATTTGTTTGTAGTAATACTTCGAAGCGGCTTCTTCGACAGATAATTTATCGAAATCTCCGTCAATGCCCGACATTTCGACCTGGGCTAAGCGTTTCAGATCGTTGGAGGCGCCCCTGAATTGCTCGGTCGCCTTCTTAATGCTCTCCATCCGATGTGAAACTATTTCTTGGGCTACAACTTCAGACATGTTAAGCGACATTGTGTCGGGAAGTTGCGTGGGTAGAAGCTTGAGTGCGCCAGCGTTGAAGTTGTAGCCTGCAGCTTGGATTACATCCGTATCAAGGGAGAAAAAAGAGACATCACCTGCCCATAGCTGAGCTGCAGTTGGGTTTCCTTTGGGCATGGAGCCGTCCTTGTAAAGTGATCAGGTTTCATTATGGCTACGCCACCATACTAGCTCAAGCATGGTAGAGAGCCGGTTTAGCAGTCAAGCGCTAACCGCAAGCGTGAGTTAGTCAACTGAAGGTGACACGCGAGGGAGGCTGAAGTCGTAAATGTCCAGCATGGCTTCATCGCGTTGGCCGCTTGACCTGCCCCCAGTTTTAGTACCGCTGCCTAGTTAGTAGGCCCT
>NZ_JAJQKY010000018.1:0-118963 GCF_021213715.1 Pseudomonas sp. CP-1
CAACGCCCTGACCGCCTACGCCAGCGCCGAGGACCAGCACATCCGCGCCCTCGGCAACTGGCAGACCTCGCGCCTGCGACTGGCGGCGAGCCTCGGTCGCTTGGGGCTTCAAATGATCTGAAGCCGGATTACAGATATTTTCAAGAAGAGTCGAACTGTCCCTTTGCTCTCCTAACGCGCTGGCGACCAGAGCCCAGAGACCTCTGCCCCCCACGAAAAAGCCCGGCTCGATGGCCGGGCTCTTTCGCTGCGGGTGGTCCTCAATCGGCGACGTGGATCACCACCCGGCCACGCTTCGGACAGGTTTCCATGTAGCGATGCGCCTCGACCACCTGGTCGAACTCGAATACCCGGTCGACCACCGGTTTGAGCAGGCGATCGCGGGTCAGTTGCTCGATGTGCGCGAGGGCCTTGCTCACCGACTCGTCGTTGCGTTCCAGGCCCATCTCCGGATGACCGGTGAAATCCATCAGGCAGTGGCGGTAGAACTGCAGGTGCTTCTTGAACGCGGCGCAGGCCGGGAACGCCGACTCGTTGCCGCCGTTGCAGCCATACAGCACCAGCTTGCCGCGGGTGGCGGAGACATCGCCGAGCAGGGTCATCTGCGGGCCGCCCAATTCGTCGAGGATGACATTGACGCCCTTGCCCTCGGTGAAGCGCTCGACTTCCAGGACCAGGTCCTGCTCGTCGGTCACCACCACCTTGTCGGCGCCCTGCTCGCGGAGGAACTCGCGCTCCTCGGCGGACTTGGTGGAAGCGATCACCCGCGCGCCGAGAGCCTTGGCCAACTGGATCGAGACCGGTCCGTACATGCGCGCCGCCTCGGTGATCAGCACGGTCTGCCCGGCCTTCAACCCGGCCAGGTCGACCAGGCCGAAATAGGCCACCAGCAGGCCGGTGTAGTAGACGCTGGCCTCCACCGGGGTGAGTACCTCGGGGTAGACCGCCAGGGCCGCGCGTGGCATCAGCACCACGTCGCCATAGGCCGGATAATGATCGGGGGTATGGGCGGGGAAACTGGCCACGCGGGAACCCAGCGGCAGGTCGCCGACGCCGGCGCCGGCCGCCAGCACCTCGCCGGCCAGCTCGAAGCCGAGACCGGACGGCAGCGCAGCCTGCTCCGGGGCCAGGTTCTGACGCCAGAGCACATCCTTCCAGCTCACGCCGATCGCCTGGACACGCACCAGGACTTCCCCTGCGGCCGGCGCCGGGGTCGGCAGCTCTTCGCATTTGAGGACCTCTGGCGGGCCAAACTGATGAAAACGGATCACTCGGGACATCGCAAACCTCTGCAGTGCATCACGGGGTGAATAACCTCATGGGTTGTGACTGTATCCGCCCATGCCTGACAAAACCACCCGTCGTTATTGATAATGGCTATGCCTGTCAGTGATCCTATGCCCCTCCGGCACCTCGCCAGGCCCCGCCCCGTCTCGCACGCAAGGCTTGACGGCGAGCCCCCGCGGTTGCAGCCTCTAGCCCCTGGAAACGAGGAACGCCATGAACCGAAACGACCTGCGCCGCGTCGATCTGAACCTGCTGATCGTGTTCGAGACTCTGATGCACGAACGCAGCGTGACCCGCGCCGCAGAGAAACTGTTCCTCGGCCAGCCGGCCATCAGCGCCGCGCTGTCGCGCCTGCGCACGCTGTTCGACGACCCGCTGTTCGTCCGTACCGGACGCAGCATGGAGCCCACCGCGCGAGCCCAGGAAATCTTCGCCCACCTGTCGCCGGCGCTGGATTCCATCTCCACCGCCATGAGTCGCGCCAGCGAGTTCGATCCGGCGACCAGCACCGCGGTGTTCCGCATCGGCCTTTCCGACGACGTCGAGTTCGGCCTGCTGCCGCCCCTGCTCCGCCGCCTGCGCGCAGAGGCGCCGGGGATCGTCCTCGTCGTGCGCCGCGCCAACTATCTATTGATGCCGAACCTGCTGGCCTCGGGGGAGATCTCGGTGGGCGTCAGCTACACCGACGAACTGCCGGCCAACGCCAAGCGCAAGACCGTGCGCCGCAGCAAGCCGAAGATCCTCCGCGCCGACTCCGCGCCCGGCCAGCTGACCCTCGACGACTACTGCGCGCGACCGCACGCGCTGGTGTCCTTCGCCGGCGACCTCAGCGGCTTCGTCGACGAGGAACTGGAGAAATTCGGCCGCAAGCGCAAGGTGGTCCTGGCGGTGCCGCAGTTCAACGGCCTCGGCACCCTCCTCGCCGGCACCGACATCATCGCCACCGTGCCCGACTACGCCGCCCAGGCGCTGATCGCCGCCGGCGGCCTGCGCGCCGAGGACCCGCCGTTCGAGACCCGCGCCTTCGAACTGTCGATGGCCTGGCGCGGCGCCCAGGACAACGACCCGGCGGAACGCTGGCTGCGCTCGCGGATCAGCATGTTCATCGGCGATCCGGACAGTCTCTGAGCCCTCCGGCGGCTACCTGCACGAGGCGTCGCAACGGGGAAATCGATCGCGCACCGCGAGCCTGTGGCTTATTCCATCGAAAGCACTGTCCATAACCATCGACTGTTACAGAAAACGAAAAACCATGTATCACTGTTCGTGATAATCAAAATCTCATCGTTCGATTAGTTCCCTGCCGGAGCAGCCCGCAGACTTCGCCAATCCCGAAAAACCGACTGGCGGAGTCAAGCATGGAACAGTCATCCCACTTCTCCTGGCGCTACCCCCTCGCACTCGCGGCCGTACTGGTCCTGAGCGCCTGCGGCAAGGCCCCGGAAACCACCCAAGGCATGGCGGCGCCCAAGGTCAGCGTCGCCGAAGTCATCGAACAACCGCTGAACGAGTGGGACGAATTCACCGGCCGCCTGGAAGCCCCGGAATCGGTGGAGCTGCGCCCGCGGGTATCGGGCTACATCGACCGCGTGGCCTTCCATGAAGGCGCCCTGGTGAAGAAAGGCGACCTGCTGTTCCAGATCGACCCGCGCCCGTTCGAGGCCGAGGTCAAGCGCCTCGAAGCCCAGCTGCAACAGGCCCGCGCGGCCCAGGCGCGGAGCGTCAACGAAGCCCAGCGCGGCGAACGCCTGCGCGCCAGCAACGCGATCTCCGCGGAACTCGCCGACGCCCGCACCACCGCCGCCCAGGAAGCCAAGGCGGCGGTCGCCGCGACCCAGGCGCAACTGGACGCGGCACGCCTGAACCTGAGCTTCACCCGGATCACCGCGCCGATCGATGGTCGCGTCAGCCGCGCCGAGGTCACCGCCGGCAACCTGGTCAACTCCGGGGAGACCCTGCTCACCACCCTGGTCAGCACCGACAAGGTCTACGCCTACTTCGACGCCGACGAGCGCGTGTTCCTCAAGTACGTCGAGCTGGCCCGCCAGGCCGGTCGCGACACGCGCAGCGAGAGCCCGGTGTACCTCGGCCTGAGCAGCGAGGACGGCAACCCGCACCTGGGCCGGCTGGACTTCCTCGACAACCAGGTCAACCCGCGTACCGGCACCATCCGCGGCCGCGCCGTGTTCGACAACGCCAAGGGCGAGTTCACCCCGGGCCTCTACGTGCGCCTGAAGCTGGTCGGCAGCAAGACCTACGCCGCCACCCTGATCAAGGACGAAGCGGTCGGCACCGACCTGGGCAAGAAGTTCGTGCTGGTCCTGGATGGCGACAACAAGACCGTCTACCGCACCGTCGAGATGGGACCGAAGCTGGAGGGCCTGCGCATCGTCCGCAGCGGCCTGAGCAAGGGCGACCGGATCGTCGTGAATGGCCTGCAGCGGGTCCGCCCGGGCATGCAGGTGGATCCGCAGAAGGTCGAGATGGCCAGCGCCGACACCCTGGCCACCCTCGCGCGCCTGCGGCAGTCGGTCGGCGACAGCGAACCACCGAAGGTGGCGGCGTCCAAGGACAACGCCACTCGCAACGAGCCGCGCGGCTGAGCGCGGCGATAGGAAGAACCGATGAATTTCTCCCAATTCTTCATCCAGCGGCCGATCTTCGCCGCGGTGCTGTCGCTGCTGATCCTGATTGGCGGCGCGATCTCCCTGTTCCAGCTACCCATCAGCGAATACCCGGAAGTGGTGCCGCCGACCGTCGTGGTCCGCGCCAACTTCCCCGGCGCCAACCCGAAAGTCATCGGCGAGACCGTCGCCTCTCCCTTGGAACAGGCGATCACCGGGGTGGAGAACATGCTCTACATGTCCTCCCAGTCGACCTCCGACGGCAAGCTGACCCTGACCATCACCTTCGCCCTCGGCACCGACCTGGACAACGCCCAGGTGCAGGTGCAGAACCGCGTCACCCGGACCGAGCCGAAGCTCCCGGAAGAAGTGACCCGGCTCGGCATCACCGTCGACAAGGCCTCGCCCGACCTGACCATGGTCGTGCACCTGACCTCGCCGGATAACCGCTACGACATGCTCTACCTGTCGAACTACGCGGTGCTCAACGTGAAGGACGAACTGGCCCGCCTCGACGGCGTCGGCGACGTCCAGTTGTTCGGCCTCGGCGACTATTCGCTGCGCGTCTGGCTGGACCCGAACAAGGTCGCCTCGCGCAACCTCACCGCCACCGACGTGGTCAACGCCATCCGCGAGCAGAACCGCCAGGTCGCCGCCGGCACCCTGGGCGCGCCGCCGGCGCCGAGCGATACCAGCTTCCAGTTGTCGATCAACACCCAGGGTCGCCTGGTCACCGAGGAAGAGTTCGAGAACATCATCATCCGCGCCGGCGCCAACGGCGAGATCACCCGTCTGCGCGACATCGCCCGGGTCGAGCTGGGCTCCAACCAGTACGCCCTGCGCTCGCTGCTGAACAACAAGCCGGCGGTGGCGATCCCGATCTTCCAGCGTCCCGGCTCGAACGCCATCGAGATCTCCAACCTGGTGCGGGAGAAGATGGCCGAGCTGAAGCACAGCTTCCCGCAAGGCATGGACTACTCCATCGTCTACGACCCGACCATCTTCGTCCGCGGCTCCATCGAGGCGGTGGTGCACACCCTGTTCGAAGCCCTGGTGCTGGTGGTGCTGGTGGTGATCCTGTTCCTGCAGACCTGGCGCGCCTCGATCATCCCGCTGGCCGCGGTGCCGGTGTCGCTGATCGGC
Source organism: Pseudomonas sp. CP-1 (assembly GCF_021213715.1). Lineage (NCBI taxonomy): Bacteria > Pseudomonadati > Pseudomonadota > Gammaproteobacteria > Pseudomonadales > Pseudomonadaceae > Pseudomonas > Pseudomonas sp. CP-1. Next base: position 5,055 of record NZ_JAJQKY010000018.1, read on the forward strand.
ACCTTCGCGGTGATGCACATGCTCGGCTTCTCGCTCAACGCGCTGTCGCTGTTCGGCCTGGTGCTGGCCATCGGCATCGTGGTGGACGACGCCATCGTGGTGGTGGAGAACGTCGAGCGCAACATCGGCCTCGGCCTCAAGCCGGTGGAAGCCACCAAGCGTGCCATGCGCGAGGTGACCGGGCCGATCATCGCCACGGCGCTGGTGCTCTGCGCGGTGTTCATCCCGACCGCGTTCATCTCCGGCCTTACCGGGCAGTTCTACCGCCAGTTCGCCCTGACCATCGCGATCTCCACGGTGATCTCGGCGTTCAACTCGCTGACCCTGTCGCCAGCGCTGGCGGCGGTCCTGCTCAAGGGCCACCACGAGCCGAAGGACCGCTTCTCGGTGTTCCTCGACAAGCTCCTCGGCAGTTGGCTGTTCCGTCCGTTCAACCGTTTCTTCGACCGCGCCAGCCATGGCTACGTCGGCACGGTGAACCGGGTCCTGCGCGGCAGCTCGATCGCCCTGCTGGTCTACGGCGGGCTGATGGTGCTGACCTACTTCGGCTTCTCCAGCACCCCGACCGGTTTCGTCCCGCAGCAGGACAAGCAGTACCTGGTGGCCTTCGCCCAGTTGCCCGACGCGGCCAGCCTGGACCGTACCGAGGCGGTGATCAAGCAGATGTCCGAGATCGCCCTGGCGCAGCCCGGCGTGGCGGACTCGGTGGCCTTCCCCGGCCTGTCGATCAACGGCTTCACCAACAGCCCGAACAGCGGCATCGTGTTCACCCCGCTGAAGCCGTTCGACGAGCGCAAGGACCCGAGCCAGTCGGCCGGTGCCATCGCCGCCGCGCTGAACGCCAAGTACGCCGACATCCAGGACGCCTACATCGCGATCTTCCCGCCGCCGCCGGTACAGGGGCTGGGGACCATCGGCGGCTTCCGCCTGCAGATCGAGGACCGTGGCAACCAGGGCTACGAGGAGCTGTTCAAGCAGACCCAGAACATCATCACCAAGGCCCGTGCGCTGCCTGAGCTGGAACCCAGCTCGGTGTTCTCCAGCTACCAGGTCAACGTGCCGCAGATCGACGCCGACATCGACCGCGAGAAGGCCAAGACCCACGGCGTGGCGATCAGCGACATCTTCGACACCCTGCAGGTCTACCTCGGCTCGCTGTACGCGAACGACTTCAACCGCTTCGGCCGTACCTATCAGGTCAACGTCCAGGCCGAGCAGCAGTTCCGCCTCGAACCCGAGCAGATCGGCCAGCTGAAGGTGCGCAACAACCTCGGCGAGATGGTCCCGCTGGCGTCCTTCATCAAGGTCAGCGACACCTCCGGTCCGGACCGTGTGATGCACTACAACGGCTTCATCACCGCCGAACTCAACGGCGCCCCGGCCGCGGGCTACAGCTCCGGCCAGGCGCAGGCGGCGATCGAGAAGCTGCTGAAGGAGGAACTGCCCAACGGCATGACCTACGAGTGGACCGAGCTGACCTACCAGCAGATTCTCGCCGGCAATACCGCGCTGTTCGTCTTCCCGCTCTGCGTGCTGCTGGCCTTCCTCGTGCTGGCCGCCCAGTACGAGAGCTGGAGCCTGCCGCTGGCGGTGATCCTGATCGTGCCGATGACCCTGCTGTCGGCGATCACCGGGGTGATCCTGGCCGGCAGCGACAACAACATCTTCACCCAGATCGGCCTGATCGTTCTGGTGGGGCTGGCGTGCAAGAACGCGATCCTGATCGTCGAGTTCGCCAAGGACAAGCAGGAGGAAGGCATGGACCGCGTCGCCGCGGTGCTGGAAGCCTGCCGCCTGCGCCTGCGGCCGATCCTGATGACGTCCATCGCCTTCATCATGGGCGTGGTGCCGCTGGTGATCTCCACCGGCGCCGGCGCCGAGATGCGCCATGCGATGGGCGTGGCGGTGTTCTCCGGGATGATCGGGGTGACCTTCTTCGGCCTGCTGCTGACGCCGGTGTTCTACGTCCTCATCCGCCGCTTCGTGGAGAACCGCGAAGCGCGCCGCGCCGCCAACGACAAAGGCCTGCCAGAGGTGCATGCATGATTCACGCGCAGTCGATCCGGAGCGGGCTCGCGCCCGCCCTGGGTCTGTTCAGTCTGCTGGCGCTCAGCGCCTGCACGGTGGGTCCGGACTACCGGACCCCCGACACCGCGGCGGCGAAGATCGACGCCACGGCGAGCAAGCCCTACGACCGCAGCCGCTTCGAAAGCCTGTGGTGGAAACAGTTCGACGATCCGACCCTGAACCAGTTGGTCGAACAGTCGCTGAGCGGCAACCGCGACCTGCGCGTGGCCTTCGCCCGCCTGCGCGCCGCCCGCGCCCTGCGCGACGACGTGGCCAACGATCGCTTCCCGGTGGTCACCAGCCGCGCCAGCGCCGACATCGGCAAGGGCCAGCAACCGGGAGTGACCGAGGACCGGGTCAACAGCGAGCGCTACGACCTTGGCCTGGATAGCGCTTGGGAGCTTGACCTGTTCGGGCGCATCCGCCGTCAGCTGGAGTCCAGCGACGCCCTCAGCGAAGCGGCCGAGGCCGACCTGCAGCAACTGCAGGTCAGCCTGATCGCCGAGCTGGTGGACGCCTACGGCCAGCTGCGCGGCGCGCAACTGCGCGAGAAGATTGCCCTGAGCAACCTGGAGAACCAGAAGGAGTCGCGCCAGCTCACCGAGCAACTGCGCGACGCCGGGGTCGGTGCCGAACTCGACGTACTGCGCGCCGATGCGCGCCTGGCGGCCACCGCCGCCAGCGTGCCGCAACTGCAGGCGGAAGCCGAGCGCGCCAGGCACCGTATCGCCACCCTCCTCGGCCAACGGCCGGAAGAGTTGACAGTGGACCTTTCGCCGCGCGACCTGCCGGCGATCACCAAGGCCCTGCCGATCGGCGATCCCGGCGAGCTGCTGCGCCGCCGACCGGACATCCGCGCCGCCGAACGGCGCCTGGCCGCCAGCACCGCCGACGTCGGCGTGGCCACCGCCGACCTGTTCCCGCGGGTCAGCCTCAGCGGCTTCCTCGGCTTCACCGCCGGGCGGGGCTCGCAGATCGGCTCAAGCGCCGCCCGCGCCTGGAGCGTCGGCCCGAGCATCAGTTGGGCCGCCTTCGACCTCGGCAGCGTGCGTGCCCGCCTGCGCGGCGCCAAGGCCGACGCCGACGCCGCGCTGGCCAGCTACGAACAGCAGGTGCTGCTGGCCCTGGAAGAATCGGCGAATGCCTTCAGCGACTATGGCAAGCGCCAGGAGCGCCTGGTCTCGCTGGTCCGCCAGTCGGAAGCCAGCCGCGCCGCCGCGCAACAGGCGGCGATCCGCTACCGCGAAGGCACCACCGATTTCCTGGTGCTGCTGGACGCCGAACGCGAGCAACTCTCCGCCGAAGATGCCCAGGCCCAGGCCGAGGTCGAGCTGTACCGCGGCATCGTGGCGATCTACCGCTCCCTCGGCGGTGGCTGGCAACCCAGCGCCTGAACCGGCTATCCCCCGGCCGATGGAAATCGGCCACTCCAGCCCCGCGATTGCAGCTCCTGGTCGCGGGGCTTTTTTATGCGCAGCGCGGGGGCTCGGTCGAGCCCCACGTCGTTTCTCGGCGATGGCGTAGAGGCTCGGCGGCCATTGCCGCAGGCTATTCCCGCCGCTCCGGCTGCGCGGAGTGGATATACAGGGTGTAGGTATCCGCCGGCCGGGGCGCGCCCGCCAGGTCGAGGGCATGACCGATGGCGCCGCGATGGTAGGTGCCATGGTTGACGATATGGAAGAGGATCTCCTGGCGCGTCATGCCGCCGTCGCGGCCATCGGCGAAGCGGAAGCGCAGCCATTCGCCGCGACGCTCCAGCGGCAGCTCGGCGACATAGCCGGCGAACCAGGCGGCCGAATCCTCCAGCCGGCGACGCAGGACGTCGTAGCCAGGCACCACCTCGCTGTTGGTCTGTTGGTGGGGCGCCGGCTCGCCCAGCAGGCGCGCCCTGAACAGTTCCTCGACGATCGCCATGTGATTGAGCTGTTGCAAGGCGAAGGCCAGCGAGGCCGGGAACGCCTCGGCGTCGATCCGGGCGATGGCATCGAGGGTGCGGCGGTCGGACCAGGCCTTGTAATTGAAGGACTCGACCAGCAGGTCGACTTGCAGGGTGGGTCGGGACATGTGGCGGGCTTCCGTGTCCATTCGCTGAGGGAGCCGGATCATAGCCCGGAGACAGCGCTCAGCGCTCGCCCTGCAACCCTTCCAGGCGTGCATCGCAGAGGTCGCGCAGGCGGTCGCGGAGGGTGCGCCCGGCGCTGTCCAGCTCGGGCCGCGCGTAGAGCGCCAGCTCCAGGCCAGCGATGGGCGGGAAGCCGGCCTGCGCGCCAAGCAGGCGATGCTCGGGCCCGACGCAGCCCAGCGGCAGCAGGCTGACCCCCAGTCCGGCGCCGACCGCGGCCACCAGGCTGGCCAGGCTGGCGCTGGAATAGCCGATGCGCCAGCGACGCCCGATGCTCTCCAGGGCATGGATCATCTCCTGGCGATACAGCGCGCCGACCGGGAACACCACCAGCGGCACCGGCTCCTCCGGCGAACCCTCGCCGAACGGCCGCGCGGCGCTGCCGAACCAGCCCAGCGGCTCGGCCCAGCGTGCATGGCAGTCGCTGTCGGCCCCCCACTGCTTGACCAGCAGCAGGTCCAGCTCGCCGCTGCGATAGAGGCGCAGCAGGTGATGGCTGAGACCGCTCTCGACCTCCAGGCGCAGTCGCGGACGCTCTTCGGTGAAGCGCGTCAGCACCGGCATCAGCACTTCGCCGGCGAGGTCTTCCGGCACGCCGAGGCGCAGCACGCCGTCGCCATGGGCCGGGCTGAGGGCCTCGCTGGCCTCGTCCGAGAGCCGCAGCAGGCGCCGCGCGTAGCCAAGCAGACGCTCGCCTTCCTCGGTCGGCAAAACCTGCCGCTGGCTGCGGTCGAGCAGGCGGCAACCGAGGTTCTGTTCGAGGCGGATGACCTGCTGGCTGACGGTGGACTGGGTCAGGTGCAGGTGTTCGCCGGCGCGGGTGAAGTTGCCGGTGTCGACAACGCTGACGAAGGTACGGAGCAGGACCAGATCGAGCATGCACACTCCCACTGAAAGGCATTCCATCATTTAATTTCAGCATACATGACATCGACGCCATACTTTTCGCCAACGCCTATCGGAGTCCATCGACATGTCCCTGGCCAATCTATGCAGGAGCGGAGCCATGCTGGTCTGCGCAGCATTCAGCGGAGGCGCCGGCGCGAGCGACGCCGGAGCATTGCTCGAAGCCGCGCGTCGCGGCGATACCGCGCAGGTCGCCAGCCTGCTCGAACGCAAGGTCGAGGTCGACGCGCCCAGCGCCGACGGCAGCACCCCGCTGCTGCTGGCCACCGCCAACGACCACCTGGCGGTGGCGCGCCAGTTGATCGAGGCCGGCGCCGACGTCAACCGGCAGAACAGCCGGCTCGACAGCCCGTATCTGCTGGCCGGCGCCGAGGGCCGCCTGGAAATCCTGCGCCTGACCCTGCTCCACGGCGCCGACCTGAAGAGTACCAACCGCTATGGCGGCACCGCGCTGATCCCGGCCTGCGAACGCGGCCATGTGGAAGTGGTGAAGACGCTGCTGCAAGCCGGGGTCGATCCCAACCATGTCAACAAGCTCGGCTGGACCGGGCTGCTCGAGGCGATCCTGCTGAGTGACGGCGGTCCGCGCCACCAGGAGATCGTGCGCCTGCTGATCGACGCCGGCGCCGACGTCAACCTGGCCGATGCCGACGGCGTCAGCCCGCTGGCCCACGCCCGCCAGCGCGGCCAGGGCGGGATCGAGCGGCTGCTGCTGGCCGCCGGCGCCCAATGAAAGCGAAGGAGAAAGACATGTCTGATGAAACCTTCATGCGCGAGGCCATCGCCCTCGCCCGCGCCAACGTCGAGGCCGGCGGCCGCCCGTTCGGCGCCTTGCTGGTGCGCGACGGGCGGGTCCTGGCCCGCGGCGTCAACCAGATCCACGAGACCCACGATCCCAGCGCCCACGCCGAACTGCAGGCGATCCGCCAGGCCAGTCAGGCACTCGGCAGCCCGCGCCTGGACGGTTGCGTGATCTACGCCAGCGGCCATCCCTGCCCGATGTGCCTGGCCGCCATGCATCTCTGCGGCATCCAGGCGGCCTGGTTCGCCTATTCCAACGAGGACGGCGAAGCGTTCGGCCTGTCCACGGCCACGCTCTACGCCGAGATGGCGCGCCCGCCACAGCGGCAGAGCCTGCCGCTACGCGCCCTGCGTCCTGCCGGCGAAGAGGGTCTGTACCGGCAATGGCGGCAACGCCAGGCATGAGCGCGCGAATCCCTTCCGGCGGCCAGGCCGCCACCGGCGTCGGCGCGGCGGAGGTCAGTTGGGTCGGCCTGCTGGTAATCTTCTGCCTCGGCATCAACCTGCGACCGATCCTCACCGGCATCGGCCCGCTGCTCGAGGAAATCACCGCCGGCACCGGTCTCGGCTTCCAGGGCGCGTCGCTGCTGACGGTGTTGCCGGTGCTCTGCATGGGCCTGGTGGCGCTGTTCCTGCCCTGGCTCGGGCGCTGGCTGGCCGAGCACCGCGGCATCGTCTGCGGACTGCTGGCCATCGCCGCGGCCTGCCTCTGGCGCCTGGAACTGGATAGCGGGCTGGCGCTGATCGCCAGCGCCGCGCTGGCCGGCAGCGGCGTGGCGATCATCCAGGCGCTGGTACCGGGCGTGGTCAAGCGCTGGTTCCCGAGGCGGGTCCCGGCGGCGATGGGCCTCTACTCGGCCTCGCTGATGGCCGGCGGCGGAACCGCGGCGGTGCTCAGCCCGCGGATCGCCGAACACTTCTCCAACTGGCAGGCCGGCCTCGGCGCCTGGGCCGTACCGGCCCTGCTGGCGCTGCTGCTGTGGATGTTCGCGCGGCCAAGGGAGGTGCTGCCGAGCGCTGGCGAGGGGCCGGTCCGGCACTTCTTCGGCAATCGCCGTGGCTGGCTGCTGGCGGTGTATTTCGGGTTGATCAACGGCGGCTACACCAGCATGGTGGCCTGGTTGCCGGTGTACTACCGCCAGCTCGGCTGGAGCGCCCAGGACAGCGGCGGGCTGGTCGGGATCATGACCATCTTCCAGGTGCTCGCCGCGCTCAGCGTGCCGCTGCTGATTCGCCGCCGCCTCGACCGCCGGCCCTGGCTGCTGGCCGCGCTGCTGGTCCAGCTCGGCGGCTTCTGCGGCCTGCTGCTGATGCCGCTGCAGCACGCGGCGCTGTGGGTGGCGTTGATCGGCTACGGCCTGGGCGCCTGCTTCGCCCTCAGCCTGACCCTGACCCTCGACCACCTCCACGAGCCGCGTGCGGCGGGAAGCCTGGCGGCCTTCGTGCAGGGCATCGGCTTCATCATCACCGGCATCGTGCCCTACCTGACCGGCTGGCTGCGCGACGCCACCGGCAGCTTCCAGGCCTCCTGGCTGCTGCTCGCGGCGAGCGTGGTGGCGATGTTGCTGGTGACCCTGCGCTTCGCCCCGTCCGGCTATGCCCGGGCCATGGGCGAGACGCGCGACTGAGCGGCGGACCTCCGCGCCCGCCATTGCGGGCGCGGGTGGCGCTTCAGTAATGGGTGGCGATATAGATGCGGTAGCTGATGATGGCCAGCATGCAGATCACCCCGACCCACATGAGGAACAGGCCGAACGGCGTGTCGCGCTTGGTGAAACCCGTGCCGATGAAGAGCATGCCCAGCACGATGATTGCGAAAGTGACGCCGTAGGAATCCATGTTTACCCTCGTTGGCCGCGTTCCTGACATACTTGTCAGTCTAGCTCCAAGCCCGCTAGAACTGCGTTGATATTTATCAGCCTGCGGTCAATCTCGGGCAAATTCATCGAACTTGAGGAAACGCCTGGCTGCGAGCGGCAAGGTCGCGCAAGATCGCCTGGATCTCGCCGAAGTCCGGCCGCTCGCTCACCCGTGGCAGCGCGCAACGTCGCTGCAACTCGACCAGCGCCGCACGTAGCGAGGCCTGCCCCGGCAGCGCCTCACTGCGCTCGAGCAACTCCTCCAGCAGGCAGGCGAAGGCACGCACTTCCAGACGCCGCAGGGCGCCGGCAAGCACGGCGTCGTCCGGGAGGAAGGACGCGGCGCCGAAATCGCCCAGCAGGCAGGCGCCATCCTCGCGCCAGAGGATGTTATGCGCATAGAAGTCGCCATGGCTGATACCGCGTCCATGCAGATGGGCCATCAACCCGGCGAGCGAGGCCGCCAGGCGCAGCGCCGTGGCCAGCTCGAAGCGCAGTCCCGGCGGATAGACGTCGCGGGTACAGGACTCCAGGCTCGGCGGCCCCGCCAGGTTGCGATAGGCGTCGTCGAGCAGCTCCAGCACCAGCCCGTCGCGCCCTTGCGGATGCCCGGCGAGCCGGCCGAGCACCTCGATCAATTGCGCATGGCGCCCCGCCGCCAGGCAGGCGGCCATCTCGCTGGCAGGGGTGCCATCGCTGGTCACTTCGCCCTTGAACAGCTTCAGCGCCACCGTGCGCGTCGAGCCGTCCGGCTGGCGCCAGCCGGCGCGATGGATGATCCCGGAGGCTCCTTCGCCGATCAGCCCTTCCAGGCTCAGCTCGCTCCAGTCCAGCACGGCGATGCCGCTGTCGGCCAGCGCCGGCAGGCGGCACAACGGGTTGCCGGCGTAGGCCAGCCAGGCCAGGCGCGGCAGCGTCGCCAGCCAGGCCGGCAGGCGCTGGAAACGGTTGGCGGCGATCCGCAGCAGTTCCAGGCCTTCGCAAGCGGCCATGCTCTCGGGCAAGGCCTCCAGGCGGTTGCCGGCCAACATCAGCTTCTGCAACGGCCGGCGGCCCAGTTCCTCGGGCAGCGTGGCAATCCGGTTGTCGGTGAGGATCAGCCAGCGCAGCGCTGGCGGCAGGGCTGCGGCCGGCACCCGCTCGATGCGGTTGGACTTGAAGCCGACCATGCTCAGCGCCGGACAGTCGCCCACCGCCGCCGGCAATTCGGCGAAGTCGTTGGCGGAACAGAACAGCACCTTGAGACGATGCAGCCGGCCGAGGTCGTCCGGTAGGCTGTCCAGGGCATTGCCGCTGAGGTTGAGCACCTCCAGGGAGTCGGCCAGTTCGAAGATTTCCCGGGGGAACTCGCGCAGGCCGCAGGACAGGTCCAGGCGCGTGGCGCCGGCCAGTTCGCCGCTGCGCAGTTGCTGCAAGGTGTGCATGGTTCGACGGACTCCGGCCAGGGCGGATGGAAAGCCGCGCATGATAGCCAAGGCGTTGCGGAACGCGCACCCTCGCCGTGCTAGAGTGGCCGCCCCGAATCGACAGGACCACAGAGAATGGAACTCTCCCCCGCCGAACGCCAACTCCTGCTGGCCCATCGCCTGGCCGTGTTCGACGGCTGCGTGGTATACGACGCCCAGCCGCCGGTGTCCGCCGAACACGTCCAGCGTCTTGCCGAAGGCCTGGCCGGACCGATTCCAGAAGACCTGCTACGCCTCTGGCGCACCTGTTTCGGCGGGCGCCTCGGCTATGACCTGGAAGTCGACTACGACGGCCACCGCCACCCGTTCTCTTTCAGCGAACTGTTCTATCCGGACAGCGACGGCTACCACGACCTCTGGGGCTGGATCGAACATGAGCGCGAGCTGGCGGCGGAAGCCGCGGCAGAAGAAGGCCGCGACTGGAACGGCAAGCTGGCCTACCTGCCGTTCGGTGGCTTCGAGTACCTGGAGCGGCTCTACGTCTGCGTCGAACCCGGCCCCGAGCATGGCGCGGTAATCGCCTGGAGCCACGGCCTGCCGCCGGCCTGGGCCGGACGCCTGCACCAGGATTCGCTGACGCGCCTGGCCGACGATGTCGGCGGGCTGTTCCGCCTGTTGTCCTTCGAACAGGATCCGTTCGATGCCGAGAACGCCTGCGGCGTGGCCGACGAGCTACTGGAAGCGCTGGACGCCCTGGAGGCCGCCGGGGAGCCCGGCAAGGCGCTGAAGGGCCGCCTGGAAGTCCTGCTGCGCCAGCGCATCCTCGACTGGCGGCCGGCCCTCGCCGACGGCAGCCTGGCCGCCGAGCCAAGGCTGCGTCAACTGGCCCTGGCCGAAGCTGCGCAAGACGGCGACATCGACCTGCTGCAACGCCTGCGCGATGCCGGCTGCGACTTCGCCGAAACCCTGCGCGGACGCGGCGGCGTGCTGGAGGCCTGCCTCGCCCGCGGGCGCCTGGAGGCCGCCGGATGGCTGCTCGACCAGGGCGTCGCGGTGCACCAGGACAGCCTGCAGATCGGCGCCGCGCACCTCGATGCGGTCCTGGCCGAACGCCTGTTGCGGCTCGGCGCGGTCTCCGACCCGAATACGGTGCTCCTCGCCCTGCAATACGGCGACGCCGACGCCGCGCGGATCATGGCGCGACCGCTGCTGGAGGAGTCGCCGGCGCGGGCCAGCGCCCTGCGTCTGGCCCTCGCCAGCCGCGCCGAGCGCGAGCGCAGCGACGCCAGGCGGGTCAGGTCGGGAAAGATGGGCAGCAACCGCAGTCCCGACGACTACCTGGCCCTGGCCGAGCGCCTGGAGCGCTTCCTCGCCGAGCTGCCAGGCTGAGGCTCAACCCTCCGGTCCCTGCACCTCGATGAAGGAACCGTCGGCCAGCCGCTCGAACGCCCGTCCCGGCGGCGCGTCGAGCAGCGGCAGGATGCTGTCGTCGGCGTTCAGCACCGAGCCCAGGCTGACGTAGGCGGTGGTCCCGGCGGTATTCATGTAGTCGTCCGACTCGTCGCCGGCCATCAGCCGCCAGCCGCTGTCGTTTTCCTCTTCCGGCGCCTCGCGGTAGAGGTAGCCGACCGCCTTCCCCTCGTCTATCACCCGGCGCGTCACGAAGCAGCGCCGGGCATAGCGCGAGATCGGCGTTTCCCGCGGGTCGTGCTCGGTGTTGATGATGTGCCGCGCCTCGAAGACGATGCGCTCGCCCAGCGACAGGTCGCGGATGTATTGCGGATAGTTGTCCAGGCGGCCGCTGAAGGCGCCATCCGCCTCGATGCCCTCGACCGTCACCCAGAGCCGCTCGGCGCGCGGCGCATCGGGGTTGTCGGTATCGAAGGCGAAGATCAGCTTGACGCTTTCCCCGGCGGCGACCCGGTCGATGGTCTCCGCGTCCGGTTTGTAGAAGGTGTAGGGATGGCGGACAGCGATCGCACTGGCGTCCACCAAGGTCCACGAGGCCATGTCGACTCCCGCTTGGCTGGCTACGCGGCGCCCGTAGCCTGGGCTGCCACGGGCACGCCGGTGCCCGGGCGGCATGGGTGGAATGGCGTGGCCGAGGTTCGGGTCGCGGCGCCCACCGGCAGGCCGAAGCCATGCCCGGCCAGGAACCGCCCTTCGGCCCGCCTACCCAGAGGAAAGTAGCAGCGCCGCCGCGCAGCCGCCAGCAACGGGCTGTCGCAGAGCGCCGCCCCGGACGGGGCGGCGGCGCGCCTTCAGAGGACTTGCAGCGGGTATTCGACGATCAGGCGGACTTCGTCGAGGTCCGACTCGAAGCTGTCGGAGCGCACCGTGGCCTGGCGCACGCGGAACGCCAGGTCCTTGGCCGCGCCGCCCTGCACCACGTACTTGACCTCCACGTCGCGTTCCCAGCGGCCCTGGTTGGTCAGCGGGTTGCCGTTGGCGTCGGTGCGCATGTAGACGCTGTTGGCATTCGAATAATCGGCGTCCCAGCCCTTGCCATAGCGGGTCATGAAGCTCAGCCCCGGCACGCCGAAGGCGGCCATGTCGAGGTCGTAGCGGAGCATCAGCGAGCGTTCCTTGGGCGAGTTGAAGTCGCTGTACTGGATCGAGTTGTCCAGGTAGATGGAGTCGGTCTGGCGCAGGTAGTCGAAGTCGTCGTCGCCGTTGTTGCGCTGGTACGACAGCAGCACCTGGTGCGGGCCGTAGGCGAAGCCGCCGCGCACGCTCCAGATGTCGTTGTCGAGTTCGCCCATCACCTGCCTGCCCTGGTCCTTGACCTTGTAGTAGTTGGCGCCGCCGAGCAGGGACAGCTTGTCGTCCAGCGGATAGTTGAAGCTGGTGCCGGCGTAGTACTGGTCCCAGGCGTCCTTCTGGCGGCTGCCGTAGAGGCTGACACTCCAGTGCTCGGTGGCCTGGTAGTCGCCGCCGGCGTAGGCGACCCACGGCGAGTCGATGCGCCGGCCGGTGTAGAAGCTGTAGAAGTCGTCGCTGCCGCTGGTGCTGTTCGGCTGGGTCATCGAGTTCAGCTTGCCGGCCTGCAGGGTCAGGCCCTTCGCCAGGCTGTCGTTGACCAGGGTGAAGCCACGGAAGCTGGAGGGGAACAGCCGGCTGTTGCCGTACTGGATCACCGGGGTTTCCGGGAACACGTCGCCGACCCGCAGCACGGTGCCATACCAACGCAGCTTGACCGCGCCGCCGGCTCGCGAATAGTCGTCCTGCGGCCGCCCCTGGTCGTCATAGGGCAGCAGGTCGACGCTACCGCCGGCGCCGGAACGCCCGCCGCCGCTGTCCAGGCGCACGCCGAGCTGGGCGAAGGCGTCGATGCCGACGCCCAGCGTGCCCTGGGTGAAGCCCGAGGAGAAGTTGGCCATGAAGCCCTGCACCCATTCCTCGGTGTAGCCGCCGCCCGCCGGGCTCGATTGGCCCTTGCGGAAGTCGCGGTTGAAGTAGAAGTTGCGCAGCAGCAGGTTGACCTCGCTGCCCTCGATGAAACCTTCCTTGCTCCGCTCGGCGTTCTCCTCGGCGACGGCCGAGGCCATCACTCCAGCGCCCAGCAGCAGTGGAAGCGTCCACAGTCGTTTCTTTCCATCCCCTTGCATGGCGATTGCTCCAGATCGGTTCATGTCTGTTTTTCTTCTGCGGCCATGCCTTGCGGCGCTGGCTGTGCGTGAACTTCTGGTCGATCGCGCCCCCGCGCAGTCCTGCCGCAACCGGCATTGACCGTGAGGCTGATTCTGGATCCGGGGAAATGACGCAGACATGAGGCGGGGATTACTTTTCCGCAATCTTAACTCGCACTTAATGCGCTTCGCGCAGACTCCTCCGCCATGCAACGGAGCATCGCCGAAGTTATCGGAAACGTAATTTTCCACTCACCCTCGGGTAATCCGTCCGCTCTTACTCTTTGCTCAAACGGGACGAATACCTCGCCCCGGCGACGAGCCAACCCGAGAGGTTTGCCATGAAGATCATCCCGATGCTGCTGGCCGCCCTGCTGGCGACCGGCGCCGGCACTGCCCAGGCTCAGGACGGCAGCGAACGCTCCTGGCAGTACAACGCCGAATTCCGCGCCGCGCAGAAAGAACTGCGCGAGAAGCGCCTGCAGAAGCAACAACTGGAAGCGCAAGCGCAGAAGACCGACCGCAGCAAATGCGCCGAGCGCAAGAACGGCAACGGCTGAGCAGCCTTTCACCGAGCAATACACTTGTCCTTTTTGGGTTGCTCCTTTGGACAAGTCCTGAGGCGCCAGTCATGGCGCCTTTTTTTATCCGCCGTCGCGCCTGGCGGAAGAAGGCGGCATGGTCGCCAGCGACCAGCCGCCCTCCCCGCTCCCCGCCTTACTCCTGCAATGCCCGCGGCCGCTGGCTGCGGCGCTCGGCGGCAGGCGCCGGGCTGGCCTGGAGCTGGAAGTCGAAATCCAGTTCGGCGAAGCGTCCGCCCTCCACGCCGCGGTCGCGGGCCGCGGCGGGGTCGTCGTTGAAGCGCAGGTCGCCGATCAGCCCATCGCGGGTGGCGTAGGCGAAGTCGTCCCACAGGTAGCGGTCGCCCGCCAGGTTGATCTGAGTGGTCAGGTGGCGATGGCCGGGCGCCGAGACGAAGAAGTGGATGTGCGCCGGCCGCTGGCCGTGGCGGCCGAGGCGGTCGAGCAGCTCCTGGGTCGGGCCGTCGCTCGGGCAACCGTAGCCGGAGGGCACGATGCTGCGCGCACGGTAGCGGCCGTCGGCGTCGGTGCGGATGCGCCGGCGCAGGTTGTATTCGGACTGACTGCTGTCGAAGTAGGAATAGGTGCCTTGGGTATTGGCGTGCCAGACGTCGACGATGGCTCCGGCCAGCGGCTGGCCGTCGGGACCGCTGACGCGGCCCTGGAGGAACATCACGGTGCCGGGGTCGCGGCCGTCGTCCATCCGTGCCTCGCCGTCGCTCAGCGGCGCGCCGGCGACGTACAGCGGCCCTTCGATGGTGCGCGGCGTGCCGCCGGTGAGGCCGGCCTCGGCGTCCTGGGCGTCGAGCAGCAGGTCCAGGTAATGCTCCAGGCCCAGCCCGGCGGCCAGCAGGCCGGCCTCCTGGCGGCTGCCCAGGCGGTTCAGGTAATCCACCGCTTTCCAGAATTCGTCGGGCGTGACCTGCATCTCTTCGATCAACTTCGCCGTGTCGTCGAGGATGCGCCGCACCAGGGCCTTGGTGCGCGGATCGCCGCGTTCGTTGAGCTGGCCGCTGGCCTCTTCGAAGAAGCGCTGGACGTCGGCAGTCTGGGAAATCTTCACGGTCATGGCGTTTGCCTCTGCTTGTTGTTGTCGGGCGTGGGAAGGGAATCTCAGCGGTCGTCGGCATGGATCGACGAGGGATGCCGGCAAAGCCCGTCGATCTCGATGTCCATGTAGGGAAACAGCGGCAGCCGGGTCAGGGTGTCGTGCAGCGCCTCGACGCTGGGCAGGTCGAACAGGCTGTAGTTGGCGTAGTGCCCGGCGATCCGCCAGAGGTGCCGCCAGCTGCCCTCGCGCTGGAGGCGCTGGGCCATTTCCTTCTCCTCGGCCTTGAGCCGCTCGGCCTGTTGCGGGTCCATGTCGACGGGCAACTTCACGGTCATCTTCACGTGGAACAGCATCGGTCGTTTCTCCTCTGTCTGCGGAATGGCTTCAGCGCCGGCGGAAGCGCGCCAGGCGCTCCTCGTCGAGCGCCAGGCCGAGACCCGGCGCACGCGGCACGTGCAAGTGGAAATCCTGGTAGCGCGGCGACTCGAGGAGGATGTCCTCGGTCAGCAACAACGGGCCGAACAGTTCGCTGTGCCAGGCCAGGCGGTCGAGGGTGACGAAGGCGTGGGCGGCGGCCAGGGTGCCGATGCCGCCCTCGAGCATGGTCCCGCCGTACAGGCCGATCCCGGCCGCCTCGGCGATCGCCGCGCTACGCAGCACCGCGCGCGGTCCGCCGTTCTTGGCGATCTTCAGGGCGAACACCGGGGCGGCGCCCTCGCGAGCCAGGTGGAAGGCATCCTCGACGCTCTCGATGGCCTCGTCGGCCATGATCGGCGCGCCGCCGCGGCTGCTCAGGCGCGCCAGGCCGATGCGGTTGTGGCGGGCGATGGGCTGTTCGATCAGGGCGATGCCGTTGTCGCCGAGCGTCGCGCAGGCACGCTGGGCAACGCCTTCGTCCCAGGCCTGGTTGACGTCCACCCGCACGCTGGCGCGCTCGCCAAGGGCGCGCTTGATGGCGATCGCGTGGGCCACGTCGGCATCCACCTCACCGGCGCCGATCTTCAGCTTGAAGTGCCGGTGGCGGCGCAGGTCGAGCATCCGCTCGGCTTCCTCGATGTCGCGGCCGGTGTCGCCGCTGGCCAGGGTCCAGGCCACCTCCAGGCTGTCGTGCAGGCGGCCGCCGAGCAGTTCGCTGACGGCCAGGCCGAGGCGCTTGCCATGGGCGTCGAGCAAGGCGGTCTCGACCGCCGAGCGGGCGAAGGTGTTGCCCCTGATATGCCGGTCCAGGCGCTGCATCGCGGCATTCACGTTGTCCGCCGGCTGGCCCAGCAGCAACGGGGCGAAATGCGCGTCGAGATTGCTCTTGATGCTCTCCGGGCTCTCGCTGCCGTAGGCCAGGCCACCGATGGTGGTGGCTTCGCCGAGGCCCTCGATGCCGTCGCTGCAACGCAGGCGGAGGATCACCAGGGTCTGCCGGTTCATGGTGTGCATGGCCAGCTTGTGCGGGCGGATGGTCGGCAGGTCGACGATGATCGACTCGAGGCTTTGGATCACGGCTTGGCTCATTCTCGGGGGTCCACCAGGGTTGCGGTCGGGTTTTCGACGGTTCGCCGCTCAAGGCTCGCTCGATACCGAGCGGGTTTCGCCGTCGTTTCGGCCAAGCATCCATCGCCTTCTTCACTGGGGTCCAATATCATCTTCCTCTCGAACCATACCCTGGAGGTATCATGGAGCTTCGTCACCTGCGCTACTTCCAGGCGCTGGCCCGGACCCTCAACTTCACCCGCGCCGCCGAGCAACTGCACATCGCCCAGCCACCGCTGAGCCGGCAGATCCAGCAACTCGAGGAAATGCTCGGGGTGGCCCTGCTGGAGCGCGGCCGGCCGCTGCGCCTGACCGAAGCCGGGCGCTTCTTCCACGAACAGAGCGCGACGCTCCTGGACCAACTGGAGAGCATCTGCGACAGCACCCGGCGGATCGGCCAGGGCCAGCGCCAGTGGTTCGGCATCGGCTTCGTGCCCTCGGCGCTGTATGGCGTGCTGCCGGAGCTGATCCGCCACCTGCGCGGCGACCCGGAGCTGGAGCTGGGCCTGCTGGAGATGACCACCCTGCAACAGGTCGAGGCGCTGAAGAGCGGGCGCATCGACATCGGTTTCGGACGCATCCGCATCGACGACCCGGCGATCCGCCAGAGCGTGCTCAGCGAAGAGCCGCTGGTCGCCGCCCTGCCCGCCGGGCACCCGTTGCTCGGCCAGCCGCTGAGCCTGGAGCGCCTGTCGCGCGAACCGTTCGTGCTCTACCCCGGCCAGCCGCGACCGAGCTACGCCGACCATGTGCTGGCGCTGTTCGCCACTCACGGCCTGAGCCTGCGCGTGACGCAATGGGCCAACGAAATGCAGACCGCCATCGGCCTGGTCGCCGCCGGACTCGGCGCGACCCTGGTGCCGGCCTCGGTGCAGTTGCAGCACCGCGACGACGTCGCCTACCAGGCCCTGGCCGACGCCTCCCTGACCTCGCCGATCATCGTCAGCCGGCGCCAGGGCGACGGCTCTCCGCACCTGCGGCGCTGCCTGGCGCTGATCGGCCGCGAGGACGCCTGAGTGCCCTCTCAGGAGCGCCGCGCGGCGCGGCGCTGGGTCATGCTCGGGGTTTCCTCGAAGCGCTTGCGGTAGTCCACGGAGAAGCGTCCGAGGTGGCTGAAGCCCCAGCCCAGGGCGATCGTCGAGATGCTGCGGGCGCCGCCGCTGGCGAGGATCTCCTCGCGCACCGCGGCGAGTCGGTAGTGCTTCAGGTAGCTCATCGGCGACACCCCGAAGTAGCGACGGAAGCCCTCGAACAGCTTGAACCGCGAGACTCCGGCGGCGCGTTCCACGTCCTCCAGGCTCAGGGTCTCGCGGGCGTTGGCCTGGAGAAACTCGCGGGCACGCAGCAGGTAGTGCGGCGGGCGCCCGCCAAGGCCCTGCTGCAGGGCCTCGCTGTAGTTGTTCGGCTGGGCCAGGATCAGTCCCTTGATCAGCGCGCGCTCCAGGTCGCTGCTGAAAAACGCCTGGGCGTAGAGTTCGCTGCGCGCCATCTCCTCGCTGATGTGCCGCACGGTGCGCCACCAGGACGCGGAGGCGCCGTCCAGGGCATCCATTTCCGGATCGAAGCGCAAGGGCGTATCGATCGGCCGCTGCAACATCTCCTCCAGGACCTTGCGCATCGCCGTGCGGCCGATCACCACCTGCAACTTGCGGCAGTCCCCGGCGATGCTCAGCTCCTGGCGCTCGTTGGGCGCGATGATCACCCCGCGGCGGACGTCGGAGAGCAGGCGCAGCCCGCCCCGGCACAGCTCCTGCTCGCCGCTGAGCGGCAGGCTCAGGCTGTAGGCGTTGAACGCCGCGGCATCCTCGACGGTGATGGTGACGTCGGTGCCGTAGCCGATGTAGCCGAGGGTGGTGCACATCGACTTCAGCACGTTGCCGTGGTGCTGGAACTGCACCAGTCCCGGGCTCGCCGCTTCGAGCCGGTGCGGCCCGCAGACCTTCGACATCCAGGAACGGGCGGCGGCCAGGTCCAGGTGGTCGGCATGGAGATCGCCACGATCGGCGACGGGATGGCTCCTCATCATGGTTCGGCACTCGACACGGCAAGGCTGGGGGTGCGCTCTGCTGGCGCTCTGTTTTCAGCAAAATGCAAGGCATGTGCCGGCGCAAGGCCGACTCCCCGCATCCTCCACTATCCGGATAGCGTTCGCCGACTTTCCGGACAAAGCGTCCGCCGCAAGCGCCGCTCGAACCCGGAACGAGCCCTCCGCGAGGCCCTCGGCCGCTCCTCGGCGGCCGCACATTTTCGGGATGCGCATCGTCGACTAAGCGGATAGCCCGCCCCCGCTCGTGGCCGTTGAATGGCTCACCCATAACGACAACGCACAAGGGTGAGAACGCATGAACGCTACCCGCAGAAGCCTCGAACAGTGGCGCGACTATGTCGGCGGCTGTCTCGACTTCCGTCCCGAGGAAGGCATCTTCCGCATCGCCCGGGACATGTTCACCGAACCGGAGCTGTTCGACTTGGAGATGGAGCTGATCTTCGAAAAGAACTGGATCTACGCCTGCCACGAAAGCGAACTGGCCAGGCCCCACGACTTCGTCACCCTGCGCGCCGGACGCCAGCCGCTGATCGTCACCCGCGACGGCAACGGCCAGTTGCACGCGCTGGTCAACGCCTGCCAGCATCGCGGCGCGACCCTGGTGCGGGTCGGCAAGGGCAACCAGTCGACCTTCACCTGTCCGTTCCATGCCTGGTGCTACAAGAACGACGGCCGGCTGGTGAAGGTCAAGGCGCCGGGCGAATACCCGGAAGGCTTCGACAAGGCCACCCGCGGCCTGAAGAAAGCGCGCATCCAGAGCTACAAGGGCTTCGTCTTCGTCAGCCTGGACGTCGCCGGCGAGGACGACCTGGTGGACTTCCTCGGCGACGCCCGGGTGTTCCTCGACATGCTGGTGGCGCAGTCTCCCAGCGGCGAGCTGGAAGTGCTGCCCGGCACCTCCACCTACACCTACGAAGGCAACTGGAAGCTGCAGAACGAGAATGGCCTGGACGGCTATCACGTCAGTACCGTGCACTACAACTACGTAGCCACCGTGCAGCACCGCCAGCAGGTCGAGGCCGAGCGCGGCGGCGCGGCCGCCACCCTCGACTACAGCAAGCTCGGCGCCGGCGACGCGGCCACCGACGACGGCTGGTTCTCCTTCGCCAACGGCCACAGCGTGCTCTTCAGCGAGATGCCCAACCCCGCCGTACGCCCCGGCTACGCCAGCGTGATGCCGCGGCTGGTGGCGGAATACGGCCAGGCCCGCGCCGAGTGGATGATGCATCGCCTGCGCAACCTCAATCTCTACCCCAGCCTGTTCGTCATCGACCAGATCAGCTCGCAGCTGCGCATCGTCCGCCCGCTGGCCTGGAACCGTACCGAGATCGTCAGCCAGTGCATCGGCGTCAAGGGCGAGTCGGACGCCGACCGGGAGAACCGGATCCGCCAGTTCGAGGACTTCTTCAACGTCTCCGGGATGGGCACGCCCGACGACCTGGTGGAGTTCCGCGAAGCCCAGCGTGGCTTCCAGGCCCGCCTGGAGCGCTGGAGCGACATCTCCCGCGGCCACGGCAAGTGGCTCGAAGGCGCGACGCCGAACAGCCAGGCGCTGGGTATCGCGCCGCTGCTGACCGGCACCGAGATCACCCATGAAGGCCTCTACGTCAACCAGCACGCGCATTGGCGGCGCTTCCTCCTCGACGGCCTGGAGCGCCTGGCCCTGCGCGCGAAGGAGGTGACCCCATGAACGCCGGACTGCAGTACCGCGTCGAACAGTTCCTCTACCGCCACGCCGAACTCTGCGATGCCCAGGACTGGGACGGCTACCTCGCGCAGTTCGACGAACAGTGCGAGTTCCACCTGCCGCAGTGGGAGTCCGAGCAGCGCTACACCCGCGATCCGAAGCGCGAGATGTCGCTGATCTACTACCCCAGCCGTGCCGGCCTGGAAGACCGGGTGTTCCGTATCCGCACCGGCAAGGCCGCGTCCACCGTGCCGATGCCGCGCACCCTGCACCAGATCGGCAACGTGCGCATCGCCGAGGAAGGCGAGGGCCTGCTGCGAGTGCGGGTCAACTGGCAGACCCTGTTCCAGCGCCTGGACCAGACCGGCAGCTTCTTCGGCCATGCCACCTACCGCCTGAAACCCCATGGCGAGACCTGGCTGATCGCGCGCAAGCACATCGTCCTGCTCAACGACCGGATCGACTCGGTCCTCGACTTCTACCACCTCTGAACGGCGGGCCCCGTCACGATGAATCACAAAGTCGCCCTCAGCTTCGCCGACGGCAAGACCCTGTTCCTGCCCGTCGGCCACGACGACCTGCTCCTCGACGCCGCCCTGCGCCACGGCATCAACCTGCCGCTGGACTGCCGCGAAGGGGTCTGCGGCACCTGCATGGGCCGCTGCGAGGCGGGCAGCTACAGCCTGGACTACGCCGACGAGGACACCCTCTCCGCCGCCGACCTGGAGCAGCGCAAGGTGCTCGCCTGCCAGACCCGGGTGCGCTCCGACGCGGCCTTCTACTTCGACTTCGCCTCGACCCTCTGCCACGCCGCCGCGGCCCAGGCGCACAGCGGCGTGGTGCGCGAACTGCGCCTGCTCTCCGAGGACACCGCGCTGCTCCGCCTCGACGCCGGCGCCGCGGGCCGCCAGTTGGACTTCCTGCCCGGCCAGTACGCGCGGCTGCAAGTACCCGGCAGCGACTGCCGGCGCGCCTACTCCTTCGCCAACCGGCCGAATCCGCAGAACCACCTGCAGTTCCTCATCCGCCTGCTCCCGGGCGGCGCCATGAGCGACTACCTGCGCCAAGGGTGCCGGGTCGGCGACGAGATCCGCTTCGAGGCGCCGCTGGGCACCTTCTACCTGCGTCAGGTGGAGCGCCCGTTGCTGCTGGTGGCCGGCGGCACCGGCCTGTCGGCGTTCCTCGGCATGCTCGACGAACTGGCCGAGCGCGGCTGCGAGCGGCCGGTGCATCTCTACTACGGGGTACGCCGCGCCGCCGATCTCTGCGAATTGCAGCGGATCGCCGGCTACGCCGAGCGGCTTCCCGGCTTCCGCTTCGTCCCGGTGCTCAGCGAGGCGGACGCCGACTGGGACGGCCGGCGCGGCTACCTGCACGAGCATTTCGACTCCGCCCGCCTGCGCGACGAAGCTTTCGACCTCTACCTGTGCGGGCCGCCGCCGATGGTCGAGGCGGTCCGCCAGTGGCTGCGCGAGCGCTCCCTGGAACATCTGCGGCTGTACCTGGAGAAGTTCACCGAAAGCGGCGACTGAAGCGCTCAGCCGAGGTCGCCGCCAGCTACCGGCAGGGTCACGCCGGTGATGTAGGACGCCTCGTCGGAGGCGAGGAAGAGGATCGCCGCGACCTGCTCGTCGATGCTGCCGTAGCGTTTCATCAGGCTGCTGTCGAGGGTCTGCTCGACGATCTGTCGATACCAGCGCCGCTCCTCCTCGCTCTGCGCCGCGGCGTTGCGCGGAATCCTTCGCGGCGGCGCGTCGGTGCCGCCCGGCGCCACCGCGTTGACGCGGATGCCCTGGTCGGCGGTCTCGAACGCCAGGCAGGCGGTCAGCGCGTTCACCCCGCCCTTGGCGGCGCCATAGGGCACCCGGTTGACCCCGCGGGTGGCAACCGACGAGACGTTGACGATCGCCCCGCTACCCTGCCCCAGCATCGCCGGCAGCGCCGCGCGGCAACACCACAAGGTGGGCAGCAGCGAGCGCCGCAGCTCGGCCTCGATCTCGTCCTCGGCGTAGTGCTGGTAGGGCTTCGCCCAGAGGGTGCCGCCGACGTTGTTGACCAGGATGTCCAGCCGGCCGAAACGCTCCAGGGTCCGCTCCAGTGCCCGCTGGCATTCGGCGTAGCGCTCCAGGTCGGCGGTCAGGCACAGGCAGGCGTCGCCGGCCAATTCGTGGACCAGCTCAGAGCGGTCCACCGCCACCACCCGCGCGCCTTCCTCCAGCAGGCGCCGGGCCACGCCCAGGCCGATGCCCTGGGCGGCGCCGCTGACCAGGGCGACCTTGTCGCGGAATCTGTCGTTCATGGGAAGCTCCTTGGCTCGCTCGGGTTCAGGCCGCGCTGGCGGCGAACTTTTCGTAGTAGAAATTCGCCGGGCGCACGCCCTGCTCGCGCAGGTAGCGCTCGACCGCCTCGACCATCGGCGGCGGCCCGCACAGGTAGATGTCGACGTCGCCCTCGTGCAGGTGCTGCGCGGCGATGTGCTCGGTCACGTAGCCCTTGCGCGGATAGTCGCTGTCGGCGCTGGCCACGCAGGCGCTCCAGGTGAAGCTGGGAATCCGTTCGGCGAACGCCTCCAGGCGCTCGAGCCCGACCAGGTCGACGTCGTGGGTCACCCCGTAGACCAGGTGCAGCGGGTGCGCGCTGCCCTGCTCGGCGATCCGTTCGAGCATCGCGGTGAACGGCGCCAGGCCGGTGCCGCCGGCCAGCATCAGCAGTGGCCGGTGAATCTCGCGCAGGTAGAAACTGCCCAGCGGGCCGTCCATCGCCAGGCTGTCGCCGGCCCTGGCCGTGCCACTGAGGAAGCCGCTCATCAGCCCACCGGGGACGTTGCGGATCAGGAAGCTGACCTCGCCGTCCTTCGCCAGCGAGCTGAAGGAGTAGGCGCGGCGCTGCTCGCTGCCGGGCACCTGGAGGTTGACGTACTGCCCGGGCAGGAACGCCAGGCTGGCCAGCGCCTCGCCGCGCAGCGACAGGCCGATGGTGCTCGGCGACAGTTGCCGGACTTCGCTGATGCGCGCCTCGTAGCGCGCCTGGCCGGTCCTGCACAGGGTCGAGGACGCCGGCACGCGCAGCACGCAGTCGCTTTCGGCGCGCATCTGGCAGGTCAGCACGTAGCCGCGGGCGGCTTCCTCGGCGCTGAGGGCATCGTCGATGTAGTCCTGGCCCAGCGCATAGCGCCCGGCCTCGGCCAGGCACTTGCAGGTGCCGCAGGCGCCGTCGCGGCAGTCCAGGGGGATGTTGATGCCCTGGCGGTAGGCCGCGTCGGCCACGGTCTCGCCGGGCGCGGCATGGATGAAGCGGGTCACCCCGTCTTCGAAGTTGAGTGCGATCCGATGGTTCATGGCATGTCCCTCGACAGCCCGCCGGCGCGGGCGTCAGACGTGGTAGACGTCGATCAGCTGGCGAACGTAGTCGTTCTTCAGGATCACTTTCTTGGCCTTGATCAGCGGACTCTCGCCGCGTACGTCGAGGTCGTAGAAGGTGGTGCCGAAGTAGCTGTCCACGGTCTTGTAGCGATAGCTCAGGGTGTGCCAGTTGCAGCGCGCGCGGCAGATGCCGTCGTCCTCACCGAGCAGTTCGATGTTGCTCAGGTTGTGCGAGGTGCGGGTGTCCGGCAGGGTCGCGCTGGAGCGCTCGGTGCGGATGCGGAATACCCGGTCCTCCAGACCGCCGCGGTTGCCGTACCAGATCAGCGAGATTTCCCGCTGCGGGTCCTCGGTGAGCTGGTCGCGGTCGTCCCAGGACGGCATCCAGAAACTGGCGTCCGCGGCGTACAACGCCAGCCAGGCGTCCCAATCCTTGTCGTCGAGATAGCGCGCCTCGCGGTAGAGGAAATCGCGCAGGGCGTCGTAGCCCAGGCTCATGACGCCACCTCCCGCAGCGCCACGCGCTGCGTCCGTTCGCGCTCCAGGGCGGCGAGCAGCGCCTCCTGCCAGTAGCGATGCTGCAATACGAACAGCCCTTCGTCCTCGGTGCGCACGCCGCTCAGGCGCGGCCGCAGGTCGATGGCCGCGGCCGCCGCGTCGGCGCCCTCTATCCAGTGTTCGGCGCCGCGCGACAGGTCGTTCCAGCCGACCACGCTGCCCTGGTAGCCCTGCTGGCAGGAACGGAACTCCTCCAGGTCGTCCGGGGTGGCCATGCCGCTGACGTTGAAGAAGTCCTCGTACTGGCGGATGCGCCGGGCGCGCGCCTCGGCGCTCTCGCCTTTCGGCGCGATGCAGTAGATGGTGATTTCCGTACGGTCCACCGACAGCGGCCGGGCGATGCGGATCTGCGAGCTGAACTGGTCCATCAGGTAGACGTTGGGGTACAGGCAGAGGTTGCGCGAGTTCTCGATCATCCAGTCGGCGCGGGCCTCGCCGAAGTCGCGGGCAAGCTCGGCGCGGCGCTCGAAGGCCGGCCGGTCCTCGGGGTTGGCCCAGCGACTCCAGAGCAGCATGTGGCCATGCTCGAACGAGTAGAAGCCGCCGCCCTGCCGGGCCCAGCCGGCGGCGCTCATGGTCCGCAGCTGGTCCGCGGCGTCGCGCTGCTGGCGCTGGCTCTGGGTCGCCGCGTAGTTCCAGTGCACCGAACTGACGTGGTAGCCGTCGGCGCCGTTCTCGGCGGTAAGCTTCCAGTTGCCTTCGTAGACATAGCTGGAAGAGCCGCGCAGCACTTCGAGGCCTTCCGGCGACTGGTCGACGATCATGTCGATGATCTTCGCCGACTCGCCCAGGTGCTCGGCCAGCGGCCTGACATCGGGGTTGAGGCTGCCGAACAGGAAGCCACGGTAGGACTCGAAGCGCGCCACCCGGGTCAGGTCGTGCGAGCCCTCGCAGTCGAAGCCCTGCGGGTAGCCGGCCTCGGCCGGGTCCTTGACCTTGAGCAGCTTGCCGGAGTTGTTGAAGGTCCAGCCGTGGAACGGACAGGTATAGCTGCTGCGATTGCCGCTCTTGTGCCGGCAGAGCATCGCGCCACGGTGGCTGCAGGCGTTGATGAAGGCGTTGAGCTGGCCGTCGCGGTTGCGCGCGATGACGATCGACTGGCGGCCGATCTGGGTGGTCAGGTAGTCGTTGATTCCGGCAACCTGGCTTTCGTGGGCGAGATAGACCCAGTTGCCCTCGAAGATGTGCTTCATCTCCAGCTCGAACAGGCGTGGGTCGGTGAATATCTCCCGCTTGCAGCGGTAGACGCCGCGCTCGGGGTCTTCCTCGAGCAGAGAACGCAAGTAATCGCTACCCAGGGACATGGCCGGGGCCTCCGTTGTTATTGTTCAGGCCCGGTCAGGTTAGGTAGCGCGTGCTGCTGGGGATATCCGTTGCCTGCGGATCGCTGGCCGATTCCTGCACGCCGTAGCGGTCGGCGCTAGGCGCGCCGGCGCAGGGTTTCCGAAGGCAGCTCGCCGAACTGCCGGCGATATTGCTCGGCGAAGCGGCCGAGGTGGGCGAAACCGAAGTCCAGGGCCAGTTCGGTGAGGTTGCGTACCCGGCAGCCGGGGTCTTCCAGGCAGGCGCGGATGCGCTCCAGGCGCAGCCGGCGAATGTATTGCCGAGGGCTCTCGCCAAGCTGGCGCTCGAACAGCGCGTACAGCGAGCGAGTGCTCATGTGCGCCTGCTCGGCCAGCGCCGCGACCTCGATCTCGCTCTGCAGATGGCGGCGGATGTAGGCATCGAGGCGGGCGAAGACGACCTGCGCATCGCCGGGGTCCTCGCGGCTGACGTTGGTCTTCAGCAGGGTCAGCAGCTTGCTGCCGAGGATCTGCTCGAAGTGGCTGTCGACCCGCGCCAGCCGCTCGCCGGACTCCGCCTCGCGGCAGACCAGGGCGAGCAGGCCGACGAAGCCTTCCAACTGGTCCAGGCGATAGCGATGTTCGAGGAAGCGCACGCCGCGCGCCGGATGGCTCCAGCGCTGCTCGGCGCAGATCGCTTCGAGCAGCGCGCAGGGCAGCTTGACGATGAATTTCTCGCAGTCCGCCGAATAGGTCAGGTCGACCGGATCGTCCGGGTTGATCAGCAACAGCTCGCCCGGCGCCAGGGCGTGTTCCTGCCCGCCGCCGCGCCACAGGCAGTGGCCGCGCAGGAGGATCTGCAGGTGGAAGATGCTTTCCAGCGCCGGCGAGGTGACCCGTACCGCCGCGCCGTAGCTGATCCGGCACAGGTCGAGGCTGGCGAAGGTGCGGTGGTCGAGGCTGGCTTGCGGCCTGCCGGCGGCCGGCAGGCGTATGCAGTGCGTACCGACGTGCCGGTTGACGTAGCCGGACACCGCATAGGGGTCGGCACGTTCGAACACCCGGCTGCGCTCGCTGAGCAAGGAGGCATTCATGGGCAGGACACTCAGGCTGCTATCGTTGTTGTTATCGTCGCGCGGCGCCAAGCGCCGGGCGCGGAACGTCCACCCACACTACGCAAGCCCTCCGCCGGCGACAATCCGGGCCGGCAATCGCGTGCGGTAATCGAACGGAATCCGTCCAACGGCCAACGAAAAAGGGCCGCCAGGGTTTCCCCTGCCGGCCCGCTTGCGCGCCCGCTTCAGCCGGCCGCCGGCGTCTCCTCGCGCGGTCCGGCGTCGCGCCCGTGGGTCCAGCGATAGAGCACCGGCAGCACCAGCAGGGTCAGCATGGTCGAGGACAGGATGCCGCCGATCACCACCGTCGCCAGCGGCCGCTGCACCTCGGCGCCGGTGCCGGTGGCCAGGGCCATCGGCACGAAACCGAGGGACGCCACCAGGGCGGTCATCAGCACCGGACGCAGGCGAGTGATGGCGCCCTCCCACACCGCCTGGTCGAGGCTGCGTCCTTCCTGCAACAGGTTGCGGATGAAGGAGATCATCACCAGGCCGTTGAGCACCGCCACCCCGGACAGGGCGATGAAACCCACCGCCGCCGAGATCGACAGCGGTATCCCGCGCAGCCACAGGGCCAGCACCCCGCCGGTGAGGGCGAAGGGGATGCCGGTGAACACCAGCAGGCCGTCCTTGACGTTGTTGAACATGGCGAAGAGCAAGGTGAACACCAGCAGCAGCGCCACCGGCACCACTACCTGCAAGCGCTTGGCGGCGGACTGCAACTGTTCGAACTGGCCGCCCCAGGTGGTCCAGTAGCCGGCCGGGATCTTCACCCCGTCCTGCAGCTTCTGTTGCGCTTCCAGCACGAACGAGCCGATGTCGCGACCGCGCACGTTGGCGCTGACCACGATGCGCCGCTTGCCGTTCTCCCGGCTGATCTGGTTCGGTCCCGGCGAGAGGTCGAGGCGCGCCACGTCCGACAGCGGGATGAAGTCGATCCGCGCCAGGTTGTTCGGCGGCAGCGGGATCAGCAGGTTGGACAGTGCCGGCAGGTCGGCGCGCAGGGTTTCCGGCAGGCGGATGACGATGTCGAAGCGGCGGTCGCCCTCGAACAGGGTACCGGCATTGCGTCCGCCGAGAGCGGTGGCCACGGTGTCCTGGATGTCGCCGACATTGAGGCCGAAGCGTGCCGCCTTGTCGCGGTCGATGTCCACCGTCAGCACCGGCAGGCCGGTGGTCTGCTCGACCTTCACCTCGGAGGCGCCGTCGATGCCTTGCAGCACCTTGGAGATCTTCTCCGCAGTGTCGTTGAGCACCTGCATGTCGTCGCCGAAGACCTTCACCGCGACGTCGCTGCGCACCCCGGAGATCAGTTCGTTGAAGCGCAACTGGATCGGCTGGGAGAACTCGTAGACGCTGCCCGGCACCTCAAGGGCCGCGGCCTGCAATTCTTCCAGCAGCGCCTCCCGCGACTTCTTCGGGTCCGGCCACTGGCTCTGCGGCTTGAGCATCACGTAGCTGTCGGAGGCGTTCGGCGGCATCAGGTCGGAGGCGATCTCGGCGGTCCCGGTGCGGGCGAAGACCCGCTCGATCTCCGGGAACTTGCCCATCAGCTTCTTCTCCAGGGTCTGCTGCATCTCGACCGACTGGGTCAGGCTGGTGCCCGGCACCCGCAGGCCCTGCATGGCGAAGTCGCCCTCGCTGAGGCTGGGAATGAACTCGCTGCCCATCCGCGAGGCCACCAGCGCGGTGAGCAGGATCGCGCCGAGGGCGCCGCCGACCACCAGCGCGCGGTGTCCGAGCACCCAGCGCAGCGCCGGTTCGTAGGCCAGACGCGCGCGGCGCATGACGAAGTTCTCCTCCTCCTTGACCTTGCCGGTGATGAACAGCGCGATCGCCGCCGGGACGAAGGTCACCGAGAGGATCATCGCGCCAAGCAGCGCGGTGACCACGGTGAACGCCATCGGGTGGAACATCTTCCCCTCGACCCCGGTGAGAGCGAAGATCGGCAGGTACACCACCATGATGATGATCTGGCCGAAGATCAGCGCCCGGCGCGCCTCCCTGGACGCGGCGAAGACCTCGTGGAAACGTTCCGCGCGGGTCAGCTGGCGGCCGTGGTGGGCCTGGGCGTGGGCCAGGCGGCGGATGGCGTTCTCGACGATCACCACGGCGCCGTCGACGATGATGCCGAAGTCCAGCGCGCCGAGGCTCATCAGGTTGGCGCTGACCCTGTTGCCGACCATCCCGGTGAAGGTGAACAGCATCGACAGCGGGATGATGGTGGCGGTGATCAGCGCCGCGCGGATATTGCCGAGGAACAGGAAGAGCACCGCGATCACCAGCGCCGCGCCTTCCACCAGGTTCTTCTTCACCGTGGCCACGGCCTTGTCCACCAGGGTGGTGCGGTCGTAGACGGTGATCGCCTTGACTCCCTTGGGCAGGGTCCGGTTGATCTCCTCCAGGCGCTGGCCGACCGCCTGGGCCACTTCCCGGCTGTTCTCGCCGATCAGCATGAACACCGTGCCGAGCACCACTTCGCGGCCGTTCTCGGTGGCCGCGCCGGTGCGCAGCTCCTTGCCCAGGCCGACCTCGGCGACGTCGCGGATACGGATCGGCACGCCGTCGACGTTGGAAACGATGATCCCGCGGATATCGTCCATGTCCTTGACCTGGCCCGGCGCGCGGATCAGCAACTGCTCGCCGCGCCGCTCGATGTAGCCGGCGCCGACGTTCTCGTTGTTGCGCAGCACGGCGTTCTGCAGGTCGCCGAGGGTCAGCTTGTAGGCCGCGAGCTTCTTCGGATCCGGGGCGATGAGGAATTGCTTGGCGTAGCCGCCGATGGTGTTGATCTCGGCCACGCCCTTCACGTTGCGCAACTGCGGACGGATGATCCAGTCCTGGATGGTGCGCAGGTCGGTGGGCGTGTAGGCGCTGCCGTCCTCCTTGGTCGCACCCTCCTCGGCCTCTACCGTCCACAGGTAGATCTCGCCGAGACCGGTGGAGATCGGCCCGAGGGTCGGCGAGATGTCTTCCGGCAGTTGCTCGCGCGCCGTGCTCAGGCGTTCGTTGACCTGCTGGCGGGCGAAGTAGATGTCGGTGCCTTCCTCGAAGATCACCGTCACCTGGGAAATCCCCGGCCGCGACAGCGAACGGGTTTCCTGCAAACCCGGCAGGCCGGCCATGACGGTCTCCACCGGGTAGGTGATCCGCTGCTCCACTTCCAGCGGCGAGTAGCCGGGGGCGGCGGTATTGATCTGCACCTGGACGTTGGTGATGTCCGGGACCGCGTCGATGGACAGCTTCTGGTAGCTGCCAATGCCGACCCCGGCCATCCCCAGGACCGCCAGCAGGACCAGCCAGCGTTGCTCGATGGCGAATTGGATGATGCGTTCGAACATGCGAAGACTCCTGGAGCGGGACTCAGTGACCGTGTTCCGCCGAGCCCTTGCCCAGTTCGGATTTGAGGATGAAGCTGCCGCTGGCGGCGACCTGGCTGCCAGCGCGCAGGCCCTCGAGGACCTCGACGCGCTGGCCGTCGCTGATGCCCAGCTTGACCGGCTGGACCACGAAGCCGTCGGCCACGCGGACGAACACCACGTCCTCGCCGTCGACGTTCTGCACCGCGCCGTCGGCGACCGTCAGGACTTCCTTGCGGGTCGCCTCGGCCACCTGCACGGAAACGAACAGGCCCGGGCGCCAGGTGCTCTCGGGGTTGCTCAGGGTGACCCGGGCGGTGGCCGCGCGGGTCTGCTCGCCGAGCAGGTCGCCGATGTAGGACACGGTGCCCTCCACCTCGCTATCCAGCGCCTGGGCGAGCACCTTGACCTTACTGCCGACGCGGACCTGGCCGAGCAGTTGCGCGGGCACGTTGAAGGTGGCCCAGACCGAGGACAGGTCGGACAGGGTGAAGACGTTGGCGGTGCCGTCCACCGGCTCGCCCTGGGTCAGGTGCTTTTCCACCAGCACCCCGGCGAACGGCGCGCGCAGCTCGTAGCGGTTGCCGCCCTGCAGGCTGGGATTGCCGCCGAGCGCGGCGATCTTCGCCCGCGCGTTGTTCAGCGCGATCTCGGCTTCCTGCAAACCCTGGCGGGCGAGCAGGAATTCCTGCTCGGCGGAAATGCCCTCCTTCCACAGCTGCTGCTCGCGCTTGTAGGTGCTCTGCGCCAGGCTCAGGCGGCGCTGGGCGGCGGCGAATTCGCTGCGCTGGTCGGACAACTGCGGGCTGCTGATCACCGCCAGCAGCTCGCCCTGCTTCACCGCCTGGCCAAGATTGGCCGGCACGCTGTCGACGATCCCCGGCAGGCGCGGGACGATATGCGCGGTGCGGTCCTCGTTGAAGCGGATCTCGCCGGGCAGCGAGACCACCTGGGCCAGGCTGATCGTCCGCGCCGTATCGAGGGTGATGCCGGCGGCCTCGATCTGCTCGGCATCCAGCTCCAGCTTGCCCTCCTCGCGGGTGAAGGCGAAGTCGTAGCCCTGTTTGCCGGCCATCAGCTTGAGGCGCGCGGTGAAGGCATGCGGCTCGGCGATCCCGGCATTGGCCACCAGGCCATCGCCGCTGGCCTTGAACAGCAGGTCCTCGACCTCGCCGGTGGCACGCTCGACGTCGGCGCCGAGGACCACCTCCTGCGGCGCCAGCGCCTTGCCGCCGCGCTCGACCCAGGCCTTGAGCGGGCTGCCGTCCTCCGGCACCAGCAGTTCCAGGGTCAGGTCGCCCTGGCGCAACAACATGCCGCCGCGCGGTCCGCTGCCCTCGCCCTCGGCGGCCGCTTCGCCGGCGCCGGCCGGCGCCTTGCCGCCCAGCTCCAGGTAGGCGCCGCCGCCCAGGCCGAGCAGTGCCAGTGCGGTCACCGCGATAATCGTCTTCTTGCCCATTCTGTTCTCCCGAACCGTTCGGGGGGCGCGCCGGCGGCCCGCCCCGGAAATCTCACTGGCCGAGGTGGCCGATGTCTTCGCCGAGCAGGCGCTCCATGCTCACCCGCGCCTGTGCCGCGGCGTCCAGCGCGCGCACGTACTGGGCACGGACGCCGACCAGGGTGCGCTGGGCATCGAGCACGTCGAGGAAGTTGAACTTGCCCATCTCGAAGCCGCGGGTCATCGAGTCCAGCGCGCTCTGTGCGCCGGGCAGCAGGTCGCGGCGGACCAGCGCCAGCTCCTGTTCCGAGGTGCGCAACTGGTCGTAGGCCTGTACCGCTTCGCTGCGCAGGCGCAGCAGGGTCGCGCGCTGCAGGTCGCGGGCCTGGTCGACGCGGCTCTGGGCGGCGTAGATGTTGCCCTGGTTGCGGTCGAACAGCGGCAGCGGCATCGACAGGCCGATCAGGTTGACCCGTTCGCCACGTCCGTCGCGGGCGGTCTGGTCGTACTTGCTGCCGATGCTGACCGTCAGGTTGGGGATGCGCTGGCGCTTCTCCAGGTCGACCTGGGCCTCGCCGCGCGCTACCTCCTGGGCCGCCAGGCGCAAGGTCGGCGACTCGTCGAGATGGCGCAGCAAGGCGCCACGGGTGATGCTCGCCGGCACCGCGTCGAGCGCACCGCCGACCCTGGCGAAGCCTGGCTGCGGCTCGTCCCAGGTGCTCGACAGCTGCACATAGGTGCGCTGCTGCTCCAGCTCCGCCTGGCTCAGGTCGAGCTGGGCGTTGTCCGCCAGGACCTGGGCGCGGACCCGTTCCACCGAAGAGATGCTGCCGGCCTTGACCCGTCGGTCGGCGGCCTGCAGCGCGCGCCTGGCCAGGTCCAGGGAGGTCTTCGCCAGGCGCACCCGCTCCTGCGCGGTCAGCGCCGCGTAGTAGGCGCCACGGACCTGGGCGCGTAGTTCGGCGCGACGGACTTCCAGTTGGGTCCAGGCGATCTCGCTGCCGCGTTTCGCCACCTCCACCCGCGCGCCGCGCTTGCCGCCCAGCTCCAGCGGCTGGGCGATGCTGACGCTGGTCTGGCGATTGCCCTGGCGGGTGTCCTCGACGCTCCAGGACAGATCCGGGTTGGGGATCAGCCCGGCCTGCTGCCGCGCGCCGCTGGCGATCTCGGTCTCGCGCCCCACCGCCGCCAGCTCGGGGTTGCTCCGCAGGGCCCGCTCCAACGCCTGCTCGAGGCTGATCGAAGTGCCGTTGAAACTCACCGGCGCCTCGTTCGCCAGGGCCGGCAGGCCCAGGCAGAGTCCCATCAGTAGCCAGCAGGCGCGTTTCCCCGCGCTGGCCAGTGGCCGAAGTATCGGCATGTTCCGCTCCTCGTCTGCTGATCGTCGTCGGCGACGGCGATCCATTACCGGCCCGGAACCACGCAACCGTTCATCGGCGATATCTCGCCGGCGATATTCGAAGTTGCACTTCCGGGATGCGGCAGATGTTAGGTAGCGGGGCTTATCGGCAAGGTGACGGAAGAATTACAAGTCGGTAATGAATATTCTCCACGGACAATTAGCGGTTACACTTCGGCAACCTTCGAAGAGACTGGCAATAGTTGGATGAAACATAGGGACAAAAGCAACATGCGCTTACAAAAGGCATTGCCCCTCACGCCCAGCGGTGCTTGCGCCGCGGACATTTCCAAAGTTTTCAGGCGGACTCCCGGGAGAACTACCCGGTCATTCGATAATTATCATCGAAGCAGCGCAACGATATGAAATTACATTTCCAGGACTCTATCCAGGCAACGCCCGCAATGTAACTTTATAGCAATGCACTTAAACATTTACTTGCAAATGAATCCATACTTTATATAGGGGCGAACATGCGCATCCTTATTATCGAAGATGAAGTCAAGACTGCCGACTACCTGCACCAGGGCCTGACCGAAAGCGGCTACATCGTCGACCGCGCCAACGATGGTATCGACGGCCTGCACATGGCCTTGCAACACCCTTACGAACTGGTGATCCTCGACGTCAACCTGCCCGGCATCGACGGCTGGGACCTGCTCCGCCGCCTGCGCGAACGCAGCAGCGCGCGGGTGATGATGCTCACCGGGCATGGCAGGCTGACCGACAAGGTGCGCGGCCTCGATCTCGGCGCCGACGACTTCATGGTCAAGCCGTTCCAGTTCCCCGAACTGCTGGCGCGGGTCCGCTCGCTGCTGCGCCGCCACGACCAGGCACCGATGCAGGACGTCCTGCGGGTCGCCGACCTGGAGCTGGACGCCAGCCGCCACCGGGCCTTCCGCGGCCGGGTGCGGATCAACCTGACGACCAAGGAGTTCGCCCTGCTGCACCTGCTGATGCGGCGCAACGGCGACGTCATCACCCGGACGCAGATCATCTCGCTGATCTGGGACATGAACTTCGACAACGACTCCAACGTGGTGGAAGTCGCCATCTGCCGCCTGCGGGCGAAGATCGACGACGGCTTCGACCTCAAGCTGATCCATACCATTCGCGGCGTCGGCTACGTCCTGGAAGCGCGCCGATGACGCCACCAGGCCGACTGTCGCTGCGCCTGGCCCTGCTGGTCGGCGCCCTCGGCGCGCTGCTGGCCCTGGCGCTCGGCGCGATGGCGCACTGGAACCTCGGCCGCGAGCTGGAAGCCCGCGAGCGGGAAAACCTGCAATTGAAGCTGGAGCAGATCCGCCACAGCCTGGAAGACGATCTCGACCTGCGCAGCGACCCGGCCGTACAGGCGCATGCCCTGCAGGACCAACTGGTGGCCCACAGCGGCCTGCACCTGAGCATTCTCGACAGCCGCAGCGGCCAGCCGCTGATGAGCTTCGGCGACCAGGCCGCGGCCAGCGTCGCGGCCAACCGCGCGCTTCTCGCCCGCTTGCAGGCGGACGCCCGCCAGCCGGTGTTCCAGAGCTGGAGCACCGGCAACGACCAGCGCCTGCTGAGCATCGGCGCTTCCATGCGCATGAAGAACGGCACCCCGGTACAGGTGTTGCTGAGCAGCGAGCGCAACGCCGACGAGCGCCTGCTCGACGGTTTCCTCCGCGCCACCCTGCTGGCCCTGCCCTTCCTCCTGCCATTGATCGCCCTGGCCGCCTGGTGGGTGGTGCGTGCCGGCCTCGAACCGTTGAACCGCTTCCGCCGGGTGGCCGCCCAGGTCAGCCCGCAGGATCTCTCCTACCGCATCCCCGAGCAGAACCTGCCGCGCGAGCTGGACAGCCTGGCCCGCAGCTTCAACCACATGCTCGGCCGCCTCGAGGATGGCGTACGCCAGCTCTCGCAGTTCTCCGACGACCTGGCCCACGAACTGCGCGCGCCGATCTGCAACCTGCTGGTGCGCAACCAGGTGCTGCTCAGCCAGCATCGCGACAGCGCGGCATACCGCGAAGCCCTGGAGTCCAATGCCGAGGAACTGGAGCGGCTGTCGCGGATCGTCACCGACATGCTGTTCCTGGTGCAGGTGGACAACCCGGCGATCCAGGCCCAGTTCGGCTGCGTCGCCCTGCACGAGCAGGCGGCCAAGGTCATCGACCTGTACGAGATGGTCGCCGAGGACAAGGGCGTCGAACTGCGCCTGTCCGGCAGCGGCTTCGCCCACGGCGACAACCTGATGATCCAGCGCGCCATTTCCAACCTGGTGTCCAACGCCGTGCGCCACACCCCGCAAGGCGGGCGCATCGACGTGCGGATCGGGGAGCGCGCGGGGCACACCGAGGTGAGGGTCAGCAACGACGGCCCGGGCATCCCACCGGAGTACCTGCCGCACCTGTTCGAGCGCTTCTACCGCCGCGCCGGACGCCAGACTGGAGCCCAGGCCGGCACCGGCCTGGGACTGGCCATCGTGCAATCGATCATGGCCTACCACGGCGGCCGCGCCGAAGCGGAAAGCGTACCGCAGCAGAAGACCCACCTGCGCCTGCTGTTCCCTGCGACGGGCGCTGCCTGACGCCGGTTTCAGCAACCGGCGCGGCGCCGCCACAGCCGGTACTCGCCGCAGAAACCGGCGAGGAACAGCGTCAGGCCGAGCGCCAGCAGGGTCCAGGGCGTCCGCAGCGGGGCGCGCTGGAGCGGCGGATCGCCGTGCAGCAGGACGAAGCATTGCAGCAGCGCCCAGAACATCGCGGCGACGCCGCCAAGCATGGCCAGGCGGCACAACCAGCCGAGCCAATAGCCTCGGCGCGAGGGCTTTTCCGGAAACTTCCCCGACACGTATTCACCTCCACATCCGCCGCCGCACTCTAGCCGAGACGCGGACGGCGGTGTGTCATGCAAGCGCAATAGCGGGGAAAGGCATTCGTCAGGAACAGGCAGCGAGAAGAACTCAGGGCGAAGGCGGCAGGCCCTCCTCGACCCGGCCGAGCCGCTCGTCGGTCCGCTCGATGTCGGCGCTGTCCCAGCCGCCGCCCATTGCCGCGATCAACTGGACGCTGGCGGTCAGGCGGCTGCCGAGCAGGGTCAGCACGGTGCGTTCGTTGCTCAGCGCGGTGGCCTGGTTGGTGACCACGTCGGTGTAGTCGACGGTGCCGGCCTTGTACTGGTTCTCGGCCAGGCGCAGTGCCTCGCGGGCCGACTCCAGGGCTTCGCGCTGCACCCCGCTCTCCTCGTCGAGGACGCTCAATTGCACCAGGTAGTCCTCCACCTCG
Organism: Pseudomonas sp. CP-1; assembly: GCF_021213715.1. Taxonomy (NCBI): domain Bacteria; kingdom Pseudomonadati; phylum Pseudomonadota; class Gammaproteobacteria; order Pseudomonadales; family Pseudomonadaceae; genus Pseudomonas; species Pseudomonas sp. CP-1. The sequence goes on from NZ_JAJQKY010000018.1 coordinate 40,509, forward strand.
CGGAAACCGTCGAGCACGGTCTGCCGGTAGGTCGCCACGGTCTGGTCGTAGGTCGCCTCGGCCTGGTCCACCTGGGAGCCGATCAGGCCGCCGTCGAACAGGGTCATGGCGAACTGCGGGCCGATCGACCAGAAGCGGTTCGGCGTGCTGATCCAGTTGCTCAGGCTGCCGCTGCGGTAGCCGCCGGCGGCGCTCAGGGTGAGGTCGGGGAAATAGGCGGCCTTGGCCACGCCGATCTGGGCATTGGCGGAAATCACCTTGCGTTCCGCCGAGGCGATGTCCGGCCGTCGTTCGAGCAATTGCGACGGCACCACTGCCGGCAGGTCCGGCAGCTTCGGCACGCTCGCCACCGGCGGCAGGTTGAATTGCGCCGGCGGCAGGCCGACCAGCACGGCGATGGCGTGCTCCAGCTGGGCGCGCTGGTACTTCAGGTCGATGGCCTGGGCCTGGGTGCTTTTCAGCTGGGTGCGGGCCTGGGCCACGTCGGCCCTGGTGACGATGCCGGCGCGGTATTTGTTCTCGGCCACCTTCAGCGAACGCTCGTAGGCCGTCACCGTGTCGTTGAGCAGGCGGATCTGTTCGTCCATCACCCGCAGTTGCAGGTAGTTCTGCGCCAGTTGCGACTGCTGGCTGAGGCGCACCGCGGCGAGGTCGGCGGCGCTGGCATGCAGGCTCGCCTGGTTGGCCTCCAGTTGCCGGCGCAGCTTGCCCCAGAGGTCGACCTCCCAGCTGACGCCGAGGCTGGTCGAGTAACTGTTGCTGATCGCACCGGAACCACCGCCGCTGCTCACAGTGGAGCCGTCGGGAAGGCGCACGGTGCTGTCGCCGCCGCCCTGGCCGCTGCGGGTCTTGCCCACGTTGCCGGTGATCGACGGGAAGAACGCGGCCCGCGCGCCGCGCACCAGCGCCTCGGCCTGGCGGAACTGCGCCACCGACTGGGCCAGGGTCTGGTTGGAACGTTCCAGGTGCATCTGCAGGTCGTTCAGGGTCTGGTCGCCGTACAGCTCCCACCAGGCGCCGCGCTGGAACACGTCGCGCGGCTCGGCGCGGCGCCAGCCTTCGGCTTCCTTGAATTCGGCGGGCACCGCCAGGTCCGGTCGCTGGTAGTCGGGGCCGATGGAGCAGCCGCCGAGGGCGGCGACCAGGGCCAGGGCGAGCAACGAGGGGGTGTGTTTCATAGGGGTGTCTCCAGCGCACCGTCCGTGCGTACGCCGCGTTTCTGGTTGACCCAGTGGCGCAGGCGATCGAGATAGAGGTAGACCACCGGGGTGGTGTACAGGGTCAGCAACTGGCTGCCGATCAGCCCGCCGACGATGGTGATGCCCAGCGGCCGGCGCAGCGCGGCGTCGCCGCCGATGCCGAAGATCAGCGGCAAGGCGCCGAGCAAGGCGGCCAGGGTGGTCATCATGATCGGCCGGAAGCGCATCATGCAGGCCTCGAGGATCGCCTCGCGCGGGCTCAGGCCGTGGTTGCGCTCGGCCTCCAGGGCGAAGTCGATCATCATGATCGCGTTCTTCTTGACGATGCCGATCAGCAGGATGATGCCGATCAGCGCGATCAGGCTCAGCTCGCTGCGGCAGAGGATCAGCGCGAGCAGCGCGCCGACCCCGGCCGAAGGCAGGGTCGAGAGGATGGTCAGCGGGTGCACGTAGCTCTCGTAGAGGATGCCGAGGACGATGTACACCGCCAGCAGCGCCAGGAGGATCAGCCAGGGCATCTGGTTCTGCGTGTCCTGCACCGCGCCGGCGTTGCCCTCGAAGCTGGTCTGCACGTCCACCGGGATGTGCAGCGGCTCCAGGGCCTGCATGATGGCCTCGCGGGTCGGGCCGATCTGCGCGCCCGGCGCCAGGTTGAAGGACAGCGTGGTGGCGGCGAACTGGCCCTGGTGGTTGACCTCCAGCGGTGCCCGGCTCGGTTCGTAGTGGCTGAACGCGGACAGCGGCACGCGCTGGCCGTCGTTGCCGATCACCTGGACCTGGCGGAGGATCTCCGGGCTCTGCTGGTACTGCTGGTCGACCTCCATCACCACCCGGTACTGGTTCAGCGGGTTGAAGATGGTCGACACCTGGCGCTGGCCGAAGGAATCGTTGAGCACCGCGTCGACCATTTCCACGTTGATCCCCAGGGTCGCCGCACGGTCGCGGTCGATCACCAGGCGGGTCTGCACGCCCTTGTCCTGGGAGTCGCTGTTGACGTCCACCAGCTGCGGCAGCTTGCGCATCGCCGCCTCGACCTTCGGCGCCCATTCGCGGAGCAGGGTCAGGTCGTCGCTGCGCAGGGTGAATTCGTACTGCGCGTTGCTGTCGCGGCCGCCCAGGCGCACGTCCTGGCCGGCATTGAGATAGAGCGCCGCGCCGGGCACCTTGGCGATCCGCTCGCGCAGCCGGGTGAGGACCTTCTCCACCGGGTCGCGTTCGCCGATCGGCTTGAGGGTGACGAAGAACGAACCGGTGTTGCTCGACTGCCAGCGGCCGCCGCCGATGAAGCCGACCACGTTTTCCACCGCCGGATCGGAAGAGAGGATCTTGCGGTACTCGCCCATCTTCGCGCTCAGGGACTGGAACGAGATGCTCTGGTCGGCCACCGCGTAGCCGCGCAGGCGCCCGGAGTCCTGCTGCGGGAGGAAGCCCTTGGGCACCACCACGAACAACCAGAGGTTCATGGCGATGCAGGCCAGCATGATCACCACCATCAGCCGCGAGTGCTCCAGCGCCCAGCCCAGGCTGGCGCGGTAGCGCAGCATGAAGGCGGCGAAGAAGCGATCGCTGCGCCGCGCCAGGGAGGCGCCCTCGGGCCGTTTCAGCGGACGCAGCAGACGCGCGCAGAGCATCGGCGTGAGGGTCAGGGATACCACCAGGGACACCAGGATCGCCGCCGAGAGAGTCACCGCGAACTCGCGGAACAACCGCCCGGTGAGGCCGCCCATGAGCAGCAGCGGGATGAACACCGCGACCAGCGAGAGCGTCATCGACAACACGGTGAAACCGACCTGGCGGGCGCCGGTGATCGCCGCCTGGATCGGCGGATCGCCCTCCTCGATGCGTCGGGCGATGTTCTCCACCACCACGATGGCGTCGTCCACCACGAAGCCGGTGGCGATGATCAGCGCCATCAGCGACAGGTTGTTCAGGCTGAAGTCGCACAGGTACATGACCGCAAAGGTGCCGATCAGCGAGACCGGCACCGCCAGGCTGGGGATCAGCGTGGCGCGGCCGTTGCGTAGGAACAGGAAGACCACCAGGATCACCAGCGCCACCGAGATCAGCAGGGTCAGCTCGGCCTCTTCCAGCGACGCACGGATCGACGGGCTGCGATCATCCATCACGTTCAGCTTGACCTGCGGCCCGAGCAGTTCCTGCAATACCGGCAGTTGCGCGTGGATGGCGTCGGTGGCCTCGATGATGTTGGCGCCGGGCTGGCGGGTGACGATCAGCAGCACCGCCGGCAGGTCGTCGGAAAAGCCGGCGTTGCGCACGTCCTCCACCGAGTCGCTGACCTTGGCCACGTCGCCGAGGCGCACCGCGGCGCCGTTGTCGGCGTTGTAGTGGATCACCAGCGGCTCGTACTCGCGGGCCTTGCGCAACTGGTCGTTGGCGTCCACCTGCCAGTGCTTGTCGTCCTTCTCGACGGCGCCCTTGGGGCCGTTGCTGTTGGCCGCGGCGATGGCCGTGCGCACGCTGTCCAGGGACAGCCCGTACTGGCTCATGGCATCCGGGTTGAGGTCGACCCGCACCGCCGGCAGCGAGCTGCCGCCGATGCTCACCTGCCCTACCCCCTGCACCTGCGACAGCTTCGGCGCCAGCACGGTCGAGGCGAGGTCGTACATCTCGCCGCGACTCTGGGTCTCCGAGGTCAGGGTGAGAACCATGATCGGCATGTCCGAGGGGTTGGCCTTGCGGTAGCTGGGATTGTTCGGCATGCCGCTGGGCAGCAGGCTCATCGCGCCGTTGATCGCCGCCTGCACCTCGCGGGCGGCGCCGTCGATGTCCTTCTCCAGGTCGAACACGAGCACCACGGTGGTCGAGCCCAGCGAACTGCTGGAGGTCATCTCGCTGATCCCGGCGATCCGTCCCAGCGAGCGCTCCAGCGGCGTGGCCACCGACGAGGCCATGGTTTCCGGGCTGGCGCCCGGCAGGCTGGCGCTGACCACGATGGCCGGAAAATCGACGTTGGGCAGCGGCGCCACCGGCAGCAGACCGAACGACAGGGTGCCGGCGAGCAGCAACGCCAGGGTCAGCAGCGTGGTGGCGACCGGGCGGCGGATGAAGGGCGTGGACAGGCTCATCGCCCGGCATCCCCGTCGAACCCGGCCTCGGTGTTCAGGTCCAGCCCGCGCTGCTTGCGCCAGGCCGCCCAGCGACGGGCCAGGCGGTCGAAGTAGAGATAGATCACCGGGGTGGTGAACAGGGTCAGGACCTGGCTCAGCAGCAGGCCACCGACCATGGTGATGCCCAGCGGCTGGCGCAGCTCGGCGCCGGCGCCGCCGGCGAGCATCAGCGGCAGCGCGCCGAGCAGCGCGGCCATGGTGGTCATCAGGATCGGCCGGAAGCGCAGCAGGCAGGCCTGGTAGATCGCCTCATGGGGCGGCTTGCCTTCGTTGCGCTCGGCGTCGAGGGCGAAGTCGATCATCATGATCGCGTTCTTCTTGACGATGCCGATCAGCAGGATGATGCCGATGATCGCCACGATGCCGATCTCCTGCCCCGCCAGCATCAGCGCCAACAGCGCGCCGACCCCGGCCGAGGGCAGGGTCGAGAGGATGGTCACCGGATGGATGAAGCTCTCGTAGAGGATGCCCAGGACGATGTACATGGTCACCACCGAGGCGAGGATCAGCAGCAGCGTGTTCGACAGCGAGGCCTCGAAGGCCAGCGCCGCGCCGCGGAAGCTGCCCTGCATGCTCAGCGGCAGCTCCAGGCTGGCCTCGACGCCACGGATCGCCTCGACCGCCTCGCCCAGGGAGTAACCCTTGGCCAGGTTGAACGACAGGGTCGCCGAGGGGAACTGGGCGATATGGTTGATCGCCAGCAGGGTATGCCGCTCCTCCACCTTCGCCAGGCTCGACAGGCGCACCTGGGTGCCGTCGCTGGACGGCACGTAGAGCTGCTCCAGGGCCTGCGGGCCGAGCTGGAACTGCGGCGCCACCTCCAGCACCACGCGGTACTGGGTGGCCTGGGTGAAGATGGTCGAGATCAGCCGCTGGCCGAAGGCGTTGTAGAGCACGCTGTCGATGTCGGAGAGCTTCACGCCGAGGCGCGAGGCGGTGTCGCGGTCGATGTTCAGGTAGGCCTGCAAGCCCTTGTCCTGCCAGTCGCTGGCGACGTCGGCGAGCTGCGGCAACTCCTGCAGCCGCGCCACCAGCTTCGGTACCCACTCGGCGAGCACGTCCGGGTCGGCGTCCTGCAAGGTGAACTGGTACTGGGTGCGGGCGACCCGGTCCTCGATGGTCAGGTCCTGCACCGGCTGCATGTACAGCTTGATCCCGGGCAGGTGGTCGAGTTCGGGCTGCAGGCGCTGGATCACTTCGCTGGCGGTGACGTCGCGCTCGCTGTGCGGCTTGAGGTTGATCAGCAGGCGGCCGGTGTTGAGGGTCGGGTTGCTGCCGTCGACGCCGATGTAGGAGGACAGGCTGGCCACCGCCGGGTCCTTCAGCACCACCTCGGCGAGGGCGCGCTGGCGCTCGGACATGGCCTGGAAGGAGATCGACTGCGGCGCTTCGGCGACGCCCTGGATCACCCCGGTGTCCTGCACCGGGAAGAAGCCCTTGGGCATGGCCAGGTAGAGCAGCGCGGTCAGCGCCAGGGTGGCGATGGCCACCAGCAGGGTCAGCGGCTGGTGCCGCAGGACCACCCGCAGGGCCTTGGCGTATTGTGCGATCAGGCCATCGATGACCCGCCCCGCGGCGCGCGCGAAGCGGCCCTGCTGGTCCTCGTCGATGTGGCGCAGCAGCTTGGCGCTGAGCATCGGCGTAAGGGTCAGGGAGACGAAGCCGGAAATCAGGATCGCCACCGCCAGGGTGATGGCGAACTCGCGGAACAGCCGCCCGGCGACGTCGCCCATGAACAGCAGCGGGATCAGCACGGCGATCAGCGAGAAGGTCAGCGAGATGATGGTGAAGCCGATCTGCTTCGAGCCCTTGAGCGCCGCTTCCAGCGGCGAGTCGCCCTGCTCCAGGTAGCGGGCGATGTTCTCCACCATGACGATCGCGTCGTCGACCACGAAGCCGGTGGCGATGGTCAGCGCCATCAGGGTCAGGTTGTTGATCGAGAAGCCGGACAGGTACATCACGCCGAAGGTGCCGATCAGCGACAGCGGCACGGCGAAGCTGGGAATCAGGGTGGCGTAGACGTTGCGCAGGAACAGGAAGGTGACCATCACCACCAGCGCCACCGCCAGCGCCAGCTCGAACTGCACGTCCTTGACCGAGGCGCGGATGGTGGTGGTGCGGTCGGTCAGCACCTGCACGTCGAGATTGCCCGGCAGGGTCGATTGCAGCTGCGGCAGCAGCGCCTTGATCCGGTCGACCACCTCGATCACGTTGGCCCCCGGCTGGCGCTGGATGTTCAGCACCACCGCCGGCAGGTTGTTGGCCCAGGCGGCCAGGCGCACGTTCTCGGCGTCGTCCTCGACGCTGGCGACGTCGCGGATGCGCAGCGGCGAGCCGTTCTTGTAGGCGATGATCAGGTCGCGGTAGGCGTCGGCCGAGCGCAACTGGTCGTTGGCGTCCAGGGTCGAGGCACGGGTCGGGCCGTCGAAGCTGCCCTTGGGGCCGTTGAGGTTGTTGCTGGTCACCGTGCTGCGCAGGTCCTCCAGGCTCAGCCCCGCCGCCGCCAGCGCCGTCGGGTTGGCGCGCACCCGCACCGCCGGACGCTGGCCGCCGCTGATGCTGACCAGGCCGACCCCGGAGATCTGCGAGATCTTCTGTGCCAGGCGGGTATCCACCAGGTCCTGGATCTGCGGCAGCGGCATGCCGTCGGACATCACCGCCAGGGTCAGGATCGGCGCGTCCGCCGGGTTCACCTTGCTGAACACCGGCTGGTTCGGCAGGTCGTTGGGCAGCAGGCTCTGCGCGGCGTTGATCGCCGCCTGGACTTCCTGCTCGGCGACATCGAGGTTGCTCTGCAGGCTGAATTGCAGGGTGATCACCGAGGCGCCGCCGGAACTGCTGGAAGACATCTCGTTGAGTCCCGGAATCTGCCCGAGCTGGTTCTCCAGCGGCGCGGTGATCGACGAGGTCATGATCTCCGGGCTGGCGCCAGGGTACAGGGTGACCACCTGGATGGTCGGGTAGTCCACTTCCGGCAACGCCGAGATCGGCAGGAAGCGGTAGGCGATCAGGCCCGAGAGCAGGATCGCCACCATCAGCAGGGTGGTCGCGACCGGCCGCAGGATGAACGGGCGGGACGGGTTCATTCAGCGCTCCCGCTACCCACCGAGTCGCCCTGGAGGCCGCTGGGGCGGCCAGTCTGCGGTTTCTGCGGCTCGCCCTCGAGGACCTGCGGGGAGGCCTCGGCGACACGCACTTCCATACCGTCGCGCAGGCGGTCGGTGCCTTCCACCACCACCTGCTCGCCGGCCTTCAGGCCGCTTTCCACCACCACCCGCTCGTTCTCGCTGGTGCCGATGGCGACGCTGCGCTGGCTGACCTTGTTGTCGGCGCCGACCACGTACACATAGATGCCGTTGGTGCCGCGCTGCACAGCGTTGGCCGGAATGGTCAGCACGCCCTTGAGGGTCTGCGCCAGCAGGCGCACGTTGACGAACTGGTTGGGGAACAGCTTGCCGTCGGCGTTCTCGAAGCGTGCCTTGAGCTTGACCGTGCCGGTGGTGGTGTCGATCTGGTTGTCCAGGGTGGTCAGGGTGCCTTCGGCGAGAACCTTGTCCTGGTTGCGGTCCAGCGCGGTGACCGCCAGCTTGCCGGGGCCGTTCATCTGCTCGACGACGGTGCCGATCTGCTGCTGCGGCAGGCTGAACACCACCGAGATCGGCTTGACCTGGGTGATCACCACCAGCGGCGTGGTATCGCCGCTGGTGACCAGGTTGCCGATGTCCACCTGGCGCAGGCCGAGGCGCCCGGAAATCGGTGCGCGGACCTCGGTGAAGGTCAGGTTGAGGCGGGCGTCGTCGACCTGGCCCTGGTTGGTACGGATGGTGCCCTGCAACTGGCGGACCTGGGCTTCCTGGGTATCCAGGGTCTGCTTGGCGATCGAGTCCTCGGCGTACAGCCCCTTGTAGCGCTGCAGGTCGATCTCGGCGTTCTTCAGTTGCGCCTGGTTCTGCATCAGCGTGCCCTCGGCCTGGGCCAGCGCCGCCTTGTAGGTACGCGGGTCGACCACCGCCAGCAGGTCGCCGGCCTTGACCTCCTGCCCCTCCTGGAACAGCACCTTGACCAGCTCGCCGTTGACCCGCGGCTTGACGTTCACCGTGTTGAAGGCGGTGACGGTGCCAAGCGCGTTGAAATGCAGCGCCAGGTCGCCCTGCTCCACCCTGGCCACGCCGACGGTGAGCGCGTTGGCCTTGGGCAGCGCGGCGCCCGGCTTGCCGCCGCGACCGGGTCGCCCGTCGGAGGACGGTGCCGAGGCGGGCGCCGCCAGCCACATCACCAGGCCGATCACGGCGGCGAAGGCCAGGGCGGTGATCAGCCACGGGCGCAGGGTACGGAACTTGGATTTACCGGTCGTTGGAGTCATGGTTCTTCTTCAGGCTTAGAACGGAGGCGCTTTTTCCAGGCTGCACGATAAGCATTGCGGGGGCCCAGGCAAAGCCTCTTTACCCGCTATTTACCCTTGCTTTACCGATAGTTAGGCATTCCGCCCGCATGCTTCGGCGAGCCACCCGCAGCCTGGCACCAGGCTATGACAACAAACGGCTTGCTCCGTTACGGGCGAAGGCTTGAAATAGAGCGTCCTGCACTCGCCCACTCCGCAATCGGCCAGGGACGCACAGATGATCGACCCGTTGAAACACCGCTTCGCGGCGCTCCGCAGTCGCGCCGAATTCCACTCCTTGCGCTACGTCCAGCGTAGCGGCGAGTACCTCTCGGTGCGCCGCAACGTCAGCGAACCGCCGCACTTCAGCCAGGACCGCGGCGCCATGCTCTGCGTACGGCTGAACGGCGTGGAAGCCTACGCCGCCACCAACGATCTCTCCGCGGCCGGCCTGCAGGCCGCCCTGGAGCAGGCCGAACGGCAAGCCGAGCGGATCGCCCGGCACGCCCTGTTCGACGTCCGCGGATTGCCGCCGGCAAGCGGCCGCTCGCAGTATCGCTCGCCGAACCAGGACGCCCCTTTCCCCTCCCTCGCCGAGTGCTACGAACTGCTCGCCGAGGAGTCCGCCAAGGTGCCGCGCGACGAGCGCCTGGTGAACTGGAGCGTATTCCTCGAAGTCAGCCGCCAGGAACAGCTCTACCTGAACAGCGCCGGCGCCGAGCAATACCAGGAGCAGCGCTTCGTCTATCCCGGCGCCAGCGTCACCGCCTACGACGGCCATGACAGCCAGACCCGCAGTTTCGGCGGCCACCATGCCGGCCAGCAGGGCGGCGCCGAAGTGATCGAGCGCCTCGGCCTGGTCGGCGCCGCGCCGCGCATCGCCGACCAGGCCCTGCAACTGCTGGCGGCGCCGAACACCCCGAGCGGCCGTTGCGACCTGCTGCTGATGCCGGACCAGATGATCCTGCAGATCCACGAGTCGATCGGCCACCCGCTGGAGCTGGATCGCATCCTCGGCGACGAGCGCAACTACGCCGGTACCAGCTTCATCAAGACCGAGGACTTCGGTCGCTACCAGTACGGCTCCAGCCTGCTCAACGTCAGCTTCGACCCGGAAATCCCCGAGGAACTGGCCAGCTACCGCCAGGACGACGACGGCAGCCCCGCGCGCAAGGAATACCTGATCCGCGAAGGCCGCCTGCTGCGCCCGCTCGGCGGCGCCCTGTCGCAACACCGCAGCGGCCTGGAGGGCGTCGCCAACAGCCGCGCCAGCAGTTGGAACCGCGCGCCCATCGACCGCATGGCCAATCTCAACCTGGAGCCCGGCGACAAGAGCTTCGCGCAGCTGGTGGGCGGTATCGAGCGCGGGGTGCTGATGTCCTACAACCGCTCCTGGTCGATCGACGACGCACGCAACAAGTTCCAGTTCGGCTGCGAATGGGGCCAGTTGATCGAGGACGGCGAACTCAAGGGCGTGGTGAAGAACCCCAACTACCGAGGCATCTCCGCGCAGTTCTGGCGCAACCTCAGCGCGGTGGGCGACGCCGGCACCTTCGAGGTGCTCGGCACGCCCTACTGCGGCAAGGGCGAGCCGAACCAGGTGATCCGTGTCGGCCATGCCTCGCCGGCCTGCGTATTCAGCGATGTGGACGTATTCGGGGGAGACGCCTGATGCACCAGAGACAGCATTTCGAAGCCCTCGCCGAGGACCTGCGCCGGCATCTGGCCGAGGGCGAGGACTTCACCCTCTGGTACAGCGCCGAGGACTCCGAGTTCATCCGCTTCAACCGGGCGCGGGTGCGCCAGGCCGGCCGGGTGCGCCAGGCCAGCGCGCTGCTCCGGCTGATCCGCGACGAACGCCAGGCGAGCCTCGACCTGACGCTCTCCGGCGCGCCGGAAGAAGACCGCCAGCGTCTGGCCGAAGGCCTTCGGCAACTGCGCCAGAGCCTGGCCTGGATTCCCGCCGATCCCTATCTGCTGCTCGACACCACGGCCTGGCAGCGAGAGAACCAGGACCTCAGCGCAGCGCCCGACAGCGGCGCGCTGCTGGCCAGCCTCGAACGCCAGGCGCGCGACCTCGACCTGGTCGGCATCTATGCCGCCGGACCGCTGTTCCGTGGCTTCGCCAACTCCTGGGGCGCCTTCGGCTGGCATGCCGGCAGCAGCTTCAACTTCGACTGGAGCCTGTTCCACGGCAACGGCCAGGCGGTGAAGGCCGACTACGCCGGCCAGCGCTGGGACGACGAAGCCTTCGCCCGGCGCTTCGAACAGGCCCGGGAGCAGCTCGGCCACCTGGGCAAGCCGCTGCGCCAGTTGCGCCCCGGCGACTACCGCGCCTACCTGGCGCCGGCGGCGCTCGAAGAAGTCATGCAGATGCTCTGCTGGGGCGGTTTCTCCGCGCGCGCCCTGGCTACCGGCGAAAGCCCCCTGCAACGCCTGCAGAACGGCGACGCCCTGCTCAGCCCGCTGCTGAACCTCGCCGAGCGCCCTGCCACCTCGCCCTCCCCGGCATTCAGCGCGGAAGGCTCGCCGCGCGCCGAGGTCGAACTGGTCGGCAACGGCCGCCTGAGCGGACGCCTGGTGAGTTCGCGCAGCGCCCGCGAATATGGCCTGGTAGCCAATGGCGCCGGGGCCAACGAGGCGCCCACGGCGCTGGACATGGCCGGCGGCAGCCTGGAGCAGGCGCGCATCCTCGAGGCCCTGGATACCGGCCTGTACATCGGCAACCTGTGGTACCTGAACTACTCGGACATGCCCGCCGCACGCCTGACCGGAATGACCCGCTTCGCCACCTTCTGGGTGGAGAACGGCCAGATCCGGGCGCCGGTCAGCACCATGCGCTTCGACGACAGCCTGTACAGCTTCCTCGGCGCCCACCTGGAAGACCTCAGCCACGAGCGCGAACTGCGCCTGTCCAGCAATACCTACGGCGAACGCCAGACCGACTCGATGCACCTGCCGGGCGCGTTGACCGGGCGCTTCACCCTCACGCTCTGAGCCCGCGCGGCGCTCCCCGGCGGTTCGCCGCCCGGGAGCGCCGCGTGCGCAATCCGAAGAATACCCGCCGATATTCTGGCGCCATTATCACGCCACCATAAACGGACCGGCTCCCTCCTCGTTCTCCACTCTGGTGACACACGCCCGAGAGGAACCCACCGCACGCATATCCCATTCGGTACACGGAGGTGAAGCTATGCCCGCTTTGAGTCGTCGTTCGTTCGTGACCCTGACCGCCCTGGCCTCCAGCAGCATCCTGCTGAGCCCGCGAGCCTTCGCCGGGAGCGGCGCGACAAGCGCCGCCGGGAAGCCGCAAGAGACCTTCCTGGATTTCAACGAAAGCCCCTACGGCCCCTCCGCCAAGGCCAGGGCCGCCATGCAGCAGGCGGCCGCGCTCTGCGGCCGCTACGACTACGACGCGCAGGACGCCCTGGTCGGCCTGTTCGCCAAGCAGAACGGCATCCCCGCCGAATGCGTGCATGCCTACTGCGGCTCGCGCCAGCCGCTGCAATACGCCGTCGCGGCGTTCACCGGCAAGGAGCGCAGACTGGTCATGGCCGATCCCTCCTACGACTCCGTGGTCGGCGCCGCCCAGGTCCAGGGGGCGAAGGTCGCTGCCGTGCCGCTGGACGCCGAGGCGGCCCACGACATCGAGCGCATGCTCGCCGCCGCGCAACGCGACGCCGGGCTGATCTATATCTGCAACCCGAACAACCCGACCGGCACCCTCACCCCGCACGAGCGGATCGTCAGGGCGATCGAACGCAAGCCCGAGCGCAGCGTGGTGCTGGTCGACGAGGCGTATATCCATTTTTCCGACGCACCCAGCGTCGTTGGCCTGGCCGTCCAGCGCCAGGATGTGCTGGTCCTGCGTACCTTCTCAAAACTCTACGGGATGGCCGGCGCCCGGCTCGGCCTGGCCATCGGGCATCCGCAGCTGCTGGCGCGGCTGGAGCGCTTCGGCGGCCACAACGTGGTGCCCTCGCCGACCGCCCACGCCGGGCTGGAAAGCCTGCGTGACGACGATCTGGTGCCACGGCGCAAGCAGCAGAACGCAGAGGTCCGCGAGCGCACCATCGCCTGGCTGCGCCAGCAGGGCTTCCGCTGCACCGCCTCGCAGTCCAACTGTTTCATGGTGGATATGCGCCGTCCCGCCGAGCTGGTCATCGCCGAACTGGAGAAACAGCGGGTGCACGTCGGCCGCCCGTGGGCCTCCTGGCCCAACTGGGTCCGTGTGACGGTAGGCAGCGAGGAAGAGATGCAGGCGTTCCGGAGCGCCTTCGCCAGCGTCAGCCGGCGCCACCAGGTCGCCATGCGCTAGCGCTGCGTCTCTGCGACGCAGGGCGGATGACCGCGCTGCGATTATCCGCCCTGCTCATGGCCCGAGGCGAGCAGCCAAGGGAATCGGGTTCGCCCGTTACCAGCCAGCCTGGCCGACGGTCATGGGACGAAGCGGGTTGGCCGTGGGGCTCAGAGAGCCGCCAGGGCCGCCGCGTAGTTCGGCTCGTCGGCGATTTCGCCGACCAGTTCGCTGTGCAGCACCTTGTTCTGCTCGTCGAGCACCACCACGGCGCGCGCGGCCAGGCCGGCCAGCGGGCCGCTGGCGATGGCCACGCCATAGTTCTCGAGGAACTCGCGACCGCGCAGGGTCGACAGGTTGACTACGTTCTCCAGGCCTTCGGCGCCGCAGAAGCGCTTCTGCGCGAACGGCAGGTCGGCGGAGATGCACAGCACCACGGTGTTGGCCAGCTTGCCGGCCTCGACGTTGAACTTGCGCACCGAGGTGGCGCAGGTCGGGGTGTCGACGCTGGGGAAGATGTTCAGCACCTTGCGCTTGCCGGCGAAGTTTTCCAGGGTCACGTCGGCGAGGTCGCCGCCGACCAGGCTGAAGGCCGGAGCCTGGGCGCCTTTCTGCGGGAGCTGGCCATCGACGTTGACCGGGTTGCCCTTGAGAGTCACTTGAGCCATTGCGTTGATCCTTCTAGTCAGTGAGAAGCCGCCGGCCCTGTGGCCGGCGGCGGAAGCATTCGGGGCCGGCGACGATGCTAGCACGCTTTACCCGAGCGAAAACCTCGGGTTTGAGCGTCGCCGTCCCCCGAGGCTCAACTCCTGGCCTTGGCGAAATACTCCCGGGTCAGGCGGAACACCACCGGACTCAGCAGCAGCAAGGCGATCAGGTTGGGAATCGCCATCAGCGCGTTGAGGGTATCCGCCACCAGCCAGGCGAAGTCCAGCTGGGTCATGGCGCCGAACGGAATCGCCAGGGTCCAGACGATCCGGAACGGCAGGATCGCCCGGGTGCCCGCCAGGTACTCCCAGCAGCGCTCGCCGTAGTAGCTCCAGCCGAGGATGGTGGTATAGGCGAACACCACCAGGGCCAGCGACAGGATGTAGTGGCCGACGCCCGGCATCGCCGCCTCGAACGCCGCCGAGGACAGCGCCGCGCCGCTGGCGCCGCTGGTCCAGACGCCCGAGGTGATGATCGCCAGGCCGGTCAGGCTGCAGATGATCAGGGTATCGATGAAGGTGCCGAGCATACCGATCAGGCCCGAACGCACCGCGCTATGGGTCGTGCCGGCGGCCTGGGCGATGCCGGCGGTGCCGAGGCCGGCCTCGTTGGAGAAGATCCCGCGTGCGACACCGAAACGGATTGCCGCCATCACCGCTGCGCCGGCGAAGCCGCCGGTGGCGGCGATCGGCGTGAAGGCGTGGGTGAAGATCAGTTGGAACGCGCCGGGAATCGCCTCGGCATGGACCACCAGGACGATCACCGAGGCGACGATGTAGCCGACGCACATGAAGGGCACCAGGGCTTCGGCGACCTTGCCGATACGGCGGATGCCGCCAAGGATCACCAGCCCGGTGACGAGCATGGTGGCGACCCCGGTGACCCAGTCGGGCACGCCGAAGGAAACCTCCAGGGCATCGGCCATGCTGTTGACCTGGACCATGTTGCCGATACCGAAGCCGGCGAGCCCGCCGAACAGCGCGAAGGCCGCGCCGAGCCAGGCCCAGCGCTTGCCCAGACCGTTCTTGATGGCATACATCGGACCGCCGACGTGTTCGTTGCGCTCATCCTTCTCGCGGTAGTGCACCGCCAGCACCACTTCGGAGAACTTGGTGGCCATTCCCACCAGCGCGGTGCACCACATCCAGAACAGCGCGCCCGGGCCGCCGAGGAAGATCGCCGTGGCCACCCCGGCGATGTTGCCGGTACCGACGGTGGCCGCCAGGCAGGTCATCAGCGCCTGGAACGGGCTGATCTCGCCGCTGCTCTCGTCATCCTTGCTACGCCCCTGCCAGAGCAGGCGAAAGCCGACTCCCAGGCGCACCAGGGGCATGAACTTCAACCCCAGCATCAGGTACAGGCCGGTGCCGAGAATCAGCACCAGCATCAACGGCCCCCAGACCACGCCGTTCAGGTCGACCACCCACTTCTGCAAGCTTTCCATCAGCGATCCTTATTCTTGTTCGAATGAATGCGGCCTGGCGGCAGCGGGCATCCGGAACTCGGACGAACATCCCTGCTCGACAGGCCAAGGCTGCCGATCCTAACGAGGTTCTCTCGGCGAAATCGAGAAAAATCTTCGCCCGGAAAGCCTGCGTCTCATTGCGTCTCGCCGGCCGCCTGGCGACCGAACAGTTCCACCAGCCAGTCGACGAACACCCTCACCCGCGGCGACAACTGGCGCTGCGAGGGATACACGGCATGCAGCGGCAGCGATGGCGGCAACCATTCTCCGAGCACTTGTCGGAGGCTACCGTCGGCCAGGCCGGCGGCGACGTGATAGTGCGGCGCCTGGATCAGCCCGAGCCCGGCCCGGCAGGCGGCGACGTAGGCATCGGCGTTGTTGACGCTGACCCGGCTGCGCATCGGCAACGTGCGCAGACGCCCGTCGACGCTGAACTCGAAGTCGAAGGTACGCCCGCTGGAAGGCGACTGGTAGTTCACCGCGAGGTGCCCGCCGAGCTCGGCGAGCTGCCGCGGATGGCCATGACGCTCCAGGTAGGCGGCGCTGGCGCAGGTGACCTGCGGCAGGTCGGCCAGGTGCCGGCCGACCAGGCTGGAATCGTGCAGTTCGCCGACCCGCAGCACGCAGTCCGCGCCCTCGCGCAGCAGGTCGACCAGGCGATCGTTGCTGCTCAACTGCAGCTCCAGTTCCGGGTAGCGCTCGCAGAACTCCGGCAGGAACGGAATCACCCGCATCCGCCCCAGTGCGCCCGGCAGGTCGACCCGCAAGCGCCCGCGCGGGTTGTTCAGGACGCGTGGAAAGCAGCTTTCCGCCTCCTCCAGGTCCGCCAGCAGGCGCACGCAACGCTCGTAGTAGGCCTGCCCGTCGAGGGTCAGGCTGACCTGGCGGGTGGTGCGCTGCAGCAACTGCACGCCAAGGTGCGCCTCCAGTTGCTGGATCGCCTGGGTCACGCTGGCGCGCGGCAGCTCCAGGCTGTCCGCGGCCTTGCCGAAGGCGCCCAGCTCGACGATGCGGGTGAAGGCCTGCATGGCCTGGAAACGATCCATCGGACGTCCTCGATTATTTGGAAAATACGAATGGTAAAACCGTAATTATGGGCTTTATCCAGGCCAATGCGGAGCGAAGAATGACGGCGTTTTCCTTCCCTCCCGCGAGGCTCGACACATGAAAACCCGTCAACTCGGCCACAACGGCCCTTCCGTCTCCGCCATCGGCCTCGGCTGCATGGGCATGACCGACTTCTACACCACCGGCGGCGACCGCCAGGAGGCCATCGCCACCCTGCATCGCGCCGTGGAACTCGGGCTGAACTTCTTCGATACCGCCGACATGTACGGCCCGCACAGCAACGAGGAACTGCTCGGCGAGGCCCTGCGCGGCAAACGCGAGCAGGTGTTCCTGGCCAGCAAGTTCGGCATCGTCCGCGACCCTGCCAATCCCCGGGCGCGCGGCGTCGACGGCAGCCCGGCGTATATCCGCCGCGCCATCGAAGGCAGCCTGAAGCGCCTCGGTACCGACCGCCTGGACCTTTACTATCAGCACCGCATGGACCCGCAGGTGCCCATCGAGGACAGCGTCGGCGCCCTCGCCGACCTGGTGAAGGCCGGCAAGATCCGCCACATCGGCCTCAGCGAAGCCTCGGCGGAAACCCTCGAACGTGCCCATCGGGTGCACCCGATCAGCGCGTTGCAGAGCGAGTACTCGCTGTGGACCCGCGATCCGGAGGACACCGGGGTGCTCGCCGCCTGCCGTCGCCTGGGCATCGCCTTCGTCCCCTACAGCCCGCTGGGCCGAGGTTTCCTTACCGGCACCCTGAAGCGCCCGGAAGACTTCGCCGCCGACGATTACCGTCGTTTCAGCCCGCGCTTCCAGGGCGAGAACTTCGCGAAGAACCTGAAGCTGGTGGACAAGGTCGGCGAACTGGCCGCGGCCAAGGGCGTGAAACCCTCGCAACTGGCGCTGGCCTGGGTGCTGGCGCAGGGCGATGACCTGATCCCGATTCCCGGCACCAAGCAGCGGCGCTACCTGGAGGAGAACGTCGCCGCGACGGAACTGCGCCTGAGCGCGGCGGAACTGGCCGAGCTGGATGCGATCTTCCCCGCCGAGGCGGTCGCCGGCAGTCGCTATAGCGAGGAAGGCATGCGCCTGGTCAATCTCTGAGACAGTGAAGCTGCGGTCACGTCCCCGTATGCCGGAGCCTGGTTGTAGGGCGAATCACCGCTTGCGGTTATCCGCCGCTTATCCGGGGTTTCGGCGGATACCGCCTGTGGCGGTATCCGCCCTACGGGTCTCTATCGCTGGCAATTTCCTGGCTGCCTACACGGCGGGGAAACGGCGACGGGCGAACCTCAGGGCGTCCACCAGTAGCGCACCACGTGGAAGAAGATCGGCGCGGCGAAGCACACCGAGTCCAGGCGGTCGAGCATGCCACCGTGACCTTCGATCATGTGCCCCCAGTCCTTGACCCCGCGGTCGCGCTTGATCGCCGACATCACCAGGCCGCCGAAGAAGCCCAGCAGGTTGATCAGCAGCGCGATCAGCGCCGCCTGCCAGAGGTTGAACGGGGTGATCCACCACAGCGAGGCGCCGATGGCGGTGGCCAGGGCGATGCCGCCGACGAAGCCTTCGACGGTCTTCGACGGCGACAGGTTGGGAGCGATCTTGCGCTTGCCGAACAGCTTGCCGCAGATGTACTGCATCACGTCGGAGAGCTGCACGACGATCACCAGGTAGGCGATCAGCAGCAGGTTGCGCCCCTCGAAGCCGGGGATGTCGAGGGTCAGCAGCGCCGGCACGAAGGAGATACAGAACACCGCCAGCATCAGGCCCCACTGCACTTTCGAGGCGCGCTCGAGGAAGTGCTTGGTGTCGCCGCCCAGCGAGGCGAGGATCGGCAACAGCAGGAACACGTACACCGGGATGAAGATCGAGAACATGCTGTACCAGTCGATGTAGATCAGCAGGTACTGCATCGGCAGCACGAAGTAGAACGCCGCCACCAGCGCCGGGTAGTCGCTGCGCCGGGTCGGGGTGAGGGTGATGAACTCGCGCAGGGCGTAGAACGACACGCCATAGAACAGCAGGATCACCGCCGCCTGGCCGAGCCAGAAGGCGAAACCGATCACCAGGACCATCGCCCACCAGGCGTTGATCCGCGCGTTCAGGTTGTCGATCACCGCGTTCGGGCCGGGACCGGCGCGCCACTTGAGGACGAAGCCGACCAGCGAGGCGAGCAGCAGCAGCGCGCCGATCCCGCCGAAGAGCATCCAGGTCTGTTCGTTCATCTCAGGCCTCCTCTTCCGGCGCCAGGTCCAGCAGGGCCATGCGCGCTCGTTCGAGGAACGCCTCCTTGCCTTCTTCCGCCGTGGCGACCAGCGGCTTGCCGAAGCTCAGGGTGCAGAGCAGCGGCAACGGCAGCATGCGGCCCTTGGGCATGACCCGGTTGAGGTTGGCCAGCCAGACCGGCACCAGCTCGACCTCCGGGTGGGCCAGGGACAGGTGGTAGATACCGCTCTTGAATGGCAACAGCTTGACCTCGTCGTCCAGGTTGCGGGTGCCCTCGGGGAAGATGATCAGCGAGTCGCCGCCGTCCAGGGCGCGGTCGAGGGGTTCGAGCGGATTGGCATTGGCCTCGCTGCGCTGGCGGTCGACCAGCACGCCGTTGAACACCTTGTTGATCACGTAGCTGCGCAGGCCGGCCTTGTTCCAGTAGTCGGCGCCCGCCACCGGCCGGGTACGCCGCCGCACCTCCGGCGGCAACGAGGCCCAGAGCAGGACGAAGTCGCCATGGCTGCTGTGGTTGGCGTAATAGATGCGTTGCTTGGGGATCGGCGTGGTGCCCAGCCAGAGGCTGCGCAAGCCGGTGATGGCGCGGGCGCCGGCGATGATGCCATAGGCGACGACTGATTCGAGCATGGGAAGACTCTTCAGGTTTGAGCGTTGAATAGAGGGATCGACAACAGGCACGACAAGGCCAGCAGGAACTGGGCGCCACAGGCCAGCGCCTGCCAGCGTAGCAGGCGCAGGGCGCCGCGGCTGCGCTGGTTCCAGGTGCGCTCCGCGGCGTCCGCGCGGGCCAGGCCGAGGTCGGCCAGGGCCCGGTCCAGGTCTTGGGTCTGCGC
Source organism: Pseudomonas sp. CP-1 (assembly GCF_021213715.1). Taxonomy (NCBI): domain Bacteria; kingdom Pseudomonadati; phylum Pseudomonadota; class Gammaproteobacteria; order Pseudomonadales; family Pseudomonadaceae; genus Pseudomonas; species Pseudomonas sp. CP-1. The sequence continues at coordinate 59,808 of NZ_JAJQKY010000018.1, forward strand.
TTCCAGCCTGTCGCCGACGCGGCTGAAACGTTCGAATAGTTCGGCGTCCAGGGCCACTCGCAGCGCCCAGTACTTCTGCCACAGGCCGAGCATGGCGATCGCCAGCATCGCCTCAGCGAAATAGCGCCAGCCGATGCCCTGCACGGCCTGGTACAGGCCCAGCCCGATGGCCAGCAGGGTCAGTGCGGCGGACAGCCGGTCAAGCTCGCGGCCACGGCGCAGCAGCGCCGCCACCAGGGCCAGGGATTGCTCAGGCATGGCGCACCTCGCCCAGTTCCGCCGATGGCTCCGGCACGCTCCCGCTCAGCGCCGCGAGGGTCCGCCGCTGGGCCTCGCCCAGCAGCACTTGCGGTCGCGCCCGGCGTAACACCGCCACGGCCGACTCGACGTCCGCCGCGCGGCCGCTGAGCAGCAGCCAGGCGGCGACCAGCGTGGCGCTGCGCGAATAGCCCAGGGCACAGGCCACCAGCAGCGGCCCTTGCGCCAGCAGTTCGTCGATCAGCGCGGCGGCGCGCCGGCAGTCCCCGACGTCCGGCGCGACCAGGTCGAGCAACGGCAGGCTGCGATAGGCCAGCCCCTGCGGCTCGCAGGAAAGTTCGGCGGTAGCGTCGAGCAATGCGCGGAAGCGGCCGTCGGCCAGTTCCGCGGACGACGGCAGGCGCCCCAGCCAGAGGCCCGGCAGCACCTCGTCCGGCTGCGGCCGGCGACGGGTCCAGAGCCAGGCATTGATCCGCGCGGCAAGCAGATATGGCGCCAGCAGCCAACGCGCGGCGGCGCTCAGGCGGCCAGTGCTGCCCTTCTGGAAGCCGGCGGCGCCGAACAGCAGGTAGTTCAGCGCCACCAGCGCCAGCGCCAGCGCCGGCCAGCACAGCCACAACGCCGCACCACCGACGGCAAAGGCGACGGCGGCGCAGGCCAGCGCGCCGAGGCCGTAGCGAGCAGCCAGCCGCCGCCGTTGCCGGTCGCGGCTCAGGCTGGCGCGGGCGAACGGCGCGGGCTGCGCCTGCGGCCACAGCCAGACGCACAGCCAGCCGGCCAGCGCACCGGTGGGCACGTCGATGAAATGGTGCTGCCAGGTGGTCAGCACCGACAGCCCGATCAGCGCGAACCAGCCATGCAGCAGCCAGCGCCAGGCGCCGCTGGCGTAGCGCGCGTAGCAGACCCAGAGCACTACCAGCAGGGCGATGTGCAGCGACGGTGCCTGGTTGTACGGTTTGTCGAACCCCATCAGCACGTCGAACAGCCAGCCGAACACGCCGCCCAGTTCCGGCCGTTCGAAGGTGAAGCGCAGGGGGAACAGCAGGAAGCAGGTCACCGACAGCACCTGGGCGCTGAGCAGGCGCAGGCAGTGGGTGTCCAGCTCGCGCTTGTCTCGCGGCAACAACAGCGACAGGCCGTAGAGCAGGTCGATCGACCAGTACGGCAGGATGGTCCAGGGCCACAGCGGCATCCCGCGTTCCCAGTCGAAGACCAGGCTGCCGACGTCGCCGCGCTGGCTGGTCAACCAGTTGGCCAGGCCATAGCTGGCGAAGAAGAACGGGCCGAGGAACAGCAGCCAGAGCACCGCCCGCTTCAGTACCCCCGGCTCGCGCGGCGCCATCAGCGGGCGACCTTCTGCGCCAGCGATACGCTGAAGATGCCCCACTGGTCGACCCGCTGGGTGATCTTGCGGAAGCCGGCGGCGGCCACCAGTTGGTCCATTTCCGCCTGGGTCCGGCGCCGCATCACCCAGGCCTGGCCCTGGCGGTGGCTGGTCAGCGCGCGGGCGATCAGTTCCAGCTGCGGGTGCCAGGGCTGTCCGGTGTAGACCAGGTAGCCGCCCTCCTCCAACGCCTCGCCGAGGCCGGCGAGGGAGTCGCCGACCATGCGGTTGTCGGCGAACAGCTCGTAGAGCCCGGAAACCACCCCGAGGCTCGGCTTCGGTTGCAGCGCCGCCAGGTCGGCGCGATCGAAGGCGTCGCCCTTGACGAAGCGGGCGATGCCGGCGAGGCCCTTGCTTTCGATCAGGGCGCTGCCGTCACGCACGTTGATCTCGCTGTAGTCGCGCAGGAGGATGCTTTCCGGCAGCGGCTCGACGCCTTGCAGGGCTTCGAGGATGTAGCGGCCGTGGCCGGCGGCGATGTCGACGATGCGCACCTCGCGCTGCTCCTCGCGCAACCGCTGCATGGCCAGGCGCAGCAGATCCTCGGCGTGCAGCTTGCGCTGGCGGATGCCGCGCCAGCCGATGGAGTCCAGGTAGTTGCGGTCGATCAGGCGACCCAGCGGGCCGCTGCCGCTGGGCTGGTTGCGGTAGACATAGTCGAGGGTGCTGCCGGAATCGAAACCGGTGTCGAAGCCCAGCTTGACCCCGTCCGACCACAGGCTGCCCAGGCGCAGGCCGGCACGGGTGGCGCGCCAGTAGAGATCGCGCGGCGAGTTCTTCGGCAACGGCGCGGCCAGCGCCTCGGCCTCGGCGCAGGTATGACCCAGGCGGTCGGCATCGAGCAGGCTCGGTCGTTCTGGGACCGTGGCGAATGCCTCGAGGAGGAAGCGCCGGGCACGGCCGACGGCCAGGTGACGATCGCGCTCGCCAAGGGTGTCGTGGAAGAAGCCGGGCAGGATGTGCTTTTCCTTGCGCAGGCTGCCGAGACGCTCGAAGAAGCGCTCCTGCGGCGCACGATGGACGACGAAGTCGGCCCCGGAAATCAGCAGTTGGGTGGGAATCTGGATCGCCTGTGCGTCCGCTACCACCCGCTCGGCAGCTTCGTAGAGGCCGAGCAGGACGTTCACCGAGATCGCCTTGGCGATCAGCGGGTCGCTGTCGTAGGAGGCGATCCGCTGCGGGTCGTGACTGAGGAAGCGTGCCTTGACATAGCTGTTGACGAAGAAATTGCCGCGCCACAGGCGCATCAGTTTCAGCCCGCTGCGGGCGAACGGCACGTAGAGCTTGACCTGGAACGCCGGCGAAGCCAGCACCAGTGCGCGCACCTTCGGCGCGTAGTCGTGGGCCCAGGTGGCAACCAGCACCGCGCCGACGCTCTGCGCCACCACCGCCATCCGCTCTTCGGCGATACCGTGGACGGCCTGGATATGGTCGACGAAGGTCTGTACGTCGCGCACGCTGGTGGCGAAGCTCGGGCTATCGCCGCGGGCGCCTGGCGAGAGGCCGTGGCCACGGGCGTCCCAGGCGAAGAAGTCGTGTTCCGGCAGGTCGAGTTCGTCGACCAGGTGGGCGATCCGCCCGGAGTGCTCATGGCCGCGGTGGAACAGCAGCACCGCCTGGCGCGTGCCGTCCGGCGCCGGGCGGCTGGCCGGCCAGTGGCGGTAGAAGAGTTCTACCCCGTCGTGGGTGGTGAAACGCAATTCCTGTACGTCGCGCATGTGATGTCCCTATGTCGTTGCCCCGGCCGGGAACCCGGCGGGATTGCTTCCTGCGGGCGCCCACCTCCATGGCGTTCGCCCATTCCCGCTCAGGCCTGGTCGTCGCGGCCCCGCCGACTCGCGGCCAGCTCGGCCAGGCCCTGGCGCACACGGTTGCCGATGGTCAGCAGCAGCAGGGCCGCGATCAGCAACATCAGCCAGTCGATCCAGGCCAGCGGCAACAGGCCGCTGGCCACCCCGGCGCCGATCACGCCGAAACACAGCGCCCGGTCGCTCTTGCCCATCGGGCCGTCGTAGCGGCGCGAAGCGCCGACCATGGTGCCCAGCGCACCGGCATATTCGCTGATCACCGCCAGCAGCACCACCAGCACCACCCACAGCGGATTGACTCCCGGCAACAGGGCGAACGGCAGGTACAGGCCGCTGTCGGCGATCACGTCGGTGAGTTCGTTGAGGTAGGCGCCCAAGTCGGATTTCTGGCCGAACTCGCGGGCGAGCATGCCGTCCACCGCGTTCAGCGCCATGCGCAGGAACATCCACAGCGGAACGAGGGCGAACAGCCAGAGATGGCTGGCGAAACCGGCGACCAGCGCGCCGACCAGCAGCGACAGCAGGCAGGCCGCCAGGGTCACCTGGTTGGCAGTGATGCCGCGCTGGTAGAGGCGCTGCACGCCGGGACGAAGAAGATTCTGAAAGCGCGGTTTGAGTTGATAGACGGAAATCATGTCAGCCAGTCCTTGTGCCGAGTTGCTTCGGGCACCGACCTGGCGGTCGGCGCCCGCTCCATTCTACGACGTCGATGCGCCGCTAAAAGTGACACACTTTTATGCGTTACGCATGGCCCGTATCAGCGCATCCGTCAGAAATCGCGCTTGAAGAACAGGTCCAGCGAACTGGCCAGGCCGCTCGCCGCTTCGAGATAGAGGCGTTTGGTCAACTGGTAGCGCAAGGCGATGGTATTTGCCGGTTCGAACACTCCAACACCATAGCGCAGGCTGAGCTTGTCGGTGATATTCCCGCTGGCGACCACGCTGGTGCTGTTGCCGGTGCCCTCGGTGTCCAGCTGGAAGTCCTGGATGCCGAGCTGCTTGGCGATTTCCCCGGTGAGCGGTGCGCTACCCGCCAGGCCCAGGGCCAGGGCCGCCTCGCCGAGCATGTTGCTGTCTTCGCCGGTGCTCATCGGCCGCCCCAGCACCAGGTAGGACAGCGCCTGCTCCTGGCTCATCGCCGGTTCGGAGAATACCGCGCTGGTCGGCTGCTCGGCGCTGCCGGTCAGGCGCAGGCCGGCGACCACATCGTCGACCCGGCGGATCGCCTCGATATCCAGGTACGGCTGGTCGATCGGTCCGGCGAAGAACAGCCGCGCCCTACGGATCGTCAGGCGCTGGCCGTAGGCACGATAGCGGCCCTTGTTCAGGTTCAGCTCGCCGCGGGTATCCAGGTTGTCGCCGATGTGCAGGTGGCCGGCCAGTTCGGCGCTGAGGCCGAAGCCGGAGAACGCCAGCTTGTCCTGGCCGACCTCGACATCGATGTCCATCTTCATCTTCAGCGGCTGCTGCTCGGGCTGCTCGGAGCCGACGATCACCGCGTCGTCGGAGACCTTGACCGTCGATGGCGGCAACTGGCGGATGGTGATGTCGCCACGCGGCACCAGGACCTTGCCGGAGATCGCCAGCTCCTGGCCGGCCATGCCGATCTTCAGGTCCGGTTCAACCTCCAGTTGCGCATAGGGATCGACCACCACCGGCAGGCGGTTGCCACGAATGTTCAGGGCGACGTTCAGCGCCTCGCCCCAGCTCAGGTTGCCGGACAGGCTGCCCTGGCCGTACCTGCCGCTGCGCCAGCCGCCGCCGAGTTCCAGGCTTTCGCCAGCGATGCGAGCGTCGAGGGAAAGGTTCTCGAAGCTGGTCGGCAGCTCGCCGCCGCCGATGTTGCCGTCGCTCAGCGTCACCCGTCCGTCGACCCGCGGCGCCAGCAGGCCGCCGGACAGCCGGCCGCTGCCGTTCAGCCTGCCTTGCAGTTTCTCCACCATCGGCACGAACGGGCGCGCCACCGACAGGTCGAGGCCGGCCAGGCTGAACTCGCCGCTCAGCGGCTTGCTCGCCGGGCGCGGGTCGATCTGCGCCTGCACCCGCAACTCGCCGAGCTTCGGTCCGCGGAAGTCGAGGGAGGTATCGACGCGGTTGGGCGCCAGCCGGCTCTCCAGGCGCAGGCTGTCGTAGCCGACGTCGACCCACTGGCCCTGGTCGCGCAGGCGCAGCGTACCGCTGCCGGCGTCCAGGCTGACCACGCCGCTCGGGCCGCGGGCCGGAACGTCCAGTTGCAGGTCGCCGTTCAGCTTGCCCTGCCAGGCGAAATCCTCGGGGAACCATTGCTTCAGGCTGTCCAGCGGGAAGTCGCGCAAGGTGTAGCGCAGCCGCGGCTCGGGCAGCAGGCGCTGCTCGCCGCCGCAGAGGCTGGCGGCGCCGGATACCCAGCAATGTGCGCCGAAATTGACCTTGCCGTCGGCCAACCGCTCCAGGCGCGCCGGCTGCTGTAGCTTCCAGTCCTGGCCGCCGCTGCTCAACTCGCCGCGCGCCAGGCGACCGCGCCAGTTGCCGCGCTCCAGTTGCCCGTCGAAGGCCAGGCCGAGCTTGAGCAAGGCACCTTGCAGGTCCAGTTCCAGTTGTTGGCGGCGTTGGTCGCCGCGGGCATTGGCCTTGAACAGGCCGAGATCAGTTTCGCCGCTGCGCAGGCCGGAAGCGACCAGTGCCAGGGTGCCGTTCTGCCGGGCATCGAGGTTCGCCTGCAGGTCGAGGCCGGCGATGCGCTGCTCGGCGTAGGCGATCTGCTGTCCCTTGAGGTTCAGCCTGCCTTGCGGCGCCGCGAGGCTGCCAGCCAGGTCGAGGCGTCCGTCGAGGCGACCGAAGAGTTGCGGCCAAAGCTGGCCGAGACGGTTCAGGGCGATGTCCAGGCGGCCTTGCAGGCGCTGGTCGAGCGCCCCGCTGCCCTGCACCTTGTTATCCCCCAGGCGCAGGTCGAGGTTGCCCAGCGTCCAGCGCTGCCCCTCGCCTTCGGCGCGCGCCTGGAATAGCGCCGGCTGGCCGCGCAGGCGGCCCTTGACGTCGAGATCCACGCCCAACGCCAGCCGCTCGTCGCGAACACTTCCCTGGCTGCGCAAGGGACCGGCCAGTGAACCCGGCAGCTCGGCGACCCAGTACGCCGGGTTCAGTTCGCTGAGCTGCAGGGCGGTATCCCAAGCCACGCCATTGTCGAAACGCAACGTCACCCGGCCCTCGGCCTGGCCTTGCCCGGCGCGGAGCTGCAGCGACGGCAGGTTGAGCTGGACGAGGTCGCCGGACACCGGACTGGCCAGCGTGAAGTCGCCCGCCGGACCGCTCGCCGCCGCGCTGAAATTGCCCAGGTAGCGCTGGTCCTGGTAATGCACTTCCGCCTTGAAGGTCTTCAGCGTCACCGGCGGCGGCTCCGCCAGCGGATACAGGCGCAGCCAGGGGAAATCCTTCCAGTCCAGGGTCGCGTCGGCGGCCAGGCTTTCGCGCCAGTCCAGGCGTCCGACCAGCTCCAGGCGCTGCTCGCCGCCAGCGTCCAGGCGCAGTTGGCGGATATCCGCGCCCTGGGCGTCGATCCGCCCGTCCAGGCTCAACGCCACCGCCCCGCCCTCGCCCGGCAGGCTGGCGCCGCCGCGGATCAGGTAACCGCTCTTGAGATCGCCGCCGGCATCGAGCTGGATGGCATTCAGGGTCAAGGTGTCCGGTAGTCCGGCCGCACCCTTGAAACCGTCGGCGCGGATCAGCAATCGTGCCGGCAGGTTTTCCGCCAGCGCCTGCAACTGTCCTTCCAGGCTGCCGTCCAGGTAACCGCTGCTGCGGCCTTTCAGGGTCAGCGCCTGCTGCAGCTCACCGCCGACCTGGACGGCCAGCTTCCACGGCTTGCCTTCGGGAGCGGGCAGGCCGAGCGTGGCTTCGGCCTGCAAGGGCCAGTCGCCGCTCGGCTGCAAGCGCCCCTGGAGCGCCAGGTCCAGGCCGAAGCCCCGCGCCGTCAGCGAGTCGATGTGCAGGCCGTCGGCCAGCCAATGGGCCGCCAGCTTGAGTTCGGCGACCTGCTGGTTGCCGTCGAGCAGGAAGCTGCCGACCGCCACTTCGCCGAGTTCGATGCTCAGCGGCAGTTTCAGCGTCGGCAGGCTGATCGGCCCGCTGTCGGCGCTGTCGCCGCTCGGCGGCAGGTCCAGCGCGACCCGTTCGGCGGCCACCCGCTGCAAGCACAGGCGCAGCCCCGCCAGGCAGGCCGGCGACCAGCGCAGTTCAGGCCGTTCGACGACCAGTTGCGTACCGTCCTGCGCCCAGGACAGCCGCTGTGCCTGCCAGGCGCCACCGAGGCGACCCTCGAAGCCGCTGACCTGCAGGCCCGGCACGCGGCCGAGCAGCCAGGCGCTGCCGGCCTGGGTGCCGAGCAGCGCAGCGAGTCCCAGGAGCAGCGCGAGGAGCAGCCCGACGATGGCCAGCAAGGTGATCTTCAGCGCCTTCACAGTTCTGGCCCCATGGAGAAGTGCAGGCGGAAACCGCCGTCGTCGTCGAGCGCATGGGCCAGGTCGAGGCGCAACGGGCCGACCGGCGAGACCCAGCGCACGCCGAAGCCGACCCCGGTCTTGATCGACGGGAAGTCCAGCGAGTTGAAGGCGTTGCCCTGGTCGACGAAGGTCGCCAGGCGCCAGCGCTCGGCCAGCGGATATTGATACTCGACGCTGCCGGCGATCATGTAGCGGCCGCCGATCTTGTCGCCATCGGAATTCTCCGGCGACAGCGTCCGGTAGTCGTAGCCGCGCACGCTCTGGTCACCGCCGGCGAAGAAGCGCAGCGAGGGCGGGATCGACTTGTAGTCGTTGGTGGCGATTCCGCCTACCTGCAGGCGGCCGAGCAGGCGATGGCCGCCGGCGAAGCTGGTCAGGCCCTTGGCCATGGCGTCGACATGGAGTACGTCGGCGTCGGCCAGCAGGCCTTCCTTCGCCCCCTTGACGTTGAACTGCAGGCGGTAGCCATGGCTGGGGTCGACCTTGTTGTCGGTCTCCAGCAGCGAGTAGCCGATCCCCGGCATCAGGAAGCTGCTCAGCCCGGAGTCGTCGCCCAGCTTGTACTCCTCGCGCATCCAGTTCAGCGAAACCACCCGCTGCCAGCCATCGGGCTGCTTGCTGTGCCATTCGCCGCCAAGGGTCAGCAGCTTGCTCTCGGTGTCGACCAGGTCTTCGAACTGGTAGCCGCTGGTGAAGCGCAGCTTGTCGGTGAGCGGCGGATCGAGGGGAATCTCGTACCAGGCGCCGACGTTCTGCCGTGGTGCGGAGATTTCCGACTCGAATCCCAGGCTATGCCCTTCGGCATTCACCCAATGGCGGGTCCAGTTGAACCTCGCGCGCGCCCCGACGTCGGTCGAGAAGCCGAGGCCGACGCCCATGGTCCGGGGCTTGCGCGCCTCCAGCCGGACCGCTACCGGGATCGCCTGGCGCGCGCCGTCGGCCTGCGCCTGGGTCGGCGCGGCGTCGACCCGCACGCCCTCGAAGTAGCCGCTGGATTGCAGGTTCTGGTTGAGTTCGGCGATCAGTTCGGAGTCATAGGGTTGGCCGGCCTTGAACGGCACCATGCGGCGCAACAGTTCTTCCTCGATGATCGAGTCGCCGTCGAAGCTCACCTTGCCGAAGGTGTAGCGCTGGCCGCTGTCGTAGACCAGGTCGATGTCGGCGATGCCGGCGCGCGGATCGATGCTCAGGCGCTGGGTGCTGAAGCGGCCCTGGAAGAAGCCGTAGCGCGAGGCCTGGTTCTGGATCAGCCGCTTGGCGTCCTCGTAGACACCCTGGTTCAGCTTCGCGCCCGGTTTCAGCTGCTTGACCGACGGCAAGCGGAAGCTCTCCAGGCTGGCGGCCTCGCCGAGCACCTGGATGTTCACCTGGCGCAGGCGCACGGGCTCGCCGGGCACTACCTTGAGCGTGAGCTTCGGCGGCTTGCCATCCTTCACCTCGCTGTCGATCTGCGCCTGGAAGTAGCCGAGCGCCTGGGCCGCCTTTTCCGCCTGCGCCTCGGCATTGCGGCGGAAACGTTGCAACGCCGCCTCGTCCCGCTCGCCGAGGCTACCCACGTAGGCCTCGATATTGGCCTTCAGGGCGGCATTGGCGGGGGTGACGCGCACGCTAAGCTGGCTCTCCGCGAAGGCGGCCGTACTCAGGCACAGCAGCCCGGCCAGCGGGAACCGGAACAATCCTTGAGTCAGTCTCATGGCGCGGATGCTACGCAGGCGGGTGGCGCGCGTCCAGATTTGCGCGGACGCCGCCGACCACCTCCTGACATTCGGGTTTTATGACGCCAAGCGCCTGACAGGCATGGCTTTTCTCGCGCGTCCGGGGGAACGCTCAGGTCGCCGCCGGCGTCTCGCCAGGATGCAGGAGGACGTGCTCGCGCACCGCTCCCAGCGTCACCTCGCCGATCTCGCGGTAGCCGTGCCGCTGGTAGAAGTCCAGGTAGCGCGCATTGCCGGTATCCAGGACCAGCCCCTGCGAAGCGGAGTCCTCGGCGCACCAGCGCTGCACGGCCGCCAGCAACTGCTCGCCGATCTGCCTGCCCTGGTATTCGGGATGCACGCCGAGCATCGGCAACTGGTGGTGGGGGCCGACCGGCAGGCAGGCCTGCACCGCCCGGTGGTAATCCAGGTAGCGCCGGGTCGCGGCCAGGCCGACGCTGAACAGCATGCGCAGGCGCCAGCTCCAGCTCTCGGTGATATCCAGGCGCCGCTGCGGCGGCGTGATCAGGGCCGCCGCGACCAGCCGATCGTCGATGAACAGGCCGATGGCCGGCAACTCTTCGCCCAGATGGCGCTCGACCATCTCCCGGACGCACGCACGCACGCGCTGGTCGTAGCCGGCGCGCTGCGCATCCATCAGGTAGGCGAAGGTCGGTTCGTGGCGGTAGGCGTGGTAGAAAAGCGAGCGGACTTCGCGGCTATAGCCGTCGTCGAGCAGACGGACATCGGTGACCTGATCAGGCATGGAACGCATTCCTTGTCGGCCGCAGGAGCGGCGACACGCACGCTTCGCCACGGCGATTGGTCGAGCGGATGGCCTGGCCATCCCCGTCCGCGGCAGACCACAGGGCCGGCAAGGCGCCAAGCCACACAGCCATCGGGTACCCGGCGGACACTAGCACAGCGCCTCCAGGGTCGCCAGGCATCCCCCGGCTGGGCTAGCATTCCTGTTTTTGCCAGGACGCCCACCATGAAAATCGTCTCTTTCAATATCAACGGTCTGCGCGCCCGGCCGCACCAGTTGGCGGCGCTGATCGAGCGGCACCAGCCCGACGTGATCGGGCTGCAGGAAACCAAGGTCGCCGACGACCAGTTTCCCCAGGCCGAGATCGAGGCGCTCGGCTACCACGTCCACTACCACGGGCAGAAAGGCCACTACGGCGTCGCCCTGCTCTCCCGCCAGGCGCCCCTGGAACTGCACCGCGGCTTCCCGAGCGACGGCGAGGAGTCCCAGCGGCGCTTCATCTGGGGCACCTTCAGCGACGCCCAGGGCAACCCGATCACCGTGATGAACGGTTACTTCCCGCAAGGCGAGAACCGCGAGCATCCAACCAAGTTCCCGGCCAAGCAGCGCTTCTACGCCGATCTCCAGTCGCTGCTGGAGAACAGCTTCAAGCCCGAGCAGGCCCTGGTGGTGATGGGCGACATCAATATCTCGCCGGAGGACTGCGACATCGGCATCGGCGAGGAAAACCGCAAGCGCTGGCTGAAGACCGGCAAGTGCAGCTTCCTGCCGGAAGAGCGCGAATGGCTGGCTACCTTGAAGAACTGGGGCCTGGTCGACAGCTTCCGGGCCCTGAATCCGGAGGTAAACGACCGCTTCAGCTGGTTCGACTACCGCAGCCGTGGCTTCGAGGACACCCCCAAGCGCGGCCTGCGCATCGATGTGATCCTGGCCAGCCGGGTGCTGCAGTCGCGCTTCAAGGACGCCGGCATCGACTACGACCTGCGCGGCATGGAGAAACCCTCCGATCACGCCCCGATCTGGCTGGAACTGGCCTGAGACCCAGCCTAAGGAAAAGGCTCATCCCCGGATGAGCCTTCAGGCGGTCGCTGCCTGGCCTGGGCGATCTCGCCGACGCCACCCGCCTATCCGGCGCGCGACCTTTCCCTCAGGCAGGATTGTCCACACACGGCCCCTTCAGCTCCACTCGATTGCCATCCGGATCGAAGAAGTACAGCGACCAGCCGTCGCCCTCGGCACCGAAGCGGATTTCCGCGGGAACCTGCGGGACCAGGCCGAACCCCTCGAGATGGGCGATCAGCGCGGCCTCGTCGAACGGCTCGATGCGCACGCAGAAATGATCGACGTTGCGCCCTTCCCCACCCGGCGCCGCACCGCCCTCCCGGCCGAGCGACCCGGACACCGCGACCAGGTCGAGCATCGACGTGCCCAGGCGCAGATGGGCCAGCTCCAGGTCGTCGCGCCACTTCACCACCACGCAACCGAGGACATCGCGATAGAACGCGATGCTGCGTTCCAGGTCGCGGACCCGCAGGACGATGTGATCGAGACGTTCGACGACGAAGGGTTGCATGGTCATTCACCTCTAGGACCGTGGACTATGGCGAGACTTTAGCCAGCACACCTCGGGTTGATAATGCTTTAATCCCTGATTCATTGATTACTGATAGTGAATTATCCCCGTGGATCACCTCACCGCCCTCAAGGTCTTCCGCGCCGTGGCCGCGAATGGCGGCTTCGCCGCCGCGGCCCGGCAGATGAATCTCTCGCCGGCCGCCGTGAGCAAGAACGTCGCCGAGCTGGAAGCGCACCTCAAGGTGCGCCTGATCAATCGCACCACCCGCAGCATGAGCCTGACCGAGGCCGGCGAAGTCTACTGGCAGCGCCTGGAGCGCATCCTCGACGACCTTGAGGCCGCCGACGCCGCGCTCACTTCGATGCAGCAGGGCCCCAGCGGCCTGCTGCGGGTCAGCGCCCCGCTGACCCTCGCCCTCACCTGCCTGACCCCGGCCATTCCGGCTTTTCTCCAGCGTTATCCGGACCTGCGCCTGGAACTGCTCCTGCAGGACGGCCGCCAGGACCTGATCGCCGAAGGCATCGACCTGGCCCTGCGCGGTAGCGACCGGGTTGCGGACTCCGGCCTGGTCGCCCGCCCGCTGCTGATCCTGGAGCACGTGCTCTGCGCGGCGCCGGCCTACCTCGGTCAGCATGGCCAGCCGCTGCGGCCGGAGGCCCTGCGCGAACACGAGTGCATCCGCTTCAGCCTCTCTGGCCATGCCGACCGCTGGACCTTCCGCAAGGAACGCGAGTGCATAGCAGTGCCTATCGCCGGGCGTTACCGGGTGTCCTCCAGCCTGGCGGTGCGCGATGCCCTGCTCGCCGGCTTCGGCTTGAGTCTGATCCCACGGCTGTACGTACAGGCGGAACTGGCCGAAGGCCGCCTGGTTGAATTGCTGGCCGGCTGGAAGGCCGACGAGACGGCGATCCACGCGGTCTATCCATCGCGCCAACTGGCCGGCAAGACCCGGGTGTTTCTCGACTTCCTGACCGAGACAATGGCGCAGGGCCATGATTCCCCAACGCTGTAACCTTAGCGTCACCCGTCTGACTTAATCTCGCCGGCAAATTCCCTTCCCCATAGAAGACGATGCCCGCGATGCCACACCGCCAGCGCGCCAGTGACAAAGACCTCTGGAGCCGTACCCTGAGCCTGGTTTTCCTCGGATTCCTCTGTTACGCCTTCCCCTGGTCGGTATTCGCCGCCCCCTTGCCGATCCCCTCGGACGACACGCCGGCGCTGCGCATCCAGGGTTCCAACACCATCGGCGCGAAGCTCCTGCCGGCCCTGGTCGAGGGCCTGATGGAAGAGGAAGGCCTGGAGGATATCCGCCGTACCCCCGGAGAACGGGAAAACGAACTCCATCTGCTCGGCAAGAGCCGCGACGGCCGCCTGGTGAGGGTGGAGCTATCCGCCCACGGTTCGAGCACCGGCTTCGCCGCCCTCCTCGAACGCCACGCCGAACTCGCCGCGGCCTCGCGCCCCGTCAAGGACAGCGAAGTTCGCGCCCTGGCCGGCTTCGGCGACCTGCGCAGCCCATATGCCGAGCAGGTGATCGCCATCGACGGACTGGCGATCATCCTGCATCCGGACAACCCGCTGGCCTCGCTGGACACCGCGCAACTGGCGGCGGTGTTCGCCGGCGAGGTGCGTACCTGGGAAGAACTGGGCGGCAAGGGCGGCGCCATCCGCCTGTACGCTCGCGACGAGCAGTCCGGCACCTACGACACCTTCAAGGAACTGGTGCTGGCCAGTCACGGCAAGAGCCTGGCCAGCGACGCCCGCCGCTTCGAATCCAACGATCGGCTGGCGGCCGCGGTGAGCGCCGATCCGCACGCCATCGGCTTCGTCGGCATCGCGTCGGTGGGCCGGGCCCGCGCCTTGGCCATCGCCGACGGCGAATCGCTGCCGATGGCGCCCCAGGAAAGCCTGATCGCCACCGAGGACTACCCGCTGTCGCGCCGCCTGTTCCTCTACCTGAAGCCCGGCGAGAAGAACCCCTGGGCCCAGGCCCTGGTACGTTTCGCCCAGGGCCCGCGCGGCCAGGCAATCGTCACCCGCAGCGGCTTCGTCGCGCAGAAGATCCAGGCGGTGCAGATCGCACCGCGCCCGCAGATGCCCGCCGAATACCGCAAGCTCGCGGAACAGGCGCGGCGCCTGACGGTGAACTTCCGCTTCCAGGAAGGCAGCGCGCTGCTCGACAACAAGGCACTGCTCGACGTACAGCGTTTGCTGGACTACCTGCGGCAAAATCGGAAGTTGCAGGAGCGCACCGTGCTGGTGGGCTTCGGCGATCCCAAGTCCGACGCCGAGCGTTCGGTCCTGCTTTCGCGTCTGCGCGCCATGGCCGTGCGCCGCGAACTGGCCCGCGGCGGCGTGAGTTTCCGCGAGATCGCCGGCTTCGGCGACGAGTTGCCGGTCGCCAGCAACGACCAGGAACTGGGCCGACAGAAGAACCGGCGGGTGGAAGTCTGGGTCTACTGAACGCTGTAGCACTTTGTAACCTCGCCGTTTTGCCGGCGCCCGGAGCCTGGTTTATTTTTTCCGAGTGACTGCGGGCCCCTCTGACGGTAAGCAATTGCCGCCATGTCGGAGTCACATGACCATCCGACAATTCGAAGCGAGGGGGCCCAATGGCAGCTCTGCATGCATTTCTCACCGAACCGTTCCTCGGTACGGCTACCTGGTTCTGGCTGGCCTTCCTGGCCATCGTCATCGTTCTCCTGGTCCTCGACCTCGGCGTGCTGCAACGCGACCACCACGAAATCGGCGTGCGCGAAAGCCTGCTGCTGTCCGCCGGCTACTTCGCCTGCGGCCTGGCCTTCGGCGGCTGGGTCTGGTACGCCTTCGGCCCCACCAGCGCGGTGGAGTACTACACCGGCTTCCTGGTCGAACAGTCGCTATCGATGGACAACGTGTTCGTCATGGCGATGATCTTCAGTTTCTTCGGCATCCCCCGCCGCTACCAGCACCAGGTGCTGTTCTGGGGCATCCTCGGCGCCATCGTCCTGCGGGCGATCATGATCGGCCTGGGCGCCGCGCTGGTGAAGGAATTCGACTGGATCATGTACGTGTTCGGCGCCTTCCTGCTGTTCAGCGGCGTGAAGATGCTGTTCAACAAGCACGAGGAAGAACCCGACCTGGAGCACAACCCGGTGCTGCGCTTCCTGCGCAAGCACATGCGGGTGACCAAGGAACTGCACGAGCATCACTTCTTCGTCCGCCTGCCGGACGCCAGCGGCAAGCTGGTGCGCTACGCCACCCCGCTGTTCTTCGCCCTGGTGCTGATCGAGCTGGCCGACCTGGTGTTCGCGGTGGACAGCGTGCCGGCGATCTTCGCCATCACCCAGGACCCGTTCATCGTCTACACCTCGAACATCTTCGCCATCCTCGGCCTGCGCGCCCTGTACTTCTCGCTGGCGGCGATGATCCACCGCTTCGTCTACCTGAAATACGCCCTGGCCCTGGTTCTGGTGTTCATCGGTGCGAAGATCATGCTCCACGGTGTGATCGGCAAGATTCCCGCCGGCCTCTCGCTTGGCGTAACCTTCGGCCTGCTGGCGGGCGGTATCCTGCTCTCCCTGCTGAAGACCCGCACGCCGAAAGCCACCGTCGAGGACAAGGCCGAACCGAATGCCGAACACGCTCTGGATCGAACGTCTGGACACCCACGCTGAACCTTTCTGGCGGGTCCGCCTCGGCACGCGTGGGATCTGCTTCCGCAACGAGCGGGCGGCCCGCGAGTTCGCCGCCCTGCTGCACAGCCGTCGCGCGTGGCAGCTGGAACGCAACGCCGAGGAAAAAGGGGCAGACTCCCCGGAATGAAAAAGGCCCGCACCCGCGGGCCTTTCCCCTATACCACAGCCGTCAGCGGCTGCTGCGCAGCATCTCCCTGGGCACGTACTTGCCCAGCTCGAACTTGCCGATCGCCGCGCGGTGCACCTCGTCCGGACCGTCGGCCAGGCGCAGGGTGCGCTGCATGGCGTACCAGTAGGCCAGCGGGAAGTCGTTGGAAACCCCGGCGCCACCGTGCATCTGGATCGCCCGGTCGATCACCTTCAACGCCACGTTGGGCGCCACCACCTTGATCTGGGCGATTTCGCTCTGGGCGATCTTGTTGCCCACGGTATCCATCATGTAGGCGGCCTGCAGGGTCAGCAGGCGCGCCATGTTGATCTCCATCCGCGAGTCGGCGATGTGGTCGATGTTGCCGCCCAGGCGCGCCAGCGGCTTGCCGAACGCGGTACGGCTGACCGCGCGCTTGCACATCAGTTCGAGGGCGCGCTCGGCCATGCCGATGGAGCGCATGCAGTGGTGGATGCGGCCCGGGCCGAGGCGCCCCTGGGCGATCTCGAAACCGCGGCCCTCGCCGAGGATGACGTTCTCGTAGGGCACCCGCACGTTCTCGAACAGCACTTCGGCATGGCCATGCGGCGCGTCGTCGTAGCCGAACACCGGCAGCGGACGGAGGATCTTCACCCCGGGGGTGTCGACCGGTACCAGGATCATCGAGTGCTGCTGGTGGCGCGGCGCGTCCGGGTTGGTCAGGCCCATGAAGATCAGGATCTTGCAGCGCGGATCGCAGGCGCCGGAGGTCCACCACTTGCGTCCGTTGATCACCCAGTCGTCGCCCTGGCGCTCGGCGCGCGCCTCCATGTTGGTGGCGTCGGACGAGGCCACGCCCGGTTCGGTCATGGCGAAGGCCGAGCGGATCTCGCCGCTCAGCAGCGGTTCCAGCCAGGTGCGCTTCTGCTCCTCGCTGCCGTAGCGCACCAGCACCTCCATGTTGCCGGTATCCGGCGCGGCGCAGTTGAAGGGTTCCGGCCCGATCAGCGAACGGCCCATGATTTCCGCCAGCGGCGCGTATTCGTGGTTGGCCAGCCCGGCACCGTACTCGGACTCGGGCAGGAACAGGTTCCACAGCCCTTCGGCCTTGGCCTTGGCCTTCAGCTCTTCCATGATCGCCGTCGGCTGCCAGCGGTCGCCCTCGGCGACCTGGCGCTCGAACACGGCCTCGGCGGGATAGACATGCGCTTCCATGAACGCGCTGACGCGTTCACGCAGCTCCTGGACCTTGGGGGAATAGGCGAAATCCATGGGGGATACCTTCTGACGGGTTGGCAGGCGAGGCATCGGACAAAGGCGCTGGTAACGATGCCGGAACAGGGCTTAAGATTTGCCCAGTCTATTTTTTCCGTCCATGAACATTCATGATCCATATGGGGGTCATCCAAGCCCCCAATAACAAGAAAAGTCGCGGAGCCAGTGCCATGAACCTGAACAAAGTCGACCTGAACCTGTTCATCGTGTTCGATGCGATCTATACCGAAGCCAACCTGACCCGCGCCGGGCAGATCGTCGGCATCACCCAGCCAGCCGTATCCAACGCCCTTTCCCGCCTGCGCGAGACCTTCAACGACCCGCTGTTCGTGCGCACCGCCCAGGGCATGGTGCCGACCCCGATGGCGCAGAACATCATCGGCCCGGTGCGCAACGCGCTGCAGTTGCTGCGGGTTTCGGTGCAGGAGAGCCGCAGCTTCGATCCGCAGCAGGCGAACAAGACCTACCGCATCAGCATGACCGACCTCACCGAAGCGGTCATCCTCCCCCCGCTGTTCCAGCGCTTGCGCCGCCTGGCGCCGAACGTGCATATCGAGAGCTTCCTCGCCAAGCGCCGCGAAACCACCAAGGAACTCGCCGCCGGCCGCCTCGACTTCGCCGTCGACGCGCCGCTGAACACCGATCCCCAGGTGCGCCACGTCAAGCTGATGGAGGACCGCTACGTCTGCGCCATGCGCCGCGGCCACCCACTGGCGGGCAAGCCGAAGCTGGCCCTGGACGATTACCTGGGCCTGACCCACATCCATATTTCCAGCCGCCGCAGCGGCCTCGGCTACATCGACCTGGCGCTGGGCAAGATGGGCATCCAGCGCAAGATCGCGCTGCGCTCGCAGCACTACCTGATGGCCTCCACGGTGGTCCAGCAGACCGACATGGCGATGACCGTGCCGGAACGCTTCGCCCGTCACCACGACCTGCACTACGCGGTGCTGCCGGTGAGCGACGTGCCGAAACTGGAAACCCACCTGTACTGGCACGAGAGCACTGACCAGGACCCGGCCAACCGCTGGATGCGCGAACAGATCATCGAGCTGTGCCAGCAGGTCACCGCGCGCGAGAACAAGGCGGCACAGCCGGCGTGAGCGCCTGCCAAGGGGCGTAAGGCGAACGAGGCCACAGTCGTTTGCTTCCGAGGTGCCTCAGCGCGCCCTCTCCCTGAAGGGAGAAGGCGCCGTTGCGGAAACGACGGATAGTCGCCGCTACAGGCTGCGCGCGATCACCAGGCGCTGCACGTCGCTGGTGCCCTCGTAGATCTGGCAGACCCGCACGTCCCGATAGATGCGTTCCACCGGGAAGTCCTTGAGGTAGCCATAGCCACCGAGGGTCTGGATCGCCGCAGAGCAGACTTCCTCGGCCATTTCCGAGGCGAACAGCTTGGCCATCGAGGCTTCGGTCAGACACGGCAGGCCGGCTTCGCGCAGGCTGGCGGCGTGGTGGACCATCTGCCGCGCCACGGCGATGCGGGTAGCCATGTCGGCCAGGCGGAAGGCCACTGCCTGGTGCTCGATGATCGGCTTGCCGAAGGTTTCCCGCTCGTGGGCGTAGTCGCGTGCCGCCTCGAACGCCGCGCGCGCCATGCCGACCGCCTGGGCGGCGATGCCGATGCGGCCGCCTTCGAGGTTGGCCAGGGCGATGCGGTAGCCCTCGCCCTCCTCGCCCAGGCGCAGCGTGGCCGGGATACGCAGGTCGTTGAAGGCCAGCTGGCAGGTGTCCGAGGCGTGCTGGCCGAGCTTGTCCTCGATCCGCACCACCTCGTAGCCGGGCGTGTCGGTGGGCACGATGAACGCGCTGATGCCGCGCTTTCCGGCATCCGGATCGGTGACCGCGAAGACGATCACCATCCCCGCGTGGCTGCCCGAAGTGATGAACTGCTTGGCACCGTTCAGCACGTAGTGGTCACCGTCGCGGCGGGCGCGGGTCTTCAGGAAGCTCGCGTCGGAACCGGCCTGCGGCTCGGTCAGGGCGAAGGCGCCGAGCATCGAACCCTGGGCCAGCGGACGGAGGAAGCGCTCCTTCTGCTCGGCGCTGCCGAACTTGTGGATCGGCATGCAGCCGACCGAGTTGTGCACGCTCATGATGGTCGAGCAGGCGCCGTCGCCAGCGGCGATCTCCTCGAGGGCCATGGCGTAGGCCAGGTGCCCGGTCTGCGCGCCGCCCCACTCCTCGGGCACCAGCATGCCGAGGAAGCCGAGGTCGGCCATCTCGCGAATCGCCTCGGCCGGAAAACGGTGCTCGCGGTCCCAGTCGGCGGCGAACGGTTTCAGCCGTTCCTGGGCGAACTGCCGCGCCATGTCACGGATCTGGATCTCTTCTTCGCAGGGAATCATCGCGGGTTCCTCTTCTTCACTGCCTGCATCAGTGCAAGCGCTCGACGGCGATCGCGGTCGCCTCGCCGCCGCCGATGCAGACCGCCGCCACGCCGCGTTCCAGGTCGTACTGCTGCAGGGCGTTGAGCAGGGTCACGACGATCCGTGCGCCGGACGCGCCGATCGGGTGGCCCAGCGCACAGGCGCCGCCGTGGACGTTGAGGCGTTCGTGGGACAGGTCGAGGTCGCGCATCGCCGCCATGCCGACCACGGCGAAGGCTTCGTTGACCTCGAACAGGTCGACCTCGCCCAGCGACCAGCCGGTACGCTGCATCAGGCGCTTCACCGCACCGACCGGCGCGGTGGGGAACAGGTTCGGCGCGTCGGCGAACGAAGCATGCCCACGGATCGCCGCCAACGGCGCGAGCCCGCGTCGCTCGGCCTCGGAAAGGCGCATCAGGACCAGCGCGGCGGCACCGTCGGAAATCGAACTGGAGTTGGCCGCGGTTACCGTGCCGCCTTCGCGGAACGCCGGCTTCAGGGTCGGGATCTTGTCCAGCCGGGCCTTCGGCGGCTGCTCGTCGCTATCCACCAGGCGCTCGGTCTTGCCGGCGGTGACCGTCAGCGGCACGATCTCGGCCTGGAAGCGTCCGTCGCGCATGGCTTGCTGCGCGCGGGTCAGCGAGGCCACGGCGAACTCGTCCTGTGCTTCGCGGGTGAAGCCGTAGGCCTCGGCGCAGTCCTCGGCGAAGGTGCCCATCAGGCGGCCCTTGTCGTAGGCGTCTTCGAGGCCGTCGAGGAACATGTGGTCGAGCACCTTGCCGTGGCCCATGCGGTAGCCGCTACGGGCGCGCTCCAGCAGGTAGGGCGCGTTGGACATGCTTTCCATGCCCCCGGCCAGCGCGACCCCGGCGCTGCCGGCGAGCAACGTGTCGTGGGCGAGCATCAGCGCCTTCATGCCCGAGCCGCACATCTTGTTCAGCGTCGAGCACGGCGTGCCGCGCGCCAGCCCGGCGCCAAGCACCGCCTGGCGCGCCGGCGCCTGGCCCTGGCCGGCGGCGAGCACGCAGCCGAGCACGGCCTCGTCCACTTCGTCGGCTTGCAGGCGCGCCCGCTCCACCGCGGCGCGCACCGCCGCGGCGCCGAGGGTAGCGGCGTTGACGTCCTTGAAGTCGCCGAGGAAGCCGCCCATCGGGGTGCGGACGGCGCTGACGATGACGATCGGATCTTCGCGGGTCATGGGATCTTCCTCCTGTATTAGCGGGCGGCCATGCGGATGGCGCCGTCGAGGCGAATCACTTCGCCGTTGAGCATGCTGTTCTCGATGATCTGCCGGACCAGCGCGGCGTATTCGTCCGGACGCCCCAGGCGCGGCGGGAACGGCACGCTGGCGCCGAGGGAGTCGCGCACCTCCTGGGGCATGCCGGCCATCATCGGTGTCTCGAAGATGCCCGGGGCGATGGTCATCACTCGGATGCCGAAGCGCGCCAGCTCGCGGGCGATGGGCAGGGTCATGCCGACCACCCCGCTCTTCGAGGCGGAATAGGCGGCCTGGCCAATCTGCCCGTCGAACGCCGCCACCGAGGCGGTATTGACGATCACCCCGCGCTCGCCGCCCTCGTCCGGCTGGCCCTGGGACATGGCCTCGGCGGCCAGGCGCAGCATGTTGAAGCTGCCCACCAGGTTGATGTCGATGACCCGGCGGAAACTCTCCAGGGCATGGATGCCATTGCGTCCGAGGACCTTCTCGGCCGGCGCCACGCCCGCGCAATTGGCCAGGCCATGGAGGCCGCCGAAGGCCTCCAGTGCAGTGGCCACGGCCTGGCGGCCGTCGGCCTCGCTGGCGATGTCGGCCCTGACGAAGCGCGCCTGGGCGCCAAGCTCGGCGGCCTTGGCCGCGCCGGCCTCGGCGTTGATGTCGGCCAGCACCACCTTGCCGCCCTGCTCCACCAGCATCTTCGCGGTGGCGGCGCCGAGCCCGGAGCTACCGCCGGTGACCAGGAACACTCGATTTTCGATACGCACGTCGTTTTCTCCTGCTGAATCAGTTCGCGGCGGCCGCCTGTGGGGCCGCCTCGCGTTGCCGGGCGATCTCCTGGTTGCGCAGGAGAAAGCGCTGGATCTTGCCGCTGGGGGTCTTCGGCAGTTCCTCGAGGAACTCGATCTCCCGCGGGTAGGCGTGCGCCGACAGGCGCTGGCGCACGTATCGCTGCAGTTCGTCCGCCAGTTCCGGCGTCGGCCGGTGGCCGGCGCAGAGCACGACGAAGGCCTTGACCAGTTCGGTGCGCTCCGGGTCGGGCTTGCCGATCACCGCCGCCTCCATCACTGCCGGGTGTTCGATCAGCGCGCTCTCCACATCGAACGGGCCGACCCGGTAGCCAGAGGTGGTAATGACGTCGTCGGCGCGGCCGACGAAGCTGATGCTGCCGTCTTCGTTGAGTTCGACGGTATCGCCGCTCAGGTAGTAGTCGCCGACGAAGGCTGCGGTTTCCAGGCCCTGGTAGCCGGGGAACCACATCAGCGGCGAACGCCGCCGGTCGAGGGCGAGGATGCCCGGCTGGCCGGGCGGCAGTTCGTTGAGATCGTCGTCCAGCACTACCACCCGGTGCCCGGGACAGGCGAATCCGGCGGCGCCGACCCGCACCGGATGCGCCAGGGCATGGTGGTTGCACAGCACCATGCCCAGCTCGGTCTGCCCGTAATGGTCGTGGATGGTGGTGCCGAGCCTGTCGGCGAACCAGCGGATCACCTCCGGCGTCAACGGCTCGCCGGCGCTGCTGACCGCGCGCAGGCGCCCCTTCAGCGCAGTTTCCGCGGCCGCGCCGGCGGCCATCAGCAGGCGATAGGCGGTGGGCGATCCGGCGAGGTTGGTGATGCCGTAGTCACGGATGATCCGGCAGGTGCTTTCTACGCTGAACGGCCCTTCGTAGAAGGTGGTCGGATGGCCCATGGCGAGGGGACCGGCGACAGCGTAGTAGAGGCCGTAGGCCCAGCCCGGATCGGCGAGGTTCCAGAAGGCGTCCTCGGGGCGCAGGTCCACCGCCTCGCGCAGGTAGCCGACGAAGGCGAGGATCGCCTTGAGCGGCACCGGCACCGGTTTGGCCAGGCCGGTGGTGCCGGAGGTGAACATCATCAGGAACGGATCCTCGCCGCTGCGCGGAACCGGCTCGAATTCGGCCGGATAGCGCTCCAGCTCGGCCCAGAAGCTGAAATCGCCGCGACGGATGCCCTGCCCCTTCGGTCCGCCGACGGTGACGGCCAGAGGCGGATCGGCGAGTTCGTCGAGCTTGTCGCGGTTGGCCGCATCGGTGACCAGCACCTTGCTGCCGGCGGTCGCCACGCGGTGTTCGATGGCCTTCGGGCCGAAGGCGGTGAACAGCGGCTGGTACACCGCGCCCAGGCGCCAGGCGCCGAGGATGGTGACCAGCAGCTCGGGCGTGCGCGGCAACAGGCCGGCGACGCAATCGCCCGGGCGTACGCCCTGGGCCTGGAGGAAATTGGCGAAACGTCCGGAGAGCGCTTTCAGCTCGCTGAAGGTATAGCTGGCGCGACTGCCATCCTTGCCCTCCCAGAACAACGCGATCCGACCCGGCAGGGCATGCCGGTCGCAGCATTCGACGCAGGCGTTGAGCGCCTGGAGCGTGCCGGAAAGCGTGGCGGCGGCGGTCCGCTGCAAGTCGAACCCGGCGGCAGTGGTGGCGTAGTCGCGCATTGCAGGACTCCTCGGCTTGTTTTTGTATGGAGTAGCCGGAATCTTCACGCCGTGGCTGGCGCGGGGCAATGTCGAAAGGCTTCAATCTGCCTGAGCGGTTTGGACAATCCGGGCTGGCTGCCTGTCCCCCCGAACCGTTCGCGACATACCGCGGATGATGCTGCGCGGCATTCGCCCTATCGACGGCCGAGCGTTTCGGACAAGACGCCTGACGACTCGGCCGACGCGGTTTCCGCCGCGACCTGCGCCCGGTACTGCCCGGGGGTCGAGCCGGTCCACTTCTTGAACGCCTTGTGGAACGCGCTGCCATCGGCGAAGCCCAGCTCCAGCGCCAGTTCGGCGAAATTCGCCGCGCCGGCGTCCAGCCGCGCGATGGCCAGGTCGCGGCGGACCTGGTCCTTCAGCGCCTGGTAGCTCTGCCCTTCCAGGGACAGCTTGCGGCGCAGGGTCGAGGGCGCCATGAAGAAATGCCCGGCGAGCGCGTCCGCGTCCGGCCAGCGTCCCGGCCGCAGGCTGCGCAGGTAGGCCTTGATCCGCGCCGCCAGGCTCTGCGGATCGCGATAGCGGACCAGGATGTTGGCCGGCGCGCCGAGCAGGAAGCGCCGCAGCTCCCGCTTGTCGCGGCGGACCGGCAGAGCCAGGCAGTCGGCATTGAACAGCAGGCGGCTGAGGGGACGGGAGAAACGCAGGTTGTCGCTGAACATCACCCGGTAGTCCTCGATGTAGTCCGGCTGCGGACAGCGCAGGTCGATGGCCAGGATCGGGATGCGCCGGCCGACCAGCCAGCAGGCCAGGCCATGGGTGATCATCCACAGGGTGAAGTAGGACAGCGCTCGCCCGTACCGGCCCGGCGCCTCGTCGAGGACGATTTCCGCCAGGCCGCCGCGGCGCTGCAGGCGCGGCTGGAAGTCGTCGAACTGCAGGCAGAGGAATCGCAGGATGCCGGTCAGCGCCGGTTCCAGGGTCTGCTCGTGGATCGCGCAGCGGCTCATGAAAGCGAAGCTGCCACTCTTCAGGCGCCGCGCGTCCATGCCGAAGAACTCGTCGTCCATGCGCCGAGCCAGATCCAGCCAGAGCCGCGAATAGGCGTGCGAGGTGACCCGCGCGTAGGGTTTGCCGAGCAACTGCGGATCGATACCGGCGGCCTGGAGGACCTCCCCCTCCTCGCCGCCCTGCCGGCGCCACTCCACCAGCGCCTCGCCGACCAGGCGCACCGAGATGGTGCCCTTGGTGCTCGCCTGAGTCTCGCCGTCGTTCTTCACCCGTCCCTCTCGCCTCGCTGCGCGCCGCCCGCCACCTTAGCGCAGGAGCGGGGCGCGGCTCCATCCTCTCAATCGCGCCCCTGGCGCAGCGCGAGTAGGCGAATCTCTTCGATGCTGATCTCGCGCATGCGGAACTTCTGGATCTTGCCGGTAACGGTCATCGGGAACTCGTCGACGAACCTGAAGTGGCGCGGGATCTTGAAGTGAGCGATACGCGCCTTGCAGAACGCCCGCAACTGTTCGTCATCGGCGTGGTGGCCCGGATGCAGCTTGATCCAGGCGACGATTTCCTCGCCATAGCGCTCGTCGGGGATGCCGATCACCTGCACGTCGGCCACCGCCGGGTGAGTGAAGAAGAACTCCTCCAGTTCGCGCGGATAGATGTTCTCGCCGCCGCGGATGATCATGTCCTTGCTGCGCCCGACGATCCGCACGTAGCCGTCGTCGTCCATCACCGCCAGGTCGCCGGTGTGCATCCAGCGCGCCGGGTCGATGGCCTCGGCGGTGGCCTGGGGGTCGTTCCAGTAGCCGAGCATCACACTGTAGCCGCGGGTGCACAGCTCGCCGATCTCGCCGCGCGGCACCACCCTGCCCGTCTGGTCGACGATCTTGCTCTCCAGCCTCGGCTGGGTGCGTCCGACAGTGGTCACGCGCAGTTCCAGGCCATCGTCCGGACCGGTCTGCAGCGACACCGGGCTGGTCTCGGTCATGCCGTAGGCGATCTGCACCTCGGCCATGTGCATGTCGCCAATGACCCGCCGCATCACCTCGATCGGGCAGGTGGCGCCGGCCATGATTCCGGTGCGCAGGCTGGAAAGGTCGAATTCGCGGCGGCGCGGATGATCCAGCTCGGCGATGAACATGGTCGGTACCCCGTACAGCGCGGTGGCGCGCTCCTCGGCCACGGCCAGCAGGGTCGCCTCGGCGTCGAAGCTGGGCGCCGGGTAGATCATGGTCGAGCCGTGGGTGACGCAGCCGAGGTTGCCCATCACCATGCCGAAGCAGTGATACAGCGGCACCGGGATCACCAGGCGGTCTTCCGCGCCGAGTCCGAGGCTTTCGCCGACCATGTAGCCGTTGTTGAGGATGTTGTAGTGGCTGAGGGTGGCGCCCTTGGGGAAGCCGGTGGTACCGGAGGTGTACTGGATGTTGATCGGCTCGTCGAACTGCAGCGAGGCCTGGCGCTGGCGCAGTTCCTCGGCGCCTACCGCGGCGGCCAGCCCCGGCAGGCCCTGCCAGTGCAGGAAGCCCGCCGGCGCCCGCTCGGCCAGGCTGATCACGCCGCGCAGCTCCGGCAGGCGCTCGCTGGCCAGTTCGCCCGGACGCGCCCGCGCCAGCTCCGGCAGCAGGTCGCCGAGCATCGCGTGGTAGTCGCTGGTCTTGAAGGCGTCGGCGCAGATCAGCCAGCTGCAACCGGACTGCTTGAGAGCGTATTCCAGCTCGCTGCTGCGGTATGCCGGGTTGATGTTCACCAGGACCGCACCGACCTTGGCGCTGGCGAACTGGGTAATGCACCATTCGGCGCAGTTCGGCGCCCAGATCCCCAGGCGCTCGCCGGGGCGCAGGCCCAGGGCGATGAAGGCGCGGGCGTAGGTATCGACCCGCTCCGCCAGTTGCCGCCAGCTGTAGCGCAGGCGTTGATGCCGCACCACCAGCGCCTCGCGCTCGGCATGATGCGCGACGGTGGCATCGAAGGCGTCGCCGACGGTGGTCGCCAGCAAGGCGACATCCTGGCGACCCGAGGTATAGCTCGGCTGATTCATGGCTTTCCCTTGTTGTGGTTGTTCTGGGAATGTCGCTGAACCGTCGTCCTGCGCCGCCAGGGCGCTACGACGGACACCGGCGAGCGGTGTCGGTGAAGTCGAAGAGCATGTTTACGTTAACGTAAAGGTAAACGCAAGAGGCTTGTCCGCCCAGGGCCGTCGGCTCCGGCGCGGCCCAACGGAACGGCGTAGAATGGGCGGTTTTTCACAGGAGCACAGCATGACCCCGGAAATCGCCATCGGCCTGGTGACGGCCCTCGGCCTCGGTGCGCTGGTCGGTCTCGAGCGGCAATGGCGACAACGCTCTTCCGGCATGGCCACCCACGCGATGGTCGCACTCGGTGCGGCCAGCTTCTCGATCCTGCCGCTGTTGCTCGACAACGAGGTCAGCGTGACCCGCATGGCGGCCCAGGTAGTCAGCGGCATCGGTTTTCTCGGCGCCGGCGTGATCATGCGCGACGGCCTCAGCGTACGCGGCCTGAGCACTGCGGCGAGCATCTGGAGCACCGGCGCGATCGGCGTACTGGCCGGCAGCGGTTTCATCCTGGCGGCCTGCATGACGACCGCGCTGATCGTCATCGCCAACCTGTTCCTGCCCGCTCTCGGCCGGGTGGTGGACCGCCACACCTCGGGCGAGGCCGAGCAGGAGCGCTTCTACCAGATCAGCGTGTCCTGCGAGGCGCGCAACGAAGCGCTGGTGCGCATGCAGTTGCTGCAACGCATGGGCGACAACCGCCTGAACCTGCAGAGCCTGGAAAGCCACGCGCTGAAAGGCAGCGGCAACGTGGAAGTGAACGCCGTGGTGTTCACCCTGCACAAGGAGGATTCGCTGGTGGAACAGATGGTCGGCGAGCTGTGCCTGGCACCGCAGGTCACCGCCGCCAGTTGGGTGATGAATCCCGCCGCGGAATGATCCGGCGAATTTAGGTTGCCCATTCTAGACGCTTCGCCGCAGGCTTTTCCCACCTCCAGACAAGAACAAGCCGGAGTGAACCACACCACCACTGCCTGTTTCGTGGACGGGGCGAGCCGCCCCGCGGGGAGGAGTCATGCGCTTGCGTTGTTTCTTGCGAGGTTGCCGCTGGGACGAAGGTAGCCTGGTCACGGTAGGCCCCGACCTGATGCTGCGCCAACGTTGCCGGCGTTGCGGCGCCCATCGCTATCTCAGCGTCGAGGCGCCGCCCGAGGAAGCCTGAGCGACGCCGGTCGCGTCCAGGCGTCGAGCGGCTGGCCCTTCAGCGCAGGACCAGGCTGGCCCGGGTGCGCAGGTAGCTCTGCCGGTAGACCACGCTGTTGGCCGGACTGGCGGTATATACCAGGGAGTACATCGCGCGCTGTCCCAGGGCCATCGCCACGATCTGGGTCAGCAGCACCTCGTTGCCCTGGCTGATCCGGCAGTGGGTCTCCAGCGATGCCAGGCCGCCGAGGTTCGAGCGGATCGGTGTGGTGCAGCGCGAGCCCAGCCCGGCCTTGCGGTAGCCCGATTGGACGACATCGAAGACACTCTGGAACTGGCCGTCGATCTCCACCGACTCCTCTTCCATCATCTTCAGGCTGAGCAACTCGATGCTGGCTTCCTTCTCACCTCCCGGCCCGAGCTTGGTCGCCAGTTGCCGGGAGCCCAGTTGCTCCACGTCGCTGGCCTCGGGTGGGATGCTCTCGGTGATCACCTGCCAGCCGGCCGGCCAGTCGACCTCGGGCTGATAGCCACTGCTGGCGCAACCCGCCACAAGCCCCGCCACTACCACCAGCGCCAAGCCGGACGCCTTGCTTCTCATAGCATTTCCTTACTCGCAAAACCCATCGGAGGGAAAGGTCGAACCTGTCGCCATGGCGCCGTCCGCGCAGTCTCCGAGCCCATGGCGACAAGGTTCCCAGCTTACCGGAGAGACGGCGAGCGCCAAGGCGCAAGCCTGAACAAGCTAGCCGACTTGGCGAGGAACGCACAAATTTCATCGGCTGGCGTACAGGTATGGGACATCGGTACCAATAGCGAAGTCGCGCAATCCGTCAGTTTTTTTTGAATTTTTGCCATTGGAAAAAGTCTGTTCAGCGCAGCGTTTTTCCAAGTCCCATCCGGCCCGCAAGGAGACCCCATGGCTGAACCCCAGGACAAGTACACCCGGCGCACAGGTAGGACCTGGGCGGACGACCAGGCGACCTACAACCGTCTGCGCGAAGAAGCCGACGCCGCTCGCCAGAAGCTGCGCGAAAGCGGCTACAGCGGCGCCGAGTACGACCAGTTGCGTCAAGCCGCCTTCGATCTCAACCGCAAGGCCAACCAGTACTGGGAGCAGATGCTCAGCGACCTGCGCCAGGAAGACTGATCAGCGCCACGCCGGGAGACTGCCGCTCTCGGCCCGCACACCCCCTCCACTCTTTGCGTGCTCCTGGCGTCGGCTCATTCGGGCGCATCCGGGTATTGCACCTCGTCCAGCAGGCGAAACCCCACGCTGTCGGCGTCCAGCGCGCCGAGCAGCTCGATCTGTCGATCGATGTCCTGGTTGATATTGGCCAATTGGCCGATGAAGGCATTGGCCGCCTGGCGGGTGCCAGGGTCGGAGCTGCGCGACAGCTCGAAGCCGAGCTGGGTCAGGGCGGCAGCCAGGTGAGCGAGATTGCGCACACTCAACGAGTGCAACTGGCGGGAAACGGCCTGTTCATCCTGAACGGTGGGAGGGACATCCATGAGTCAGATCCTTCGACTGGCACAATGTGACATTCGTCACAGAGATTAACCGAAGCCCCGCAGAACATCCATGCCAGCTATTTCCCTTCGTCGGCTCTGGCCCGGCCCCTGCGTCGTCCTCAAGTTGTCAGATCCGCTGTCGATACTCTGCGAGCCGGAACACGCGCCATGCCCGCCTCGCCGGGCCACAGGGACGTCCTCGGCTGCCTCGTCGCAGCCTGCGTGCCGGTCCAACCTGGCAATCCATCGAGGCGTTCCATGCTGCAACAATCCCTACGTGCGCAAATCCTTGTCCTGCTCGGCGGCAGCCTGGCGGCGCTGCTACTCATAGCCCTGGCCTGCTTCGGCTCGCTGACCGGCGACGTACGCGCCTACCGCGAGCTGCTCGGCGGCCCCGTGCGGGCGGCGCAACTGATCGACGAGGCCAACCTGCAATTCCGCGGCCAGGTCCAGGAATGGAAGAACGTCCTGCTGCGCGGACGCCAGGCAGAGGCCCAGACGAAATACTGGAGCCAGTTCGAGGCCCAGGAAGGAGCGGTGCAGGACATCCTCGGGCGCCTGGGCAGCGTGGCCGAAGGCGAGTTGAAGGATCGTGTCGAGCGCCTGCGCGAAGAGCACCGGCGACTCGGTACGGCTTACCGACAAGGCAGGCAACGGTTCCTCGAGGCGGGCGCCGACCCTATCGCCGGCGACCAGGCGGTGACCGGCATCGACCGCGCCACCACCGCGCAGATGCAGGCCTTGCGTGACGAACTGCACCAGGCCAGTGATCTCCGTTCCGCCGCCATCAGCGCGGAGGCCCGGCGCACCATGCTGCTCGGCAGCCTGGTGCTGATCGGCGCCAGTCTGGCCGTCGCCCTGCTCAGCCTGTGGCTGGTCAATCGCAACCTGGTACGTCCGGTGCAACGCCTGATCGAGCACATCGCCCAGCTCAGCCATGGCGACTTCGGCGAGCGCATCGAGATCCGGCGCAAGGACGAACTCGGCAAGCTGGCCCTGGCCGCCAACACGCTGCGCGACTTCCTGGTGGACATCTTCGAGCGGCTGCGGCGCAGTACCCGCGACCTAGACAGCGCCAGCGGCTCGCTGAACGCGATCGCCAGCCTGATGGCGGCCGGTACCCGCGAGCAGTTCAGCCGCACCGACCAGGTCGCCACGGCGATGCAGGAAATGTCCGCCACCGCCCAGGAAGTGGCGCGCTACGCCGGCGACGCGGCCAAAGCCGCCGACGAGGCGGACGATTCCGCCCAGCGCGGCGAAGACGTGATGGAAGAAACGATTCGCAGCATCGGCGAGATGCGCAAGGAGATCGACCATACGGTGGAGGTCATCCGCCAATTGGAAAGCGATAGCGGCAGGATCGGCAAGGTCCTCGACGTGATCCGCGGCATTGCCGAGCAGACCAACCTGCTCGCCCTCAACGCGGCCATCGAAGCCGCCCGCGCCGGCGATGCCGGCCGTGGCTTCGCGGTGGTCGCCGACGAGGTCCGCACCCTGGCGCAGCGCACCGCCGAGTCCATCGCCGAGATCCACCAGATCATCGATACCGTGCAGAACGGCGCGGTGAATGCCGCGCGCGCCATCGAAAGCGGGCAGTCGCGCAGCGAGGCCGGTGCCGAGCAGGTTGCCAACGCCGGCGCCATGCTGCGCCAGATCACCGCCTCGGTCGAATCGATCCGCGACATGAACCGCCAGATCGCTACCGCCGCCGAGGAACAGACCGCCGTGGCCGAGGACATTTCCCGCAACCTCACGGAAATCGCCTCGATCGCCTCCAGCAACCAGGAACAGGTGGAGCAGACCGAAGCCGCCAGCCGTGATCTCCACAACCTCTCCGCGCAACTGGGCGATGCCCTGCAACGCCTGCGGGCCTGACCTGGGGTAAGAAAAGGACTTCCACGAGGTAGGGCGGACAAGCGCAACACGGTTATCCGCCACTCCAACGGGGCCTGGCGGATAGCGCCTATGGCGCTACCCGCCCTGGCCCGCTCAGTCGAGAGCGTTGTCCAGCACCTCGTAGATCAGCCCGGTCGCCACCGCCACCAGCAGCAGGTCGGTGCCGGCCTGCATCCACTCGTAGCCGTCGTAGTGCGGCAGCCGGCCTAGCAGGCGGCCGTCGAGTTTCCTGGCGATGCCAGGCGGCAGCGGCTTGCCGCGCGCCAGGTTCTTCTGGATGCCGGGCGGCAGGGCCGGCCCCGGATTCCAGTAGCCGCGGTTGTCGCCGAGGATCACCCGTACCCCGCCGACGTCGATACGCGGTCCCGAGTCCCAGTTGCCGCCGCCGTTGCCCTTCTGGCCGGCGCCGCCGCCCTTGTTGCCGGGGCCGCCCTGGTTGCCTTTGTTGCCCTTGTCAGCCTTTCCGCCGTCCATCTGGTTGCCATGCGGATTGCCCTTGCCATTGCCCGGGTCGGCCAGGACGGCAGGCGTACCGCCGAGCAGAGACAGGCTCATGACCAGCGCCAGCACAGAACGAGTGTTGAACATGATGATCTTCTCTCCATGCAAGGACGATCCCTCGATAGCTTAGAACCGTTTCGCCTGTTTGATTCAGCGCCACCGATTGCGCCCCCAGAGAATGTCCGGAGTAGAGCTTGGTCGGGCCTATCGAATCGGCTATGCTGCCGCTCCCTGCAAGCGACTACCCGCTACTCCCCGATGACCTGGCTGCCCACTCCGCCATAGCCATGCCTGCCCCTTCCGGCAACGGTCCGAGCGACCGCGGCCAGCGTTCGTTCGCCTGAACGCCTGTCGTCATCCCTTGTTTTTTCAATGCCATCCCACGGCCCGCACCGTCTACCGACGGCACGGGCCGCACCTCGTCCCTGGATATCCCGATGCTACAGACGCTGAAACAGAACTGGTTCTCCAATATTCGCGGCGATCTGCTCGCCGGCCTGGTCGTCGCCCTGGCGCTGATCCCCGAGGCCATCGCCTTCTCCATCATCGCCGGGGTCGACCCGAAGATCGGCCTGTACGCCTCCTTCAGCATGGCGGTGGTGATCGCCTTCGCCGGCGGCCGTCCGGGAATGATCTCCGCCGCGACCGGCGCCATGGCGCTGCTGATGGTCAACCTGGTGAAGGACCACGGCCTGCAATACCTGCTGGCGGCGACCCTGCTCTGCGGCGTGCTGCAGATACTCGCCGGCTACCTGCGCCTGGGCTCGCTGATGCGCTTCGTCTCGCGCTCGGTGGTGACCGGTTTCGTCAATGCCCTGGCGATCCTCATCTTCATGGCCCAGCTACCCGAACTCACCGATGTCGGCTGGCCGGTCTACGCGATGACCGCCGCGGGCCTGGCGATCGTCTACGGCTTCCCGCACCTGCCACGGATCGGCCGGCTGCTGCCCTCTCCGCTGGTATGCATCCTGGTCCTCACCGGCATATCCATCTACCTGGGCCTGGACATCCGCACCGTCGGCGACATGGGACAGTTGCCCGACAACCTGCCGCTGTTCCTCTGGCCGGACGTGCCGCTGAACCTCGACACCCTGCTGATCGTCCTGCCCTACTCCGCCGCCCTGGCGGTGGTCGGCCTTCTGGAGTCGCTGATGACCGCCACCATCGTCGACGAGATGACCGACACCGGCAGCGACAAGAACCGCGAATGCAAGGGCCAGGGGCTGGCGAACATCGCCACCGGCCTGCTCGGCGGCATGGCTGGCTGCGCGATGATCGGCCAGTCGGTGATCAATGTTAAATCCGGCGGGCGCAGCCGGCTCTCGACCCTGGTGGCCGGCGTCGCGCTGCTGCTGATGGTGGTGTTCCTCAGCGACTGGGTCGGGCGGATTCCCATGGCGGCCCTGGTGGCGGTGATGATCATGGTGTCCATCGGTACCTTCCGCTGGGAGTCGATCCGCAACCTGAAGCGCTACCCGCTATCGACCAACCTGGTCATGCTGGTGACGGTCGGCGTGGTCCTCGCCACCCACAACCTGGCCTTCGGCGTGGTCGCCGGCGTTCTTCTGGCCTCGCTGTTCTTCGCCAACAAGATCGGGCACTACCTCGATATCGACAGCGAACGCTCCGCCGACGGCACCCGCCGCCACTACCAGGTGAGCGGGCAGGTGTTCTTCGCGTCGTCCGGCAGGTTCGTCGCTGCCTTCGACCTGAAAGAGACGCTGGAGCATGTGCTCATCGACCTGCGCCACGCCCATCTGTGGGACGTCACCGCCGTCGCGGCACTGGACAAGGTGGTCCTGGGCTTTCGCCAGCGCGGCGTGCAGGTCGACGTGCTGGGCCTGAACGCCGCCAGCGCGACCCTGGTCGATCGCTTCGGCGCCTACGACAAGCCGGGCGCAGTGGACATTCTCTCCGATCACTGAAACGCCCGTTCAGCGGCCGAGACTGGCGACGATGAATACTCGGCGGAACGGGAACAGCGTTCGTCCATCCAGTTCCCGTGGATAGTGACGGTGCAGCAGTTCCAGGTAACGGTCGAGGAAGCGCCGACGCGCCTCCTCGTCCAGTTCGCCGAGCACCGGACGCAAGGCGGAGACCTTGATCCAATCGAAGATCGGGTCGTTGCCGTCCACCACTTGCAGGTACTCGGTCTCCCAGATGTCCAGCTCCGCCGTCAGCGGTGCCAGTAGCCGGTAGTAGTTGTCCAGCGACAGCACATTGCGCCGATGCAGCCGGTAGCGCAACGCGGGGCTGCCCAGCGATGCACCGCCGGGGCCCGCACTGTCCAGCGCATCGAGCATCAGGCGATACCAGGAAGCATCGCGCCAGTTCGGCATGTGCGCCGCCAGGCAGCCTCCCGGAGCCAGTTGCCCCAGCAGGCGTGGCAGCAGCTTGCCGTGATCTTCGAGAAAGTGCAGTACCGCCGCTGCGAACAGCAGGCTGGCAGGGCGCTCGGCGCACCAGTGGCGCAGGTTGGCGCGTTCCCAACTGGCCTTGATCGGCAAGCGCGCGGCCTCCTCGAGCATCTCCACGGAGCTGTCCACGCCGTGCAGTTCGGCCAGCGGCCAGCGGCGGGCGAGCAATTCGGTGGCGATGCCGGTTCCGCAGCCAAGATCGTAGATCCGTTCCGGACAGCACAGCTCGATATGGTCCAGCAACTCGACCACCGGCCGCTGGCGCAAACGGGCGAACTGCATGTAGGCGGAAGGGTTCCAACGCGCCTCTAGATCCGCACGATCTCGGAGAAGGTCATGCACCATGGACAACCTCCTGCTCCGCGGCGAGTTGGCACCCCAGGCTGCGCAAGCTACCCAGCACGAGAGCCAGCCCGCGCCGGGTATCGGCGTCGCGCAACAACCGCAGCAGGTCTTTCAGGCTTGGCGGCTGCTCTCGGAGCAGCTCCGCCTTGGCCACGCGTACCGCGTTACCGACTGACCAACCGACACTGGTGACCTGCTCGAAGAGCTGCGCCAGCCTGTCCACCATGGCCGGGTCCAGCAGATCGACGATATCCGAAAGCAGTGACAGCAGATCCACCAGGTTGTCCAGGCGGTGGCCCTCGATCAGCGGCTGCAACTTGACGGCCAGGGCCTGGAGACTCTCGCGGGTCTGCTCGGGAAACAGGGTGGTATCGGCCTGCGCCTGCGACGCGTATGGCTGCTGATGGCTATCCATGTCGGCTCCTCCCCGTGCGGGGTCAAAGCATTCCACGGGCTACGGCCCAGTACAGGCCGCGATTGAAACCCTGGCGCAACAACCCGCCAAGCTTGGTCGGCGGGGTCGGCTTTACGTCGTGCCGATAGTCGTACCAGAGCGGCATTCCGGCGTTCAGGCCCATCTGCGCGACAGCCTGGACTCGTCCATCGTAGATCGCGCAGGGCTTACCGAGACGAATCTCGGCAGCGATGTTGCTGGCGACTACCGGCGCCTGGTTGTGACAGGCCCCACCGGCCTTGCTCACCGGCAGATCGACGGTATCGCCCAGGGTATACACCCGGTCGACGCCATACACCTGCAAGGTTTCATGGTTCGTCGGCAACCAGCCTTCGTCGGCGGCGGCCTGGGACAGGCCGCACTCCCTGACCGCATCCACGGCGTGGATCGGCGGTGTCGCCATGAGCAAGTCGAACGGCTGCTCGTCGCCCTCCTCCGAATAGGCGATGCGCCGNCCTGGGACAGGCCGCACTCCCTGACCGCATCCACGGCGTGGATCGGCGGTGTCGCCATGAGCAAGTCGAACGGCTGCTCGTCGCCCTCCTCCGAATAGGCGATGCGCCGCTCCGGGTCGACCCTGGCCAGGGTAAAACCGCGCTGGAAACGGATGCCGCGTTGCTCGAACAGGCTCGGCAGGATTTCGCAGGTCGGTCGTTGCAGGAACAGACAGTTGCGCAGCAACTGGGCCGTGGTGGGATAGGTGTAGACGATCTCGACACGTTCGCGGACACCCCGGCGGCGCAAGTAGTCGTCGAGCATCAGGGTCGTCTCCACAGGCGCGATCCCGCACTGGTGGGGCACATTCGGCGTCCTCGGGAAGCTCACCGTGATGAATACCCGCCCCGACTCCAGGCTCGCCAGCCGCTCGGCCAACCGACGGGCCGGCTGGTACTGGTAGAAATGGTCGCCAGCCTCTTTCAGCCCCTCGATACGTTCCGGAGCCGGCACGCAACCCGTGGCGATCACCAGGTAGTCGTAGCCATGGCGCCTGCCGCTGCGGGTCTGCAGTTCCTGGCGGGGGAAATCGAAACGGTCGACCCGGTCGAGCTGGAACATCACTTCCGGCCGCAGCAGCGAGCGCTGCGGTCGTTTCAGATCTTCGAGGAAGAATTGCTCGAAGGCGACGTACATGAAGGCCGGCTTGTAGTAGTGATCCGGCGAGTCGGAAATCAGCAGTACCTGCACCTCACCGCCGAGTATCTCCGGGTAGAGCCGGACGACCAGCAGGTTGGCGAGCATAGTGCCGCCCACTCCGCCCCCGACGATGACGATTCGTTGCATGACTTCTCCTTAACCCTGAGGAAGCCATGGGTATATCTAGATGAACCGGGGGATTAGGCAAGCACGGCTTCGCCACGGAAACAGGACAAATCCGGAAACCTCACCCAGTTCAAGCGCTTGCCTGCGAAGACCCGCCGCCTACCAGAACTGGCAGGGTAGAACGACGGGAATACAGCGCTGCCTCGCTGACGCCTAGCGCCTCGTTCGGGCGAGGGCCCGGAACGTATCGAACGCCAGCACCAGCACGAGCATCGGCATGAGCAACGGGACGAAGGCGGACATGGCGTCCTGGTAAGGCCGCCCCAGCCACCACAGGTAGAGGCTGGCTCCGCCGATCAGCAGGATGACGAGAAGGATGACGAACTTGCAGAGGCGCGAGGCGAAGGAGAACGTATCGGACATGTCTTTTCTCGGTGGAAGCATGTGCGACTGTTTTAGCGAGCGGTGGTGCCGGTCGATATAGGAAACGTCCGATTGGCAGGTAATCGGTTTCGCAGAGCTGGCGTCGGCGTCGAAGGCCCTACCGGCATGACCGCGATCAACCCCCATGCCCTTTCATCGCTGCAATCTGGGAAAGAGCCCGCGCTCCACGAAATAAAGGCACAATGACATCATTGATTGCCGATGCCCGACATCGCAGTAGCCCAGGAGTCCAGCATGGCAACCCCACCCTATCCCGCGAACGAGCATTCCAGGCAAGCCTACGTCGACCAACTCGGATTGCTGGAAGAAGGTGCGGACGAGGTATTCGAGGAAATCCTCGCCGCCGCTACGTCCTACTTCCAGACGCCCATCGCGCTCATTTCCATCCTCGACCACCAGCGCCAGTGGTTTCGCGCGAGCATCGGCCTCGATACCCGGCAGACGCCGCGACGGGATTCGTTCTGCGCCTACGCGATCCTGGGCAAGGGAGTCTTCGAGGTGGCCGACGCCACCCTCGACCCGCGCTTCCGGGACAATCCCTATGTGCAAGGCGAACCGCGCATCCGCTTCTACGCCGGGGCTCCGCTGGCCACCGCGGAGGGTCTCAACCTCGGCAGCCTCTGCGTCATCGACCGGGAACCACGCGGGCCGCTGTCCGAGCGCGACATCGCCATGCTCGAGCATTTCGCCCGCCTGGTGATGGCCCGTATCCATACGCTGCGCTCGACCAACTACATCGACGAGCCAACCGGCCTGTACAACCGTCTCCGCCTGCAGGAGGACGTTTCCCTGCGCCTGCAGCGCGACGGCGCCCTCACCGTGATCGCCGCCGACCTCCTGCCCCTCGCCCTGCTGAATACCATCATCCGTACGCTGGGCTATCCCTTTTCCAACGACCTCATGCTCGAGGCGCGCGACCGCATCCGCGCGGCACTGCCGGATTTCACCCTCTACAAGATCAGCCCGACGCGCTTCGGACTGCTCCTGCCACGGCAGCAACAGGAAGAAACCGAGTCGGTCTGCCTCCGCTTGCTGCGGGCCTTCGAAAGCCCCGTCGTATGTCGCGGGATCCCGATCAAGGCCATCGTGGGACTCGGCGTACTACCGCTTGCCGACGATCCCCTCGACGGCGACCAGGACTGGCTGCGCCTGGTGGTCAGCGCGGCCGACGACGCCCGCGACCGCGGTGTCGGCTGGGCCCGCTACAACCCGCCGCTGGACCAGGCCCAGCAGCGCGCCTTCACATTGCTGACCTCGCTGTCCCAGGCGATCGGAACCGAAGAAGGCTTCCATCTGGTGTATCAGCCGAAAATCGACCTGCCGACAGGCAGGTGCACGGGCGTGGAAGCGCTGCTGCGCTGGCGGCACCCGCAACTCGGCTTCGTCAGCCCCGCCGAATTCGTGCCCCTGGCGGAGAAAACCGCACTGATGCGCCCCCTCAGCGACTGGGTGCTGCGCCATGCCATGGCCCAGCTGGCGCAATGGAACGCACGGAACATCCCGCTCAGGCTGGCGATCAACGTATCGGCATCGGACATGGAAGACAGCAGCTTCCTGGAAGAGGCCGTCAGACTCGCCAAAACCTACGACATCGACCTTTCCGCCCTCGAGCTGGAATTCACCGAAAGCGTCCTCATCCGCGACGCCTCGGCGGTCGGCTCGGTGCTGCTGCGTGCCCGGGAGCTTGGCATGGGCATCGCCGTGGACGACTTCGGCACCGGCTACAGCAACTGGACCTACCTGCGCGACCTGCCGGTCACCGCCATCAAGCTCGATCAATCATTCACCCGCGACCTCGCCGGCTCGCCGAAGGCGCAGAGCG
The DNA here is from genome assembly GCF_021213715.1 of Pseudomonas sp. CP-1. NCBI lineage: Bacteria > Pseudomonadati > Pseudomonadota > Gammaproteobacteria > Pseudomonadales > Pseudomonadaceae > Pseudomonas > Pseudomonas sp. CP-1. The sequence continues at coordinate 97,745 of NZ_JAJQKY010000018.1, forward strand.
TCACCCAGGCGGTGATCGGCCTGGCCAGCCAGTTGGGTTATCGGGTGGTCGCGGAAGGCATCGAGACCCACGACACCTTCCACCTGCTGCAGGCCTGGGGCTGCCACGAGGGCCAGGGCTATCTGATCGCCCAGCCGATGCTGCCGGAGCAACTGGAGGACTGGCTGCGGCGCTAGCCGACGCAGGCACGTGGAATGGGCCGTACCAGCATGCTCGCCAGCCTCGGCGCGTCGATCAGGGACTGGCGAGCAAGGCCCAGACCAGATAGATCGAGTAAAGGGTCAGGAGTATCAGTGCCGACAGCACCGCCCTGCTGGCATGGCGCGCAGCCACCCAGCGGGAGTTGCGCCCGCAGCGCCAGACCACGACGAGGCTGAGGCACAGGTAGGCCAGCCTCACCAGCTCGACACCGATCATTCCCCACAAGGTCAGGGCCACCGCATGTTCGCCGGGAGCTTCCTGCATCAGCGGATCGACAATGGCCACCATCGCCTGCCTGGCGGCGACACTGAGCAATAAGAAACCCGCAGCGAAGAACAGCCAGAATGCCTTCCACAGCGGCTGCCCACCGGAAAGGAAACCTCTCGCAGTCAGCTTCTCGTCGGCCAGGTCGGCCTCTGGGGTCTTGTATGGGTGCTCCATGCCCTGAGTCCTCCCTGCAAACGGGCACCCTAGCACATCCCGATCCGCTCGCCTTCTTCAGCGGGCGGCAGACCGTCCGTTGCGCCTCGCGATGTTTCCAGCGCTCGGCCGAGCGTCTCTAGCGCGGGCAGGAGACCTGCGTGCCTTCCACCTTGCGGATGTGATCGCGATAGGAGCCGGAAACCAGGATCGATTGCGTGCCGCCCTTCTCGCTGAGAATGCCATCGCAACTGTAATCGCAGCCAGCCTCGATGCTGAGGCATACGTCCTGTCCCTCGAAACGGTACAGGTTGGCAGGCCACCCCGTGCAATCGTACAGGCCTGCGCCAGGGCATTCGACGGCCTCGAGTCTTCCGGCAACGACGATGGTCGAACCTGCCATGTCCTTGAGTTCCTCCGCGGCGCCAGCGGCAATGGAGAAGAGAGCGGGAAATACAACCAGGGAAAGTCGGCAGGGCATCGGCTTCGGTACTGTCTACTATGTGGACGGAATTCTGAATCGGGTCAGGAATCGATATTCCCGTTCAGACCGAAGCGTGTTGAAGCAGTTCCCCGCCCCCACTCGGTCGGTTTCCCACGACCGCGGCAGCCCCAGGAGTTCGATACCCTTGTCATTGGTAGTCGCAACTGCGAAGCGCTGCCTGTCCGTTCATAACGGCCACACGGGCAACTTCACTTTATTTGTATTTAAAAAAAGAGCCCATTCGGGCCCTTTTTTTCAGAGACAAGTTATCAGGACTGATCCTTTCCAATATTGACGCTGAACGAGCCGGAGTTGTTGCCATAGGTTCCGGGCACGTCGTTGTAGATAAGAGTGATGGCGCCCTGGACATTATTGGGTGCAACCCAACGGAACAACCCGGTATTGACCGGAATGGTTCCGCTGTTGCCAATCTTCATGACCAGTGCGCCACAAAACGCATCGTGGCAGATCAGCCCTTGGTCCGGATGCTCCCGATCGCCCTGCGGCCCCCATTTCTGGGTAGGTCCGTAACTGGCCCAACCGGCGGCGACGATGGTAATGACATCGCCCGGATTGTAGATAATCGACGTTACCTGCCCTGCTTCGTTATTAGCCAGAACCTCACCTTTCCAAGCCATGATTGATCTCCGATATATGAATTCCTGTTCATAAACGAAAGAGGCGAAAAACCCTGATTCGCGATCCTTCCCTGTCAGCAAAGCACAGCAGCGAGAAAGTACCGCCTATCAATTCATGCAGGAGAAAACACAATAATTCCGCCAGTGAATTGAATATATTCGGAAAGGAAATTAAAAAGCAGGAGCAGAAGATAACGACAAAAAAACAAACTTCCAAAGACAACTACTTCAAACTGAACAAACACTCCCGCTCGCCAGCCAGGGCGAACCCTATACGGAGCCGTACTAGAATGAAACGCCTCCAAGGCCGAGGAGGGAAAGAAGGCAACGTCGACTCGTTGACTGCCGCGCGATTGCGGGCCAGAAGAAAATCGGGGAAGGAGCGCAGAAGTCGGCTGAACGCCAGGAAACACGATGGTGCCCGGAGCCGGGGTCGAACCGGCACGGGGTTACCCCCGAGGGATTTTAAGTCCCTTGCGTCTACCGATTTCGCCATCCGGGCAGGATCTCGCTTCAAGTGAGCCGGCAATGGGAACCAAACCGGCATCCCAACCTGAGACCCACCCCAAACGGTAGATAAATCATTGTCTTACGTTACCTTAAGCGGCGCAACAGTTAATTTCCGTGGGCTCCGCCCAGGTTGCCAGGCGATTCCAGGGGAAGCACGATCCGGAAAGCGCTGCCGACTCCCGGCTGGCTGCGTACCTCGATGGTGCCGCCGTGTTTCTGGACGATGCCGTAGGAGAGCGACAACCCCAGGCCGGTCCCCTTGCCTACCGGCTTGGTGGTGAAGAACGGATCGAAGATGCGCGGCAGGATCTCGGGGGAGATGCCCTGCCCCGAGTCTTCCACCTCGATCCAGGCATGCTCCACGGTATGCCCCGTGCGAATCACGATGCGACCCCGCTCCGGCCCCATCGCCTGGGCTGCGTTCATCACCAGGTTCATCACCACCTGGTTGACCTGCGACGGCAGGCACTTCACCTCGGGCAGATCGCCGTATTCGCGGACCACGTCGGCCCGGTACTTCAGTTCGCTGGCGACGATATTGAGGGTCGACTCGATCCCCTGGTGCAGATCGGTCCACTGCCAGTCGTCCTCGGCGTCGACGCGGGAGAAGTTCTTCAGGTCCTGGACGATCTTGCGCACCCGCCCTATTCCCTCCCTGGATTCGCGCAGCAACACAGCGACATCCTCCTTGACGAAGGCCAGTTCGACCCGCTCGCCGAGCTGCTCCAGGCGTCTTGCCAGCGCCTCGTCGCGGATCGCGGGGCGAGCCTCTTCATAGGCTTCAAGTACCTCCAGCAAACGCCTGACGTGCTCCTCCAGGGTGGTGTAGTTGGAGGAAACGTAGCTGATGGGGTTATTGATCTCATGGGCGACGCCGGCGGCCAGGTGGCCGATCGAGGCAAGCTTCTCCGTCTGCACCAGTTGGCTTTCCAGCTCCTTGCGCTCGCCGATCTCTTTCTCCAGCGCCTCCTTGGCCTGGCCGACTTCCTGGGTGATCTCCTGGATGGCAGCCTCCATCCGGCTCATCTGCAATTGGAGGTGAGCCGTCACGTTCCACTTGGCGCTGAGATTGCCGGCCATCTGGCGGACCTCCTGTCCCTGCAAAGGCAGGCCGAGGAGCAGCAGGCGCTCTTCCGCGGCCCACGGCGCCAATAGCGGAAAATCGGCGGGAGGCGCATGCACCACGACCTGCAAGCGGGAGTCGAGACGCCAGAACCGCTCGAGAACGGGAATATCCGCGCCTACCGACGACATCCCGAGAAACACCACGGCATACGGCGCATCGGCCTGGAGGGCCGAGCGTATCCGCCCCAAGGCCTCCTCGGCGCTTCCCGCCGTATCCACCTGGTAGCCCCGCTCAGGCGCCACGGGAGGCGATTCGGCCTCTCGGGTTCCCTGCAACAACCCGCATACACGGTCTCGATCCGCCTGCCGCTCATCGATCACCAGCAAGCGCCGGTTCCTGATGGGTAACGCCTCCATGATCCGCACCTCCGCTCGCCCTGTCGCCGCGTGCATGCCCCTCGTCCAGGCCAGACTCGGACTATGCTTGCCTGAAGCACTCAGGCAAAACTCACCCGGTGGACAGACACTCATGAACGATAGCGCACCTCCTTCCAACGAGACGGAGATCCGCTTCAGCGTACTGCTGGTCGACGACGAGCCGCTGATCCTCAGCAGCCTGCGCCGGCTGCTACGCAACCAGCCCTACGACCTGTTGCTGGCGGAAAGCGGCGAACAGGCCCTGCAACTGCTGGAAAGCCGGCCCGTGGACCTGGTGGTGTCCGACGCCCGCATGCCGAACATGGACGGTGCCGCCCTGCTCGCGGAAATCCATCGCCGCTTCCCGGAAACCATTCGCATCCTGCTCACCGGCCATGCCGACCTGCCGACCATCGCCAAGGCCATCAACGAAGGGCGCATCCACCATTACCTGAGCAAGCCGTGGAACGACGACGAGTTGCTGCTGACCCTGCGCCAGTCGCTCGAATACCTGTATTCCGAGCGCGAGCGGCGGCGCCTGGAGCGACTTACCCAGGAGCAGAACGACCGCCTCCAGCAACTCAACGCCACGCTGGAAAAGCGCGTTCAGGCGCGCACCGCCGAACTGCAGCAGACCGCCGACATGCTCGACCTCGCCTATGAGGAGCTAAAGCGTAGCTACGTGGTCGGCACCGAGGTCTTCTCGCTGCTGGTCAACCAGCGCCTGCCCAAGGACAAGCAGACCAACCAGCAGATCATCGAACTGGTCCGCGCCTGCTGTGCCAGCGGTCTCGTCGACGAATCGGATGGTCGCGACCTGGCGATGGCCGCGGCGCTCTACAACATCGGCAAGCTGAGCTGGAACGACACCCTGCTCCGCTCGCCCTCGGACCTGCTCTATCACCACGACCGCGATCGTTTCCGCGGCTACCCGGAACTCAGCGAGTCGCTGCTGATGTCGCTGGAGCCGATGCAGGACGCCGCCCGCCTGATTCGCCATCACCAGGAGCACTGGGACGGCAGCGGCTATCCGGACCACCTCAAGGGCGAGTCCATCCCCCTAGGCTCGCGCCTCTTGAAGCTGGCGGTGGATTTCGTCGAGTTGCAGCGTGGGCTGATCCTCGAACGGCGCATGAATCGCGACGAAGCGCTGATCTACATCCGCAAGTACGCCGGCCGGCTGTACGACCCCGAGCTGATCGAACCGTTCATCCAAGTCTGCGCGACGACCCTTGCCGACGTCACCCTGGCCGATCCGCAAGTCCGTGCCCATGGCACCCGCGATCTGGTTCCGGGCATGGTGCTGGCGCGCAACCTCACCGCCAACAACGGCATGCTGCTGCTCAACGCGGGCAAGATCCTGAACCTGGCGCTGATCGAGAAGCTGATCGCCTTCGAAGCGATCGAAGGCGCACGCTACACGCTGTTCGTGCGCCTCCCGGAGTCGGCGACCTAGGCGGCTCCCGTCAGATCTTGAAGCGCTCTACCGACGAGCGCATGGTCGCCGCAACCTCGTTCAGGCGCCTGGCGGTGGCGGCCATCTCGTGCATCGCCTGGGTGTTCTGCTGCGAACGCTGGGCGATGAGCTCCACGCGCTGGGCGATTTCATCGCTGGCGCGCGACTGTTCGCGGATGGTCTGGGAAATTTCGTCGACCACCGACGCGGCATGACGGGTTCCATCGAGGATCTCGTTGATCGACACCCCTGCCTGGCGGGCGAACGACACCCCCTCGTTGACCCGGCTCACGCCGGCCTCCATGCTGTTGATCGCTTGCCCCGTGCTGGCGCGGATGCGCTCGATCATCGCGGTGATCTCCTGGGTCGACTGGGTGGTCCGCGCCGCCAGCCCGCGCACCTCGTCGGCGACCACGGCGAAACCGCGCCCGGCCTCTCCGGCCCGCGCCGCCTCGATGGCGGCGTTCAATGCCAGCAGGTTGGTCTGCTCGGCGATCCCCTTGATCACCTGGATGATCGAATGGATCTCGTCCGACGACTGGCCGAGAGCGGTGATGCTGGTGGAGGACTGGTTGACCACGTCGGCGATGCGGCTCATCCCTTCCACCACGTTGAGGATCACCTGTCCGCCACTGCTGGCCAGCTCCTCGGACTTGGCCGAGATCACCCTGGCGTTGTCGGCGTGGTCGGAAATCTGCGAGATATTGGTGATCATCTCTTCCATGCTCGCAGCCATGCTGGTGGCGCTGTCGGCCTGTTGGCTGGCGCCGTGGACGATCGACTGCGAGGTCTGGCCGATGGACTGGGAGGTGTCGTGGAGCTCTTCGCTTTCCTGGCGGATGATGGTGATCATCTGCCGCAGGTTCTCCTGCATCTCGCCCAACGCCCGCTGCAACTGGCCGGCCTCGTCATTGCTGTCGACGCCGATCGGCTCCTGCAGGTTGCCCTGGGCGATCACCCGGGCCGATGAGACCAGTTTGCGCAGCGGCTGCAGGACGGCGCGCAGCAACTGGCGACAGAGCTGTCCGAGGACCAGGCAGGCGACCAGGATGCCGCCCGCGAGCATCCAGGCGGAATAGCGCATGCTGTCTTCGCGCGCCCGGTTGGTCTGCTCGACGTGTTTCTCGATCAGGCTGCTGAGCGCTTCGTTGCGCCCTTCCAGATCCTTGAAGGCCTGGACGAACTGCGGCAGCTCGGCCCGCGCCGCCACGGGATCGAGCAACGCCTTGCCGACGATGCTCTCGGCGGCGCCGATGTAGGCTTCCAGGTCGGGCCGCAACTCGACCAGCGCCTGGTGGATGGCGTCGTTGAGAGGCAGCCCCTGGTTCTGCTCGACTACCTTGCGAAACCACTGACTGTGCTCCTGCAGGTCCTCGCGGACCTGCTCGGCCGCCGCGCCGTCGCCGGGCTGGACCACGAACGCCGCCAGGACGTCGGCGCGCAAGGCGTCGTGCATCATGTCGCCTTCCATGTGGTTGCGCAGCGCATTGACGCTCAGCTCGTTCTCCGTCAGCGCCTTGCCCAACCGCAATTGCCCCCAGAAGCCGACCCCGCCGAGCAGCACCACAGCCACGATGCCGATGGCGCCCGAAGCGAGGATCCTCTGCCGAATGTTCATCCCTGGGCTCCTTTCCATGCGAGATATCGCTAAGGATAGCCAACCCCCGGCAAGGCGGAATTACCCGAACGAAGAGCTATCCGGGCACGGAGCGGGAGGCATCGGCGATGCTCAGGAGGCCGCCGGCCGCTCGCTCTGTTCGGCCGTCAACTGGAACTCTTCGCCCGCATAGTAGGCCCGTACCTTGGGATCCATGACCGCCCGCCACAGCGGCGGGATCAGCGCCAGCACCACCATCCCGGCGTAACCGCTGGGCATCTGCGGGCTATCGTCATAATGGCGGAGGGCCTGGTAGGGGCGTTTGGCGAAGGCATGATGGTCGGAATGCCGTTGCAGATGGAACAGGACCAGGTTGGTGAAGACGAAGTTGCTGTTCCAGGAGTGGGTATGGTTGGTCCGCTCGTAGCGCCCGTCCTCGCCCTTCCGCCGATGCAGGCCGTAGTGCTCGACGTAGTTGATGATTTCCAGCAGGGTCACCGCGACGAACGCCTGGCCAAGGAAGAAAACCATCCCCAGCCAGCCGAACGCCCAACCGAAACCGACCAGCAACGCCAGGCTCAGCAGGTACCACCAGATCAGTTCGTTCTGCCAGCCGAACACCGGCAGGCACTTCTTGCGCAGCCGCACCGCTTCGAGGCGCCAGGCGTTGAGGAAGTTGTACTTGTAGGCATGCGGCAGGAACTGGTAGACCGACTGGCCGAAACGCGCCGACGAAGCGTCCTCCGGGGTGGACACATGCACATGGTGGCCGCGCACATGCTCGACCTTGAACCCCGCGTAGCACACGGCGGCCAGCAGGATGCCACCGGCAGCCTGCTCCAACGCCGAGTCCTTGTGGATCAGCTCATGGGCGACGACGATCCCCACCGCTCCCATCACCGTGCCCATCGAGAGGATCCAGCCCAACCGGCCGAGCCAGCCCCATTCCTGGAAAGCGACGAACACGCCAGCGGCCCAGACCAGCGTGCCGATGAGCACCGGCACCGTGGCCAGGGTCAGCAATACGTAGTAGCCCTGGCCGAGCAACTGCGGCGTCTGGGTTTCCTCGTCTGGGTTGGCCGGGTCACGGCCGAACAGCATGTCCAGCAATGGCCCGATGCCGAATACCGCAATCACCAGGGAAAATGCCCAGAAGGCCGGTTGCGCGCTGTCCTGGGCCATCCAGTAGTTGAACGGCATGGACAACGCCAGCAGCAGCCAGAGCCAATAGGCGTACTTCTTGATGGCCAGCATGGTGGTGGGAGAGAAATTTTCAAACATCGTGCGCTCCAGTTTTTGTCCGACAATCCTACAATCGAACCATCACCGAGCCGGGCCGCCGGGTCACCATCACTAAAGGTTGGCCGCCTCCCTGGCCTCCACCCTGCTTGACCTGAATCAACGGCCAGGTTCTCGCGGGTTTATGCCCATCGACTTTCTCGATATTCCGATTTCATCCGTACTCGCCATCCCTCGCTGTCGGCCTCGCTGGACTGCTGATACCCGGCTTTCCTGGGGAAACAGGACATCCATCGCATCAGTCGATAGGAATCACCGGTTATTTCCCATTGATCTCATCGAGGCCGTCGCTAATATCGAATCCAACTTCCAAACAAGGAGCCTCACGATGTCTGACGCATTCCTCTCCTCCATCAAGAACCGCCGCACCATCTACGCCCTGGACAAGCAACTGCCTATCTCCCAGGAGAAAGTCGTCGAACTGGTCAAGGAGGCCGTCTCGCACAGCCCTTCCGCATTCAACTCGCAGACCTCGCGGGTGGTCGTGCTGTTCGGCGCCGAGCACGAGCAGTTCTGGAACATCGCCAAGGACGAGTTGAAGAAGATCGTTCCCGCCGACGCCTTCGCCGCCACCGAAACCAAGCTCAACTCCTTCGCTGCCGGTGCCGGCACCGTACTGTTCTTCGAAGACCAGACGGTAGTGCGCCAGCTTCAGGAGCAGTTCGCCCTCTACGCCGACAACTTCCCGGTGTGGTCGGAGCAGGCCAGCGGCATGGCCCAGTTCGCGGTCTGGACCGTCCTCGCCGAGCACAAGGTCGGCGCCAGCCTGCAGCACTACAACCCGCTGGTAGATGCCCAGACCCACAAGACCTGGAACCTGCCGGAAAGCTGGAAGCTGCGCGCACAGATGCCTTTCGGCGCCATCGCCGCCCCGGCGGGCGAGAAAGCCTTCATCGCCGAAAGCGAACGCTTCAAGGTTTTCGGCAACTGATCGGCCGAGATCGCTGTAGAAAAGCCCCGCCCCCGTCGCGGGGCTTTTTCTTTTCCCCGCCGCCTCAGCCGCGCCGCACTGCCGGCCCCGGCAGGCGCACGCTCCACCCCTGCTGCATGCCCGCCGCGGCAAGCAGGATGGCGGCCACGCCAAGCCACTGCGCCAGGCTCAGGCGATGTTCGAAGACCAGCCAGTCCACCAGGATCGCCGCGACCGGATAGATGAAGGACAACGCACCGGTCAGCGCCGTCGGCAATTTCTGAATGGCGCCGTAGAGCAGCACGTACATCAGCCCGGTATGGACGATTCCCAGGGTCGCCAGGCTGGCCCAGGGAGCAACGCCCCGGGGCAGTTCGGCAAGGTTCGCCAGCGGTGCGAGCATCAGCACGCCAGTGCCCACCTGGATCAACGCGATAAGATGCGGCGGCGTGCCTTGCAGGCGCTTCACGATCAGCGCGGCAAAGGCATACAGCAGCGCGGCAGCGAGCGCCAGGAGGATACCGAACAGGTAGTCCCCGCGCGGGGCGTCGCTGTCGCCGTGGGCGCTGACGATCGCCAGCATGCCGGCGAACGAAAGCCCCAGCCAGCCCAGCTTGCGCGCCGTGACCTTCTCGCCGAGAAACGCCGCGCCTAGCCCCACCAGCATGAACGGCTGGACGTTGTAGACCGCGGTACCGATGGCGATCGAAGCCCGTGAGTAGGACGCGAACAGCAACACCCAGTTGCCGACGATGAACACCCCGCTGAGGAGCGCCAGCAGGAACGCCTCGCGCCCCAGGCTGCCGCGGCGCAGGAAGCCCAGCACGGCACAGGCGACCAGCAGGGCGGCGAAACCGAATACGCAGCGCCAGAACACCACGTCCAGCACGGGCTGCCCGGAGAGCAGCACCAGCCAGCCAATGGTGCCGCAGATCAGCATGGCCGAAGTCATTTCCAGCGTACCGCGACGGATCGGATCGTTCATGAGCGCTCTCCCGCAAGACAGGCCTATGATTATCCAAAGCCGTCTTCCAGCCCTCCATCGCATTACTCAGGCAAAAAACCGTGACGACCTTTTTTATCAGGGCTATTTTGAAAAAAAACTTTCGAGGCCGACATGACCGACGACATCGACCAACGCCTGATCAACGCCCTCATGGCTGACTCGCGACTGTCCCTCAAGGCCCTCGCCCAGGTCAGCGGACTATCGGCCCCGAGCGTCGCCGAACGCCTGCGCAAACTGGAAGAACGCGGCGTGATCCGCGGCTACACCCTGGATGTCGACCCCCGCTGTTTCGGCTACCAGTTCCAGGCGATCGTGCGCATCCGCCCCCTGCCCGGCAAGCTGCACGAGGTCGAGCGACAGATCCAGGACATCGCCGAGTTCACCGAGTGCGACAAGGTCACCGGTGACGACTGCTTCATCGCCCGCCTCCAGGTCCGTTCGATGGAACAGCTCGACACGCTGCTGGACAGGATCAACGGCTACGCGGAAACCAACACCGCCATCGTCAAGAAGTCCCCGGTTAAACGCCGGCTCCCCCCGATGACCTGAGCGAGGCACTCCGCATGCCCACACCCGGCACGGGTTCCGTCCCGGACCTGCAACTCGTCCCGTTCCAGCTGGAACACTTCCCCACCCTGCAACGCTGGTTCGCCACGGAAAAGGAGCTGGTGCAATGGGCCGGCCCCGCCCTGCGGCATCCGCTGAGCCTCGAGCAGATGCATGAAGACCTCGCGGAAAGCCGCCGGCAACCGCCGCTGCGCCTGCTCTGGAGCGCTTGCCTGGATGGCCAGGTCATCGGCCATTGCCAGTTGCTGTTCGACCGCCGCAACGGCGTCGTCCGCCTGGCTCGCATAGCCCTGGCGCCAAACGCGCGCGGCCAGGGCCTGGGGCTGCCGATGCTGGAGGCGCTGCTCGCCGAGGCTTTCGCCGACGCCGACATCGAGCGCGTTGAATTGAACGTGTACGACTGGAACGCTGCCGCCCGTCATCTCTATCGACGCGCGGGGTTCCGCGAAGAAGGCTTGCGCCGCTCCGCCACCCGGGTCGGCCGGGAACGCTGGAATGTCGTTCTCATGGGGCTTTTGCGGCAAGAGTGGGCGGCGGGAGGCGCCGGCAACGACTGAGGCGCAGGCGGATGCTGCGCCTCATCCGGTACTACAGGTTGGAACGGAGCCGCCACAGTTCGGGGAAGAGGATGGTATCGAGCATGCTGCGCAGATACCCCACTCCCTCGGTTCCGCCCGTGCCGGGTTTGAAACCGATGATGCGCTCCACCGTGGTCACGTGACGGAAGCGCCACTGGCGGAACGAATCCTCCAGGTCGATCAGTTTTTCCGCCAACTGATACAGGTCCCAGTAGCGCTCCGGCGCCTGGTAGACCTGTCGCCACGCCGCCTCCACCGAGGCCTCGTAACAGGTGCCGGCCGCCGCGTCCCGGACGAGCCGCTCCTGGCTTACCGGCAGCCCCTGGGCGGCCATCAGGCGGATCGCTTCGTCGTATAGCGACGGCGTATGCAGGGCCTGCTCCAAGGCTGCCAGCAGCTCGGCGCGGTGAGCATGGGGCTTGAGCAGGGTGGCGTTCTTGTTGCCGAGGATGAATTCGATCTCGCGGTACTGGTAGGACTGGAAACCGGAAGACTGGCCCAGGTACGGGCGGATGGTGTTGTACTCGGTCGGCGTCATGGTGGCCAGCACCGCCCAGGCGTGTACCAGCTGGTCGAAGATCCGCGAGACCCTGGCGAGCATTTTCAGCGCCGGACCGAGCTTGCCTGACTTGACGTGCTCCCGGGCGGCCCGCAGTTCGTGGAGCATCAGCTTCATCCATAGCTCCGAGGTCTGGTGCTGGATGATGAACAGCATTTCGTTGTGGTCGGGCGAAAGCGGGAACTGGGCGTCCAGGACCTTGTCCAGCTTCAGGTAATCGCCGTAGCTCATCGCATGGGTGAAGTCCAGGGCGGCGTTATGCCACTCAGCCTCTCCGTCCGTTTCTCCCTGGGCCTGGGAGTGAGGGCAAGGACACATGTGAATCTCCTGAATTCGGCGGCAGGCGTCGGAAGTCGATGAGCGACCTGCCGGCAACGTTGTCGGGGGGTGGCTTCGACGCGGTCGAAGCGCGCTCATTTTACGATGCGCCCATTCGAATATTCGTGCAAAGCATCCTTTCCTCCCCGTCCCCGATGAAATCTAATTCGACGGATCGATGGAAAAATCGAATTTCGGATCACTCGCGGGTCGTGGCCGACAAAAGCCCGGATAGCGGATCCGTGACCGTTAGGCCTCGTCCCGAGAGCCTGGATTTCGATCCGCCACTCCATCCAGCGAAGCGACACGAGGCCCGCCGTCGAACTCAGCCGGCGCGCCCGAACACCCTGTCCAGGTGCGCCTGGTAGGCAGCGACGGCAGCCGGGACGTCCGGGCGCTTCATCACATCCACCGCGAGGAACGTCGGCAGGCCGGACATGCCGAGGAACTGGTTGGCCTTGTGGAAGGGGAAATACACCGCATCCACGCCTTTCCCTTCGAAGAAGTCGCTCGGATCGTCGAACGCCTGCCGTGGTGCATTCCAGGTCGCCGAGATCATGTAGCGCTTGCCCTGCACCAGACCGCCGCTGCCATATTTCTGCGTGCTGTCGGAGCGGGTACGGCCGTCGTTGGCATAGAGGCTGCCATGACCGGCCGTGAAGACTTCGTCGATGTAGCGCTTCACCGTCCATGGCGCGCCCATCCACCAGCCGGGCATCTGGTAGATCACCACGTCGGCCCAGAGGAACTTGTCCACCTCCGTCGGGATGTCATAGCCACCGTCGATGAAGGTCTGGCGCAGGTCGAAGCCACGGCGGTCCAGATGGGCCAGGGCGGTTTCGTGCAGGGTCTGGTTGAGGCGACCGTCGGAATGGGCGAAACGCTTTCCGCCGTTGAGCAGGAGAATGTTTTTCATGGTGTTCCGTACATGCTGGAACCGCAGCGGAGATGCCTGCCGATCCCGGGTTGAAGAGAGCGGCAGGTTAGATAGGCGCAGGGAACGGAAAAAGTCGTACGGCGGTAAAACAGATTTGATCCGCACTCACGAATCGCCAGAAGAGCTGGGATGCGCGTCTTCATTGCGCTCCCACGCAGCCAGCCCTCGATGACCGGCACGAACTCTACCCGCAGCGAGCCATCACCAACGCAGTACGCACTGGCTCGCCAGCATTCGAACGCATGTGAGTACCCAGGATTGCAGCAACAGGCTGTGACGCGCTCGACTCAAACGCTCCTTCCTACGCGCGGGACGAACGCTCCTTGGGAATCCGCAAGGAGTAGATTAGGATTCTTCCCGCACTCGCCTTAAGTCATTGGCCCGTATAGATAAGGATATCTCATGAAAACCATCGCTCGGCGTCTGAGCCCCTTCGCGATCCTGCTCCCGGCAAGCCTGTTGTCAGCCTGCGCCTCCCTAGGCAACGCCGGACTCGGCGGCTCCCAGCAGAATCCCACCAACCAGCTCCTGAACATGATCGATGAGGCTACCCGCGAAGGCATGTCCGTGGTGCTGGTACCGGCGCTCATGCCCAACAAGAGCGTGACGGACCTCTCCAGCTACTCGCATCGGGTCATATTCAAGAACAAGGACGTGCCTGGGATCGCCTACATGCAGGCCTTTGCCAACAACGACCTGGAGAAGATCAAGGAAGCCGTCTATCTGTGGGACTTCCTCGAGGTCAACATCGTCCCGCCGGGAACCTACCTGCTGTCCGGAGGGATCGACTACAAGATCGACAGCACCCTTGCCCAGATCAAGGCGCCAAAGGGGCAGCCGGCTGCCAGCCCACTTGGTTCGGTGAACCTGTCCGCCGTGCTGTATCGCCGGTTCGTGAAGGAGAACTACTGGCGCGACGCCTCCTATGCAGACAAAACCTACACACAGAATGTCTGCAGCGCCGTGCACATGGCCTCCGGCCAATGCGTGGGCTGGACCGAGCAGCAATACAGCCAGCGGGAAATGGTCTCGGATGCCGGTTGGGCCGAAGGCACGAAGATCGAGGATGTCCCCTCCATCAAGCTGCAAGCGCAGATACCCGACGCCTATGCCCCGCTGTCCTTCACCATTCAGCCTGGGCAGATCCTGCTCAGCGATCGGTTCCACTTGAAGACCCCGGCCGTGAGCTATGACAGGAAGACCTGCAAGGCCGTGGACACGCAAAACATCAAGTGCACCTTGCAGGATCTCCAGGTCTTCATGAGGCCAGCGCCCATGGAGCTGACGAAAAGGTTCATCGATCGCGAGCAGCCAAGGCTTGATGAAACGGGCCGCCAGGTGCTCGCGCGGATCCAGCCGATGAAAACCGAGATACTCGGCGAAGCAGGCATGGAAGACCTGACCTGGGGCCTGCCGGTTTCCTTGAAACGCAAGGCAAGATGAAACGGGCCCTCCGCCAAGCGCCTTCCGCTCGCGGTCGCCACAACGGTTGATCGATAGAGGCCCGGAAGGCAGGCGGCAGGACAGACCGGCTCGGCTGGTCATGTTCGATGACGACCAGCCGATGACCGACCCAGACCGGATCTTGCGTCCAGATAAAAGCCGCGCACGGGGCTGAATTGCAGGCAACGGCCGAAAACGTGACAGGTGCAGGGGTACTCCTCGGACACTCCGGGAAAGTAGTAATTACGGAGCGGCTTATCGGGAGAGGGAGGCGGTTGCGAGGCCGTAAAAGTATGAAAGCGTTATGGGGACACCCCAAGGAACTTGCTTCAGCAATACCGGACAGGAAAGAAAAAAGCCCCGTAACTCACTGAGCTACGGGGCTTTCCTGTTGGAGGCTGAGGTCGGAATCGAACCGGCGTTCACGGATTTGCAATCCGGTGCATAACCACTCTGCTACTCAGCCTTTGAGCGAAGCGACATGCGTTTGGCATATCGCTGAAATCTCTTTCCTGGTGCGATTTTGAACTTATAACCCTTTGATTTCAAAAGATTTTTAGCTCACCCATCGCTGGAATGGACGCAATTATGGACGGATTCGCCGGGCTTGGCAAGCGCTCTACGAAAAAAACTTTGCAGATCAGGCTATTGCGTAGCACAAGCCGGGAGAAACGGGCCCAGACGTCCGCGAAATGGGCCCCGCGGCGACCGACAACCGAGGAGCGCGCCAGGACCCGACGCGCCCTGCCCCGGCGATCAGTTCGCCTCGGGACTCGCTTCGGTTGCGGGCGCTTCAGGCGTCGGCGCCTCCGTGGCGGCCGGCGCTTCGCTACCTGCCTGGGCACGCTTGGCGCGCTTCTCGCGCATCTGCTCGCGCTGCCGGCGAGACGCCTGCCGCCGCGCATACACCGCCTGCTCGGCGGTTACCTTGCCGGCAACCTGGCCTTGCAGATCCAGCCGCGGCGCATCTTCCACCATGCAACTCCAGTAGCGGCTGCCCTGGCACCAGGTGGCGATGGCCTGTTTCAGTTGTTCGGCGGTGATTCCCAGTAGCTCGAGGTGCTGCTGCGCATCCTGGAGGATGCCCTGCTTGAGCGGAACCTTGGCCGCGGGGCTTTTCGGAAACGCCAGCGGGAAATGCCGTTGCAGCCTCCAGATAGCCTCGACTCCCGGCTCGACGGCTTCACGTTTCTTCGCGCGTCCCGCGGAGCTTTTGGTTTGAGCCGGTTTCGCCTGCGCCGCCTGTGCGCGCAGACGGTCTCTCAGCTCGGCAAGTTGTTCAAAACCCATCGTTCGCTTCACTAGTGCTGGTTCATTTCTGCGAGAGATTACCCGATACATCCGCTCGCGGCACGCAAAACGGCAACCAGTCGGGCACTTTCATTGCGAATCGACGCTCGTAGGCATGAGCGGCTCTCCCCCGTTCAGCGCCCGAGCGAGCTCATCGAGCGTAGTCGGCTTGAACAGGACCCGGTCCATGCCGGCAGCCAGGCAACGCTCCAGCGCATCCTTCTCGGCGCTGGCGGTAAGTGCTATCACCAAGCAGCGACGCCGACCGCCAAGGGCTTCTTGCGAGCGGATCCGTCGCGCCAGCTCGTAGCCATCCATCCGCGGCATCATGCCGTCGGTAATCACGACGTCGAAGTCTTCGCCCTGCCAACGTTCGAATGCTTCCTCGCCATCTTCCGTGGAGGTCACCCGGTGCCCAAGGCTTTCCAATTGCATGGTCAGGGTCAGCCGATTGAACGGATGGTCTTCCGCAAGCAATATCGAGAGCGCCCTTGCCTCTTTCCGCTCCTCGACCTCGGTAACTCCGGAACGCGCTTCGGCGGACTCGCTGGGCGGAGGTTCGGTCAGCGGAAGATCGAACTCGACCGAGAAGCAGGAGCCGTTGCCCAGCTCGCTGCGCAGGCTGATCTGGCCGCCCATCAGGTGTACCAGGCGTCGGCTGATGTACAACCCCAGGCCGCTGCCGGACGCCTGGCCAAGCGCAGGCGAGCCGACCTGCGAGAATGGCCGGAACAGCCTGGCCTGGTCCTCCTCCGAAATACCGAGGCCGGTGTCGCTTACCTCGAGCAGCAAATGAAGCCTCTCCGCCTCGCGCCGCCCCACCGCCCGCACCGTTACCCCACCGCGCTCGGTGAACTTGATGGCGTTGCCCAGCAAGTTGAACAACACCTGCTTGAAATGCAGGGGATCCACCAGCACCCACTGCTCGAGATCCCCGTCGAGTTCCAGTGCCAGGGAAAGATTCTTCTGCCGCGTCAGCCCGCCAACCAGCGGCAGGATCCCTCTGATCAACTCGCCAGGAAGCACTGGTTCGGGAGCGGAATCGAACCGACCGGATTCGATCCGCGACAAATCGAGAATATTGCCCAGCAGAAGCAGCAACCCCTGGGCAGCTTCCTGGGCGATGCTCAGCGAATCGAGATCCAACACGCCCTTCTCGCCCTTTTTCAGCACCAGCTCCTGCAAGCCGATGACCGCGTTCAATGGCGTGCGGATCTCGTGACTCATCGTCGAAAGAAACACGCTCTTGGCACGGTTGGCAGCGTCGGCTTGCTCTTCTGCCTGGCGGGTCTTGCGCACCTGGCGCATCAGGTAGAAACCCCAGATGAGAGAGATGGAAATCAGTACGCCGAACAATCCGCCGATCTGCAGAATCTTGCTCCGGTGATCGCGCCAGAAGTCCGTCCCTCCCTTGGCGAAGCGAGGCTCCCAGCGGTGGAGGATTTCCGCCACTTCTTCCGGAGCGATCGCCAGCTGCGCCTTCTCCAGGATGCCCTGCAGCTCGGGCTGGTTCCTCGCCACACCGATGCTGATCGGAATGGAGAGATCATCGAGGATACCGACGACCTGGATCCGGTTGTCGAAATGCTGGGCGGACAGATAGCGACCGGTATAATCGCTGCTGATAGAAGCCTCGCTCTGTCCGGCATCGACGCTTTGCATCGCGGCGAGAAAGGTCGGATAGACCTGGAGCTTGATCTCAGGGTGATCGCGCCGAATGGTGTCGTTGAGGAAATAGCCAACCGTCGTGGCCAATCGCTTGCCGTCGAGATCCGCGAGGCCATGGACACGCTCCAGCCGTTCGCCCCGGCCGCCCCGGCTGGCGCTCATCAGCACCGTGGTGCTACGCAGGTAGGGAGTCAGGACCTCGAGGCCGGAATCGAGACGCTCCGTCGAGGGCATGGTCGGCGTAACCAACGCCTCGCCCACATCCAGTCGACGTTTCGCCTCGACGAAGTTTCGGGCTCCGCTGAAGGAAAACTGCAGGCCGCTGCGCTTGCCGATCAGGTCCAGATAGTCACGCCCGATACCGCTCAGCCGCCCCTCGCTATCCAGTTGCCCGAGCGCGCCAAGGGAATGGTTGATCACCACCGGCACGACCGGATGCGTGGAGAGCCAACGCTGTTCCGCCGGCGCAAGCGTCACCCTGGGCTCGTCGAAACGCAGGCGCCGCCCGGCGCTCCAACTGCGCAACAGTTCGTCGCCGTAGCGCCCATTGATACGCGGCAGGGCTCGATCGAGGACCGCGAGCAGAGGCTCATCCCCCGGCCGGAGCAGGAAACGGAAACCCTGGCTGTCGATGGGCGCGAAGTTCTCGATACGCAAGTTCAGCAGGTAATGGGTCTGGATGAGATAGTGCGCAGAGACGGCGTCACCCAGCACGCCATCGACGTCCCCCATGCTCAGCGCTTCCAGGGCAAGCTGCGGCGAGTCGAACCAGATGACCTTGCTGTGCGGATAGGCGGCCTTGATACGTTCGGCGGGAAGATAACCCTTGACCGTGGCCAGCCAGGACTCCGCCTGCGAATCGAACGGGGCGCCGCTGGAAGACACCAGTACCGGCCGGTCGGAAAGATACGCAGCGGATGCCAGCAATCCGTGTTGCCGGGCCTCGACCTCGCTACCGACACCGAGCAGATCGATCTCTCCCCGCGACAACGCAGCGATTGCCGCCTGCCGCGACGGAAAGTCCCTGACGCGCAACGGCCGCTCGAACACCAGGGCCAGGTAATCGGCCGTGAAGCCCTTGTAGGAACCTGCATAGAAGATGGATAGCGGCGGATAGTCGGGAGAAACCACGCCTATCGTCAGCGGCTCCCGGGCATCCAGCCACTGCCTGGCTCGTTTGTCGAGCCAGGGGCGCGTCGTTGTCGTCATACGACCATCGAGCAGGATGGATTCGGCCGCGACGGGCAGCGGCTGCAGGATGATCGGCAACAGGCAAAAGACCGCGGACAGCAACGACCTTGTCAGCATGTCGAGTCTTCGATGGCAAAGTTCTCCGGCCGGATAGAGGGCATGGCATCCGCGCCCCAGAGCCTGCGGACACATCGGCACCGATGTCGCCATGTTAGCAGGTGAACGGGTATTTTTCCCAGACAGCCGTGGCGGAAACGAGCGGCTGCCGGTGTTTTTACGCTGATACGAAAAAAGGGCCTCTCGATCCTTTTCGAGGTTCTGCAGAACTTGGTGAAATCTGCATATCGATATCCTGGAGCGGGAAACGAGCCTCCATGATACTGACTCCAAAGGAGAGCCTTGCACTCACCTCGGATCGATGGAGTGAATTAAGGACTAGTCTTCGAGACAGGACAGGCAGGCACAGTCGAGGAACGCCAGGCAGCCATTGCGTGGCCCTTCCCATGAGTTCCTTTCCCAGCCTTCCGCGCCACGGCTTTTCCCGAAGCCGCTCCACGAACGCTTCATCCTGCGGCCGCAGCTCCTGCCCCATAGCATCGCAGGAAGACCGCCTTGCGATGAATCCGCCGACAGGATGCGAGGCACTACGCCTGGCAAGCATTCCCGCCAGAGACCTGCGCAACCTCAAGTGTTATGGCTGGTTGAGAGGATCAGATTCCAGCATTACTTCCAATCAGAAAGTTAAGAAATTTCATACAAGCCCCCCGGACCGGTCCTGTCTCAGTTGAAAGACCAGGGATGGAATAATCAGCGTGAGCAAATCATCCCACGAGTTCAAGGGTTCCCGTGAAAAAGCCAGCCCCCGCACACGTCAAGCTACTCTTCTGCATTGGTATATCGACCGCTGGATGCCTTTGGTCGCTCTCCTCGGTGGCCTATTGCGGCAAGCCTGAACTACCTACCAAGACCCCCCTGCCGATACAGAGCCTCCAATCCGTTTTCACCTTGAAGCACGCACCGATCGGTAAATCGATGGGAACAATGACCGTGCAAGTCGGCTCAGGAGAAACTCTAGGTGGCTGGGCGTGGTGCGGAAGTGACGGAAAGCCCGGACAATTCGGTTTTACAGCTCCCAAAACGACCCTCATTCCAATAGATGGAAATGGCCTCTATGAGTCTGGAGTGCCAGGGGTCGGTATCAGAATTGGACACCGAGCACGCTATAACTGGACCGAACCGACAGCAGCTCCCGCCACCTACCCCACGGGCAACATCGGCACCATGCGCTATATGCCCACTGTTCTCGTAGTTGATTTCATCCGAACCGCAATGGGGGTAGGAAAGGGAGACATCTCCCCTTTTAACTACTCAACCAATTTTTTCATCGATACCAACTACACAAATCCATCCAGGGCTGAATTCACCATAGAGGGATATAACCTTCGCGCAACGCTTGAACATAACGCTTTCTTCACCACGTGCAGCACACAAAAGTCGACCATTGATGTCAACATGGGGCGCCCAACGGCCTATGACATCAAAAGAGGGGCTGCGCCAGATCATGGCTTTTCACTGGATGTTGTATGCGAAGGGCTCAATCCGAGCATCAAACCTCCTGTGAAGGTCTACTTTGAAGGAAACTCGATCCAGGATGGCCTGTTGAACCTCACAGGCAGAGGAGAAGCCGGTGTAGCCCAAGGAGTCGGCATTTCGTTGATGTCCAGTAAAGGAGCGGCATTGCCATTCACCCAAGCCAAGGCCCTGCCCCTGGACTGGCTGGCCAGCGGTGCTGGGACGGAGATGTACCGCTTTGTGGGATCGGCTCGCTATGTCGCCACTGGCGGAAAAATCACCGCGGGTAAAGCTGACTCCATTTTGACCTACATCCTGGAGTACAACTAACCCAGCAGAACCGGTCGGCCGAAGCGAACCGAACCCGGCCCACACTGCGGAGGCGACGCCGATGCCCACCAGCTTCCGGAATGAGAGCCTCCCCGTCGGCTCCGCCTAAGTTGAATACTTAGAGATAAGGGGGCTCGCTCTGCACGTAACTCATCGACCGCATGAACGGGTCAAATCGCGGGAACCGACCCAATGCCGGGTCGTCGATGCGACAGGGCATTCCGATGACTCGGTAGATGTATCTTCGAGAAGGCGCCCCTTCCACACACCGGGCTTCCCGGCACTCCTGTGTTCGTTGCTCGCAAGAGCCGAGCGCATGCGATCAATTCGCGGACACGACGCATTGGCTGCGAGCCTCTTTGAGAGCGACTTCAGGATAGCTGCCCGACCAAGCGCCTTTTGCTTGTCCTTCCAGCGATAGGGGAAATGCCGGCTCTTGCCATCCTCGGGCGAAACAGCCAGGGAAAGGCCATCGATGACCAAGGCTATATGGACCTTGCCGGTGGCCTTCGACTGCCGAATGGCAGCGCACCATGCTCAATGCTCTATTGCGCGGATCAAGGGATAGACGATCTGTAGCCGCCGCCCAGCACTGATGCACTAAAGAATGGACTAGAAGATGCTGGCCGATGCCGGGCCGATGGAACCCGCCGAAACGAAAAAAGGGCCCTAAGGCCCTTTTTTCAATGACCTACAGGCAAGCCTGTGGATCTATATCTGGAGCGGGAAACGAGACTCGAACTCGCGACCCCGACCTTGGCAA
>NZ_JAJQKY010000019.1:0-118491 GCF_021213715.1 Pseudomonas sp. CP-1
CTGCCGTCTCCTGCTCGGAAAACGGACTCTACTAAGTTTGACGTGATACTGAAATCGGGGGGCAGGTCATCAGTAACCTGTTGATTTACAGGGGCAAGAGATCTTTTCGGGCTAGTGGATGTGTGTCCATCCTGCGGAGGCCCAGTCCAAATTCTCGGGTATTAGATAGCGGTTACTGGCATTAGCCAGTCGCTGGTTAGCCATTTCTTCAGCGACTTTGAACAGCAATTTGGAGGTATCAGTATCGGGGCTCTGGGGGCTGTGCTCGGCAGGTGTCAGCAGCCATTGGCTGGCCTTTGCAGGGTTCAGCTTGGCTTTGCCATCGTTCACCTGAATGGCTACAAACTCTTGCCGCATCCGTTTTCCCTGAGGGCCTTGCCAGCGCAGCATGGCTCCAAGCAGAGCACCCTCTTCTAGTTCTGGTGCTTTGAGCATTGCAGCCAGACCGCCAAAGTCGTACTCGCAGGCTTTGCCCAGCAGGTACTGCATCAGCTTGGAGTTGAGGTCGAGCATGTGGGTGTCTGGGCGATTGGCTGCCAGCATGCGATCCAAGGTCACATCCATACGCCGCGAGGCCTTCGGGGATAGCCCCATGTCGCGCATCACCTGCTCGGACAATCTGATACGCAAAAGCCGCTCTTTGTGGCTGCGCTCAGCGACCTCAATGCCCAATTGATCGAACATCCCAAGGACGAAGCTGTAGAGATGATCGACAGTAATTTCGAGCTCATCGCGCAGTTCATTGGGGTCGCTGGTGGCGGCATGGGCAAACAGCTCTCGTTGTTTAGCAGCAGCAGTACGCGCCTGCTTCAGCGCTTCGTCGATGCGCTCACGGGTGCGGTCTATGCCGAGTTTTGTTGCCTCTTGCAGGATGTCTTCTACGTCAATTAGCTCGGCCAGCTGGCCTAGGATTTCATCCTTCAAGCCTTCGTTGAACTCATGCCGCTGAATCTCGGCGAGGTCGGTAACCACGCTGTCGATGCGCTCATACATTAGGTCGACGATGTTCTGATCCAGGCTGTCGGTTTGCTGGATGTTGAACACAACAACCTTCTTTTTCTGGCCATAGCGATACAGGCGGCCAATGCGTTGTACGAGGCGCATTGGGTTCCAGGGCAGGTCATAGTTGACCATGACGTGGCATTTGCTCTGGAGGTTGATGCCTTCCCCACCTGCTTCGGTCGAAATCAGAAAGCGGCCTTGCTCCTCGAAGCGCTTGATGGCCTCGCGTCGCTCAGCATGTTGCATGGAGCCATTGATGAGCTCGACCTGGTCGCTGCCATAGTGGTCAGCAAGTGCTTCGCGCAGATAGTTTTGAGTGGTGCGGTATTCGGTAAAGATCAGCACCTTCTCATCGGCATTGGCAGCGTGGATCTTGCCGATGATGTCCTCGATAAACAGCTTTAGTTTGAGGTCGTTTGCTTTCAGTGCTGCTGCTTCGGCAATCAAGTCTTTAAGCAGCTGCACTTCACCAGCGAAGAACTCGCGGGCATCACTGGTGAACTGTTCTTCCCATTCACCCAGATAACGTTGGTCTCTGGGCTCTTCATCCGAGAGTCCGTTGGCCTCATCGTCGAGCAGGCGCTGAAGGCGGTTGCACAACGCCCGGTGAATAGCCGCCGCGCTGGAGGCTGCCAGCTTGCGGTAGACGGTCATCACGAAACCAATGGCGTTACCGGTTCGCCCCAGTGCTTCACCCGCGTCATAGCCTTTGCGCAGATAGTCCTGAAGGGTTTTATCGAATTCGATGGATTCCTTACTGCTGGGCACCTGCAAGGCACTGGTAATTTTGCCTTGGAAGATGAAGTTCCCTTCTGCATCCGTTACATCCGCCTTGTGATTGCGGAACACCATGTCATGTAGGATTTCTGGCTTGATGTTGAGAGCCATGAGGTCGGTGCGTCGCTCGGGGCGAAGCAGTTCCAGCAGCGCGACAAACTTGTCTTGCATGCCCTGGTGAGGGGTCGCACTTAGCAAAAGCATGTGCTCGGTTTGACTACGTAGGCTTTTCGCCAGGTCATAGCGCTCAGAGCTGTCCAGCTTCTGGCCGTACTGGCGACGGCTGAGTCGATGGCCTTCGTCAAATATCACCAGATCCCAGAGCTCAGCCTGGAGCAGGCTCTCCAAGTGACCCTCCTGCTTGAGTCGATCCATGGAGCCAATGACACAGTCGTGCATCTTCCATTGGCGAGGTTCGTTGATGAAAAAGTCCTCACCATAGATTTCAAAGTCTTCGATCTTGAACTTGTGGTACAGCTCTTCCTGCCACTGCTTGGTCAGGCCGGCGGGGGTAACCAGCAAGATGCGTTTGATCAGGTCTCGTTGCCGTAGCGCATGCAGGAGCATTCCGGTCTCAATGGTTTTCCCAAGGCCCACATCGTCAGCGATCAACCAGTTGTAGTTGCCGGAGGCGATAATGTGGTGTACCAAGTGAATCTGATGAGGTAGCGGTTCAATCTCTAGGTGAGAAAGGGCCCCCGTGTTTTCATTCCATACCTTGATGGCATGGGCGAGCATGCGCAGTCGCATGCGTTCCGCATCGACCGCTTCGCCTTTACTGGCAGTGACAAACCGATGCTTAACGCCCTTCACCTGACGCAGGTACTGATAGGGCAGCCAATGGCGTTCGCCTCGCTCAGGAAAGTCGACAAGGACTTGCTCGCTTCCCGCCAAGGTACGTTGCTGCATGATCACGCCCTGCCCTAGTGAGCGAACACCGCTACCAGGTGTTTCGTCGACTACGTCCATGCCATTTTGAAAGCCTGAGCGCACGGCAGATGCATCGACATAGGCCAGTTTCTTCTCCGGACTGAACCAGTGAACCTGAAGCTGATCTTCGGCTTCTTTAGCAATGGCCATTTTGACGATACCCCGGCGTTCGCCCTGGCCGCTGGGTAGAGTCTGGCTGACCCAGCAACCAGGAACGTGGGAGAGTTTGAGGGGCTTCATGGGCTAGTCCTTTATCCTTACGGCTCAATGCTTGGCGAAGGTTGGTCGATATTCTGTGTGTGCAAGGCAGATGCGAGCGGTGCAGCTGACCATTGAGGCACAGCCGAATCCTCTTCAACACCGTCGATACCTGCGGTGTCATCCTCGATATCTGAAAGAGGTTCTGTGTCTGCGGGATCAGCCTTCACCTGCTTTCTTTTCCCTGAGGCATTAAGGCTTGGCTCTTCTTCTCTGACATAGGGCTTGTCACTGAAGTAGCAACTGGGCTCCTGGGGATGCTTTGTCTGGAAAACACCAAATTCCCGCAGGCGCTCGGCCTTCTCGATTTCTAGCGTGTCGCAAAGTCCCAGATCACCGTATTCCTCAGCTGGTAGCTCGCGAGGATCATGGAAATCAAAGTGCTGGCTGGCGGGCAAGCAACCTTCCAGGTTGGCAAACCTGAACCATAGGTAGCGTGCAAAGGCTTTAAACGCGCGGCGCAATGTGCTGTTTTCGTACCAGGACGCAAATAGGTTTTCGAGGAAGACCTCGATCTCTTCTACCTGGGGAAGCGACTCAAAGGAGCGCACGATCAGCAGCGCTGTCGGCCAGGACAGAACGTAGTAGGACAGGCGACTACTGCCGGTTTTATCGAAGGCGATCCAGTAGATATCGTTTTCGGCCCAGATCACTTTGATGTGCGCAGCAAGGATCAGCTCCTCAGGAGTGAGCCCCTTTTCGATCTCTCTCTCCAATGCAAGACGAGTTGCCCCCCAGCCGCTCATGACAAAAATCTGCTGAACCAAGGGCAGTGTGCTGAGTGGCCAGTTGGCTTTTCCAATCAGTTCCGCAGCTTTCTGAAGTGCGCGATCTTCACGGGAAAGCTTGTCTGCCAGCCAATCAGTGGATTCGGCTGCTGACGGCTCCTCATTGTCGAAGACTTCATCCGGGTCAAAGGCATAGGCAGCGTAGTCATCGTCTAGATCACGGAAGTCATCCAGAGCGGCGTTGGTGTCCCCGTCGTGTTCTTTGCCCAGCTCGATGATGGTCAGATCATGCAGGTCATGATCGAAGTCGATGTCATCTTCAGGGTCTTCAAGCCCCAGGCCCATTTGCACCGGACTAGGTACGTCCAGCTCAAGTTCATCTTGAGGAAGATCATCATCGTACTCGTCGAGGATCTCGTCATGAACCTCGGAGGGGATGACAGGTTCTTCGGATACTGGAGCAGTATCCGGCGGCTCGGGTAGCTCATCAGTGTCTGGCCCCGGTGGGCTCAACGGTGATGTAGGGATGATTCTTAGAGGTCGTCCCGATTTATTGAATACTTTGACGCTGGCCTTCGATTCGCCGGGCTCAGTGGGTTTTCTTGGCAAGCCAAGTTTGAGAAGGGGCTTTTTAGGAGTTGGTGAAGAGGTCTCGTCTTCATCTACCTGTTCCACCACATCTTCTGTAATGGCCGGGGCTGCATCAAGAGCGTCGGTCTCCTCACCAGCATCGGTGAGTTCAGTCGTTTCAATAGAGGCGGGTTCAACATGGTTTTCCCACCAACCGTCCTGGTTTAAGGGAGGGAGCTGGGCAGAAGCCTGTTGAATGAAACTGAGCTCGTTGTCGACTGCCACAGTCGAGGTCTGGGCACTGGGCACCGATGGGAGTTCCAGTGTCGCCAATGACGTGGCTGAGTCATTTAGAAATGCCAGGTCGCTAGCTGTCGGTAAGTCGTCTTCTGAATCTAGATCTGGCTCTACAAAAGCCTCTTGTTGGCGTTTTAGCAGTAGTGCACGTTGCATTGCCTTGGCCCCGTCAATAGGGCGGCGTTGCAGCATGTACACGCGGCTGAGTAGGTTCAGAAAGTCAGGCTCTTCGCTTGTATCGATAGCCTCAAGCAGGAGTGACTCAGCCGCTTGCAATTTGCCAGCGGCGACGAGGTGATTGACGTCTTGTAGCAGAGTCTCTTTGTTGTGTTGCTTGCTCTTAAGCGAAAGGGGTTGGGGGGCGCGACTTTTCTTGAAATGCAGAATGAGCTCAAGACGGCGGCCGATACCTGCTGCTGCCTGGTGGCTTTTAAGGAACTCACTGAGAAGCGTTCGGGCGGTGGCGTGCTGCCCTTGGGAAATTAGAAGCGCAACTGCTTGAAGCAGACCTTCTGAGGAATGACCTTTCAAGCACGCGCGAATCTTCGTCTCCAGCTCATTTGGATCCGATGCGGCATAGCTCCACAGTTCGTCTAACAGCGCTTCCCAATCCATTTCCATACCAATTCCGTGAGGACACAGCCCAGACCTGCACAAATCGTGGCGTGTAGGGCGCGCACTACCTCATAGGAGTGGGCCTGTGTCGTCTATCACATTATCCAGACCGACCTTGTAGGTAAAGGCAAACAGCCACTACAACATTAAATTCTTGTCTGCACGGCCAGTGCTCGCTCGTTGCCGGATTCACTCACTTCAATGCGTCTTGAAAGCTGTATCAACTGCGCTTCATGGGCTCGAAGCATGGCTTTAAGCTCTGCGTTTTCATGTTCCAGCCCAATGATCGTGCGGAGGCGTAGCTCGCTTATCTGGGTCTGGCCGCTGAGCAGGGTTTGGATGGCCAGAATGTTCTGGTGCATGACCAGGCCAATCTATCCCGAGACTGCGAGGGCGAGAACCACTAGCTCTCCATAAACCCACGGCTCCATGTGTGGGCAGCGGACGCCGGTCGATTCGGTCGATCGTTGCCAACCGGCCTTGCTTTGTGCCTCGCGTGAAAACAAGAAGCCCCGCTATGGCGGGGCTTCTTTTATCGAATCGGCGCACAGTGCGCCTTGCAGGGGGCTTTGCGGCCCTTCACGAGACCACCGACGGCTCCGGATGGCTGACCCGCTGCTGGATGGGGCTGATCTCGGCCATGGTCTCGCTGACCCAGGCTTCGGCGCGCTGGTTTAGCTCGGCGATGGCACGCGGGCCTTCGCCTTCGGCGTGCATGGCCGGGCCGATCACTACCTGGATGGTGCCCGGGTACTTGGCCCAGCCGGCCTTGGGCCAATACTGCCCGGCGTTGTGGGCGATCGGCAGTACCGGTAGCCCGGCGTTGACCGCCAGGGCGGTGCCGCCGCGGGAGAACTTGCCCATCTGCCCCACCGGAATACGCGTGCCTTCCGGGAAGATCAGCACCCAGGCGCCTTTCTTCAGGCACTCGTCGCCCTGCTTGGCCAGTTGCTTGAGGGCCAGCTTGGGCTGGCTGCGGTCGATGGCGATGGGCTTGAGCAGGGCCAGGGCCCAGCCGAAGAACGGCACGTAGAGCAGCTCGCGCTTGAGTACCTGGCTGAGTGGCTCGAAGAAGCCGGAGAGGAAGAAGGTTTCCCAGGTGCTCTGGTGCTTGGAGAGGATCACGCAGGGCTTTTCCGGGATGTTCTCCAGTCCGCGCACCTCGTAGCTGATGCCGGCGACCACGCGGGTCAGCCAGATCGCGAAGCGGCACCAGTTCTGTACCACGAAGCGGTAGCGGGCGCGGAACGGCAGGATCGGCGCGATGAAGAAGCTGAGGGTGCCCCAGACGAACGCGCTGGCGGACAGCAGCAGGTAAAAGAGGACGGTTCTGATGGCCTGCACTGTCGACATGTATTCTGACCTTACTGAAGTAATGCGCTGGCGACTGCCGCCAGATCGTCGAATATCAGGGTGCCCTCTGGCAAGGGCTTGCCCAGCGTACGTACACCTTTTCCGGTCTTTACCAACACCGGCTGACAATCGACGGCCCGCGCCGCCTCCAGGTCACCGATGCTGTCGCCGACGAACCAGATACCCGACAGATCGACCCCGTAGTGCTCGCCGATCTGCCGCAGCATACCCGGCTTCGGCTTGCGGCAGTCGCAGCCGTCGTCCGGTCCATGCGGACAATAGACGATGAGGCCGACCTCGCCGCCCTGCTCCGCGACCAGTTCGCGCAAGCGCGCGTGCATGGCCTCGAGCACCGCCAGGTCGTAATAGCCACGGGCGATGCCGGACTGGTTGGTAGCCACCGCGACGGTCCAGCCGGCCTTGCTCAGGCGGGCGATGGCCTCGATCGAGCTGGGGATGGGGATCCACTCGTCGAGGGTCTTGATGTAATCGTCGGAGTCGAGGTTGATGACTCCATCGCGGTCGAGAATCAGCAGGGAACGGGACATCGATGCGCAGTTGGCCATGAACGGAAAGGATCGATTCTACCTCAGCCAGCCGGAGCATCGCGGATGGATCGACGAGCCCCCTACGCTGGACAATCTGTACTAGATTCAATAATGGCAATGGAATGGCAATCCCAGGCCAGGGAGTCATTTGGCACGCAGCAGTGGGTGTCTCGGAGTACGTGCGAACCCCTTGGCGGGTGGATCACCGGAGTAACGCAGTAAGCGCCTATCGCATGCCAGCACGGCCGACCGGCCGTGTTTCCACCACAGGTGGAGCGGGCATGACGACGGGGAGTTCCGGGGCGTCTGCCCGTTCCCAAGGACGGTAACCGTGAAACGCCTGAAAAAGACACTGCACCTTTCAAGCTTGTCCCTCGCTTCCCTGGCTCTTTCTTCCGCCGCCCTGGCGGCCGCTCCGGTCATGCTCGACCAGGGCAAGGAATGGACCGAAAGCCACCGCCAGGACTTCTACAGCCGCGACCAGGGCTCGCAGGTGATGCCCCTGCCCTGGCTCAAGGCGTTGCGACAGCCGGATGGAACGCCTTTCCTCGCCGACAGCCTGGCCCGCTACGGCTATTTGCCCAATCCCAAGGCGCCCGCGGAAGGCCTGCCGGTGGGCTTCACCGTAGCCGGCACGGGCGCCCGGCAGATGGTCGGCATGACCTGTTCGGCCTGCCATACCCGGCAGATCGAGGTGAAGGGCACGGCCTATCGGATCGACGGCGGTCCGGCGATCGTCGACTTCCAGGCATTCCTCGCCGACCTCGATCGGGCCGTGGGACCGCTGACCAGCGATGACGCCGCCTTCGACGCCTTCGCCAAGCAGATCCTCGGGGCCAATCCGCCTCCCGGTGCGCGCGACGCCCTGCTCGCGGCGGTGAAGGAATGGTACGAGCCCTATCACACGCTGATCGAGCGCGCGCTGCCCAAGGACACCTGGGGACCGGCGCGGCTGGACGCGGTATCGATGATCTTCAACCGCCTTACCGGGCTGGATATCGGCACCGCGCCGCCCTACCTGATTCCCGACAACATCAAGGCGGCGGATGCGCCGGTGCGCTACCCGTTCCTGTGGAACGCGGCGCGGCAGAACAAGACCCAGTGGCCCGGCTTCGCCGCCAACGGCAACGACCTGCTCGGCCTGGCGCGCAATGTCGGCGAGGTCTACGGGGTGTTCGCCACCTTCCACCCGCAGAAGAGCAAGTTCCACCTGCTGGGCATGGACTACCTGAAGGTCAACTCGGCCAACTTCCACGGGCTGGGCAAGCTGGAAGACCTGATCAAGAAGATCGGCCCGCCGAAGTGGCCCTGGGCGGTGGACAAGCACCTGGCCAGGAAAGGCGCGCTGATCTTCGCCCGCAAGACCGACGAAGGTGGCTGCGTGGAGTGCCACGGCATCCGGATCAAGGACCTGGTGCTTTGGGACACTCCGCTGAGGGACGTCGGCAGCGACAGCCGCCAGCACGCCATCCTCGATGGCCAGGTGCAGACCGGCGTGATGGAGGGCGCGCGGATGCCGTTCGGCCAGCCGCTGAAGGCGACCGACGGAGCCTTCGACGTACTCGCCGTAGCGGTGGCCGGTTCGATCCTGCAGCACTTCGTGCCGATCCTCGGTGAGAAGCACGATGCCAAGGCGGCGGCGGTCAAGCCGGAAAGCGTGATGACCGACGAAACCCGGCAACTGCTGACCGCCTTCCAGAAGCCGGTGCGTACCCAGGCCGACCCCTACCCCTACGAGTCGCGGGTCCTGCAGGGGATCTGGGCGGCGGCGCCGTACCTGCACAACGGCTCGGTGCCGACCCTGGAAGAGTTGCTGAAGCCGGCCGCGGAGCGGGTGGAATCCTTCCCGGTGGGCTCGGCCTACGACGTGGACAAGGTCGGCCTCGCCGCCCAGCAGACCCAATTCGGCAGCTATGTGCTGAAGACCACCGGCTGCGAGCAGCGTGATTCCGGCAACAGCCGCTGCGGCCATGAGTACGGCACCAGCCTGTCGGCCGAGGAGAAGCGCGCGCTGCTGGAGTATCTGAAGGTCCTGTAGTGAAAAAGGCCCGGTGTCGCGAGGACGCCGGGCCTTTTCTTCGAGGCGGGACTGGCTCAGCCGAGCAGCGAGATGTCCGCCACCCCGAGGAACGACCCGCGCAGCTTGGCCAGCAGCGCATAGCGGTTGGCGCGCACCGCCGCGTCGTCGACATTGACCATCACATCGGCGAAGAACGTATCCACCGGCTCGCGCAAGGCCGCCAGGCGGGCCAGCGCGGCGCGATAGTCGCGTGCCGCTGCCAGCGGCGCGACTTCGCTCTCGGCGTACGCCACGGCGCTGCCCAGGGCCTTCTCGGCGGCTTCCACCAGCAGGCTGGCATCCACGTTCGGCGGAACCTCGTCCTCGGACTTGGCGAGAATATTCGACACCCGTTTGTTCGCCGCGGCCAGGGCCTCGGCTTCAGGCAACTGGCGGAAGGCCTGGACGGCCTGTACGCGCTGGTCGAAGTCCAGCGGCGAGCTTGGCTTGAGCGCGCGCACCGACTGGTACACGGCCACGTCCACGCCTTCGTCCTCGTAGCGCGCGCGCAGACGGTCGAACACGAAGTCCAGCACCTGCTCGGCCAGGCCGGCGGCCTTGACCTTGTCGCCGTATTGCTCGACGGCGGCGTTGACCGCGGCTACCAGGTCCAGGTCGAGCTGCTTCTCGATGAGGATGCGCAGCACGCCCAGCGCGGCACGGCGCAGCGCGTAGGGGTCCTTGCTGCCGGTGGGAAGCATGCCGATGCCGAAGATACCGACCAGGGTATCGAGCTTGTCGGCCACCGCCACGGCGGCGCCGGTCAGGGTCGAGGGTAGCTCGGCGCCGGCGCCGCGCGGCATGTACTGCTCGTTGAGGGCCAGGGCGACGTCTTCCGCTTCGCCGCCGTGGGTGGCGTAGTAGTAGCCGGCGATGCCCTGCATCTCGGGGAACTCGCCGACCATCTCGGTCGCCAGGTCACACTTGGACAGGATGCCGGCGCGCGCGGCGTTCTGCGCATTGCCGCCTATACGTTCGGCGATGTAGGCGGCCAGGCCGGAGACGCGCTGGGCCTTCTCGAACACGGTGCCGAGCTGGGCCTGGAACACTACGTTGCGCAGGCGCTCATTGAAGCTTTCGAGCGGCTGCTTCTTGTCCTGCTTGAAGAAGAACTCGGCGTCGGTGAGGCGCGGGCGAACCACCTTCTCGTTACCGCTGACGATGTTCTCCGGCGCCTTGCTCTCGACGTTGGCGACGGTGATGAAGCGAGGCAGCAGCTTGCCGTTGGCGTCCAGCAGGCAGAAGTATTTCTGGTTGTCCTGCATGGTGGTGATCAGGGCTTCCTGCGGGACCTCGAGGAAGCGCTCCTCGAAGGAGCAGACCAGCGGCACCGGCCACTCGACCAGTGCAGTCACTTCGTCGAGCAGGCTCGGCGGCACGATGGCGCTGCCCTGTTGCTCGGCGGCCAGTTCGGCCACGCGCTTGGCGATCAGCTCGCGGCGCTCGGCGAAATCGGCCAGCACATGAGCGCCGCGCAGGTCTTCCAGATACGCTGCCGGGCTGGAAATACGCACATTGTCCGGATTGTGGAAGCGGTGGCCACGGGATTCGCGCCCGGCTTTCTGGGCGAGGATCTCGCACTCGACCACGTCGTCGCCGAACAGCATCACCAGCCATTGGGTCGGACGCACGAACTCCTCGCGGCGAGCTGCCCAGCGCATCCGCTTGGGAATCGGCAGTTCGTTCAACGAGGCCTCGACGATGCCCGGCAGCAGGCCGGCGGCCGGTTGGCCGGCGATGGTCTGGCTGAAGCGCAGCTTCGGACCGCTCTTGTCGATCTGCTGCAGATCCACGCCGCACTTCTTGGCGAAGCCCAGGGCGGCCTGGGTCGGGTTACCGCTGGCGTCGAAGGCGGCCTGCAGCGGCGGACCGTCTAGGTTGACGGTACGGTCGGGCTGCTGCACGGCGAGTTGCTCGACCAGCACGGCGAGACGGCGCGGCGCCGCATAGAAACGCGCAGCGGCATAGCTCAGACCGGCAGCCTTGAGGCCCTTCTCGATACCGCTGAGGAAGGCTTCGCCGAGGCTGTTGAGGGCTTTTGGCGGCAGCTCTTCGGTGCCCAGTTCGACCAGGAAATCCTTGGCGCTCATCATTCGGCCTCCTTCAGCTTGGCCAGTACTTCGTCACGCAATTCGGGGGTGGCCATGGGGAAGCCGAGGCGCGCGCGGGCCTGCAGGTAGCTCTGCGCCACGGCGCGGGCCAGGGTACGCACGCGAAGGATGTAGCGCTGGCGCTCGGTGACCGAGATGGCGCGCCGCGCATCCAGCAGGTTGAAGGTATGCGAAGCCTTGAGGACCATCTCGTAGGTCGGCAACGGCAGCTCCAGCGCGATCAGGCGGTTGGCTTCGCTTTCGTAGAAGTCGAACAGTTCGAACAGCTTCGGCACGTTGGCGTGCTCGAAGTTGAAAGTGGATTGCTCCACCTCGTTCTGGTGGAACACGTCGCCATAGGTGACCTTGCCGAACGGGCCGTCGGTCCAGACCAGGTCGTAGACCGAATCCACGCCTTGCAGGTACATGGCCAGGCGCTCCAGGCCGTAGGTGATCTCGCCGGTGACCGGATAGCACTCGATGCCGCCGACCTGCTGGAAGTAGGTGAACTGGGTGACTTCCATGCCGTTCAGCCAGATTTCCCAACCCAGGCCCCAGGCGCCGAGGGTCGGCGATTCCCAGTTGTCCTCGACGAAGCGGATGTCGTGGACCAGCGGGTCGATGCCGATGGCTTTCAGCGAGCCGAGATACAGCTCCTGGAAGTTCTCCGGGTTCGGCTTCAGGACCACCTGAAACTGGTAGTAGTGCTGCAGGCGGTTGGGGTTCTCGCCGTAGCGGCCGTCGGTGGGGCGGCGGCTCGGCTGGACGTAGGCGGCGTTCCAGGTCTCCGGGCCAATGGCGCGGAGGAAGGTGGCGGTGTGGAAGGTGCCGGCGCCCACTTCCATGTCGTAGGGCTGCAGCACCACGCAGCCCTGCTCGGCCCAGTAGTTCTGCAGGGCGAGAATCAGGTCTTGGAAGGTGCGCACGGCGGGCGTAGTCTGGCTCACGAAATTCACCTGTGCTGAGGCTTCGATACAAAACGCGGAAGTATACCCGATTCCCGCGCCGCCTCGCCCGTCCCCCGATCCCTGGAAAACCACGGAAAGCCTTATGCCACGCTGCTTCTGGTGCAACGACGATCCTCTCTACATGGCCTACCACGACGAGGAGTGGGGTGTGCCGCAGCGCGATCCCGACGCGCTGTTCGAACTTCTGCTGCTGGAGGGCTTCCAGGCCGGGTTGTCCTGGATCACCGTGCTGAAGAAGCGCGAGCGCTACCGCGAGGTGCTGTTCGGCTTCGACGTGCAGCGGGTGGCACAAATGAGCGACGCTGAGATCGACGAACTGATGCTCGACCCCGGCATCATTCGCAATCGGGCCAAGCTCAACGCTGCGCGGCAGAACGCCCAGGCCTGGCTGGAGCTGGATGACCCGGCTGGGTTCCTCTGGTCCTTCGTCGGCGGCCAGCCGAAGATCAACCATTTCGCTGGTCGTGCCGAGGTGCCGGCGATTACCCCGGAAGCCGAGGCCATGAGCAAGGCGCTGCGCAAGGCCGGCTTCAACTTCGTCGGGCCGACCATCTGCTACGCCTTCATGCAGGCCAGCGGCATGGTCATGGACCATACCCAGGACTGCGACCGTTACGCCCAACTCGTCGGCTAGCCGGGCGCTCCCTGATGGATGCGTTCGGATGTTCCACGTGGAACATCGGCGCGCAGCATAGCTGGTCGCCCCGCTTCCTTGGCTGCCGCCCTCGCCCTTCTTCCTGGCGTACAATGCGCGTTCGAGTCGAGCGAGGAGTGTTTCGTGGAGAAATTCAAAGGTGCCCTGGTGGTGGGGGCCCTACGCCTGTTCGCGCTATTGCCCTGGCGTGCCGTACAAGGCGTCGGGGCCGGCATAGGCTGGCTGATGTGGAAATTGCCGAATCGATCCCGCGAGGTAGTGCGGATCAACCTGTCCAAGTGCTTCCCCGAGTTGTCCGAAACCGAACTGGAAAAGCTGGTCGGACAAAGCCTGATGGATATTGGCCGTACCCTCACCGAAAGTGCCTGTGCCTGGATCTGGCCGCCTGAAAAGTCGCTGAGGTACATCCGCGAGGTCGAAGGCATGGAAGTGCTGGAGGAAGCGCTGGCTTCCGGCGATGGCCTGGTCGGCATTACCAGTCACCTGGGAAACTGGGAAGTACTCAACCACTTCTATTGCTCTTACGCCAAGCCGATCATCTTCTATCGTCCGCCCAAGCTGAAGGCAGTGGACGAGTTGCTGAAGAAGCAACGCGTGCAATTGGGCAATCGCGTCGCACCTTCCACTCCGGAGGGTATCCTCAGTGTCATCAAGGAAGTGAAGAAAGGCGGTTGCGTAGGGATTCCCGCCGACCCCGAGCCCGCGCGTACCGCTGGGCTCTTCGTGCCCTACCTGGGCACCACTGCATTGATCAGCAAATTCGTCCCGCAGTTGCTTTCACGCGGCAAGGCGCGTGGAGTGTTCTTCCATGCGGTGCGCCTGCCCGATGGTAGCGGTTACAAGGTGATCCTCGAAGCGGCTCCGGCGGACATGTACGACAAGGACCTGGAAGTGTCTGTAGCAGCCATGAGCCGCGAGTTGGCGAAGTATGTACGAGCCTATCCCAGCCAGTACATGTGGAGCATGAAGCGCTTCAAGAACCGCCCGGATGGCGAGAAAAAATGGTACTGAGGAAAGGGCGTCGGAAGACGCCTTTTTCATATCCGGGTACTATGCTCAGCTCTGCCGCCTCCTCCGCAGGTTCCGAGGGACTCGATGGATAATCAACGACAATACCCACGAACCCCGCTCAAGTGCCGAATCCGTATCAGTCACCCGTTATTTGGCGAGCTGATGGCGCAGACACGCGACCTCTCCGACACCGGGGTCTATGTCAAACACCCGGATCTGACCCAGCTCCCAACAGGCAGTGTCGTTACTGGCCAGGTACAGGATCTGCCGATCGACGCGCCGATCCTGCAGATGGAAGTCGTGCGAGTCGATGCGGAAGGCGTCGGCCTGCGCTTTCTCAGCGAAGCCTGAACGGTGATGTTCCACGTGGAACCCCAGGCATGAGCCACTGATCACAGAGTGGGCGAAACCGCTGCCGGTTATCGGCTAGAATGCGCGCCGCTCGGCATGGTGCCGGGCATGGGTTCCCTCACCCCATCGCGCAAAAAGGACAGTACATGTCAGCTTCTTCTCCGGCGGCCTGGCGCGGCACCCTGGCCGGCCTGATCGCCTTCCACATCTTCATCATCATCGCCAGCAACTACCTGGTGCAGTTGCCGATCACCCTGTTTGGCTGGCACACCACCTGGGGCGCCTTCAGCTTTCCGTTCATCTTCCTGGCTACCGACCTCACCGTGCGCTTGCTGGGCAAGGGCCCTGCCCGGCTGGTCATCGCCCGGGTCATGATCCCGGCGTTGATCGCCTCCTACGTGGTCTCGGTGTTGTTCCAGGAAGCGGCGTTCCGTGGTTTCTCCGCGCTGCTGGAGTTCAACACCTTCGTCGCACGGATATCCCTGGCAAGCTTCCTCGCCTATGTGCTCGGGCAGATCCTCGACATCCAGGTATTCGACCGCCTCCGTCGTTCCCGGCACTGGTGGACCGCGCCAGTCGCCTCGACCATCCTCGGCAACCTGCTGGACACCTTCACCTTCTTCTTCGTGGCGTTCTGGCGCAGCGACAATCCGTTCATGGCGCAGCACTGGGTGGAAATCGCCACGGTGGACTACGGAGTGAAGCTGAGTATCAGTCTTCTGCTGTTCGTGCCGCTCTACGGCATGCTACTCAACGGCATCCTGAAGATGCTGCCGGGGCGGCCGCAGAGCAACGCTTGAGGCTCATCGAGGCAGTCTGGAGGAAGGGCGCAACGGCCGTGACCGTTGCGCCCTTCTTCGTTAGGAGGTGGTAGCCCGGTGCGCGGCCGTGAGCAGCGTCAGGGCATCGCCGCCGAGCGTGACCAGGATGTGCGCCACGCGCTGAATGGGAACGCCCTGCCCTGTCCGCACTTCGATCCTTTCCAAGGCATGGAGGAGGCCGAGGAGAGCCCTGAGGCGCTCCTGTACGGATTCGAGCATCTCATTGGCGGAGGCGTTCCGGTGAACGTAGAGAATCGCTTGCTCGTATGGGTATTCTACATAGGACGGGACTGAACGCTCGTGCTTCGACATGTTGGCTCCGGAAAAGTAGTTGAAGTCGGGTGTCGCGTTCGGGCTTGGACCGAAGCGATGAGTCGAAGCTAGAGGGCCGGCAGCGGTCGCTCAATGGGGTGTTGGGCGTTCGGGATGCAGGCTACATCGTTGACAGAAGTTGCCTACGAATGTGTGGAACAGGTCTTTGTAAAAGTGTCGTCGGGGCGTGCTCGAACCGTTCCGCCAGCGCTGGATGAGGACGCCCGACCCGTCTGCCGGAACTCCGGCCTACGGGTGGAGAGAACGCGCTGTACTCCGTCCTGGCCGGGGAAGCGCGAGCCTCGGCCGGACGCTCAGGTTCTCGCCCTGTCGAGCTTGCGCAGGAACACCGTCATTTCCTTTTCGGCCTGCTTGTCGCCATGCGTCGCGGCAGCTGCCAGGCCTTGCTCCCAGGCCTGCCGGGCGCCCGCGAGATCGCCGGCAGCCTGGCGCGCCTTGCCCAGCAGTTTCCAGCCAGCGGAATACTTCGGGTCCTGCTCTACGCAACGCTGGAGGTGTTCCGTCGCGCGTTCGGCGTCGCCCGCGTCCAGGTAGCCCTTGCCCAGGCCGAAGCGCAGCAGCGCATTGTCCACGCCTTTGGCCAGCATCTTTTCCAGACCTTCGATCATCATCCTGCCCTCTTCCAACGATGTCGGCCATTGTGCCCGGCTCCGGCCAGGCTTTGCACGGAACAGGGGGCTTCGGCCGTTGCGAAGGAGGCACGCGGCCCCTTCGTGTTCGTAGGCCGAAGCCCTATCGCCGTTCGCGATAGGGCGTGCCTCAGAAGAACGTCAGGCCGGCCTGGAACAGTCGCTCGACGTCGCGGATGTATTTCTTGTCGACCAGGAACAGCAGCACGTGGTCGCCGCTCTCGATGTGGGTGTCGCCGTGGGCGATCA
Source organism: Pseudomonas sp. CP-1 (assembly GCF_021213715.1). NCBI lineage: Bacteria > Pseudomonadati > Pseudomonadota > Gammaproteobacteria > Pseudomonadales > Pseudomonadaceae > Pseudomonas > Pseudomonas sp. CP-1. The sequence goes on from NZ_JAJQKY010000019.1 coordinate 16,245, forward strand.
GCACTTCCTCGTCGCGCACCAGCGCGCCGATGGTGGTGCCCGGCGGCAGCTTGATCTCGTTGATCGAGCGACCGATCACCTTGCTCGACTTGGCGTCGCCATGGGCCACCACCTCGATCGCTTCGGCTGCGCCGCGGCGCAGCGAGTGTACGCTCTCGATGTCGCCGCGGCGAACGTGGGCCAACAGGGTGCCGATGGTCGCCAGTTGCGGGCTGATGGCGATGTCGATCTCGCCGCCTTGCACCAGGTCGACATAGGCCGGGTTGTTGATCAGGGTCATCACCTTGCTCGCGCCGAGCCGCTTGGCCAGCAGCGAGGACATGATGTTGGCCTCGTCGTCGTTGGTCAGGGCGAGGAACACGTCGGTCTCGCCGATGTTCTCCTCCAGCAGCAGGTCGCGGTCGGAAGCGCTGCCGTTGAGCACGATGGTGCTGTCCAGGGTATCCGAGAGGTGCCGGCAGCGCAGCGGGCTGCGCTCGATGATCTTCACCTGGTAGCGGCTCTCGATGGCCTCGGCCAGGCGCTCGCCGACATTGCCGCCGCCGGCGATGATGATCCGCTTGTAGCTGTCGTCGAGCCTGCGCATCTCGCCCATTACCGCGCGGATATGGGCCTTGGCGGCGATGAAGAAGACTTCGTCGTCGGCCTCGATCACCGTGTCGCCCTGGGGAATGATCGGCCGGTTGCGGCGGTAGATCGCGGCGACGCGGGTATCCACGTTCGGCATGTGCTCGCGCAACTGGCGCAGCTCCTGCCCTACCAGAGGGCCGCCGTAGTAGGCCTTGATGCCGACCAGTTGCGCCTTGCCTTCGGCGAAGTCGATCACCTGCAACGCGCCGGGATGTTCGATCAGGCGCTTGATGTAGTTGGTGACCACCTGCTCCGGACTGATCAGCACGTCCACCGGGATCGCCTCGTTGTCGAACAGGCCGGTACGGGTCAGGTAGGCCGGCTCGCGGACGCGGGCGATCTTGGTCGGGGTGTTGAACAGGGTGTAGGCGACCTGGCAGGCGACCATGTTGGTTTCGTCGCTATTGGTCACCGCCACCAGCATGTCGGCGTCGTCGGCGCCGGCCTGGCGCAGCACCGTGGGGAACGAGGCCTTGCCTTGCACGGTGCGGATGTCGAGGCGGTCGCCGAGGTCGCGTAGGCGGTCGCCGTCGGTGTCGACCACGGTGATGTCGTTGGCTTCGCTGGCCAGGTGCTCGGCCAGTGTGCCGCCGACCTGGCCGGCACCTAGGATGATGATTTTCATGGCAGGAACGGCTCGTCAGGTTTCGATCAACGGGCGGATATCTTGATCAGCTTGGCATAGTAGAAGCCATCGTGGCCTTCCACCTGCGGCAACAACTGGCGGCCGTGGGGCTGTTTCATGCCCCAGGGGCCGGGAAGGTCCAGTTCGCGGGCGCCGGGCGTACGGGCAAGGAAGGCGGCGATGCTGTCGCTGTTTTCCGCCGGCATCACCGAACAGGTGGCATAGAGCAGCACGCCGCCGACTTCCAGGGTAGGCCACAGTGCGTCGAGCAATTCACCTTGCAGGTGCGCCAGGGCGGCGATGTCTTCCGGCTTGCGCGCCAGCTTGATGTCCGGGTGGCGGCGGATCACCCCGGTGGCCGAGCACGGCGCGTCGAGGAGGATGCGCTGGAACGGCTTGCCGTCCCACCACTCCCCGGTGGCCCTGGCGTCGGCGGCGACCAGGCTGGCTTGCAGGCCGAGCCGCTGGAGGTTTTCCCGAACCCTTACCAGGCGGCTCTCCTCGAGGTCGACGGCGACCACTTCGGCCAGTCCCGGCTGGGTTTCCAGCAGGTGGCAGGTCTTGCCGCCAGGCGCACAGCAGGCGTCGAGGACACGCTGGCCGGGCGCGCTTTCGAGCAGCTCGGCGGCCAGTTGCGCGGCTTCGTCCTGGACGCTGACGCGGCCCTCCGCGAAGCCCGGTAGTTCGCGTACGTCGCGCGGCGCGGCGAGCTGGATGCCGTCGCGGCTGTAGTCGCAGGCGCGGGCCTCGATCCCGGCTTCGGCGAGTTCGGCCAGGTAGGCATCGCGCTCGCCATGGCGCCGATTGACCCGCAAGGTCATCGGCGGGTGTGCGTTGTTCGCCGCGCAGAGCGCGTCGAGTTGCTCCGGCCAGGCCTGCTTGAGCGCTTTCAGCAGCCAGCGCGGATGGCCCAGGCGCGCCGAGGGATCGCGGTCGACCTCGGCCAGCAGCGTCTCGCCTTCGCGCTGCGCGCGGCGCAGCACGGCGTTGAGCACGCCCTTGGCCCAGCCCTTCTTCAGCTTGTCGGCGCAGCCGACGGTCTCGCCGATCGCGGCGTGCGGCGGAATCCGCGTGTAGAGCAACTGGTAGAGGCCGATCAGCAGCAGGGCGTGGATATCGGTGTCGGCGGCCTTGAACGGCTTCTGCAACAGGCGCGCGGCCAGGGCCTGCAGGCGCGGTTGCCAGCGCGCCGCGCCGAAGGCCAGCTCCTGGGTCAGGCCGCGATCACGCGGGGCGACCTTGTCCAGTTGCGGCGGCAGCGCGCCAGACAGCGAGGCGCGTCCGGCGAGCACCGCGGCCAGCGCCTGGCAGGCGGCGAGACGCGGGTTCATTGGCCGAGCACCTGGCCGGCGGCGAATTGCTCGCGACGGCTGTTGTAGAGGTCGGCGAAGGCCAGTGGCTTGCCGCCCGGCAATTGCAGGCGGGTCAGGCGCAGGGCGCCTTCGCCGCAGGCGACCAGCAGGCCGTCGCGGCTGGCCTCGAGGATGGTTCCGGGCGCCCCGCTACCCTGCCCCAGGCTGGCGCCGAGGACTTTCAGCGGAGCATCGGCGAGGCTGGTGTGGCAGACCGGCCACGGGGTGAAGGCGCGGACCTGGCGCTCCAGTTCGACGGCCGGACGGCTCCAGTCGAGGCGTGCCTCGTCCTTGTTCAGCTTGTGCGCGTAGGTGGCCAGGGCGTCGTCCTGGACCTCGCCATGCAGGGTGCCGGCGGCCAGGCCGGCGATGGCTTCGACCACCGCTTTCGGGCCGAGCGCGGCGAGCCGGTCGTGCAGGCTGCCGCCGGTGTCCGCGGCGGAAATCGGCGTGCTCACCTTGAGCAGCATCGGGCCAGTGTCGAGCCCGGCTTCCATCTGCATCACGGTGACGCCGCTCTCCGCGTCGCCGGCTTCCACCGCGCGCTGGATCGGCGCGGCGCCGCGCCAGCGCGGCAGCAGCGAGGCGTGGCTGTTGATGCAGCCCAGGCGCGGGATATCGAGTACCGCCTGGGGCAGGATCAGGCCATAGGCGACCACCACCATCAGGTCCGCGCGCAGCGCCGCCAGCTCCGCCTGGGCCTCGGCATTGCGCAGGCTCTGCGGCTGCATGACCGGTAGGCCATGCTCCAGGGCCAGGCTCTTCACCGCGCTGGGCATCAGTTTCTGCCCGCGGCCGGCCGGCCGGTCGGGCTGGGTGTAGACGGCGACGATCCGATGTGGGGTGTCGAGCAGGGCCTTGAGATGCTCGGCGGCGAATTCCGGGGTTCCGGCGAAGACGATGCGCAATGCTTGGCTCATGCGGGGCTCGCTAAAAGAAAAAGGCTTGCCGGGGCAAGCCTTTGGGGGATGGGGTCACGCCTGCTGTCGATGCTGCTTTTCCAGCTTCTTGCGGATGCGGTCGCGCTTGAGGGTGGACAGGTAGTCGACGAACAGCTTGCCGTTGAGGTGGTCGCATTCGTGCTGGATGCATACCGCCAGCAGGCCTTCGGCGACTTCCTCGAAGGGGTTGCCGTCGCGGTCGAGGGCCTTGATCCGGACCTTCTGCGGTCGGTCCACGTTCTCGTAGAAGCCGGGTACCGACAGGCAGCCTTCCTGGTACTGGTCCATTTCCTCGGTCAGCGGTTCGAACTCGGGGTTGATGAATACCCTCGGCTCGGACTTGTCTTCGCTGAGGTCCATGACCACGATGCGCTTGTGCACGTTCACCTGGGTCGCGGCGAGGCCGATGCCCGGGGCTTCGTACATGGTTTCGAACATGTCGTCGATCAGCTGGCGCACCGCGTCGTCGACCACCTCCACCGGTTTGGCGATGGTCCGCAGGCGCGGATCGGGGAATTCGAGAATGTTCAGGATGGCCATATGCGTTTGTGATGCACTTGTGGAATCGATTGAAAATCCGCTGCTAAGATGGCGCGCAGCTTGAAAACGGCTTCAGACCGCGTTTCTCGCGGGCTTCGGGCGTTTCGCGTATGTCGACATGATAAAGGGATTCACTGCATGAGGAAATCACTAGTCGCCCTTCTGCTCCTTGCCGCGAGCGGTCTGGCGCAGGCCCAGGTCGACCTCAGGGAAGGGCATCCGGACCGCTACACGGTGGTCAGGGGCGATACCCTGTGGGACATCTCGGGGAAATTCCTCCGCCAGCCATGGAAGTGGCCGGAACTCTGGCACGCCAACCCGCAGATCCAGAATCCCCACCTGATCTACCCCGGCGACACCCTCAGCCTGGTCTACGTCGATGGCCAGCCGCGCCTGGTGCTGAACCGTGGCGAATCGCGCGGGACCATCAAGCTGTCGCCGAAGATCCGCAGCACGCCGATCGCCGAGGCTATCCCGACCATCCCGCTGGACAAGATCAACAGCTTCCTGCTGGCCAACCGCATCGTCGATGACGAGAAGACCTTCACCAGTGCGCCGTACATCGTCGCCGGCAACGCCGAGCGGATCGTCAGCGGCACCGGCGACCGCATCTACGCCCGCGGCAAGTTCGCCGACGGCCAGCCGGCCTATGGCATCTTCCGCCAGGGCAAGGTCTACATCGATCCGAAGACCAAGGAAGTCCTCGGCATCAACGCCGACGACATCGGCGGCGGCGAGGTGGTAGCCACCGAAGGCGACGTCGCGACCCTGGCGCTGACCCGCACCACCCAGGAAGTGCGCCTGGGCGACCGCCTGTTCCCCACCGAGGAGCGTGCGGTGAATTCCACCTTCATGCCCGGCGAGCCGAGCCGCGAGGTGAAGGGCGAAATCATCGACGTACCGCGCGGCGTGACCCAGATCGGCCAGTTCGACGTGGTCACCCTGAACCGTGGCCAGCGCGACGGGCTGGCCGAGGGCAACGTGCTGGCGATCTACAAGGTCGGCGAGACGGTGCGCGACCGCGTTACCGGTGAGTCGGTGAAGATTCCCGACGAACGCGCCGGCCTGCTGATGGTGTTCCGTACCTACAAGAAGCTGAGCTACGCCCTGGTTCTGATGGCCAGCAGGCCGCTCTCGGTAACCGACAGGGTGCAGAATCCCTGACTCGAAACCCCCGCCTCGGCGGGGGTTTCGCGTTTCTGGGGGAAGGAAATTTCATACGACGGTTTCCAGGATGGAAGCCGGACCCTTCCCCTCTTCCTGTCAGCGATGGACCTGCCTGCTATGGATGAGTCGCGATGAAGAACCATTCTCCAGCCGAACTGGAAGCACGGCTGCGCCTGCATGGCCTGCCCGAACTGGGACCCATGCGCTTCCTGCGCTTGATCGAGGCCTTCGGTTCGGCCTCTTCCGCGCTTGCCGCGCCAGCCGGCGCCTGGCGCACCCTGGGAGTGCCTGCCGAGGCCGCTGCCGCGCGGCGCAGCCCGGCGGTGCGGGAAGCGGCGGGTGAAGCCCTGCGCTGGCTGGAAGGTCCGCGCAGGCACCTGCTGATGTGGGACGACCCGGGATACCCGGCACTGCTCGCCGAAGTCGCCGATGCCCCGCCGCTGCTGTACGTCGAAGGCACCCCGGAGACTCTGGAACGGCCGCAACTGGCGATGGTCGGCAGCCGCCGCGCCAGCCCCGCCGGGCTGGGCACCGCCCGGAGCTTTGCGCGCAGCCTGGCGCAGGGCGGCTTCGCCATCACCAGCGGGCTGGCCCTGGGCATCGATGGCGCCGCCCACGAGGGCGCGCTGGAGGTTGGCGGCGCGACCGTGGCAGTCCTCGGCACCGGCCTGCGCAGGCTCTATCCGCGCCGCCACGAGGCGCTGGCGCGGCGCATCGTCGAGGGTGGCGGCGCGCTGGTTTCGGAGCTGCCGCTGGACAGCCCGCCGCTGCCGGCAAACTTTCCCCGGCGCAACCGCATCATCAGCGGACTCTCGCTGGGTGTGCTGGTGGTCGAGGCAAGTCCCGCCAGCGGCTCGCTGATCACCGCGCGGCTGGCGGCGGAACAGGGTCGCGAGGTGTACGCCATTCCGGGTTCCATCCACCACCCCGGCGCACGTGGCTGCCACCAGCTGATTCGCGATGGCGCGCTGCTGGTGGAAAGCGTCGGGCACGTGCTCGAAGCACTGCGCGGCTGGGCGCAGGCGGAGCCAGCGGAAGCGCCGGCGCAACCCCTGCCCCACCCTTTGCTGGCGCTGCTGCGCGCCGCGCCCTACACCAGCGAAGGCCTGGCCGCCGCCAGCGGCATGACGCTGCCCGACGTGCTGGCGACGCTCAGCGAACTGGAACTCGACGGCCGGGTCGCCTGCGAGGCCGGCACCTGGGTGCATCGCTCCGGCTGAAACCGTACACTTCGCGCACCCTGTCCGCTGGAGTGAGTCGATGATCAGCAGCTTTCGTGCGCAATGCGCCGCCCGGGTCGTCCGCGAGGGCGGCGTGATCGCCTATCCCACCGAGGCGGTATGGGGGCTCGGCTGCGACCCGTGGAACGAGGATGCGGTGTATCGCCTGCTGGCGCTGAAGGCGCGGCCGGTGGAAAAGGGCCTGATCGTGGTGGCGGCGAACATCCACCAGCTCGACTTCCTTCTCGAAGACCTGCCGGACGTCTGGCTGGACCGCCTGGCCGGTACCTGGCCGGGGCCGAACACCTGGCTGGTGCCGCACCAGGAGCGCCTGCCGGAGTGGGTCACCGGCGTCCACGACAGCGTCGCCGTGCGGGTCACCGACCATCCCCTGGTACAGGAACTGTGCCATCTCACCGGTCCGCTGATCTCCACCTCGGCCAATCCGGCCGGGCGCCCGGCGGCGCGCACGCGGCTGCGGGTGGAGCAATACTTCCACGACGAGCTGGACGCTATCCTCGGCGGCGCCCTTGGCGGGCGCCGCAACCCCAGCCTGATCCGCGACCTGGTGACCGGACAGGTCATCCGCCCGGCCTGAGTACGCGCTTCAGGGCAACAGTACGGTCGAGCCCGTGGTTCGCCGTGCGGCCAGTTCGGTATGCGCCCTGGCTGCTTCGGCCAGGGCGAAGCGCTGGTTGATCTCGATGCGGATGTCGCCGCGCTCGATCAGGCCGAACAGCTCGTCGGCCATCGCCTGGAGTTTTTCCGGGGTATCGGCGTAGCTGCCCAGGGTCGGCCGGGTCACGTACAGCGAACCCTTCTGCGAGAGGATGCCGAGGTTGACCCCGGTCACCGGCCCCGAGGCGTTGCCGAAGCTGACCAGCAAGCCGCGCGGCGCCACGCAGTCCAGCGAGGTTTCCCAGGTATCCTTGCCCACCGAGTCGTAGACCACCGGGCACTTCTTCCCGTCGGTCAGTTCGAGCACCCGCCGCGCCACGTTCTCGTGGCTGTAGTCGATGGTCTCCCAGGCACCGTGCTGCCTGGCCAGGCGCGCCTTTTCCGGCGAGCTGACGGTGCCGATCAGTTGCACTCCAAGGGCCTTGGCCCATTGGCAGGCGAACAGGCCCACGCCGCCCGCGGCGGCATGGAAGAGAATGGTTTCGCCGCCCCGCAGTTCGTAGGTCTGGCGCAGCAGGTATTGGGTGGTGAGCCCCTTGAGCATCACCGCGGCGGCCTGTTCGAAGTCGATGCCGTCGGGCAGGTGGACCAGCTTCTCCTCCGCCAGCACATGCAGTTCGCTGTAGGCGCCCAGCGGGCCGGTGGCGTAGGCGACGCGGTCGCCGACCTTGAAACGGGTCACTTCGCTGCCCACCGCCTCGACCTCGCCGGCCCCTTCGCTACCCAGCCCCGAAGGGAAGCCGGGGGCTGGATAGAGGCCGCTACGGTAGTAGGTGTCGATGAAGTTCAGGCCGATGGCGCGATTACGCACGCGGACTTCCCGGGGGCCCGGCTCGGCGGGTTGGTAGTCGCGGTATTCGAGGACTTCGGGGCCGCCGTAGGCAGCGAACTGGATGCGCTTGGCCATGCTGGAACTCCTGCTTCGTCAGGGTTTCGGACGGTCGCGCCGGGTGGGCGACCCTGGGTAAAGGCCTTCATCCAAGCCTTCCCCTTGACGGCCGTCAAGCGCCGGCTACCCATCCAGGGTGGTATGCTTGCGCCCTCGTTTCGTCGCCAGCCCGCGCCCCGCGCGGCCTCCCCGCTCCAAGGTGAACTCCGTGACCGACCGTATCGCCGCTGTCAAAACCTACCTGCTCGACCTGCAAGACCGCATCTGCGCCGCCCTCGAGGCGGAGGACGGCAAGGCCCGCTTCGCCGAGGACGCCTGGGAGCGTCCGGCCGGTGGCGGCGGACGGACGCGGGTAATCGGCGACGGCGCATTGATCGAGAAGGGCGGGGTGAATTTTTCCCACGTCTTCGGCGATAGCCTGCCGCCCTCGGCCAGCGCCCATCGGCCGGAACTGGCCGGGCGCGGTTTCCAGGCGCTCGGCGTGTCGCTGGTGATCCATCCGGAAAACCCCCACGTGCCGACTTCCCATGCCAACGTGCGTTTCTTCTGCGCCGAGAAGGAAGGCGAGGAGCCGGTCTGGTGGTTCGGCGGCGGCTTCGACCTGACCCCCTACTACGCCCACGAGGAAGACTGCGTGCATTGGCACCGGGTCGCTCGCGACGCCTGCGCGCCGTTCGGCGCGGACGTCTATCCGCGCTACAAGGAATGGTGCGACCGCTACTTCCATCTCAAGCACCGCAACGAGCCGCGCGGCATCGGCGGCCTGTTCTTCGACGACCTCAACCAGTGGGACTTCGACACCTGCTTCGCCTTCATCCGCGCTATCGGCGACGCCTATATCGACGCCTACCTGCCGATCGTCCAGCGCCGCAAGCACACGCCGTTCGATGAACGGCAGCGAGAGTTCCAGGCCTATCGTCGCGGTCGCTACGTGGAGTTCAACCTGGTCTTCGATCGTGGCACCCTGTTCGGCCTGCAGTCCGGCGGCCGTACCGAATCGATCCTGATGTCGTTGCCGCCGCAGGTGCGCTGGGGCTATGACTGGAAACCCGAGCCGGGCAGCGAGGAAGCGCGCCTGACCGAGTATTTCCTCGCCGACCGCGATTGGCTCGCCGGCCAGCCCTGACCCGCCCGCAGGGGACGAGTCCGCTCGTCCCGTCCCACCCCGGCAAAGGAACGACCCATGGACCGCTACTGCGTATTCGGCAACCCCATCGGCCACAGCAAGTCGCCGCTGATCCACCGCCTGTTCGCCGAGCAGACCGGCGAGGCGCTGGTCTATGACGCGCAGCTGGCGCCGCTGGACGATTTCCCCGGGTTCGCCCGGCGCTTCTTCGAGCAGGGCAAGGGCGCCAATGTCACCGTGCCGTTCAAGGAAGAGGCCTATCGTCTGGTGGACGAATTGAGCGAGCGGGCCACCCGGGCCGGGGCGGTGAACACCCTGATCCGCCTGGCCGACGGTCGCCTGCGCGGCGACAACACCGACGGCGCGGGCTTGCTGCGGGACCTGACGGCGAACGCCGGGGTCGAGCTGCGCGGCAAGCGGGTTCTCCTGCTCGGCGCCGGCGGTGCGGTGCGCGGGGTGCTCGAACCCTTCCTCGGCGAGTGCCCGGCGGAGTTGCTGATCGCCAACCGCACGGCGCGGAAGGCCGTGGACCTGGCCGAGCGATTCGCCGATCTCGGCGCGGTGCGCGGCTGCGGTTTCGCCGAGGTCGAAGGGCCTTTCGACCTGGTCGTCAACGGCACCTCGGCCAGTCTTGCCGGCGACGTGCCGCCGCTGGCGCAGAGCGTGATCGAGCCCGGCCGTACCGTCTGCTACGACATGATGTATGCCAAGGAACCGACCGCCTTCAACCGCTGGGCCGCCGAACGCGGTGCGGCGCGTACCCTGGATGGCCTGGGCATGCTGGTGGAGCAGGCCGCCGAGGCATTCTTCCTCTGGCGTGGCGTGCGTCCTGCCTCGGCGCCGGTGTTGGAGACGCTGCGCCGGCAATTGGCAACTGTCTGAGTTGTCAGGCCGCATTTGAGACGTACGTCTCAAATCGGTTTCCATCTGACATGTAGGAATCACAAAACCGGGTTAAGACTTCAGGCTTCACTCACTCTCGAGCGCTGCCGATGAAAACCTTCGCCCGCCTGGCCGCCGGTCTCTGCATCTGCACCATCGCCAGCCAGGCCAACGCCTGGTCGCAACCGACCCACAAGAACATCGTCAAGGACGCCCTGGCCTTCATGAACTCCTCCTACGCCACCGAGGAGATGCGTCAGGCCTACCGGTTCTACGTGAGCGCCGCCGGCAGCGAGGCGCAGGCCGGGGAGATCCTCGGCCAGGCGGCCTTCGACGTGGACGACTTCAAGGACACCCGTCTCGGTGGCTGGTGGGTCGGCTACGAACACGCGCCGCTGTGGGGCGCGGCTTCGGGCATCGTCAACTACACCTCGTACTGGCACTTCCTCAACCTGGCCCGCGACGGCGACTCCCATGGCAACCCCCACGGCGGCTACGACTACCGCTACCACAAGGTCGACGGCGGCATCGCCGACGTCGACTGGTACGCCATGGTCTATCTCTACAACCGCGAGCTGAAGCGCGAGGACTTCGACACCACCGAGGCGCACTACCGCCAGGGCACCCGCTCGGACTGGCAGGAGCACTACGGCGACTTCCAGACCGCCGCCTTCCAGCCGATCGACAACCTCGCCACCTACTGGTTCGAGCAGTTCCGCGCCGCGCCTTCGCTGCAAACCATCGGCTATGCCCTGCACGCCACCGGCGACGTGGCCCAGCCGCACCATGTGTGGATCACCTCGGCCAACGGCCATTCCAGCTGGGAAGGCTGGGTCGACGACCACTACGCCAGCGAGAAGCTCAACGACCCGGCGGCGGTGGCCAACCTGGTGGGGCGCTACGATCCGAGCAAGAGCATCCGCGACCTGCTCACCCAGACCGGCCAGGTCGCCTACGCGCGTCCCGAGCCGCTCTACGACACCAGCTACGAGACGCGCCTGCGGGTGGCGAAGGAGCTGATTCCCGAGTCCATCGCCCTGACCGTCACCGTACTGACCAAGGGCGCCAACAGCTTCGATGCACAGACTGCTCTCTGACCGCGCTCGGGGCTGGCGTCGCGCACTGTGCGGGGTCGCCCTCGGGCTGCTGGCGTGGAGCGCCCATGGCGTCCCCGCCAACGCGCCGCAGGATCTGCGGATCGACGGCGAGGTGCTGCCGGGGAAAAGCGTCGACCTGCTCGAGCAGGCCCTGTCGCGGGTCAAGTTCAACACCGACCCGCAGCAGTTGCGCCGCGGCCTGGTGGAAAACCGCCTGCTGGCGCGCGCGGTGGAAGACCAGCTCACCGCGCAGAGCCGCGCCGATCTCGACGCCAGCGTGGAGATCGAGGCCGGCAACCTGCTCGAACAGGTATACGGCAGGCGCTACCGCGAGGACCTCGGGCCATACCTGCGCCAGCCCCGGGCCCTGAGCGCGGAGCGTTTGCGCGAGGTGCTGGCGCCGAGGAGCCGCGGCCTGGTGGAAAACAGCCTGCTGCTGGATGAGACGCAGCGCCGCGAGGCGGCCGGGGTCGAGCTGATCGGCTGGCAGTTTCCCGGCCAGCCGGCACAGGTCCTCGACCTGCTATCGCTGTACGAAGGCGACAACGTCCAGGGCCAGGTGGAATTGCAACAGGGCAACCTCGCCTACCTGGCGCGCCAGGTCCAGACCCGCATCCGCCGCGACTACCTCTGGTACCGCCTGGCCCGGGACGGCTTCGGCCCGGCAGAGCGGCAGGGCGTGAGGACCCTGGTGCGGGACAAGCTGGTGCGCCATCGCTATCTGCACCAGATCGGCCTCTACAGTGATTTCCACCATGAGTCCGAGGCGCTGCGGGAACTCGCCGGCAAGGTCAGCGACAAGGACGCCGAGGCCTACTATCGGCGCAACCTGGAGCGTTACCGCAACGTCGCGCAGGTGCAGGCGGCGCATATCCGCCTGGCCGACCAGGCGAGCGCGGACAAGGTCTACGCCGAGTTGCGCAACGGCCTGGCCTTCGACGAGGCGGTACGCCGCTATTCCCTGGCCGACGACAGGGACCGCGACCCGCCCGGCGACCTAGGCCTGATACGGCCCCAGGACGGCCGGCTCGACCTGCTGCGCAAGACTGCGCTGATCCAGAAGGCCGATACGGTTTCCCAGCCGATGCGCATCGACGGCGCGTTCGAGATCGTCCGGGTGCGTAGCCGCGAGGATCGCCAGTTGCCCCTCGACGACCGCAGCGTGCGCTTCGAGGTGAACCAGGCGGTGGCGCGCGAGCAACTGGCAGCACAGTTCGAGACGCGCCTGCGCAACCTGCTGGCCGGCGCCAGGGTGGAAGGCCTGTGAAGCGCTGGCTCGGCGTTGCCCTCGGCTGCAGCGGGCTGGCGATCGCCCTGGCCTGCGCCGGCGTGTTGCTGGCGCCCGCCGATATGGCCGCTTCCTCGTCTTCTCCGCCGCCAGCCAGGACGCTTGCGGCGCTGCCCGCGGTCGACGACCGTCCGCCGCCGCTGGCGCCGGTACGATCGCAAGCGGTGGCACCGGCGTACGAGGCGAAGCCGCCGGCGGCGGAACTGGATCGCGAGCAGGCGATCCAGTTCATGCAGATGCTGCGCGACGAGGGCGACCCGCGCAGCCCGCCGCTCGGCGGCCTGCAACCACGCCAGGGCGCGACGGCGCAGGAGCTGGCCGATCCGAAGCAGTACCAGGCCTTCGAGGAACGACAGACCCGCGAACTGGTACAGGCCTACACCAGCGGCGTACAGCAGATCCCGGAAATCCGCGCGCGGATCGAGGCGGCCGAACAGGGTGGCGAGCGCAGCGCCGAGGAAATCGACGAGGCTCGCGCCGCCCTTGGACAGTTGGAGATGATGCGCGACAAGCTGCAGCGGGAATCGCCGCAACTGCTGCCCGGCGACAGCGCACCGACATCGCCGGCGGCGCCCTGAGCGTCAGCCTTCGTAGTGCAGGCGGCAGCCTTCGTCGGCCTGCCGGCCCAGCGCTTCGCGGACCTGCGGGCGAGCGTGGCGCAATACCAGGCGGCGTCCCTCGGCGTGCAGGCGGCGGGCTTCCTGCTGCAACAGCACTGCGCCGGCGAAGTCGATGAAGTTCACCTGGCGGGCGTCCAGCACCAGCCGTGGCCTGTCACATTGGCGCATGAGGCGTTGCAGGTAGTCGCAGGCGCCGAAGAAGATCGAGCCTTCGATGCGTAGCACTTCTTCCTCGTCGTTGCGCTGGCGCAGTACGCGTGGTGTCGAGGTGCGCCGCAGGTAGAAGAACAGCGACGCCAGCACTCCCGCGTAGATGGCGTTCTGCAGCGGCAACAGCAGCGTGGCCAGGGCGGTTAGGCCGGCCACCAGGCATTCGGCGCGGCCGCTGCGGTAGAGCGCACGGAGCGCCGGGCGGTCGATCAGGCCCCAGGCGATCAGCAGGATGCCTGCGGCCATCGCCGGCAACGGTACATGTTCGATCAGGCGCGCACCGAGCACGGCCAGCAGGGCCACCCAGAGCGCCGAAAACGCACCCGCCAGCGGGGAGCGCGCACCAGCTTCCAGATTGAGCCCGGAGCGGGTGAAGGAACCCGCCGACAGGCTCGCCGACAGCCAAGGCCCGAGCAGGTTCGACAGACCCTGGGCGCGGACCTCCTGGTTGGCATCGAACGCGTCTCCCTGGCGCGCGGCCAGGGCGCGGGCGATCGACAGGCTGGTGACCAGCCCGAGCATGCCGCAGGCCACCGCCGCAGGTAACAGGTCGAGGATCGATCGGGAATCGAAGACCAGCGGATTCCAACCCGGCAGTGCACTCGATAAGGCCTGCACATGGGCTACCGAGGCGAAGGTCCCGGGTAGCGCCCAGACCAGCGTGGCACCGCCCAGCAAGCCAAGCAGCAGGGCCGGCCAGCGCGGTCGCAGGCGCCTGACCAGCAGGCTGAGCGCGAAGCTGAAGCCGCCCACCAGCAGCGATGGGCCATCGAACTCGGCGAACCGCGCCAGCAGCCGCCAGCCGTTTCCCGGCGCTGCGCCCTCCCCGCTCGCGGCCAGGCCGAGAAGATAGGGCAGTTGGCCGAGGACGATCAGCAGCGCCGCGCCAAGGGTGAAGCCGAGCATCACCGAATGCGAGACGAAATTGACCAGCGACCCGACGCGCAGGACGCCGAGCAGCCACTGGAAGGCGCCGGCGAGAAAGGTCAGCAGCAGCACGGCCTGGACGTATTGCGGGCTGCCCAGCGGCGCCAGGGGGGCCACCGAACTGAACAGCAGCACCGAGATCGCCGCGGTGGGACCGCTCACCAGGTAGCGCGACGAGCCCCACAGGCAGGCGATCGCCACTGGCAGCATCGCCGCGTACAGGCCGTACTCCGCTGGCAGGCCGGCGATCAGCGCATAGGCCATCGATTGCGGCAGTGCCAGGATCGCGCCATTCAGGCCGACCCAGGCCTCGCGCCTGAGCGTGCCCCGGCGTAGCCCCGGTAGCCAGGCGAGGAACGGCAGCAGGCGCGTCCACATGGCGCTATGGCTGGCCGCGAACCGCGGCCAGGGCGTCGCCGCCGTCGCGGCTGGTCACCCCTTGCAGCCAGGCCTCGAGCACCCGCGGGTTGGCCTTGAGCCAGGCGCGGGTCGCCGAGGCCGGAGTCGCCGTGCCTTCCAGCGCGTCACTCATCAGGCGGTTCTCCATATCCAGGTCGAAGCGCAGGTTGGCCAGCAGCCGCGCCGGGTTCGGGCACTGCGCGGCGTAGCCCTTGCGTGCCAGGGTGTAGACCTGGCCGCGGTCGCCGAAGTACTGCTCACCGCCTTCCAGGTAGCGCAGGTCATGGCGGATGTTCATCGGGTGCGGCGTCCAGCCGAGGAACACCAGCCAGCGCTGGCGCTTCTCGGCCCGGCCGAGTTCGGCGAGCATCGCCTGCTCGCTGGACTCCACCAGCTTCCAGTCGCCGAGGCCGAACTGGTTGGCGTCGATCATCTTCTGGATCGACTGGTTGGCCGGCGCGCCGGAGCCGATCCCGTACAGCTTGCGGTTGAAGCGTTGCCCTTGCGCGGCGAGGTCTTCGAAGCGGTGTACGCCGGCGTCCCAGACGTAGCGCGGCACCGCCAGGGTGAAGCGGGTGCCATCGAGGTTGCGAGCGAGGCGTTCGACCTGGCCGCTGGCGACGAACTTGTCGTGATAGTCCTGGTGCGCGGGCATCCAGCCGCCGAGGAAGGCGTCCACCTGGCCGTCGCGCAGGCCGCCATAGATGATCGGCACCGACAGGGTATCGATCTTCACCTGGTAGCCGAGGCTTTCCAGGAGAAACGCGGCGGTGGCGTTGGTCACCGCGATATCGCTCCAGCCTGGATCGGCCAGCCTGACGCGGGCACAGGCGGGGTCTTCGGCGTATAGCGAGGCGCTGCCCAGGAACAGGGTGGCGGCCAGCAGGCAGGTGGGAAGCCGGTTCATGGAAGTGCCCTCGTGCTCAGGGTTGCGGGAAGCGCGCGCGGCGCTCGAGATCGTCCAGGTCGATATGGTTGCGCATGTACTGCTGGCTGGCGTCGACCCACGGCTGGTGGTCCCAACTGGCCAGCCGCCCTCGCGCCAGCGCGGCGGCCACCAGGCGTCGGCGGCGCTGGCTGTCGAGTACGGCGCGGGTGATCGCGGGGATGTCCCAGCGTCGCCGGGCCTCGTCGAGGAACGCCTCGAACGTTCCGCGATGGGCCGGACTGGCGGCGAGGTTCTCGCGCTCCTGCGGGTCGTTGCGCAGGTCGTAGAGCAGGCAGGGGTCCTGCTCGGAGTAGATGAACTTGTAGTCGCCGCGGCGGATCATCATCAGCGGGCTGAGGGTGCCCTCGGCGGTGTATTCGCCGATCACCTCGTCATGCCCGCTGCCGTCGCGCAGGTGCGGCAGCAGCGAGCGGCCTTCCAGCGGCAGGCGTGGATCGACCTGGCCGCCGGCCAGCTCCACCAGGGTCGGCAGCAGGTCCACGGTGGATACCGAAGCGCCGATGCGGCGCGGCGCGAAGCGCGCCGGCGCATGGACCAGCAGCGGCACGCGCGCGGCCATCTCGAACCAGTGCATCTTGTACCAGAGGCCGCGCTCGCCGAGCATGTCGCCATGGTCGCCGGAGAACACCACGATGGTGTCGTCGGCCAGCCCGCATTCCTCCAGGGTCGCCAGCAGCGCACCGATCTGCGCGTCGACGTAGCTGCAGGCGCCGAAGTAGGCACGCCGGGCGGCGCGGATGCGCTCCTCGGGCAACGGCTTGTCCCACAGGTCGATGACCTTCAGCAGGCGTTGCGAATGAGGGTCCTGCTCCTCCTGGGCGAAGCGCTGGCGCGGCAGCGGGATGTCCTCGTCGCGGTAGAGATTCCAGTAGCTCGCCGGGATGCTGTAGGGGTCGTGCGGATGGGTCATCGACACGGTCAGGCAGAATGGCTGGCCGGCGTGCTGGCGAACATGGTCGTAGAGGTACTGGCGGGCCTTGAACACCACCTCCTCGTCGAAGTCCAGCTGGTTGGTGCGCACGCAGGGACCGGCCTGCAAAACCGAGGACATGTTGTGGTACCAGCTCGGGCGCACCTCCGGCTCGTCCCAGTTCACCGCCCAGCCATAGTCCGCCGGATAGATGTCGCTGGTCAGGCGTTCCTCGTAGCCGTGCAACTGGTCGGGACCGCAGAAGTGCATCTTGCCCGACAGCGCCGTGCGATAGCCGAGGTTGCGCAGGTAGTGGGCGTAGGTGGGGGTATCGGCGGCGAAGTCAGCGGCGTTGTCCCAGGCGCCGATGCGGGTAGGCAAGCGACCGCTGACCAGGGTGAAGCGCGACGGCGCGCAGAGCGGGCTGTTGCAGTACGCCGAGTCGAACACCACGGCCCGTTCGGCGAGGCGCGAGAGGTGAGGCATGCGCAGCACCGAGCGCGGATCGTGAAGCGGCAGCAGCGGCGCGGCCATCTGGTCGGCCATGATGAACAGGATGTTCGGCGAGGTCTTCATCGGGCGGCTTATCCCATGCGATTGGGTTATGCGATAGTGCTGCGTCGATCATCAGTGCATCGAAATCCCTGGTAAACCGCATGGGGCTGGATGCGTTGGATAAGCCTGGCTTATGGGAGAACACCTCATGCCGCTGTCCCTCGACCTGCTCCGGGTATTCGAGTCCGCCGCCCGCCAGCTCAGCTTCACCGCTGCCGCCGAGGAGCTGGGGACCACCCAGCCTGCGGTCAGCCAGCAGATCAAACGCCTGGAGAAGGAGCTGGCGACCCCTCTGTTCCAGCGCGTCCATCGAGGCATCGTGCTCACCGACGCCGGCCAGCTCCTGCTCCGCCACGTGGCCGCCGGCCTCGAGACGATCGATGCCGGCATCGCCGCGCTGGGCGCGCGCCAGCGCCACGAGGTGCTCCAGGTGGCCACCGACTACGCCTTCGCTGCCTACTGGCTGATGCCGCGCCTTCCGCGCTTCCATCAGGCCCATCCGCACCTGGACGTGAGCCTGGTGACCAGCGAGCGCGGCCTGGCCGGCCAGCGCGGCGATATCGACGTGGCGATCCTGTTCGGCGACGGTCGTTCCAAGCACGGCGAAGCGCACCGGCTGTTTCGCGAGGAGGTGTTCCCGGTCTGTAGCCCGCGGCTGGTCGAGGGATTGCAGTTGCCGCTGGCCAAGGCGCACCTGGCGCGCCTGCCGATGCTGCATCTGAAGCCGGCGCAGCACGCCCGCTGGTTCGACTGGCCGGCGTTGTTCGAAGCGTTGGCCATCGATCGGCAGCCGATTCCGGCGGTGCTCAGCTTCGACAACTACACCTTGCTGATCCAGGCGGCCATCGCCGGCCAGGGCGTGGCCATCGGCTGGCGCCACCTGGTCGACGGCCTGCTCGAACAGGGGCTGCTTTGCCGGCCCATTGGCGAGAGCTGCCTGTCGCGATACGGGTACTATGCGGTATTGCCGGAGCGCAAGCGGCGCCAGCGGCTGGTCGACGGTTTCGTCGACTGGCTACAGGCCGAGTTGCAGGCCGGCGGCGCTTGAAGAGGTGACGATGAACGAGTATTCCACCCCCCGCATCCAGGGCTTCCATGCTCACGTCTATTTCGATGCGCAGAGCATCGAGCGAGCCCGCGCCCTTTGCGAAGAGGCGGCGCGGCGCTTTCCGCTGAAGATGGGGCGGGTCCATGAGCGGCCGGTAGGGCCGCATCCGGACTGGAGCTGCCAGCTGGCGTTCGCTCCCGAGGTGTTCGGCGAGCTGGTGCCCTGGCTGGCTATCCATCGGCAGGACCTGGTGGTGTTCATCCACCCGGTCACCGGCAACGATCTGCTCGACCATCGCGACCGAGCCATCTGGATGGGAGCCATTCGCCCGCTGGACCTGTCGATCCTGGACGAAGGCCCGCAACGCTATGACTTCGCCGTGCCTTGAGGCGCGGTCATCGTCATCCAGTCGTGCAGTTCGCATTGCAGCTCGCCCAGTGCCGTCACCAGGTCGTCGACGGCATCGGCGAGCTTGCGCACGGAGCTTTCGCCGCAGGCGATCTCCAGTTGGTGGCAGGCGCGTTCCACGGCGTGGGCGTGGATCAGCGAGGCCATGCCCGCCAGGCGGTGCGCCAGCTCGTTGAGTTCCTGGGTCTGCTCGCGCTCCTGGGCGCGCCGCAGCTTGCGGGTGTCTTCGTTGTTGCTGGTCATCAGCTGCGCGACGAGCAGGCGGCTGATCTCCGGTTGGTTGGCGCGGTCGCCCAGGGCGGCGGTCAGGTCGAACGTTCGCATGGGATCCTCAGATCAGCTCGTGGCGGCGGGCGAAATCGATCAGGCCGGCCAGGGAATGGGCGTTGAGTTTCAGCATGATGCGTGACTTGTAGGTGCTCACGGTTTTCTCGCTGAGGAACAGCTGCTGGGCGATGGCCTTGTTGGTATTGCCGTTGGCCAGGTACTGCAGCACGGTCATCTCGCGGTCGGAAAGGCTTTCCAGCATGCGGGCCTCGTTGTCGCGGCTCTGCTGGTTGATGCTGCGCAACGCCCCGGTGGGGAAGTGGATGTAGCCGGCCAGCACGGCCTTGGCGGCGAGCAGCAGCTCGGAGAGGTTTTCCCTTTTGCTGACGAAGCCCATGGCGCCGGCCTGCAGGCATCGCGGGGCGAACTGCGCCGGATTCTGCCGGGTCAGGACCAGGACCTTGGTGTCCAGCTTCAGGGACTTCAGGCGGGCTATCACTTCGAGACCGTCGATCTTGGGGATGCCGATGTCCAGGATGGCCAGGTCGGGAGACTTCTTGCGGGCTACCTGCAGGGCTTCGGCACCGTTGTCGGCCTCGCCGACGATGGTGAAACCGTCGCGCTCGAACAGCAAGCGCACGGCCAGGCGGATAGCGGGATGATCATCGACGATCAGCACCTTACTCATGCGAACCTTCTTTGAATGCGTTGGCTATTTGGGTGAGGCGCTATTCAAGGCTTCGGCAGAGTCGGCGGACAATAAGACGTTTCTGAAAGTGACCGTGAATTTTTCCTCACGGTTCTGGCAGCGTGCAACGCAAGGCCAGGCGCAGCGGGTTGCCTGCGCCTGGCGAATGCCGCTGTCAGGGTCTGTCAGCGTGCGTTGCGCACGCCTTCGGCCAGCTCGCCGCACAGGGCGAGGACATCCTTGACCGCCTGGGCATTGTCGCGGGCCTTGGCGATCCGGTCGATCAGCGCCGAGCCGACCACCACGCCGTCGGCCAACCGCGCGACCGCGGCGGCGTGTTCGGCGCTGCGGATGCCGAAGCCGATACCGATCGGCAGGTCGGTATGCCGGCGCAGGCGCGCCACCGCTTCCTCGACGTGTTCCAGGGTCGCCGCGTTGGCGCCGGTGACGCCGGCCACCGACACGTAGTAGACGAACCCGGAACTGCCTTCTAGCACCGTCGGCAGGCGCTGGTCGCCGGTGGTCGGGGTGGTCAGGCGGATGAAGTCGAGGCCGGCGGCCTGGGCCGGGTGGCAGAGGTCTTCGTTGTGCTCCGGCGGCAGGTCGACCACGATCAGGCCGTCCACTCCCACCTCCTTCGCCTCGGCGATGAAGCGTTCGACGCCGTAGTGGTGGATCGGGTTGAAGTAGCCCATCAGCACCAGGGGCGTCTCGCTGTCGCCGCTGCGGAATTCGCGGACCATCTGCAACGTCCTGGCCAGGGTCTGGCCGCCGTCCAAGGCGCGGATGTTGGCCAACTGGATGGCCGGGCCGTCCGCCATCGGATCGGTGAACGGCATGCCCAGTTCGATCACGTCGGCTCCGGCCGCCGGCAGGCCTTTGAGGATTTCCAGGGAAGACGCGTAGTCCGGGTCGCCGGCGGTGACGAAGGTCACCAGGGCGGCGCGGTTTTCCTGCTTGAGCTGGGCGAAGCGGGTCTGCAGGCGGCTCATGCTTTCGACTCCTGTTGCATGTGGTGCATGACGGTCTGCATGTCCTTGTCGCCGCGACCGGACAGGTTCACCACCATGATGTGCTCCTTGGGCAGGCTGGGCGCACGCTTGAAGACCTCGGCCAGGGCATGGGAGCTTTCCAGTGCCGGGATGATGCCTTCGAGGCGGCAGCAGGTGTGGAAGGCCTCCAGGGCTTCGTCGTCGGTGATCGAGGTGTACTCGACGCGGCCGGTGTCGTGCAGCCAGGCGTGTTCCGGGCCGATGCCGGGATAGTCGAGGCCGGCGGAGATGGAGTGTGCGTCGATGATCTGGCCATCCGCGTCCTGCAGCAGGAAGGTGCGGTTGCCGTGCAGCACGCCGGGAACCCCGCCGTTCAGGCTGGCCGCGTGCTTGCCGGTGTCGATGCCGTGGCCGGCGGCTTCCACGCCGACGATCTGCACCCCGGCGTCGTCGAGGAACGGGTGGAACAGGCCCATGGCGTTGGAGCCGCCGCCGATGCAGGCGACCAGCGAATCGGGCAGGCGCCCTTCCTTCTCGGCCAGTTGCTCGCGGGTTTCCTTGCCGATCACCGCCTGGAAGTCACGGACCATCGCCGGGTACGGATGCGGGCCGGCGACCGTGCCGATCAGGTAGAAGGTACTGTCGACGTTGGTCACCCAATCGCGCAGCGCCTCGTTCATGGCGTCCTTCAGGGTACCGGTGCCGGCGGTCACCGGGATCACCTCGGCGCCCAGCAGCTTCATGCGGAAGACGTTGGCCTGCTGCCGGTCGATGTCGGTGGTGCCCATGTAGATCACGCACTGCAGGCCGAAGCGCGCGGCGACGGTGGCGGTGGCCACGCCGTGCATGCCGGCGCCGGTCTCGGCGATGATGCGTTTCTTGCCCATGCGCCGGGCCAGGAGGATCTGGCCGATGCAGTTGTTGATCTTGTGCGCGCCGGTATGGTTCAGCTCCTCGCGCTTGAGGTAGATCTTCGCCCCGCCGCAGTGCTCGGTCAGGCGCTCGGCGAAGTACAGCGGGCTCGGCCGGCCGACGTAGTCGCGCTGGAAGTAGGCCAGTTCCTCCTGGAACGCCGGGTCGTCCTTGGCCTTCTCGTACTCGCGGGCGAGGTCGAGGATCAGCGGCATCAGGGTCTCGGCGACGTACTGGCCGCCGAAGCGGCCGAACAGGCCCTTGGCGTCGGGGCCGTTGCGATAGGAAGTCATGGAGGGCTCCAGGAAATGACGTATGGGCAGAATCTAATCCCCCCGCCGGGTAAAAGAAACCGATAAGATTGCGCAAACCTGTCAGAAAAACTCACGAATAGCCATGAGCCGCGACCTGCCCTCCCTGAATGCCCTGCGCGCTTTCGAAGCCGCTGCCCGGTTGCACAGCATCAGCCTGGCGGCCGAGGAACTGCACGTTACCCATGGCGCCGTGAGCCGGCAGGTGCGGTTGCTCGAGGACGATCTAGGGGTGGCCCTGTTCGGCAAGGATGGGCGCGGCGTAAAACTCACCGATTCCGGCGTTCGCCTGCGTGACGCCTGCGGCGATGCGTTCGAGCGACTGCGTGGCGTCTGTGCCGAGCTGCGCCGGCAGACCGCCGAGGCCCCGTTCGTCCTCGGCATACCCGGCAGCCTGCTGGCGCGCTGGTTCATCCCGCGGCTGGACCGGCTCAACCGTGCCCTCCCCGACCTGCGCCTGCAACTGTCCACCAGCGAGGGCGAGTTCGATCCGCGTCGTCCCGGCCTGGACGCCATGCTCTGGTTCGCCGAGCCGCCCTGGCCGGCGGACATGCAGGTCTTCGAACTGGCGCCCGAGCGCATGGGCCCGGTGGTCAGCCCGCGCCTGGCGCAGGAAACCGGCCTGGCCCAGGCGCCCGCCGCGCGGCTGTTGCAGGAGCCGCTGCTGCATACCGCCTCGCGACCCCAGGCCTGGCCGGCCTGGGCCGCGAGCCAGGGGCTGGCGGCGGAGGCGCTGCACTATGGCCAGGGGTTCGAGCATCTCTACTACCTGCTGGAAGCGGCGGTGGCGGGCCTCGGCGTGGCCATCGCCCCGGAGGCGCTGGTCCGCGACGATCTCGCCGCGGGCCGCCTGGCGGCGCCCTGGGGCTTCATCGAGACCGATGCGCGCCTGGCTCTGTGGGTACCGGCGCGCCTGCACGATCCGCGTGCCGGGCGCCTGGCGCAATGGTTGCGGGAGCAGTTGGCAGGCTGAGCGCTGGCGATTTGCTGCACTTTTCCGGCTCGGCTAGTGTCCATTGAACAGAGGCGCCCGTCGGGCGCGAAGAACCAGGCATCGTCCGGGGAGAGAGTTCATGTCCAATCACCACACCTACAAGAAGATCGAACTGGTCGGCTCGTCCAAGACCAGCATCGAGGACGCCATCAACAACGCCCTCGCCGAAGCGGCGAAGAGCATCCAGCATCTGGAATGGTTCGAGGTGGTGGATACCCGCGGGCACATCGAGAACGGCGCCGTCGGCCATTACCAGGTGACCCTGAAAGTAGGGTTCCGTATCGCCAATAGCTGATGGCGCCCTGGAAACCTGTCCACGATCGCCTGCGCCCTGGAAAGGCCGCCGTGTCTTTCCGCTTCGCCGGATCATGCACAGGCTATGAGGGCGGCGTGCCTCCATGGGCGGCGCGCTCGTCTCAACCTTGCCGCATTTGGCAAGCCTGACCCGTTCGGGTCTTCATCCATGCAACGAGGGAATGTGTTCATGAAGAAGTTGATGTTGGCAGTCGGCCTGTTTGCCGTGGCGGGCAGCGCATTCGCCGCCAAGCCCTGTGAGGAACTGAAAGCCGAGATCGATGCGAAGATCAAGGCCAACGGCGTTCCGGCCTACACCCTGGAAATCGTCGACAAGGGCAGCGTCACCGACAAGAAGGTAGTCGGCACCTGCGACGGCGGCACCAAGGAAATCGTCTACCAGCGCGGCTGATGCAGCGCCTGCGACGAGCAGTATCCGGGGCCGGCTTTCCCATGGGAGCCGGCCCTTTCTTTTTTGCCGCGATGAGTACCCTGCCAACGATGGGTCTTGTTGCAGTTCGTCGAGAAAGCGTGCCATCTAACGGATTAATCCAAAAGTCTGTGTTAGGTTTTTCGGCACGCCCAGATGGCCTTGTGCCTTAATTCCGGATTGTCCGACTCATGGAAGACGGATTTCGGAATATTCCTGCTTACCCGCTGTAGCCGCTGGGCCAACATCGCGCCTTTCTGTATTTCAAGGAATGAAATCGTGGCTCTCCATCGCCTGGCCTTTATCTTCCTGTGCCTGCCGCTCATGGCCAGCGCCGCCCCCTTCACCTCCCCCGGCGACCGCGACCTGATCCGCGACCGCCAGCAGCGCCTGCTGGACGAACAGCGCAAGCGCCTGGAGGAACTCCAGCAACTGCCCGGCAAGGGAGCGCCCGCCGCTGCGGATGCCTCCGGCGACGACGAGCGCTGCTTCGAGATCCGCCGCATCGAGCTGGAAGGCGCCGGGCACCTCGACGAAAGCGCGCGTCGCCAGTTGCTGGCGCCCTACCAGGGGCGCTGCCTGGGCGTCGGCCAGCTCAATGCGCTGCTCAAGGCCGTCACCGACCATTACCTGGATCGCGGCTACGTTACCACCCGCGCCTACCTGCCACAGCAGGACCTGGCCTCCGGGACCCTGCGTATCATCGTCGTCGAAGGCCGCCTGGAGGGCCTGGACAGCTCCGCGCTGGCCAGCCCGCGCGAACTGGCGATGAGCTTTCCGGGCAGGACCGGCGAGCTGCTCGACCTGCGCGAACTGGAGCAACTGGTCGACCAGTTGAGCCGCCTGCCGTCGCGCCAGGCGCAACTGGAGCTGGTGCCCGGCAGCGAGGTCGGCGGCAGTCGGGTGCGTCTCAAGGGCGAGCGCGACAAGCCCTGGCGGGTCTCCGCCACGCGCAACAACGACGGCGACGTCAGCACCGGCGAGCAGCAGATGGGCCTGGGCCTGGACTGGGACAGCCCGCTGGGCCTGGCCGACCAGCTCAACCTGCGCGCCAACCGCGACGCGGTGACCGACCGCTGGCGCCATTCCGACAGCCAGAGCCTGTTCTACAGCCTGCCCTGGGGCTGGTGGACTTTCACCTACGGCTACAGCCAGAGCGACTACCGCACGCGCAACGAGGCCAGCGGCTTCCCCTTCAAGCTCGATGGCGACAGCCGCAGCCACCAGTTCCGCGCCGAACGCGTGCTGCACCGCGACGGTGTGAGCAAGACCGCCATGAGCCTGGGGCTCAGCCACCAGCGCACCAACAACTATGTCGAAGACACCCGCCTGGAAGACCAGAGCACGCGGATCACCGAGACCCAGCTCGGCTTCAACCATGGCCGGCGGATCGGCAGCGGTTTCGTCAACCTCGACCTCGGCTGGCAGCAGGGCATCGGCGCCCTTGGCGCGCAGGGTCGCGGCCACCCGCAGGCGGGCGATCCGAATGCGCGCTACGACAAGTACAGCCTGACCCTCAGCTACCTGCAGCCGTTCCAGCTATGGGGCGAGCGCTTCAGCTTCGACAGCCTGGCCACCGGGCAGAGGAGCGAGGACGTGCTGTTCAGCCCGCAGCGCATCAGCCTCGGCGGCAACAGCTCGGTGCGCGGCTTCAAGGACCAGACCCTGACCGGCGACAGCGGCGGCTACTGGCGCAACCAGTTGCGCTGGCGGCGCGCGGTGGAATGGGCGCCGCTGCGGCCCTGGCTGCAGGAATACGGCGTGGCCTTCGCCTACGACGTCGGCGTGATCCGCCACGACCGCTACAACGACGGCGCCAGCGGGCGCATGAGCGGCAACGCCATCGAACTGGATGCCCGGGGCCGCTATTTCGCCGCCAGCGTCGGCTTCGCCCGCTCGCTGGAGCGGCCCAGCGCCATCGAGCGGCGCGAGCACCCGATCTATTTCCGGGTCGACGCGTTCTTCTGAATACGCGGCGACCTCCTGAACGCTTTAGGAAAGCGCCTACCTGCATCGAGGCCCTTTCCTTGGAAAACCTTGCTTAACCTCGCCGGGCCCCTACCCGCCAAGGAGTAACGATATGGACATCCGCAGCCCGCTGAACCAGTGCATCGCCCTGTCCCTGGCCGGCATCCTGTTCCTCAACCCGATCGTCGCCGCGGCGGCGGGGCTGGCGCTGGACAAGGCCGCCGGCGGCAACACCGGCCTGGGCCAGGCGGGCAACGGCGTGCCCATCGTCAATATCGCCACGCCCAACGGCGCTGGGCTGTCGAACAACCATTTCCGCGACTACAACGTCGGCGCCAACGGGCTGATCCTCAACAACGCTACCGGCAAGACCCAGGGTACCCAGCTCGGCGGGATCATCCTCGGCAACCCCAACCTCAAGGGCCAGGCGGCGCAGGTGATCCTCAACCAGGTCACCGGCGGCAACCGCAGCACCCTGGCCGGCTACACCGAGGTGGCCGGGCAGTCGGCGCGGGTGATCGTCGCCAACCCGCACGGCATCACCTGCCAGGGCTGCGGCTTCATCAACACGCCGCGCGCGACCCTCACCACCGGCAAGCCGATCATGGACGGCCAGCGCCTGGAGCGCTTCCAGGTGGACGGCGGCGACATCGTCGTCGAAGGCGCCGAACTGAACGTCGGCAACCTCGAACAGTTCGACCTGATCACCCGCAGCGCCAAGCTCAACGCCAAGCTCTACGCGAAGAACCTCAACATCGTCACCGGCCGCAACGACGTCCAGGCCGACAGCCTGCAGGCCACGCCGCGCGCCGCCGATGGCAGCGAGAAGCCACAGCTGGCGATCGACAGCTCGGCGCTGGGCGGGATGTACGCCGGGGCGATCCGCCTGGTCGGCACCGAGCAGGGCGTGGGGGTGAAGCTGGCCGGCGACATGGCCGCCAGCGGCGGCGACATCCGCATCGACGCCACCGGCAAGCTGAGCCTGGCCCAGGCCTCCAGCCAGGGCGACCTGAAGATCGCGGCCCAGGCCGTGGAGCTGAACGGCAAGACCTACGCCGGTGGCAGCGCCGAGATCCGCAGCGCGGAGGAACTGGTCAACCGGCAGAGCCTGGCGGCGCGCGAACGCATCGCGCTGGAGGCGGCGCATATCGACAACGCCGGGGTGATCGAAGCCGGCGTCGAGCCAGACGAGCGGCGCAACGCGCGCGGCGACCTCGAGCTGCGCAGCGGCACCCTGCGCAACGCCGGCAGCCTGGTGGCCAGCCGCGCGCTGGAAGCGAAGGCGAGCCAGGCGCTGGACAACCAGGGCGGCAGCCTGAAGGGGGCGACCGTCCGGGTCGACGCCGGGCACCTGGACAACCGTGGCGGCAAGCTGCTCGCCGAGGGCGAACTGCGGGTCGAGGCGAGCAGCCTGGACAACCGCCAGGACGGCCTGTTGCAGAGCCGGGACCGCGCCGTGGTCAAGACCCGTGGCGATCTCGACAACCGTGGCGGCCAGGTGATCGGCCTGAACGACCTGGAGGTCGGCGCGGCGACGCTCGACAACGGCCAGCAAGGCCTGCTCGGCAGCCAGCAGTCCACCCGCGTCAGCGCCCAGGCGCTGGTCAACCGGGGGGACGGCGAAGTCTCCGGCAAGCGCGTCGAGGCTCGCGTCGGCAGCCTCGACAATCGCGGCGGCAAGCTGATCGGCGACGACCTGCTGGTGGTCGCCAGCGGTGCCATCGACAACCGCCTCGGCTTGTTCTCCGCAGCCAACCGCCTCGACCTGCGGGCGCGCAGCCTGGACAACAGCGGCAAGGGCACGCTGAGCAGCCGGGGCGGCCTGGAGGTCAGCCTCGGCGGCCTGCTGGACAACCGCGATGAAGGCAACCTGCTCAGCCAGGGCGCGCAGCGCGTGACGGTGGGGCAACTGGACAACCGCGCCGGCGGCCTGCTGTCGAGCCGCAGCGAGTTGAACGTCCACGGCGCCAGCCTGGACAACCGTGGCGGCGTGCTGGTGGCCGACGCCGGCCTGAGCGCCACGGGAGGCGCCTTCGACAACCGCGACGGCGGCAGCGCCAGCGGCAAGGCTGGCGTGCGCGTGGAGGTCGCCAGCCTGCGCAACGACCAGGGTGGCAAGCTGCTCAGCGATGGCCGCCTGGACCTCG
The DNA here is from genome assembly GCF_021213715.1 of Pseudomonas sp. CP-1. NCBI lineage: Bacteria > Pseudomonadati > Pseudomonadota > Gammaproteobacteria > Pseudomonadales > Pseudomonadaceae > Pseudomonas > Pseudomonas sp. CP-1. Next base: position 43,709 of record NZ_JAJQKY010000019.1, read on the forward strand.
CAGCGAACGCCGTCGGCAACGCCGGAGGGCGTATCGCCGCCAAGGGCGACCTGCAGGCGACGCTTGGCAGCCTGGCCCAGCAAGGTGGCGAACTGGTCAGCGAAAAGACCCTGAAGGTCGCGGCCGACACGCTCGACAACAGCCAGTCCGGGCTGATCGCCGCGAATGGCGGCATCGCTATCGAGGCGCGGCAGGTCGACAACCGCGCCGGCGAGATTTCCAGCACCTCGAAGGTCGCCGTGAACGCCCGCGAGCAACTGGACAACCGCGGCGGCAAGGTCATCGGCGACAGCGGCCTGCGCCTCACCGTGCAGCGCCTGCTGAACCAGGCCAAGGGGGTGCTGGCCGGGCGCGACGGCCTGAGTCTGGACGGCGGCGAACTGTTCAACGGCGACGGCGGTCGGCTCGACAGCCAGAACAGCCTGAGCGTGAGCCTCGGCGGCGTGCTGGACAACCAGGGCGGCGCGCTGGTCAGCGAAGGCAGCCTGACGGCGCGCGCCGCGCGCCTGGACAACCGTGGCGGAACCTTCTCCAGCGCCGGTGCGCTGGCGCTGACCAGCCAGGCCGCGCTGGACAACCAGGGCGGCAGGCTGCTCAGCGATGCCGGCGTGACGCTGAAGGGCGCCAGCCTCGACAACAGCCGTTCCGGCGTGATCAGCGCCAAGGGCGCGGTGGATATCCGCACCGGCGCGCTGGACAACAGCCGCAACGGCGGCATCGGCAGCAACGCCGGCATCACCCTGGTGGCCGCCCGGCTGGACAACGGCCAGCAGGGCCGGATCAGCGCCAAGGGCCTGCTCGACGCCAACCTGAAAGGCCTCGACCAGCGCGGAGGCGGCGTTCTGGTCAGCGAAACCGGCGTCACCCTCGACCTCAATGGCGGCACGCTGGTCAACCGCGACGGCGGCCTGATCGCCACGCCCGGCGCGCTGCTGCTGCGCCAGCTCGGCGCGGTGGACAACGGCGCCGGCGGGGAAATCTCCAGCGACCGCGCCTTCACCCTCGCCGCCGCCAGCCTGGACAACCGCGGCGGGCGCCTGATCGGCGCCGACAGCCTGACCCTGCGCATCGCCCAGGCCCTGGACAACAGCCTGGCCGGGGTGATCTCCGGCGCCGCCGGCCTGGACATCGCGGCCGCTCGCCTGGACAACAGCGCCAAGGGCACCCTGGCCAGCCGCGCCGGCATCGACCTGCGCGTCGACGGCGCGCTGGACAACCACGCCGAAGGCACCGTCTCCGGCGCCCGCCTGACGCTCGCCAGCGCCTCGCTGGACAACAGCGGCAAGGGCCTGCTCTCCGGCAACGCCGGCCTGAGCGTCGTCACTGGCGCGCTGGACAACGCCGAGGGTGGCCAACTGATCAGCCAGGGCGTGCTGGACGTCAGCAGCGCCGACCTCGACAACCGTGGCGGCGCCCTCAGTGGCAAGCAGTCGCTGCGCCTGAGCGCCGCCAACCTGGACAACCGTGGCGGCCTGCTCACCAGCGACGGCGAACTGGAACTGACGGCAGGGCGCGTCGATTCCGCCGACGGCGGCGAAATCTCCGCCCGGGGCGACCTGCGCCTGACGGTCGAGCGCCTGGTGCAACGCCAGGGTCGGCTGATCGGCGAGCGCGGCGTCAGTCTCGACCTGCGGGGCGGCGACCTGGACAACCAGGGCGGCCTGATCAGTGCCCGCGGCCCGCTGAGCATCGAGAGGCTGAACGTCCTCAACAACCGCCAGGGCGGCGAGATTTCCAGCCAGCAGGGCTTCGAGCTGCTGGCCAGGCGCATCGACAACGGCCAGCAGGGGCGCATCATCAGCGCCGGGAAACTGCGCCTGGACGCCGACGCGCTGGGCAACGCCGGCGCCGGCCTGCTCTCCGGATGGCAGGGCCTGACGGTGACAGGCGGGAGCCTGGACAACAGCGCCGGCGGCACCCTTTCGAGCAAGGACGGCGAGCTGGCCATCAGCCTCGGCGGCGCGCTGGACAACCATGGCCAGGGCGCCCTGGTCAGCAAGGGCGCGCAACGGATCGACGCCGCCAGCCTGGATAACGCCCAGGGCATTGTCTCCGGCGAAAGCGACGTGACCCTGAGCATCGCCGGAAAGCTGGACAACGGCCAGGGCGGCCTGGTCTCGGCGCAGCGCGCGCTGAGCTTCGAGCGCGACGATACGCTGCTGAACAACGCCGGCGGCCGGATCAACGGCGGCAGCCTGCTGCTCAAGGGCGCCAGCCTGGATAACAGCGACGGCCAGTTGATCAGCCAGGGCCGGCTCGACGCCATCCTCGGCGGCGCCCTGGTCAACACCGGCGCGGCGCGCCTGGCCAGCGGCGGCGACCTGCTGCTGCGCAGCGCCAGCGTCGACAACCGCGGCGGCAAGCTGGTCAGCCAGGGGCTGCTGGAGATCAGCGCCGGCAGCCTCGACAACAGCGCCTCCGGCACCCTCGCCAGCCAGGCCGACATGAGCCTGCGCCTGGGCGGCGGCGCCCTGCGCAACCAGCAGGACGGGCTGATCTTCAGCCAGGCCGGCGCCCTCGAGGTGCAGGCCGGCAGCCTGGACAACCGCCAGGGCACGCTCCAGGCCCAGGGCGACAACCGGCTGCGTATCGGCGGCGCGCTGGACAACCAGGGCGGCCGCCTGGACAGCCGGGCCGGCAACCTCGACCTGCAGAGCGGCAGCCTCGACAACGGCGCCGGCGGCGTGCTCAACAGCGCCAAGGGTTGGCTGAAGCTGGTCACCGGGCTGTTCGACAACAGCGCCGGCGTCACCCAGGCGCAGTCGCTGGAGATTCGCGCCGGGCAAGGCGTGCGCAACCAGCAGGGCCATCTCTCGGCGCTGGGCGGCGACAACCGCATCGTCACCGCCGACTTCGACAACCAGGGCGGCGGCCTCTACGCCAGCGGCCTGCTCAGCCTCGACGGCCAGCGCTTCCTCAACCAGGGCGCGGCGGCGGGCCAGGGCGGCAAGGTCGGCGCCGGGCGCATCGACTTCAGCCTGGCCGGTGCGCTGGCCAACCGCTTCGGCCAGTTGGAAAGCGAAAGCGAGCTGCACCTGCGTGCCGCCGCGATCGACAACAGCGGCGGCAGCCTGCGCGCCCTCGGCCGCAGCGGCAGCACGCGGCTGGTCGCTGGCGACCTGAACAACGCCTACGGCGTGCTGGAAAGCGCCAACCAGGACCTCGACCTGCAACTGGGCAGCCTGGCCAACGCCGGTGGGCGCATCCTCCACACCGGCAACGGCACCTTCGGCCTGGATTCCGGGCAGGTGATCCGCGCCGGCGGGGAACTGACCACCAATGGCCTGCTGGACATCCGCGCCAGCGAATGGACCAACAGCAGCGTGCTGCAAGCCGGACGCCTGAACCTGGACATCGGCACCTTCCGCCAGACGGCCGAGGGCAAGCTGCTGGCGGTGCAGTCCTTCACTGGCCGCGGCGGCGACTGGAGCAACGACGGCCTGCTGGCCAGCGACGGCAGCTTGCGCCTCGAGCTGAGCGGCGGCTACCGTGGCAACGGCCGCGCCACCAGCCTCGGCGACTTCGCCCTGAACGCCGCCAGTCTCGACCTCGGCAACGCCGCCAGCCTCGCCGGCGGCGCCAATGTCACGCTCGGCGCCGGCAACCTGCTGGTCAACCGTGGGCGGATCACCGCCGCCGGCGACCTCGTGGCCAGCGCCGCGAGCCTGAACAACTACGGCACCCTGGGCGGCGGCGGCAACCTGCGATTGAACGCGCCCGCCCTGCTCAACGAGCGCGGGTTGCTGTTCAGTGGCGCCGACATGACCTTGCGCGCCGGCGACATCACCAACCTCTACGGGGATGTGTACAGCCTCGGCAGGCTGGATATCGCCCGCGACGATGCCGGCAACCGTGCCGCCAGCCTGCGCAACCTTTCCGGGGTGATCGAGAGCGGCAAGGACTTCAGCCTGCGTGCCAGCCTGATCGAGAACCGTCGCGCCGTGCTGGAAAGCAAGTCGGGCCTGTACACCGCGAAGATGGAGCAGACCGCCTGCATCGAAGGCGTCAACGCGGGCGACTGCAGCGGCAAGCGCAACGCCATCTGGACCATCACCCAGCGCGACAAGACCGAGGTAACCGCCAGCAGCGCCATGGGGCAACTGCTGGCCGGAGGCGACTTCGCCATCGACGGCGGCACCCTGAACAACCTTTCCAGCCTGATCGGCAGCGGCGGCAACCTCACCGCCAACCTCGAAGTCCTCGACAACCAGGGCCTGGAAACCGGCGAGCTGGAAACCATCCGCGTGCTGCGTACCGCTCGCGGCGGCGATATCGGCGGCATCGACCAGAAGTCGCGCAACTTCACCAACCTCTACTGGTACCAGAGCGCCAATTTCGACCCGGCGCGCGCGGGCGAGATTCCCGCCGCGCTCAACGCGATCCTCAGCGACTGGTCCTTCGAGTACGAATTCCCGAGCAAGGGGCCGACCCCGATCAGCAGTGGCGACCAGTCCTACGCAGCGGTGATCCAGGCCGCCGGCGACGTCACGGTCAATGCCAGCACGCGCATCGACAACGGCGTCACTCGCCCCGGCTACACCTTCGTCGGCAGCGGCCGCCAGGTGGGCGACAGCGCGGTGGGCGGCAGCGGGGTTTCGGTGGTCGTGCCGCTGACCTCGCAACTGCCGCCCGACCTGGCGCGGCGCCAGGTCAACCCGGTCACCCTGCCCGGCTTCAGCCTGCCCCAGGGCGACAACGGCCTGTTCCGCCTCAGCTCGCGCTTCGCCGAGGACGGCAACGGCAGCGCCGCGCTCGGTGCCGGCGCCGACCGCACCCAGGGCGGCAGCGGCGTCTCGGTCGGCCAGCAGGGCGCCGGCAACGCCGCCGGTACCTGGCAGGGCCAGGGCGTGCGAGTCGACGGCCTGGCTGGCGCGGCCAACGTCCAGGGTCAGGGCGGCAGCGCGCTCGGCGGTAGCCTGCCGGGCGTCGCCCGGGTCCAGGGCGTGCCCGGCAACGCCACGCCGAGCGCCAGCCACAAGTACCTGATCGAGACCAACCCGGCGCTCACCGAGCTGAAGCAGTTCCTCAACTCGGACTACCTGCTCAGCGGCCTGGGCATGAACCCGGACGATAGCAAGAAGCGCCTCGGTGACGGTCTCTACGAGCAGCGGCTGATCCGCGACGCGGTGGTGGCGCGCACCGGCCAGCGCTACATCGACGGGCTGAGCAGCGACGAGGCTCTGTTCCGCTACCTGATGGACAACGCCATCGCTTACAAGGACAAGCTCCAGCTGCAACTGGGCGTAGGTTTGAGCGCGGAGCAGATGGCGGCGCTGACCCACGACATCGTGTGGCTGGAAGAGGTCGAGGTGAACGGCGAGAAGGTCCTCGCGCCGGTGGTCTACCTGGCCCAGGCGGAGGGTCGGCTGGCGCCCAGCGGTGCGCTGATCCAGGGCCGCGACGTGAAGCTGGTGAGCGGCGGCGACCTGCATAACGTCGGCACCCTGCGCGCGCGGAACGACCTCTCGGCGACGGCCGACAACCTCGACAACAGCGGCCTGATCGAGGCCGGCAAGCGCCTCGACCTGCTCGCCGGCGACTCGATCCGCAACCGCCAGGGCGGGGTCATCGCCGGGCGCGACGTGAGCCTCACCGCGCTGACCGGCGACGTGATCAACGAACGCAGCGTGACCCGCTACGACAGCGCGCTCGACGGCCGCACCTGGGAGCGCAGCTTCGCCGACAGCGCCGCGCGGGTGGAGGCGGCGAACAGCCTGAACGTCCAGGCCGGACGCGACATCGCCAACCTCGGCGGGGTGCTGCAGAGCCGCGGCGACCTCAGCCTCGACGCCGGACGCGACGTCACCGTCGCCGCCGTCGAGGACCGCCAGGGCCAGACCCGCTGGAACACGTCGCGGCTACAGAGCGTGACCCAGCTTGGCGCCGAAGTCAGCGCCGGGCGGGACCTGAACGTCAGCGCCGGGCGCGACTTCAGCGCTGTGGCCAGCGCCCTCGAAGCGCGCCGCGACATCGCCCTCTCCGCCGGGCGTGACGTGACCCTGGCGGCGGCGGCGAACGAGGAGCATGCCTACAGCAAGACCAGGAAGGTCACCTACCAGGAAGACAAGGTCGCCCAGCAAGGCACCCGCGTGGATGCCGGCGGCGACCTGGCGATCAATGCCGGACAGGACCTGCGCCTGATCGCGAGCCAGGCCAGCGCCGGCGACGAAGCCTACCTGGTGGCCGGCGACAAACTGGAACTGCTGGCCGCCAACGACAGCAACTACTACCTGTACGACAAGAAGAAGAAAGGCGACTTCGGCCGCAAGGAAACCCGGCGCGACGAAGTCACCGACGTCAAGGCGGTGGGCAGCCAGATCAGCAGCGGCGGCGACCTCACCCTGCTCAGCGGCGGCGACCAGACCTACCAGGGCGCGAAGCTGGAATCGGGCAACGACCTGGCCATCGTCAGCGGCGGCGCGGTGACCTTCGAGGCGGTGAAGGACCTGCACCAGGAAAGCCACGAGAAGAGCAAGGGCGACCTGGCGTGGCAGTCGTCGAAGGGCAAGGGCCAGACCGACGAAACCGTGCGCCAGAGCCAGATCGTGGCCCAGGGGAATCTGGCGATCAAGGCCGTGGAAGGGCTGAAGATCGACCTCAAGCATATCGACCAGAAGACCGTGAGCCAGACCATCGACGCGATGGTGCAGGCGGATCCGCAACTGGCGTGGCTGAAGGAGGCCGAGCAGCGCGGGGATGTGGACTGGCGCATGGTGCAGGAGGTGCACGATAGCTGGAAGTACAGTAACTCGGGCATGGGGCCGGCGACGCAGATAGCTGTCGCCATCGCGGCGGCAGCCATCGGTGGCATGGCGGCAGCGGGAGCGCTCAGTGGAGCAGGAGTGGGTGCCAGTAGCTTCGCCATGGGCGCAGGAGTTGGTGCGGCAGGAAGCCTGTCGGGCACGGCAGCGGTCAGCCTGATCAACAACAAGGGCGATCTCGGGAAGGTGCTGAAAGACAGCTTCAGTAGCGACAGTCTGAAGCAGATTGCTATTGCGAGCCTGACCGGGGGGCTGACGGCTGAGTACTTCGACGGGATTCTTCAGACCAAGACTGATCCGCTTACTGGAAAGGTCACGGTAGACCTCAGCAGCCTATCTGGTGTTGGTCGCTTCGCTGCCAATCAGGCGATGCAGAACGCTACATCCACTGTACTGAGCCAGGCCTTGGGCCAGGGCGGGAGCCTGAACGAGGCGCTGAAGAGCGCGCTCTACAACAGTTTCGCGGCGGCAGGTTTCAACTTCGTCGGCGATATCGGCCAGGAATACAGCCTGAAGCCAGGCGATCCTTCGATGGTGACCATGCACGCCCTGATGGGTGGCCTGGCGGCGCAGGTCAGCGGTGGCGATTTCGCCACGGGCGCCGCGGCGGCTGGCGCCAATGAAGCGCTGGTGGCCAAGCTAGACCAGGCCTTCAAGAGCTTGAGCCCTGAGAACCGTGAAGCCATGGTCACTATGGGGTCGCAATTGGTTGGTGTTCTGGCTGCGGCGGTACGCGATCCCGATGCGACAGGCAAAGCTCTGGAAAGCGCTGCTTGGGTAGCGAAGAACTCGACGCAATACAACTTCCTCAACCATCAGGATGTGGCCGATCTGGATAATGCCTTGCAGAAATGCAAGTCCCAGGGAAATTGCCGTCAGGTAGAGGAAGAGTTCAAGGCGCGTAGCGACGAGAACCGGCGGAGGTTGAATGGCTGCGTGGCTGTGGGTAATTGCGCGGAGATTCGTGCGGAGATCGATGCGGGGTCTACGGCTCTCAACGAGCTGGTGGCCCGGCAGGAAACAGCTAATCCGGGAGGAAGTGACAGCGATATAGCCTACGGTTTCCTGATGGGCCGAAATGTTGTCGACTGGACGACGGCTGGTCAGTTGCACCTGGAGCAGACCGCCAACCTCTGGTGGAACGGCAATCCACAGTGGCAGAAGGAAGTCGGTGCATACCTGGACCAGACGGGGTTCAATCCGTTCGGAATCGGCGTTCCGGCAATGGGCGGTGCCGCTGGCAAGGTAACGGCCAAGGCGCTCATGAATGCGCTGAAGGCGGGAGAGTTGCCCAAAGGAGAGGTGGCCCCAGGAAAGGCTAATCTGCCTACCATTGGGGCGTTGGCGGATGCTGAGGCGGGAATGCCTTATACCCATCCAGTTAAGCTCGCCGCAAAAGCGACTGGGACAGCAGGGAAGATTAAGATTGAAGCCGGCGCAATACCTGACGCAAATGAAGTACGTGCAGGACAAGGGTTATCTGGTCTTGGGTACGATGTTACGCACCAAACCACTGCGTCAGCTAAAGGTATTCAAGGGCAGCGAACTGCGGACTTGCATGTTGATGGACTCGGTTCCATTGATGTGTATACGCCGAAGAATCTTGATCCGACAAAGATAGTTCGAGCGATAGAGAAGAAGTCGAATCAAGCCGGCGGAGTCTTGGTGCAGGCGGACTTGCCAAGCACTGACATGTCGTCCATTGCTGCTCGTATGTGGGGGAAGACTAACGCGCAGAGTATAAAAACTATATTTTTCCAGAAACCAGACGGATCATTGGTCCGATTTGATCGACCTGCTGGAGGAGGCTGATTATGCCGAAGTACACGTGTACCTGTGGCTACGTTATGAACCTTTCGCAAGGATGGTCAGACTATGAGTTGACTCTAATTCCTGAGTCAGCAATAGAGAGCTTGGGGGATAGGCTAGATAGCGAGGATAAGCTGTCTTCTGATCAGTTATATGAAGCTCTTGATGAAAAGGCCATTACGGTGTACCGATGCCCGAAGTGTAGAAGGTTGCACTTGGAGGAAGAGCCAAATAGATTCACCACTTATATAGTTGAGTAAGCTTTGCTGCGAGAGCCTGAGTGCTTCGGAGCAAGAAGGACTGAAAGCTATTCAGAACCTTCATAAAGGGACAGATTTATTTTCTCTACTCTAATTTTCTGAGCATGGAGGCTCCAGCGCAGATGTCGTAAAGGAACTTCGCGATGCCTAGGTAAGGGCGCATGGTTTAGCGAATTATTTGCTTTGAGCGTTTCAGAGTGGGCGCCGTCGCTGAAATTAGAGTAGTAAAAATAAATCTGTCCCCTTTTTTACAATCACCAACTTCTGGTAATTTTATACGAACAGTTGATATGGGTCGGCCTATTGGAATTGATGCCAAAGCTGGGGGGCAGCCTACTAATTTCATGACGGTGATTACCGATTCAAAGGGTAATTTGGTAAACACATTTCCTGGGAAGACTTTCTAATCATGTATTATTTGATGATATGGGATAGATATTTAGCCTCCATCGGGCGAGACGGTTGTCTTGATAAAGTTGAGATTCCTTTGGATGTGGCAAATTTTTTCTTTCGTCTGGATGTCGAGCAATATCCAATTCTTTCCAGCTTAAGCTTCGATGATTACGATATGTTCTCTGGGGCGCAGATTGACTCTCTTGTAGGTGAGCTATGTTCTGTTGCAAGCATAAATCCGCTAATTTCCGAAACAGTTGAATCGATGGTGGATATAATGCTTAAGGCGAGGGCTTTAGGGAAAAATATATTGTTTGACCCGTTCAAGGTAGACTAGTTGGTGCAAAAGCGACAGGTGGAGCCGATCAAACTGCGGGCTCAATCAAGAATGTTAATCCGGGTTATCCAGAAGCTGGTCGAACTCATAACTGTGTCAATTGCTCTATTGCTACTGATGCAACACTGGCAGGAAATCCTGCATCGGCCTTGCCAATCAACCATACGAAGGGTGTTCCGTTGAGTGTGCTGGAAAAACAATTCGACTCTAAATTTGGCCCTGTAACGGCACCTGAGAATATTGCGCAGCAAATGGCAAACTCCGGAAATGGTGCTCGTGGAGTTGTATTTGGATCTTATGGTCCGGGTCAGCCAGGCCATGTTTTTAATGTGGTTAATCAAAATGGTGTTGTTAGATTCCTTGATGGACAGACTGGGAAACCGGCAAATTTAGGTGACTTCAAATCACTGCAATTATTGAGGACTAATTGATGATCACTTATGCGTGTGCATTGAAGAAGGCAAAGGAACATTTAATGGATTCGGAAGTCCCTTTGCAAATTACATATGAGGGTGAGTTTTCCGAAGGGTGGTATTTCTGCTACCAGTCAAAGGAGTTTATGGAAACCGGTAATTTGTCAGCTCAACTCGCAGGGAATGCGCCATTTTTGATTGATAGGCAATCTGGTGAGCTTCATATTCTCGGAACAGCAAAACCTTTAGAGAGTTATTTGGATGACTACATAAAAAACAAATCCGTGAAGTTGGGGTGATTTAGTGCTGCAAAAGGGGCTGTAATTCCCAAAGTTTTCTCGAATGCCGATGATTTCGCACGCTTTGGTACAGATGCGCGAGAGGGTTTAGCGAAAGCCGGCTATGGGAACGTAGAGCCCATTCTTCAAGGGAGTGCTATAACGGGGCAGAGTTTCAAGACTGGACAAGCGTTTGATGTTGGTAGGGTGAGTGACTTCGATATTGCCTTGGCAGGCTCTGAGTTGTTGCAGCGTGCACAGTCGCTAGGAATAGGTTTGAGAAGCGGCGGTACTCGTACTGGTCCTCTGAGCGGAAGAGATTTGCAAGCACTTGGATTAAAAGATCTAGCTAGAAAGCTAAGTGCACAAGCAGGGCGTGAAGTTAACTTTATGATTTATGATTCTGCGGCAACGGCTGCAAGCCGCGCTCCGAGCCTGGTACTTCCAAAATGATTGCATATGACTTGTACGGAACGAAAAATCTCAGCCTTTTTCTGGCAAGAGAGCATATAGAGAAAATTTTTGGAGTGTCTCTTGATGAAAGAAATAGTTCTTATCAAGGAGGGGATTACTACATGCTTGGTAGTAATGATTCGGAGAATTTTATTCTGAAAGCCAATCTTGACCCTCTTGATGATGAACCAGTAGAGTTAAATTTTCCTGACTACCCTATTTTGCTCTATATAAACGCCACGACACGTTCATCTGCTATAGAAGGGGTAATCAAGAAGGGTGCATGCTTTAAGCTGCTCAGGCATGAAATGTTCTAGGAATGAAAAAGCATAAAGGGGACAGATCTATTTTCCCTACTCTAATTTTCTAAGCAAGGAGGCTCCAGCGCAGACGCCGTAAGGAGGCTTCGCGATGCCTAGGTCAGGGCGCATGGTTTAGCGAATTATTTGCTTTGAGCGTTTCAGAGTGGGCGCCGTCGCCGAAATTAGAGTAGTAAAAATAAAATCTGTCCCCTTCCCAATTCGGATGAGATACCATGAAGAAAATAGTATCTTTTAAAGATTTAAAGTGTTTGAGTAATTATGAATTATGGAAGTCCGGTTGGGAGAATAAGAATGAGATTGATATTTTTTCATATATTTCCTATGAAATCAGGCCAGAAGATTTATTGATCTTGGGGAAATTGGTTTTTCCTGATTTTATCTTGGATAGGGGGGCGGTAATACTGGAGATGAACTATGAGGCAGAAAAGTTTAATGGCTGGATGGCAAGATTCGAAGATGATATCCAGTCTGTAGAGAGATTTGTTAATCATACTCATATTTATGACATTTTTTCCGGGTGTAGTGAGGATGTAGAAGATGAAATTTTTGAGCAGCTTGCTCATATGCTTTCTCTATCATGGCGCTTAATTTTAAAAGAGAAATTTCCAGATAGAGATTTTTCGGTTTTGCTATCTTGCTCAGATCAAGATTATGGCCCTACTATTACTTTTTTCCAGAAATAAAAATACTTTATTAAATAAAGAATAAGTAAAGGGGTAGATTCATTTTCCCTACTCTAATTTCCTGAGCATGGAGGCTTCAGCGCAGATGCCGTAAAGGAATTTCGCGATTCCTAGGTAAGGGCGCATGGTTTAGCGAATTAGAGTGTTTCAGCGTGGGCGCAGTCGCTGAAATTAGAGTAGTAAAAATAAATCTGTCCCTTTTCCTGTCCTGTCCCTTTTCCTGTCCCTTTTTCTACATTTAGTCCGAGGTAGATCAGATTATGGATGAAAGGCAGAAAGTATTATGTGCACAGTTTGTTAAAATGGGATCTGAGCAGGCTGCCGAATGGTTAATAAACAGATATCCGGTAGACTCCATAGATTATGGTGAGGCTCTGTTGTTGATCCCGCATCGATCTTGGAGGCGATCCGACCAGAAGCGACTGGCTCAGCATTATTTTAGAAAACTACCTTTCTCTGGTGCGGGAGGGTATGAGGCGTTTGCTTCATTTATGTCTGTAAAGACTTTTCTGGATTGTGTTAGGGAACGCTTGCCAATGAGCGCTTCTGATGCAAGCTTGCTGCTGTATTACTTGACCCCTGTCCTTAACAAATTTGCAAAAAACGAATCTGATCGACAGCTTATTATGAGTTTTTTAAATGAAATACGGCCCTCATGATCTTACTGATTTGCTACAATCCGCTGCTCTGCTGGGCCTGCTGTTGTAGAAGTAAAAAATAAAGAAGGAATAAAGGGGACAAAGAATAAAGGGGACAGATCTATTTTCCCTACTCTAATTTTCTAAGCAGGGAGGCTCCAGCGCAGACGCCGTAAGGAGGCTCCGCGATGCCTAGGCAAGGGCGAGTGGTTTTACCGAATTATCCGCTTCACGTGGTCCAGCGGGGACACAATCGGCAAGTGGTATTCGCCGAGGACGAGGACTACCAGCGTTACCTCTCCGATCTACGGGACCTCAAGGATGCCTTTGGTATCAAGGTCTACGCATTTTGCCTGATGACCAACCATGTCCATCTGCTCTTGGCGCCTGGTGATTCGCTGTCTGGCTTGGCGCAACTGATGAAAACGCTGGCGGCGCGCACGACACGATATCGGAATCGCTTGGAGGGCCGTTCCGGAACGTTGTGGGAAAGTCGCTATAAATCGAGTGTCGTACAGAGCGATGCCTACCTGCTGGCGTGTTGCCGGTACATCGAACTGAACCCTGTTCGGGCGCGGATGGTGGACGATGTGGCGGCCTATCCCTGGTCAAGTTATGGGCTGCGGGCGGATTGGTTGAAGGAGCCAAACTGGTTGGATATGGATCCCTGCTTCATTGAGCTAGGTCAGACGGCCGAAGAGAGATATCGGCGATACGTAACGTTCATGAAAGAGGCGATACCGGCCGAGGAATTGAGGCTGATTCGCGAGGCGGTTCAGCGTGGACAACTGACGGGCAATCAACGGTTCGTGGACGAGACCGAGCGGGTAGCCGGGGTGAGAATAGAGCGGCGTGGGCAAGGGCGGCCGAGATTAGAGTAGGGAAAATAAATCTGTCCCCTTTTTTCGTCCCCTTTTTTCCGCAAGGGATAATTCGCTAGGAGAGGTTGTTGCTAGTAACCCGTTCATTCCAAAGAGTGCGGGCGGTACTAAATCAATGATGGATTTTCTGCCGGAAGCTACTCGTGTGATAGAGCCTGGGGGAAAGATATTTATCAATGCGAACGCTGCAAACCCTTACGGAAAGATCCCAAGTGCATCTGAATTAGAGTCTCTAGGGCTGCGAATTATACAAAATGGCCCTCTTGACTCCAGATTCTCAGGGCAAACATTTCTCCGTACAGATGGAAGTGTAATTACGAATCTCGACAGCATGAAAACTATCGTTCTGGAGAAAATCAAATGATGATTTTCGTTGATTTTGATGAGCTTGGTACATTTAACTGCACATACGGGTTTTCGGAAGAAAAGTCTGGTGCGCTTAGAGTCTTTGTTGAGGGTGGACTGGCGTTCCCATATGGGATGTTTTTAAAGGAAGAAAATGGTGTTCGCTTTTTTAAATGTGAAAAAGATAATTCTGAGAATGTGGGGGAGATATTTCCAAGACACTATATTTACGATCCATCAAGGCGGGTTGAATATGTTGAATGGGAGTTGAGTGACGATCATCTTTTGAGGGCTCGCACTAAATCTGGCGAGTGGGTTCAATATACAAGCAAAGCCGACAGTCAATACGCTATGCATGAGTTTGTTGGTGGTTGCTGGTTTGTTTTTGAAGGCGCTCACTTTTCAAAAAGGATAACTAATGAATATACAGATGGTCGAGAAGAGTCTGCTGGAAATAAAGTGATTCAAGAGTTTGGTTCCCGTTCTTGTATTGATGCTCTTTCCAGAGAGTATTTGTTAGAGGGGGTTCTCGAAGTTCAGCCGGGGCCGGGCTGGATGCTTTGGTATATTTATGCGAAGTCATTTCACATTGAGATTCCAGACGTTTGAAGCCCCCCGGTTCTCGCCCGGGATAGAGAACAAAGGGGACAGATCTATTTTCCCTGCTCTAATTTTCTAAGCAAGGAGGCTCCAGCGCAGACGCCGTAAGGAGGCTCCGCGATGCCTAGGCAAGGGCGAGTGGTTTACCGAATTATCCGCTTCACATGGTCCAGCGGGGACACAGTCGCCAAGTGGTATTCGCCGAGGACGAGGACTACCAACGCTACCTCTCCGATCCTCAAGACCTCGAGGATGCCTTCGATAACAAGCTCCATGCATTTTGCCGAATGGCCACCCATATCCATCTGCTCCTGGCGGCTTGCCGACCCTCCTTTCTACTGCCCCGTCGCACAGCGCCCCAATGTACTAGTACACCGGAAACCGCCGTCTCCCGTTGAACGGGCGGGCCCCGGCCCCCTACCATTCGCAGCACACCGACCCGCGCAAAGGGAGCGGGATGCCGCGTAGGCAGGCCGCCATGGAAGGAGAAGCACATATGCCGGTACTGGCTCTGAGACTCACCGCCCTGGCGGCCCTTGCGATCAGCGTGTCGGGGTGCGTCATGGAGGCCTATGGCAGTCGCGCGCGTAGCGATGCGCAATCCTGGATCGGCTTGCCGATCCAGGACGTGATCAAGCGCTTCGGCGAGCCGGAACGCGTGACGGGGGATGCCGCCAGGCAGAAGTACGTGTGGAAGGAGTACGAGAACTATAGCCACGACTACGACTACACCTACTACGAGCAGGGCCATGGCAATACGCCCAACAGCTCGGTCCTGAACCAGAAGACCGGCACGGCCAACCAGAGCGGCTATTACACCTGCATCTACGAGTTCTTTGCCGACGCCTCGGGCAGGGTGGTCGATGCGACCGCGCGGGGTGAGTGCCGCTAGTTCCGGGCGCCCTTCACGCCGCAAAGGGCGATTGGCTCAGCCAGCCACCGCCTTGTCTCCGACGTCGCAGAGACGCCTCAGTCCAACGCGGAGGCGTCCCCTCCCCTCGCTCCGCCGTGATCGCCAGGCCGCCCTGCCTCACCCGGGTCCTGGTCCGGTCCTTGGCCTTGAAACCCGGCCGTTGCAGCCAGTAGCCGCGCAGGTTGATGCGGGGCGCCAGGCGGTTGTCGTCGCGTTCGTCCAGCGGCGCTCCGGGGTTTCCCCGGCGCCTCACAGCAGGATCAGCAGCGCTCCTACCAGCAGCCCCGCCAGGCTGAAGGGTAGCGTTTGCAGGGCCAGCCGCTTGCCGCCCACCAGCACGACCAGGCCGGCCTTGACCAGGCTGTTGCTCAGGGCGGCAAGGGCGATGCCGCGGCTGGCCACGCCTGGATCGAGTTCGCCCTGCGCCGCGCGGGCCAGGGACAGGGTGATCGCGTCGACGTCGGCGAGGCCGGAGAGCAGCGCGACCGCGTAGATGCCGGCATCGCCGAACAGCCGCCGGCCGACCTCCACCAACAGCAGGATCGCGCTCAGCAGGGCGGCGAAGCGCAGGGCCGGGAGCAGTTCGAAGGGGTTGCGCAGGCCTGGCTCGTCGGGCGCCTCCTGGCTGGCGCGGCCGCCGCGCAGGGCGTGGAACAGCGTGCCGCCAAGGTAGACGAGGGTGGTGGCGGCGAATGGCAGGGCCAGCTCCTTCAGCAAGGCCGGGTGGATCGCGCCGATCTCGACGAGGATGCGCGGGAACATCAGCGCCGAGGTCGCCAGCAGGGCGCACGCCAACAGGGCGTCGGGCATGCGCTCGCGCAGGCGCGCCAGGGTCAGGGTCATCACCGTGGAGGACACCAGGCCGCCGAGCACCGCGGTCAGCAACAGGCCCTTGCGCGAGCCGATCAGGCGGATGGCCAGGTAGGCGGAGAAACCGAGGGCGGCGATCAGCACCACCATCCACCAGGTCAGGTAGGGATTGAAGAACGCCCAGGGACCATAGCCCTGGTTGGGCAGCACCGGCAGCAGGACCACGGAGATGAACAGCAGCTTGAGGGTGCCCGACAGTTCCTCGGCGGTCAGGCGCTTCAGCAGGGCGTGGAGCTTGTCCTTGAGGCTCAGCAGCAGGGTCAGCACGATGCCGCCGGCGGCAGCCAGCAGGCGCTGTTCGGTGAGGGCGAGGCTGCCGAGGAGGAAGGTCATCAGCAGGGCGATCTCGGTGGTCATGCCCTGGTCGCCGCCACGCCTGACATCGCTCACGTAGCCGGCCACGGCCAGCGCCGCGAGGGCCAGCAGCAAGGCTACCCAGACCGCGCTGCCCAGTTCGCCCGCGAGCAGGGTGGCGAAGCCGCCGAGCAGGCCGGCCAGGCTGAAGGTGCGGATTCCGGCGATCTGCCGCGCATCTTCGTGGTCGCGCTCCTGCCAGCCGCGCTCGGCGCCGATCAGAAGGCCGATGGCCAGGGCCGTGCACAGGCTCAACAACAGATCCAGGGAAAGCGTCATGCTCGATTCCATTCGCCGGGAGAGAGGATGGCGACGTGCCTGTGCGCACCATAGCAGCAGACGACCCCGAGGTGCCTGCACGGCGGTACGCCGTCCGCCATGAGGCCGGCGCTGCCGCCGGTATCCATCGGGTTCTCCGCCCCGGTGTAGGCGCACGGGAGCTGGCGTAGGGAAAGTCCGCTGTTTTTCGGCCGCTGACGGTTCTCTTTCCGCGTGCTCCGACGGCCGCCAACAGTAAAAAAACCACGGCCAATCCTGATAGGCGGAGGGGCGCCTCGTTCCTAGACTGGCGGGGAAACATCAGGAGACGTCAATCATCATGCATATTCAATCATCTCAGCAGAACCCGTCTTTCGTGGCTGAGTTGAGCCAGGCCGTGGCCGGGCGCCTGGGACAGGTCGAGGCCCGCCAGGTGGCCACTCCCCGGGAGGCGCAACAACTGGCCCAGCGCCAGGAAGCACCGAAGGGCGAGGGCCTGCTCTCCCGCCTGGGGGCTGCCCTCGCGCGTCCCTTCGTGGCGATCATCGAGTGGCTGGGCAAACTGCTGGGGAGCCGTGCCCACGCCGCCACCCAGGCGCCGCTCTCCCGTCAGGACGCGCCGCCTGCCGCCAGTCTCTCTGCCGCCGAGATCAAGCAGATGATGCTGCAAAAGGCACTGCCCCTGACCTTGGGCGGACTTGGCAAGGCGAGCGAGCTGGCGACTTTGACAGCGGAGAGACTGGCGAAGGATCACACGCGCCTGGCCAGCGGCGACGGCGCTCTGCGCTCGCTGGCCACCGCCCTGGTCGGGATTCGCGATGGCAGCCTGATCGAAGCTTCCCGTACCCAGGCTGCCCGCCTGCTCGAACAGAGCGTTGGGGGGATCGCGCTGCAACAGTGGGGGACCGCGGGCGGTGCCGCCAGCCAGCATGTACTCAGCGCAAGCCCGGAGCAACTGCGCGAAATCGCCGTCCAACTGCATGCGGTAATGGACAAGGTCGCCCTGTTGCGCCACGCGGTAGAGAGCGAGGTAAAGGGCGAGCCTGTCGACAAGGCGCTGGCGGATGGCCTGGTGGAGCACTTCGGGCTGGAGGCGGAGCAGTACCTCGGCGAACACCCGGACGGGCCGTACAGCGATGCCGAGGTGATGGCGCTCGGTCTCTATACCAACGGCGAGTACCAGCACCTGAATCGGTCCCTGCGTCAGGGACGGGAGCTGGATGCGGGCCAGGCGTTGATCGACCGGGGCATGTCTGCCGCGTTCGAAAAGAGCGGACCGGCTGAACAGGTCGTGAAGACCTTCCGCGGCACCCAGGGCAGGGATGCCTTCGAGGCGGTGAAAGAGGGCCAGGTCGGCCACGACGCCGGCTATCTCTCCACCTCCCGGGACCCCGGCGTTGCCAGGAGCTTCGCGGGCCAGGGCACGATAACCACCCTGTTCGGCAGATCCGGGATCGATGTCAGCGAGATATCGATCGAGGGCGATGAGCAGGAGATCCTCTACGACAAGGGGACCGACATGCGCGTGCTTCTCAGCGCCAAGGATGGGCAGGGTGTGACCCGTCGGGTGCTCGAAGAGGCCACGCTGGGGGAACGGAGCGGCCACGGCGAGGGACTGCTCGATGCCCTGGACCTGGCAACCGGGACGGATCGTTCAGGCAAGCCCCAGGAACAGGACCTGCGCCTGAGAATGCGCGGCCTCGACCTGGCCTGACCGGTCGACGGCAGAGACGGACACTCCCAAGGGGTGTCCGTTTTCGTTTGCGCCGTACAGCGTCGGGCGCAATGGGCGGCAAGGATGCCTGCCTGGCTGCCACCGGTTGGTGGCGGACACCGGTGCCCGGCGTCCCACCTCGATCCTGCGAACGAGACGCAGTCAGAATTCTCCGAGTATGCTTCCTGCATAACGAAACGATCGGAATAACTGTGGTAACTTTGCCGCCCACCGAGATGGCCTATTGATGGCTCATACGGTTCGTGCATCGCTTCCCGCACGATTGTTTCGGATTTCCAAAGGCCGGCCGGGAGCGCCGGTTGATCGACGCATTCGTATTTCAAGGAAAGAAAACGTGGCCATCCCATTTCGCCCCTCGCCTTGGCGCGCCGCCGTGCCGCCTGGCCTTCCTCGATTTTCACTACGCCCTCTTTTCCGCACACGGGTCGGCTAGAAGCCGCTCCGCGTCGATAGCGTTTTTTTCCAGGAGAACCCCATGAGTCACAGCGCCAAGAAAGCACTACTGCCGCTCCTCGCCGTCGCCACCCTGGCCGGCCTGGCGGGCTGCGCCACCGAGACCTCCACCGCGTTGCCGGTACAGCAGGTCGAGAGCGTCAACCGACCCTACAGCGGCGTGCGTTCGCCGATTGCGGTAGGCAAGTTCGACAACCGCTCCAGCTACATGCGCGGGATCTTTTCCGATGGCGTCGACCGCCTCGGCGGCCAGGCCAAGACCATTCTCATCACCCACCTGCAGCAGACCAATCGCTTCAACGTGCTGGACCGCGACAACATGAGCGAGATCCAGCAGGAAGCGGCGATCAAGGGCCAGGCCCAGCGCCTGAAGGGTGCCGACTACGTGGTGACCGGCGACGTCACCGAGTTCGGCCGCAAGGAAGTCGGCGACCGCCAGCTGTTCGGCATCCTCGGCCGCGGCAAGTCGCAGATCGCCTACGCCAAGGTGGCGCTGAACATCGTCAACATCTCTACCTCGGAGGTCGTCTATTCGACCCAGGGCGCTGGCGAGTACGCCCTGTCCAACCGCGAGGTGATCGGCTTCGGCGGCACCGCCAGCTACGACTCGACCCTCAACGGCAAGGTTCTCGACCTGGCCATGCGCGAGGCGGTGAACAAGTTGGTCAACGCGGTCGATAGCGGGGCCTGGAAGCCACAGAACCAATAATCCACCAGAAACCAGGGAATCACGGCACACATGAGCAAGACGATCACATGGACGGCGGCGCTGCTGGGGAGCATGGCGCTGGCCGGGTGCAGCGGACCGAAGACGCTGTACCAGTGGGAGGGCTACCAGGCCCAGGTCCACGAATACTTCAAGGGTGAATCCAAGGAGGCCCAGGCGCAGGCGCTGGAAGCCGACCTCGAGAAGATCCGGGCGAAGAACGGCGCGGTGCCGCCGGGCTACCACGCCCAGCTGGGGCTGCTCTATTCCAGCATTGGCAAGGACGACCAGATGGTCCGCGAGTTCGAGACCGAGAAGGCGCTGTTTCCCGAGTCGGCGACCTACATGGACTTCCTCCTGAACAACGCCCGTGGAGGTGCCCGTTGAAACTCGCCCGACTGTCCGGCCTGGTGGCCGGTTTCACCCTGCTGGCCCTGCTCGGCGGCTGCGCGCCGACCAAGAGCGTCGACTACTCGGCGTTCAAGCAGGCCAAGCCGCGCTCGATCCTGGTCCTGCCGCCGCTGAACGAGTCGCCCGACGTGAAGGCGACCTACAGCATGCTCTCGCAGGTCACCTTCCCGCTGGCCGAGGCCGGCTACTACGTGGTGCCGGTGGCGCTGGCCGACGAGACCTTCCGCCAGAACGGCCTGACCAGCGCCGGCGACGTGCATCAGGTGTCCCCGGCCAAGCTGCGCGAGATCTATGGCGCCGACGCGGCGCTGTACGTCACGGTGAGCGACTACGGCACGCGCTACATGGTGATCAGCAGCGCGACCATCGTCACCGCCAGCGCCAAGCTGGTCGACCTGCGATCCGGCACCACCCTGTGGACCGGCTCGGCGACCGCCTCCAGCGAGGAAGGCAACGGTGGCAACAACGGCGGCCTGGTGGGCATGCTGATCACCGCGGCGGTCAAGCAGATCATCAACAGTTCGGTGGAGGACGCCGGTTATCCGATCGCCGGGATGACCAGTGCGCGCCTGCTCTCGGCCGGCCAGCCGGGCGGACTGTTGTACGGCCCGCGCTCGCCGAGGTACGGCAGCGACTGAGCCGTGCGCCGGGGCTACGGGGACGTTTCCGTGGCCTCGGCGCAAGCCGCCGGGAGGGGCTTGGCCGCTGCGTTGCGCTTGGCCATGTACTGGCGGATCAGGTCGTCGAGCAACGCCCGGATGGCGCGCCGCTCGTCCAGCCGCAGGCGGCCGATGGCCTCGAACTGCAGGCGCAGGTCTTCCGGTAGCGCCTGCCGCTCGCTGCGCTCGCAGACCAGCCAGTCGAGGGGCACCGCGAAACGTCCGGCGATGGTTTGCAGCACCGCCAGCGACGGCTGCCCGCCCTTGGTTTCGAAGTGCCGCAACTGGCTCACGGTGACGCCCAATCGCTCGGCCATCTGCCGTTGGGTCAGGGCGTTCTGCTGGCGTAGGCGTAGGAGATTCTGCGCGAAGCTCATGGAAAACTCTCCAAGTCAGGGGAAATCCTTGCCACCGCCCCGGTGATGCGGGCGATGGCGGTTGTCTCCATCATCGGCGTTCGCACTCTTCGACTCTGCCCTACCGTTCCGGCGCGGGCCTGGGAAAGCTCCGGGTCGTGAGTCCGAGGTTTCCCCGCGTGCCGCCTTTTTCGATTCAGTAGAGGCTGAAGCGACGGGCTACCGTCCCGTTGGCCTACGTCGGCGGCAGTTTGGCTCCGCGGCGAAGCGATAGGACGCGAGGGCCTTGCGCCTGGCGAGGACTAGTCCGCTTGCGCCCCCTGCGCCAGGGCGTTGCCGACGCCCACCAGCAGCGCCCGGGTCTGCGCCACGATGGCGCTGCGGTAGGCCTCGTAGCGGGCGTCGCTGATGGCGTTGTCGTTGCGCGCGCCGCCGCCGCTCGCCGGTACGCCGGTGTAGTAGTTGTTCATCACCGGGACATGGATGTGCCCGGCGGGAATCTCCAGGCGGAACGCGTCGCGCAGCACCGTGTTGCGGTAGGCGCTCTCGTTGGACAGGTAGTCGCCGCCACCGCCGTTGCGCGCGCAGATCCGTCGGTTCGGCGGGAGCACCAGGGAGGGATCGGGCATGGCGTTCATCACCCCGTTGGTCGGCACGTTTTCGGTGCGCGGGTTGGCGCAATCGGGGAAGAAGTCGTAGTTGGTGTGCCAGGTGACGTCGAAGCCTTCCGCGGCCTGGCTGGTAGCGCCCGGCGGCCGCTCGATGCCGCGCCAGGTATCGGCGGCGAGCAACTGGCGGACCGGCAGCGAGGCCTTGGAGAACTGCGCCGGCAGGTTCTGCCGCCAGCGGCTGGCGCTGTCGTAGCCGAGCCAGCGGCGCGGCGGGTTGATATTGCAGCCGGAGCCCCGCAGGGAAATCGGTGCGGTGCCGGGATTGGTCACGCTGCCCAGGGGAAGCACGTAGTTGGGCAAAGCGCTGTCGGCGGGGCAGTAGACGATGCCGTCGTTGCCGGCGGAGGAGCCGTGGAAGCGGCCGTTCCAGGCCTCCAGCCAGAACTGGTTGGCGCCGCCCTGGCTGATGGTGATGGAGGCGTCGACCCGGCGCGGACCGGGGCGGAACCAGGGGCCCAGGGTGTCTTCCTGCATGCCGCGGTTGAACGGGTCGTAGCTGACCGGCAACAGGTAGGCCTCGATACGCAGCAGGCTGCCGTCGGCCAGCCTGAACTCGCGGCCGTCCAGCGCAAGGGCGGTGGCGCCCGAGGGGTTGCCGTTGCGCAGGCCGGTGTTCGCTGTCCCGGGAGTGCCCAGGGTGAAGACGTCGAAGCCGCTGATGATCATCCGCCGGTAGCGCGAGCCGTCGGCGGCGTAGCGGCGCGGCAGGTCGATGTCCAACTGTCCGCGCGAGGCGCGTTCGAAGCGCCATTGCAGCGCCTGGGCCTGGGCCTTGCCGAGGCGGAAGGATGGCGCCCATTGGCGCAGGGTGCGGGTCATGTAGAGGCGCGTCCAGTAGAGCATGCGGTCATCGCTGGCCGGCAGCGCGCCGGCGGGAATGGCACGGCGCCCCTGGGCCCGGTCGACGGCGGCGCGCCACAGCGCGCGGCCCTCTTCGGTGACCAGCTTCAGTGCCTTGGCGTAGCTGGTGACCGGGGTGCGGCCGTCGGCGGCGCACAGGCGCTTGGCGAAGGCCGGTTCGAAGCCGTCGAAGCCGGCGCCCTTGACGATGCGCTCGGCCAGCGGCGTCTGGTCGTGGGTGACGACGTTGGCGCCGCTGAACGGCAGCGGCGTGTCGAGCCGGCGCTCCTCGTAGGACAACGCTGCCTCGCGGTCCCAGGAACAGGCGACGCTGGGCGGCGTGCGGGCGCCGGCGAGGTCGCCGTTGGCGGCCCAGCCGGCGCCGGGCAGCAGGGCCGCCGAGACGGCCAGGGCGAAGAGGGAGTATCGGCTTGCGTGAGGGGCGTAGCGCATCGGGTGGACTCCTGTTCTTGTTCGGTTCATGGGTCGATCGGTGCGGCGGGCGGAGCGCGGGCGAGCGGCGCCCGCCGGCGGCGCGGGGGCCGGGGCCGACGCAAGGTGCGTCGCGGGTTGCTGCGGTGGCGGACGGGAGGGCGGTGCTAGGGGGCGTGTGTCGCCGGTAGACGGAGGCGCGCGGAGGGAGGGTTGCGGGACGACGCGGAGGCGTCTGGGAAAGTCAGGTCCTTTGCCATGGATGCACCGATCGTTGTTCTTGCTGTTGTGGGGCGTCGGTGGGTGCACGGCCGGACTTCGCACCCGTGCGGCATTCTTGGAGGCGCCGGCGCGGGGCGTCCAACGAATTTATGTGGCCGCCGGGGATAGGAAAAGTTGATGGAGAACCGGTGCCGAAGCCCCCTGCCCCGGTACTTTCGCTGGCGCTGCGGCAATCCACCGCACTGGCGCGTTCGCTCGGGCTGGTCTTTGCTCTCCGGGGTCCGGCGGCTCGCCGGCGAGTCTTGCGGTGCGCCGCGAGCGGACGGGCGTTCGGTCCTTCTGCAGGCAAATGCCCTTGTTTTCGGAGAAGGACACGGATCGTTGATCGCTGTTTCGACCAAGGAGGTCAGATGAAAAGGAAGATGCTGGCGGCTTCGCTGCTGCTGTGGATGTTCTCGCTGACGGCGCAGGCGGACTGCGCGGTGCTCGGGCCGGGGGAAGATCCCTGCGCGGGCCCGGTGCTGGGACCGACCGTCTGCGAGTGCCCGTGATGACCGACTGTACCCTCGACCAGGGACAGGGAGCGTTCGATTACCAACCAGGAGGTTGCAAATGAAGAAAGTACTGTTGGCTGTGTTCCTGCTCTGTGGCTTCTCTCTTACCGCCCAGGCCGCGTGCCCGGTTTTCGGCCCGTCCGAGGACCCGTGCAGCGGGCCGGTGTTCGGTCCGTCGACCTGCGAATGCCCTTGAGGTAGGTCGTCTGGCGGGCCCGGTGCAGCGGGCCCGCTTCCGGATGGATCGCTCGAAGTTGCCTGCTTTAATTCTCCATTCCCCGCGCCGCCCTACTTTTCCCGCTCGTCCATCGTCGCGTCGAACGTTGCCACGAAATCAGCGTCGGTGGACAACTCTTATATTCAATAGTTGTACGATCTGAGTTTGTTGTAGTCATTTGCTTAGTTGGCTATCCATATGATTGCCGTAAAGCAATTATAAGTTTAATTGGATTAGCTTTCTAAGTCTTTGGAAAGAGCCGTGAACGACCCTGTAATATCTGGTTGTAGAGCCGCGTAATGATGTTTCAGGATGTTTCATTAATTTTGTAGACTATTGTTTTTCCTTTGTTTTTTTAAAAACAGCTACCAGATTTAGATAGATATTAATTAACTCGGCCACGTTTTTTCCTGTTCTATCATTGGCCTTCCTTGGGCGCAGGCCTGCCGAAACTGCTTATCTTCAGGTCCTCGAAAAGTTCATACATCGACCGCCTTGGGCGAAGCATTCGTACGCCGGCAATCTGGCCGGCCGCACGGATGTTTTCAGCATGTTCTCTGGATGAATTTCCCGATAAAACATCAATTAGAGGAGTTTCCCTATGTGCGGTCTCGCGGGTTGGGTGGATTACACGCGCAAGCTCGACGACGAATTTCCGGCGATCTTCGCCATGACCGATACGCTCGCCTTGCGCGGGCCGGATGCCGAGGGCATCTGGAAGCACCGCAACGCCCTGCTGGGTCACCGGCGGCTGGCGGTCATCGACCTCAGCGGCGGCGTGCAGCCGATGTCCTATCGCTTTCCCACCGGCCAGGAGGTCACCCTCGTCTACACCGGCGAGGTGTACAACCACGATGCCCTGCGCGAGCGGTTGCGCCGGGCCGGACACGAGTTCCGCACCCGCAGCGATACCGAGGTGGTCCTGCACGCCTATCTGCAATGGGGCGAGCGTTGTTGCGAGTACCTGACCGGGATGTTCGCCTTCGCCGTCTTCGATGGCCGCGACGGCCACCTGCTGCTGGTGCGCGACCGCTTGGGCATCAAGCCGCTGTATTACGCGCGGCACCGCGAGGGACTGCTGTTCGGCTCGGAGATCAAGTCCATCCTGGCGCATCCGGAATTCGCCGCCAGGCTCGACGCGGTCGGCCTGGCCGACCTCCTGACGCTGTCCCGGGGCACTTCGCAGACGCCGTTCCGCGAGGTCCAGGAACTGCTGCCCGGCCACCTGCTGTCCTGGCGTCCCAATTCCCAGGCGAAGTTGCGCCGCTACTGGGAGGTGCGCCGCCAGGAGCATGCCGACGACCTGCAGAGCACCGTGCAGCGCACCCGCGAACTGGTCACCCGCGCCCTGGGGTCGCAATTGCACGCCGACGTTCCGGTGTGTTCGCTGCTATCGGGTGGGCTCGATTCGACCGCCCTGACCGGCATCGCCCAGCGCATCGCGAAGGCGGAGCACGGCGGCGACATCAATTCATTCTCGGTGGACTTCGTCGGTCAGGCCGAGCAGTTCCGCAGCGACGACCTGCGTCCCGACCAGGACCAGCCGTTCGCCCTGCTGGCCGCGCAGTACATCGGCAGCCGTCATCGCACCGTGCTCATCGACAATGCCGAACTGGTCTGCGAACGAGCGCGCGAAGAGGTATTCCGGGCCAAGGACGTACCTTTCACCTTCGGCGACATGGATACCTCGCTGCACCTGATGTTCGGCGAGATCCGCCGGCATTCCACGGTGGCCATCTCCGGCGAAGGCGCCGACGAGCTGTTCGGTGGCTACGGCTGGTTCCGCGATCCGCAGGCGGTGGCTGCGGCGCGCTTCCCCTGGGCCTCCAGGGTGCATTTGCCGGCCGGCTTCATCGACGCCGGTTTCAACCGCCGCTGCGATCTCCTCCAGTACCAGCAGGCCAGCTACGACGATGGGCTGCGCCAGGTCGAACACCTGGCCGGCGACAGCCCGGAGGAGCGGCGGATGCGCGAGTTCAGCCACCTGCACCTGAAGCGCTGGATGGTGCTGCTGCTCGAACGCAAGGATCGCCTGAGCATGTGCAACGGCCTGGAGGTGCGGGTGCCCTACACCGACCATGAACTGGTGGAGTACGTCTACAACGTGCCCTGGTCGATCAAGAGCCGGGACGGCGAGGAGAAGTGGCTGCTCAAGCGGGCCTGCGCCGACTATGTCCCGGAAGCCGTGCTCAAGCGCCGCAAGAGCCCTTATCCGACTTCTGCCAACCTCGGCTACGAGCGTTTCCTGCGCGGGAGCGTGCGGCGCTTGCTGGAGGACGCGGCGAACCCGGTGTTCGGCATCGTTTCGCGGGAGTTCCTGGCCGCCGAACTGGAGCATCCGGAGGGGTACTTCAACACCCAGGTGAGCCGCCACAACCTGGAGACCGCGCTGGCGCTGGAAGGCTGGCTCAGGTTGTACGGGCTCTCCGCCTGAGCGTGATGCGGGGCGTGGCGGGCCCGGGCTGCTGTCCGGCCCGCCGGCGTCTTCAGGCGTCGGGCATTTCGCCGCGTTCGCCGAGCCCCACCGGCATGCCTTCCACGCCGGCATGGAACAGCAGGGCTTCCACCGGTTCGGCCCCGGCTATCAGGCGATGGATGATGTTCATCAGGCAACCCGCCGCCTCGCCTTCCAGCACCCGCGTGCTCTGGGCACCGTCGCGGGTCTCCAGGCGCAGTTCGCCCTTGAGCACGTAGAGCGCGCTGGGCATCGGATGGACCTGCCAGTCCAGGCGTTCGTGGGCGGCCAGGCTCAGGCGCTGCACGGTGAGCTGCGGCTGGCCGAGGGGATAGCCGAGGTAGAGCGAGCCGTTCCAGGCGCAGCCGCTGCGCAGCAGGGTTTCGCGGTGCGGACTGGTTGCGGCCGGGAGGTCGCGGCTGGGTGGGAACACATGCACGTGGCTGGGGCGAAGATCCATCGGGCGTCCTGCGCTTGTCGGTATCTTTCCTCAGTCAAGCCGGCTTTCACCGCCTGCTCCACTGCCGCTTCTGCTAGGCGGCAGCGGGCCATCAAGGAGGCGGTTGGTTCATCGCAGGCGGCGGCTTTCTCCTTTTAGCCTCGGCGCATCGGCGGATAACGCTGCGCGTTATGCGCCCTACGACTTCCCGATGAGAGGCGATGCCTTCTCAAGCCTCGCGGATGAACCGCACGGGTACCCGCTCGGTCAGCCAGACGCCGTTCTCCGCCTGGTGGAATAGGTGCCCGGCCAGGTGCATGTCGCGCGCGTCGATTTCCAGCAGAACCGGGTTGCCGTAGCGGCGGCCGACTTCCAGGGCGGTGGCGCGGCGGGCGGAGAGATGGACGTGGTGGCGGCTGCCGGGGACCAGGCCGCGCTCGCGGATGGAGTCGAGGAAGCGGCTGGCGGTGCCGTGGTAGAGCACTGCGGGCGGGACCGCG
This sequence comes from Pseudomonas sp. CP-1, assembly GCF_021213715.1. NCBI lineage: Bacteria > Pseudomonadati > Pseudomonadota > Gammaproteobacteria > Pseudomonadales > Pseudomonadaceae > Pseudomonas > Pseudomonas sp. CP-1. Next base: position 70,928 of record NZ_JAJQKY010000019.1, read on the forward strand.
GGGGCGTAGGCGATGGCCACCGCGGCATGCGAGTGGCCTTGCACGGCGCGGATGCGCTGGCCATCGGCGGAGAGGGCGAAGCGCTTTTTGTCGTTGTTCTCGACCACCGCGCCGAGCAGCACGCGGTCGAGGGCGCGGCCGTCCCGCGCCGCGCCGGCGATCAGGGCGTCGATGTCGGCCCAGCCTTGGCCGTCCAGCGTCAGGCCGATGGCCTCGGGCTGGTGGCGAAGGACATAGCTGAGGAACTTGCTGGTGTCGTCGAGGGTTTTCCGATCCATTCCATGGTCCTTGTGCGTGCCATCCCGGCGCGGGAACCTCAGGCGCCGCCGAGGAAGTCCATCTTGCCCAGTTCGACGCCGTTGTGGCGGAGGATGGCGTAGGCGGTGGTGACGTGGAAGAAGAAGTTGGGCAGGGCGAAGCCGAAGAGGAAGTCGCGGCCGTTGAAGCTGATCTCCTGGCCGCGCACCTTGAGGGTCACGTTGCGCTCTTCGGCGCCGTCCAGTTGTTCCTCGCGGATGCCCTCGAGGAACTCGACGGTGCGGGCGATGCGTGCCTGGAGTTCGTCGAAGGTGGTTTCCGTATCCGCGTAGCTCGGCACTTCCAGCCCGGCCAGCCGCGCGCCGGCGCCCTTGGCGGCGTCGCTGGCGATCTGTACCTGGCGCGCCAGGGGGAACATGTCCGGCGCCAGCCGGGCGTCGATGAAGATGCGCGGATCGATGTTCTTCGCTTCGGCGTGGGCGGCGGCTTTCTTCAGGATCGCCGAGAGGTTGCCGAGGGTGCGCAGGAAGGTCGGGATCGAAGCCTGGTAGATCGACAGGGACATGGACGTGCTCCAGACAGGGGATAAAGGTGCGTCGAAGGCGGCGCGTCCAGCAGTCTACCCGGCTTTCACGCCAGCGCCAGGGGGCCCGCCTCGTCCCAGTGCGGATCGGCCGCCATCCGTTCGACCAGGAAGTCCAGCAGCGCCCGCAGCGCCGGCGGCATCTGCCGGCGCGAGGCGTACACCGCGTGGATGCCGAGCACCTGCGGCGACCACTCCGGCAGCAGCGCCACCAGGCGTCCGCTACGGATCAGCGGGGCTGCCGAGTACAGCGGCTGCTGGCTGATCCCGGCACCGGCGGCGGCGGCCTCCAGCAGCACGGTGGATTCGTTGGCGCTGAGACTGCCTCCCACCGGCACGCTGGTCGGCTCGCCGTCGCGCTCGAACTGCCAGAGACTGCGGCCGAAGTAGGAGTAGGTCAGGCAGTTGTGCAGCGCCAGGTCCTCCGGGCGTCGCGGAGTGCCGTGGCGGCGCAGGTAGTCCGGCGCGGCGCAGATCACCGAGCGGCATTCGCCGAGGCGGCGGGCGATCAGGTTGGGGTCGAGCTGGTTGGCGATGCGCAGGGCCAGGTCGATGCGCTCCTCCACCAGGTTGACCACCTGGCTGTTGACCTGCAGGTCGATGGCGGTGCCCGGGTAGCGCTCGACGAAGGCGGCGGCGGCACGGGTCAGCCAGGCCTGGGCGAAGGACAGGCTGCTGGTGATGCGCAGGGTGCCGCGCGGGCTGTCGCGGCGGGTCTGGCCGGTGGCCTGCATGGCGTCGGCCACGGCGAGCATCTCGCGGCACTGCGGCAACAGCTCCGCGCCGGCGTCGGTCAGGCTCAGGCGGCGGGTGCTGCGGTGCAGCAGGCGTGCGCCGACCCACTCCTCCAACTCGGCGAGGTAGCGCGAGACCATCGCCCGGGACATGTCCAGACGCTCGGCGGCGGCGGTCTGGCTGCCGCTGTCGATGACCTCGACGAAGACGCGAGTGGCGGTCAGGCGGTCCATGATTCGCTCGATCCATGCAACAAAGCTGTGATTATTGCGGGGCTTTTTGCGCGCTTTCAAGCAACTAACATGGCAAGCCTCTGATCCCACTGCCTGGAGAACCGCTCATGTCGCGCCATGGATTGCTTCGTTCCCTGTTCGCCGCCGCCGCCCTGCTGGGTGCCGCCGGCGTCTTCGCCGCCAGCGCCGAACCGCTGCGGCTGGAGGTCTACAACCCCGGCGAGAAGGCGATCTTCGCCGTGTCCTCGGAACTGCTGGTGGGCCAGCGCGAGGCGATGCTGATCGACGCGCAGTTCTCCCGCGCCGACGCCGAGCAACTGGTCAAGCGTATCCAGGCCAGCGGCAAGACCCTCAGCACTATCTACATCAGCCACGGCGACCCGGACTTCTACTTCGGCCTCGACGTGCTGAAGGCCGCCTTCCCCGAGGCGAAGATCCTCGCGACGGCGCAGACCGTCGCACACATCCAGGCGACCAAGGACGCCAAGCTGGCCTACTGGGGGCCGATCCTCAAGGACAACGCGCCGACGTCGCTGGTGGTGCCGGAGCCGCTGAAGGGCGACCAGTTGAAGCTGGAAGGCCATGCCCTGAAGGTGGTCGACCTGAAGGGGCCGAGCCCGGACCGCACGGTGCTGTGGATTCCGTCGCTGAAGACGGTGGTTGGTGGCGTGCTGGTGGAATCCGGTTCGCACGTCTGGACCGCCGATACCCAGACCCAGGCCTCGCGCCAGGCCTGGGTGGCGATGCTCGACCGGATCGAGGCGCTGCAACCGCGGCGCGTGGTGCCCGGCCATTTCACCGGCGAGGAGCCGAAGGGCCTGGACGGCGTGCGCTTCACCCGTGACTACCTGATGGCCCTGGAAGCCGAACTGCCCAAGGCCAGGGATTCCGCCGCGCTGGTCGAGGCGATGAAGCGTCGCTACCCGAACCTGCCGGGCGAGGAAGGCCTGGAGCTGAGCGCCAAGGTGCTCAAGGGCGAGATGCAGTGGCCCTGAGCCGCGCCCGCCGATAGCCGCTGATCGAGGCGTCCCCTGCGGGGCGTCTCGTGGAGACCGAGATGAACGACCTCACCCTGCATTACCTCTACGATCCGCTCTGCGGCTGGTGCTACGGCGCCTCACCGCTGCTCGCCGCCGCCCGCGAGGTGACGGGTCTGGACGTACGCCTGCATGGCGGCGGCATGATGACCGATGCCAACCGCCAGCCGGTCGGCGCCGGTCTGCGCCACTACGTGATGCCCCATGACCTGCGGATCGCCCAGCTGACCGGCCAGCCGTTCGGCAAGGACTACTTCGACGGCCTGCTGCGCGACACCAGCGCGGTATTCGACTCGGCCCCGCCGACCGCCGCCGTGCTTGCCGCCGAAGCGCTCGACGGCCTCGGCGCGGCGATGCTGGCGCGGATCCAGCGTGCCCACTACGTCGAGGGCCGGCGTATCGCCGAGCGTCCGGTGCTGCTCGAGCTGGGTGCCGAACTGGGGCTTGGCGAGGGCTTCGCCGAGGCGTTCGACGCCTGCTCCGGCGAGCCGCTGCGCGCGCACTTCGCCGACAGTCGGCGGCTGATGAACCGTCTCGGCGCCGCTGGCTTCCCGACCTTCGCCCTGGAGCGCGACGGCCGCCTGCAGGTGCTCGACACCGGGCGCTACCTCGGCCAGCCGGACGACTGGCGGGCTTTCCTCGAAACGCAGCTGCGCCTTGCCGGCGGCAGCGGTGCCTTGGGCGGGGCCGCGGCGCCGCTCTGCCGCATCGACGGTTGCGCCTGAATCCCGCCGCCGCGCAAGCGGACTGAACTTGTCCGGCTGCGTCGTCCTCCCATGTAGACATGCCCGCTCGCCGACGCGAGCGGATGTCCATCCACAGCTCCGGAGGAGTCGACATGAAGAAGACGGCATCGGCGGTCTGGCAAGGCGGCCTGAAAGACGGCAAGGGCACCCTTTCCACCGAAAGCGGCGCGCTCAAGGACAACCCCTATGGCTTCAATACCCGCTTCGAGGGCGCACCGGGAACCAACCCGGAAGAGCTGATCGGCGCGGCCCACGCCGGCTGCTTCAGCATGGCTCTGTCGATGATGCTCGGCGAGGCCGGCCTGACCGCCGAACGTATCGAGACCCGCGCCGAGGTCACCCTCGACAAGCAGTCCGACGGTTTCGCCATCACTGCCGTGCACCTGGTGCTCAGGGCGCGCGTGCCGGGGGCGGACGCGCAAACCTTCGAGCAGATCGCCAACAAGGCCAAGGCCGGTTGCCCGGTATCCAAGGTGCTCAACGCGAAGATCAGCCTGGACGCCAGCCTCGACGGCTGAGCGGAACGCTTCCCCAGCCCGGCGAACTGGCCCTGGCCTGCCGCAGTCGAATGCGGCAGGATGCGCTGCGCAGCACTCGGCTGCCAGGCATCGACGAGGAGTGACGGGTCATGAAAACCATCGGGCTGGGGATTGCCACCTTGCTGTTCAGCGCCACGGCGCTGGCCGCGCCGAAGCCGTGCGAGGAACTCAAGGCGGAGATCGAGACCAAGATCCAGTCGGCCGGGGTGACCTCCTACACCCTGGAGATCGTGCGCAACGACGAAGTCAGCGACCCGAACATGGTGGTCGGCAGTTGCGAGAACGGCACCAAGAAGATCATCTACCAGAAGAACGACGACTGAGCCGCTGCGTTTCAGTACGGCGGGCAGCGGCTGGTCTGGAAGTTCGAACGGGCGACCACCTCGCCACGCTCGTCGCTCAGTAGCGCCAGCGCCCTGCGCAATTGCGGGCGCACCTCCAGGCGATAGCGCCGGCCCGCCTCGAAGCCGTCATAGACCACCTGCTGGTAGCAGTTGATTTGCACCGGCTCGCCGAAGCCGCCGCCCCCGCCGCCGGAACCGCCATAGAGTTCGTACTGGAAGCGCACCTCCAGCACATGGCGTCCCGGAGTGACCTGGAAGTAGCGCCCGTCGCTCAACCGCTCGCCGTCCAGGCGCTCGGCCAGCAGGGTGTTGGCCGGCGCGCTGCGCAGCTCGACCCAGGCCATCTGCGGGTCCGGCTGCGGCAGCGGTCCGGCGCAGCCGGCGAGGAGCAGCAGCGCGAGCGGGACGAGACGGGTGAGTGGACGCATGGGGCGGGCTCCGGAGGGCGTTCAGCTCCTAGCATAGCGCCCTCGCCTTGCGCCGTTCAGACCTTCGCGCAGCGCCCCTCGCGGCCGCGCGCCAGTTCCCTGTTGTCCTGGTCGTAGAGCTTCGCCCAGGGACGGAAGCCGATGTGCCCGGCCTCCAGGCGGTAGCGCTGGCCGGCGCTGAAGTCCTTGAACTTGAGGTTGAGCTGGCAATCGCGCCAGAGCGGGCTGTCCACGGGGCCGATGTTGGTCGGGTCGACGGTGAACTGGTAGCGCACCGTGAGTTCGCGGGTGCCGGGATCGACCTCGAAGTAGCGCGTGCGGTCCCAGCTCTTGTCGTCGACTTCCACGGCGGCGAGATCGGCGTCGGGCTGGGTATCGAGGTCGACCCAGGCGCGGTTCGGGTCGGGGGTGGGCATCAGCAGTGAGCAGCCGCTCAGGACGAGCAGGCCACCGGCAAGCAGCAGCGTACGCATAGAAGACTCCGAAGCTCCTTTAACCCGGCCGCCATCCGTCGCGCCTTGGAAAAACGCCTTGCGTTCCTCCGCCTCGCCGGATCGCGGACCGGTGCTGGTAGGGCGGCGGGCGGTCCGCGTGCTGTGCTATGTTCCGCCCATGCCACGCCGCCTTCGCCATCCGCTTGCTGACCTTCGACTGCCCCGTTGGGTTCCCTGCCTGGCGCTGTTGGCGCTGAGCGGTTGCTCGACCGTCTCCTACTACGGGCAACTGGCCAGCGGCCAGTTCGCCCTGCTGCGCGCCCGCGAGCCGGCCGCCGCGGTGATCGCCGACCCGCAGCGCGACGCGCGCTTGCGCGAACGCCTGGCGAAGGCGGAAAAGGCCCGGCAATTCGCCAGCGAACGCCTCGGCCTGCCGGACAACCGCAGCTATCGCCTGTACGCCGATATCGGCCGGCCCTACGTGGTATGGAACGTGTTCGCCACCCCGGAGCTGTCGCTGCAGCCGGTCACCCATTGCTTCCCCATCGCCGGCTGCGTGGCCTACCGCGGCTACTACAGCGAGGCCGCCGCGCGCGCCGAGGCGGCGCGCCAGCGGGCGCTCGGCGACGACGTCTACGTCGGCGGGGTGCAGGCCTACTCGACCCTCGGCTGGTTCGACGATCCGATCCTCAGCAGCATGCTGCGCTGGGACGACGAACGGCTGGCGACCTTGATCTTCCACGAACTGGCGCACCAGAAGTTCTACCTGCGCGACGACACCGCCTTCAACGAATCCTTCGCCACCTTCGTCGAACAGGAAGGTACCCGCCAGTGGCGCGAGTATCGTGGACTGCCGCCGGCGGACGGCCGCGAGGAGAAGCGCCGCGAGCAGTTCACCGCGCTGGTCCTGGCCAGTCGTGCGCGCCTCGAAGCACTCTATGCCGGGCCGTTGGACGATGCCGCCAAGCGTGCCGGCAAGGCTGCCGAATTCCAGCGCCTGCGCCGCGAGTACGCGGCGCTGAGCCAGCGCGAATGGGGCGGCGAGTCGCCGTTCAAGGCCTGGATCGACGCGCCGTTCAACAATGCCAAGCTGCTTCCCTTCGGCCTCTACGACCAATGGGTGGCGGCGTTCGCCGCGCTGTTCCGCCAGGTCGGTGGCAACTGGCCGGCGTTCTATGCGCGGGTCCGTGCCCTTGGCCAGCTCCCCCTGGCAGAGCGCCAGGCGGCGTTGCAGCGGCTGGCCGCCGCAGCGCCCTGACGCCTGCTCAGGCGGCGAGCTGGTCGGCGTAGCACCAGCGCGTGGCCAGCCGGCCGATCGGCCAGAGCAGCGCCAACAGGCCGACGCCGAGCAGCGCCACCAGCAGCGTATAGCCGATGCCAGCGGGCGCCAGGCCGAGGATCATCAGCAGCGCCAGCCCCCCGCCGACCGCCAGCAGCGCGACGCTCCAGAGCAGCATGGCGACCACCGCGAGCAGCAGCGCGCGGCCGGCGGCGAAGCGTTGCAGGCGCGCCGGCAGGCGCGTGCAGACGGCGCCGAAGAGCAGCGCCGCGGGCAGCGCCACGCCGCTCAGGTACAGGCCGTATAGCCAAGGCTCGTCGTAGCGCAGCAGGGCGTAGGGAAGGAACTGCATCAGCTTGAAACACAGCGTGGCGAAACACAGCGCGGCGCCCAGGGCGACCTGCCAGGCAGCGACGCGGGCTTCTTCCCCTTCGGCCAGGCGCGGCGAGTTCACCCGGCTGCCGAGCAGCACCAGCCCCAGCGGCAGCAGGCTGCCCAGGAGCAGGTAGACCCAGCTCATCGCTTCGTTGAACGCCATCAGCCAGACGCCGTAGCTGGATTGCGCCGTCACCCACTGGTAGAACGGCAGCGTCAGCGGTGCCAGGCCGATCCCGGCGAGCATGCCGCAGACCAGGTTGAGCAGACCGTAGCCGATCAGCAGCAGCGCCAGCGGGCGGAACTCGACGAGCTGCCGCTTCTCGCGGTAGGCATGCAGCACCAGCAGGTTGGCCGCCGCGTAGAACACCAGGCCGGTGAACCAGTGCGGCGCCATCAGTTGCAGGTGCTCGGAGAAACGCTGGCGGATCTCGCCGATGTCGTTGTACCACTGGATGCCCAGGCTCACGGCGAAGGACAGGCAGGTGACCAGCGCCAGCACCGCGATGAACGCATAGGGCTGGGTGGTGGCGGGCACCTCTCTGGCCGGCGGCTGCACCGGGGCGGTGGGGGTGGCGAAGGGGTTGTCGGTCATGTCAGGCGTCCTTGTCTGAAACGGAGCATGGGTCAGTGGGATTCCAATACCTGCCGCAGGGCGGCGAGGTCGGCGCAGTAATGGGTCGGCTGGTGCGCGCGCAGTTCGTCTTCGCTGCCGAAGCCGTAGCCGACGCCGATGCAGGCGACACCGTTGCGGCTGGCGCCGAGCAGGTCGTGCATGCGGTCGCCGATCATCAGGCAATGCTCCGCTGCCAGGCCTTCGCTGTCGAGCAGATGGCGGATCAGTTCGTCCTTGTGCGTGCGGGTGCCGTCCAGCTCACTGCCGTAGATCGCCTTGAAGTGACGGTCGAAGGCGAAGTGGCGGGCGATCTCGCGGGCGAACTCGCCGGGCTTGCTGGTCGCGACGTAGAGCGTGTGGCCGCGTCCGACCAGGGCTTCGAGCAGCTCGGGAATGCCGTCGAACACGCGGTTCTCGTAGAGACCGGTGACCCTGAAGCGCTCGCGGTAGTGGTTCACCGCCTCCCAGGCGCGCGCTTCGTCGAAGCCGTAGGTCTGCATGAAGCACTGCAACAGCGGGGGGCCGATGAAGTGCTCCAGGCGCGCCAGGTCCGGCTCGTCGATGCCCAGGCGGGCGAGGGCGAACTGCACCGAGCGGGTGATGCCCTCGCGTGGGTCGGTGAGGGTGCCGTCGAGATCGAAGAGGATGTTCGGGTAGCGCAGCGCGGCGTCACGCATGGTAGTCCTCGGCGATGTGCAGGTCCTTGAGCTTCACGTAGTTGCCGGCGGTGTAGGCGAAGAAGCCGCGCTCCTTGTCGCTCAGCGGACGGGCCTTCTTCGCCGGGCTGCCGACGTAGAGGAAGCCGCTCTCCAGCACCTTGCCCGGCGGCACCAGGCTGCCGGCGCCGAGGATCACTTCGTCCTCGATCACCGCGCCGTCCATGACGATCGAGCCCATCCCCACCAGAACCCGGTTGCCGATGCTGCAACCGTGCAGCAGGACCTTGTGCCCGACGGTCACTTCGTCGCCGATGCTCAGCGGAAAACCGTCCGGGTTGAAGGGGCCGGCGTGGGTGATGTGCAGCACGCTGCCGTCCTGGATGCTGCTGCGCTGGCCGATGCGGATGCGGTGCATGTCGCCGCGGATCACCACCAGCGGCCAGACCGAGCTGTCGGCGCCGATCTCGATGTCGCCGACGAGCACGGCCGAGGGATCGACGAAGACCCGCTCGCCGAGCAGTGGCGTTTTGCCCTGGTAGGAACGAATGGTCACGATAGTTTTCCTCAGGCTGCGGATGCCGCCGATTGTATTTAAGATGGTCGGGTATTTCCTTAGCCAAGGTTGCCAACGTGAGCGCGAATCCCCTTCTGCAGGCCTACGACCTGCCGCCTTTCTCCTCCATTCGCCCGGAACACGTGAAGCCGGCCATCGAGCGGATCCTCGCCGATAACCGCGCCGCCATCGCCCGCCTGCTGGAAACCCAGCGCGAGCAGCCGACCTGGAAGGGCCTGGTGCTGGCGATGGACGAACTCAACGACCGTCTGGGCGCCGCCTGGAGTCCGGTCAGCCACCTCAACGCGGTGTGCAACAGCGCCGAGCTGCGCGAGGCCTATGAGGCCTGTCTGCCGGAGCTGTCGGCCTACTCCACCGAGCTGGGGCAGAACCGCGCCCTGTTCGAGGCCTACGAGGCGCTGGCGAAGAGCCCCGAGGCGGCCGGCTTCGACGTGGCCCAGAAAACCATCCTCGAACACGCCCTGCGCGACTTCCGCCTGTCCGGCATCGACTTGCCGGCGGACAAGCAGAAGCGCTATGCCGAGGTGCAGTCGCGCCTGTCCGAGCTGGGTAGCCGTTTCTCCAACCAGCTGCTCGACGCCACCCAGGCCTGGACCAAGCATGTCACCGACGAAGCCGCGCTGGCCGGCCTGACCGATTCGGCCAAGGCCCAGATGAAGCAGGCCGCCGAGGCCAAGGGCCTGGACGGCTGGCTGATCAGCCTGGAGTTCCCCAGCTACTACGCGGTGATGACCTATGCCGATGACCGCGCCCTGCGCGAAGAGGTATACGCCGCCTACTGCACCCGCGCCTCCGACCAGGGCCCGAACGCCGGGCAGAACGACAACGGTCCGGTGATGGAAGAGATCCTCGACCTGCGCCAGGAGCTGGCCGGCCTGCTCGGCTTCGCCAACTACGCCGAGCTGTCGCTGGCGACCAAGATGGCCGAGTCCAGCGACCAGGTGCTCAGCTTCCTCCGCGACCTGGCGGTGCGCAGCAAGCCGTTCGCCGCCCGCGACCTGGAGCAGCTGCGCGCCTACGCCGCCGAGCAGGGCTGCACCGAATTGCAGAGCTGGGACGCCGGCTACTACGCCGAGAAACTCCGCGAGGCGCGCTACAGCGTGTCCCAGGAGGCGCTGCGTGCCTACTTCCCGGTGGACAAGGTGCTTTCCGGCCTGTTCGCCATTGTCGAGCGCCTCTACGGCATCCAGATCCGCGAACTGCACGATTTCGAGCGCTGGCACGCCGACGTACGCCTGTTCGAGATCCTCGAGAACGGCGAGCACGTCGGCCGCTTCTACTTCGACCTCTATGCCCGCGCCAACAAGCGCGGCGGTGCCTGGATGGACGGCGCCCGCGACCGCCGGCGCGACGCCCAGGGCCGGCTGATCGACCCGGTGGCCTACCTGGTGTGCAACTTCACCCCGGCGGTGAACGGCAAGCCGGCGCTGCTGACCCACGACGAGGTCACTACCCTGTTCCACGAGTTCGGCCATGGCCTGCACCACCTGCTGACCCGCGTCGAGCATGCCGCCGCCTCCGGGATCAACGGGGTGGCCTGGGACGCCGTCGAGCTGCCCAGCCAGTTCATGGAGAACTGGTGCTGGGAGCCGGAAGGCCTGGCGCTGATCTCCGCCCACTACGAGACCGGCGAGGCGCTGCCGCAGGACCTGCTGGAGAAGATGCTGGCGGCGAAGAACTTCCAGTCCGGGATGATGATGGTCCGCCAGCTGGAGTTCTCCCTCTTCGACTTCGAGCTGCACGCCACCCACGGCGACGGCCGCAGCGTGCTGCAGGTGCTCGAGGGCATCCGCGACGAAGTGGCGGTGATGCGTCCGCCGGCGTACAACCGCTTCGCCAACAGCTTCGCGCACATCTTCGCCGGCGGCTACGCGGCCGGTTACTACAGCTACAAGTGGGCCGAGGTGCTGTCCGCCGATGCCTTCTCGCGTTTCGAGGAAGAAGGCGTGTTCAACCCCGATACCGGGCGCGCCTTCCGCGAGGCGATCCTGGCCCGCGGCGGCTCCCGCGAGCCGATGCTGTTGTTCGTCGACTTCCGCGGTCGCGAGCCGTCCATCGACGCCCTGCTGCGTCACTCCGGGCTGGTCGGGGAGGCCGCATGAGCCCGGCGATCACCAGGAAGCGCTTCATCGCCGGGGCGGTCTGCCCGGCGTGCAGCGAACAGGACAAGATCCAGATGTGGGAAGAGGACGGCGTGCCGCACCGCGAATGCGTGGCCTGCGGCTACGCCGACACGCTCAACGCCCAGGGTCAGTCGATCCCGAAGGAGCTGGGTACGCGGGTCAACCAGAACGCGCCGAAGCCGGCCAACCCGAAGGTGCAGTCGGTGCAGTTCTTCCCCAATCCCAAGCTGAAGAAGAAGCCCGACGCCTGACCGCTCGCCGCCGACCGGCGGCGATGGCTGTGGGTCGGGGCCCGGTGCGATACTGTATCCATATACAGTATTTCGCCGGGTTCCCCTCATGAGCGCTCCCCTGCCCCCGCGCGGTCGCGGTACCGCCAGCAACCCCCTCAACCGCTTCGCCCCGACCCACAGCGAGGCCTTCGACGATGGCTGGGAGCAGGACGTGCCGCCGATCCAGCTCACCGAGGTGCGCGAGGAGATCGCCCGCACGGTGATCTCCCGCAACCAGTCGCCGGACCTCCCTTTCGATCGCTCGATCAATCCCTACCGTGGTTGCGAGCATGGCTGCATCTACTGCTATGCGCGGCCCAGCCATGCCTATTGGGACCTCTCGCCGGGGATCGATTTCGAGACCCGGTTGATCGCCAAGAGCAACGTCGCCAGCGCGCTGGAGCAGGAACTGAGCAAGCCCGGCTATCGCTGCGCGCCGATCAACCTGGGTGCCAATACCGACCCCTACCAGCCGCTGGAACGCGAACGCCGCCTGACCCGCCAGGTGCTGGAGGTGCTGCTGCGCTTCCGTCACCCGCTGACCATCGTCACCAAGGGCTCGCTGATCCTTCGCGACCTCGACCTGCTGCGCGAACTGGCGGAGCAGAACCTGGTGGCGGTGATGATCAGCCTGACCACCCTCGACGACGAGCTGAAGCGCATTCTCGAACCGCGCGCGGCGGCGCCCTCGGCGCGACTGCGGGCGATCCGCACGCTCAGCGGCAACGGCATCCCGGTGGGCGTGCTCTGCTCGCCGATGATCCCGATGGTCAACGACATGGAGCTGGAGCGCCTGCTCCAGGCGGCGCGGGACGCCGGCGCGCGCAGCGCCGCGTACATGCTCCTGCGCCTGCCGCGCGAAGTCGGTCCGCTGTTCGAGGAATGGCTGGCGGCGCACTACCCGCAACGCGCCGAGCATGTGATGAGCCTGGTCCGCCAATGCCGTGGCGGCGAGGTCTACGACAGCCGCTTCGGCCACCGCTTTCGCGGCCAGGGACCGTTCGCCGACCTGCTGGCGCAGCGTTTCGCGGTGGCGATGAAGCGCCTCGGGCTGGACCGCCGCGAGGGCTTCGGGCTGGATTGCAGCCGGTTCGCCGTGCCGGGGGCGCAGATGGCGTTGTTCTAGCGTTTTCCCCGCGGCGCAGCATTTCGTATAGGGCGGAGTAGCGGCGGAGCGTGCCGGTGGCGGTATCCGCCCTGCGGGAAGAACCGCTGCCGCCGGGGAAGCCGGAAACGTCGGAAGCAGCCGTCCCGGCGAACGCTCGCCCTTCAGGCCGGCCGGGTCAGCGCGCCAGGCCCCTCAACGAAACGGCGACCCGAAGGTCGCCGTCGCGTTCGTGCCGGTAACGAGGCCGATCAGGCCTTGGCGCAGCTCGGCGGTGCCCAGTCGCCCATGTCCGGGCTGTTGCAGACTTCCTGGATCATGCCCTGGCCCCGGGAGGCCACCTTGTTGCCTTCGCTTTGCGCGTCCTGGGCCTTGCGGATGGTCTGCTCGGTGGCGACCGCTTCCTTCGGCACCTTGGGATTGCTGCCGGTCTTGGGCTTGCTGCCGCCTTTCGTAGTGCTGGCGCGGTTCTCGGCCTCGGCGACCTTGGTCACTTCGGTGCGCGGTACGCCGACCTGCTGCAGGTCTTTCTCGTAGGCCTGGGTGTAGTTGTTGATGTTCTCGCCGGCACGGCCGTTGGCGGCGACCAGCAGGGCGTTGGTCTCCTGCAGGCCGCTGACGATCTCGGCCAGGCGCTTGCGCCCTTCGGCTTCGTTGATCGACTTGTTCTTGCGGCCGTCGAGCAGGGCCTTGAACTGGCTCTGGTAGCAGCTTTGCGCCGACTTGGCGTAGGCCACGCTACGGTTGATCTCGACGGTGCTGCGGTCGACGTCGGTAGCGTAGGAGCCGATGCGCGCGCGGTCGTCGCTGATCTGCTTCTGCTTCTCCATGTAGTAGCCCGCCGCGCCGCCGGCCAGGGCGCCGCCTGCGGCAGCGAGGGCGGCATTGCGGCCGCGGTTCTCGTCGCTGGCCAGGCCGCCGGCCAGGCCGCCCAGCAGGCCGCCGGTGATGGCGCCGGTGATGGCCGAGTTGCGCACCGCGTTATCGGTGCTGCGCAGGTGCGACACCGGCTCGTAGCAGGACGGGTAGTATTCCGCGCGGGTGGTCTGGGCGACCGAGCCGACGCCGCTGCTGGCGCAGCCGCTGAGCAGCACGCCGCTGGCGGTCAACAGGCAGAGCGCGTAGCGCGCCGAGGTGATCAAACGGTTTTCGCTGGGTTGGCTCATTGCATCTCACTCCTGGTTTGATGAACCGCCCGGCTGCCGAGAGGTGCCGGACGGAACTCCTTCAACGCCCGCTGGACGCGAGCAATTCCTTCAATACCGCCTCCGGCTCGGCCCGGTGCTGCTGGCGATAATCTCCGACGTGTTTGACGAACAGGGTCGCGCGCTTGACCAGGCTCTTGCCCAGAACCGGGTTGCGATTGAGTTCTTCCTGGATGCGCTGGAACTGCGCCTGGATCACCGCGTCGGTGTAACGGGTGCCGGTGGCGAGGTTGTCGATGTAGATGGCCAATGCGCCATCGAGGGCGCTGCGCCCGTTGGCGATGGCGCCGGCATAGAGCTGGGCGGTCGCCTGATCCCTGGCTGCCACGGCTTTCTCCCTGTCCTTCTTGAGGTTGGTCAGGCGTATGTTGTAGTTGTTGATCGTCTCGGCGACCAGTGCCGCCGACTGTATCAGGTTTCCGGCGGCCTCTTCGCGCTGCCGGGCGATCAACGAAACGTTACGCTTGAGTTCCTCGTTTATCTGGGCCAACTGCGCCTGCATCTGCGGGTCGCGGGTGGCGGCAATGATTCCGTCCAATTGCTTGGTGGGATCTTGAGCGTCATCGATGGCATCGGTCAATGCCGCTAGTCGGCCTTCCTTCTGCCATTGGGCGAACAGCTCGGGATAGCGCGAGCGCGGCGCGGACAGCGCGCCGATGGCGACACGGAAACCGGTGGTCTCGTTGCGCTGTTCGCTGCCGTCGGCGGCGAACAGCGGGTATTCGCGGCGCATCCCGGTGAATAGAGTCATCTCGCCTTCGAGATAGTTCCCGCCCTTCACCACGAAACCGCCATATGTGCCCTGCCGGCGACCGGCGTGGACCAATTGGAAGGACTCCTGGACCATCTCCGCGGCATTGCCGATCACGTCGAACAGGCCCAGCGGGTTCGGCCGCTTCATCCCTACCGGCAACAGTCGCGCGGCCTGGCCGGTGCCGCCGGCGACCTGGTTGTACACCGCCCAGTCGCCCAGCGGGCCTTCCTGGTCGCTGCCCTCGACCTTGCGCGGGAACAGCCGGCCTTCCAGTTCCTGGCGGCTGACCGCCTGGCCGCCGCGCGCGGCGAACTCCCACTCGACCTCGGTGGGCAGGCGGACGAAGCCGATGCCGCCGTCCTCGGGATTCTTGCCGCGGCCGCTGACCGGCAGCAGTTCCGGGTGATTCTTCAGCAGCCAGGCGCTGTACACCGCGCCGAAGCGTTCGGCGTCGAAGCGCGAGAGGCTGACCTTGGGCAGCCGCGCGGCCATTCCGTCCGGCACGTCGCAGGCCGGCGCCTCGCCCTGGCCGGAGAGCGCGGCCGCCTGGCTCATCACCGCGGCGTACTGGCGGGCGGTCACCTCGTACTTGCCGATGAAGTACAGCATCGGCTTCAGCGGGGTGCCGGCGGCAGGCTTCGGCAGGCTGGCGGAGAGCTTCTGCTGCCAGGCCGGTGCCAGGTCGGCGAGGCTGAACTGGCCGTTCACGTAGTCGCGCCGGTAGCCGGAGATGAACGACTGCTGGTAGCCCGCCTCGCCTTCGTTGAAGGCGTAGCCGAGGTTGACCTCGCGATCGTCGAGGGCGCCTTCGGCGAGTACGTAGACATGCCGGAAGACCATCTCGCCGCCACACGGCAGCGGCAGGGCGACGTCGTCGGCCAGCGGCTTGGGATTGTCCGGCGAGTCGCCTTCGGCCCAGGCCGGCGCGGCAAATGCCAGGCAGGCGCCGAGGGCGAGCGGAAGAATGGCTTTCTCAAACATCGCGTAATCCCTCTGCGGCTTCGATCCGCGCCGCGCGCCAGCCGCCGCTGGCGGCGGCCAGGACGCTGCACAGCAGCGTGGCGAGCAGCGCCGTCAGGTAGTGGCTGGGCAGCAGGCGGCAGACGAACTCGCCGCTCTGGTTGTCGAACAGGTGGTTCAGCGCGCCGGCCGTGGCGGCGTACAGCAGCCCGGCGAGGAACAGGCCGAAGACGGCGCTGAACAGCGCCAGGAGCATGACGAAGCCGACCAGCGCGGCGGTCGGGAAGCCCAGCAGACGCAGCACCGCCAGGGCGCGGCGCTTGCGTTCGACGGCGGCCAGGCTGCTGGCGGCGATGGCGGCGAAGGCACCGCCGATGGCCAGCGCGGCGACGATCCAGAACACCAGGCCGAGGTTGCGGCTGAGGCTGCGCACCTGGGCGATGGCCTCGGCCTGGGTGGCGACCTCCACGCCGCTCGCGACGAAGTGCCGGCGCAGCCCTTCCACCGCGTCGAGGTCGCGGGCGTACAGGCGGAAGCCCGGGTAGATGCGTGCGCGCGGGGTCTCGCCGGCCTTCCCCGGCCAGCCGTAGGCGGCCACCGCGCGACCGTCGCGATAGTCCTCGGCGGCTTCCAGCAGGGCCAGCGGGGCGAACAGCGCGTCGCGGGCGAAACGCTCCTGCGGCAGCACCGCGAGCACTTCCAGCTCCAGGCGCTGGCTCTGTGCCTGGCCATCCATGCGCCGGCCGATGCGCGCGACGATGCGCTCGCCAGGCTGGGCGCCGAGTTTTTCCGCGGCGCCGTGGCTGAGCACCACGCGGGTCGGCCGGTCGGGTTGCGGCAGGCCGGCCAGCAGCGGGTCGCCGGCGGCGCTGGGAATCATCTCGACGCTCAGGGCGGTCTCGCCGCCGCCGCTGAGGTCGGCGGTGGCGGCGATCTGCCGGGTGCGCGGCACGGCGAAGGCGACGTCCACGCGTGCGGCCAGGGCGGCGATGTCCTCGGCGCGGTAGCGGGCGCCGCCGACCGGAATGATCTCGCGCACCGAAGGCGCGCGCTCCAGCCGCTCGGTGAGGGTGCTGACCAGGCCGTACTTGAGGCCGAACAGCACCAGCAGCGGGGTGATCACCGCCGCCAGGGCGAAGATCGCGCAGAGCGACAGGCGCGCCTCGCCGCGATAGTCGGCCCAGGCCAGCGAGAGCAGCAGGCCGGCGCGCATCAGCCGACGTCCTCGAGGCAGGCGCCGACGCTGTCGTCGGCCTCGCGTTGCCAGCGGATGGCCAGGACTTCCAGGCCGGCGGCGCGGGCCAGGCGCTCGTCGTGGGTGGCGACCACGGTGCAGGCGCCGCGCTCGCGGGCCTGTTCCACCAGCAGGCGCATCACCCGTTCGGCGTTCAGCGGGTCGAGCGCCGCGGTCGGCTCGTCGGCCAGCAACAGGCGCGGCGCATGCGCCAGGGCGCGGGCGATGGCGACCCGCTGGCGCTGGCCGACCGACAGCGCCGCCGGTTTCTTGTCCAGCTGGTCGCCGATTTCCAGCCGCTCGGCCAGCGCCTGCACGCGCTCGGCGGACGGGGTGCCGAGCAATGCGCAGGGCAGTCCGATGTTGCGCCGCACATCGAGGAACTCGAGCAACCCGCCGCTTTGCAGCACGTAGCCGCAGTGCTGCCGGCGCAGCGCCGCCAAGCGGTCCTGGCGGCCGTCGCGCCAGAGCGCGGCGATGTCCTGCGGGCGTTCCCCGGCGAGGAATTCGAAGCGCCCGCCCGGGTCCGGCGCCAGGGCCAGCGCCAGCAGGTCGAGCAGGGTGCTCTTGCCGCAGCCGCTGGGGCCGACGATGGCCAGCTGGCGACCCGCGCGCAATTCCAGCGCCGGCACCCGCAGGCGGTAGCGCTGGCGGCCGGCGCCGTGGCTGCGGGCGACCTCGTGCAGGCGCAGGATCATGGCAGCGTCGACAGCGGCACGCGATACAGCGCGTCGCCGGCGTCGGCGTCGCCGAACCGGACCCAGTTGGCGACGTCGTTGTGGAAGGTTTCGTAGAGGCGGATCTTCGACTCCAGTTCGTCGATGAAGTCCTGCTGTTCGGCGACGCTCAGCGACAGCCAGAGGTCCTGGGTCATGTTCAGCGACTTGCTGCGGTACGGCAGGCCTTCCAGGTATTCGCCGAGCACGCCGCTCTGCGCCAGGTTGCTGCCCTTCACCAGTTGCGCCGGGTCGCGGCTCATGTAGGCGCTGGCGCTGGCGATTTCCTGGAAGAAGTCCTTGGGCGAGGTCTGGGTGCGCTTGGCCGCGTCGACGATCAGTTTCAGCGACTGTTGCAGTTCGTTGAGTTGCAGCTTGCTCAGCAGCACGCAGACCTGGAACGCCGGCAGCGCCGGGTTGGTCAGGTCGCGGTCGGCGGTCCAGGCGGTGACGACCTGCGGCGCGCGCACCGGGTCGCGGCGACCGAGGAATTCCATCTGCATGGCGTAGCCGATGGCCGCCGACTTGCTCGCCACGCTTGGCGCGGCGTCGAAGCGCGGCGCCTGCGGCTTGCGGTTGCCGGCGTCGTGGACCAGGTCGGCGAACACCGTGCCGATCTCCTTCACCGTGTTGCCGAAGGCGTTCACCTCGCCGCCGGCCACCGGGATGTAGAGGTCGGCGATCTTCGGGTTGGCGTCGGCGGTGAGGCTGCGGTACTGCTGCTCGGCGTAGCCGTGGTTGTTCTTCCCGGCCGGGGTGCGCAGGTGCAGCGCATAGATCTTCACGCCCTTGCGCAGCGCCGCCTGGCGGACCTCGGCCTCGTTCATCTGGGTGCGCCCGAGCGGGTCGTTCTTGCGCAGCGCGCCGGCGTCGGTGACCAGCAGCACCACGCGCCCGGCGTAGGGCGACCAGTCCATTTCGTCGACCGCCTGCATGATCCCGGCGAAGGCGTCTTCGTTGAACGAGTGGCTGGAGACGTCGGTGGCGCGCACCTGGCTGCTCAACTCGGCGAAGCGCTGCGCGTCGTTGCCCGGTTGCAGCGGCACCAGGGTCTTGCTGACGTATTCCAGGCCGGGGGTCTTGTCGGTGTTGTTGCGGAAGCCGACCAGGCCGAAGCTGACCTTGTCCAGGTCGCCGCGCTCGCCGATCTGCCGCTGCAGGCCGTCGATCACCTCGCGCACGCGGTCGATGTAGGGCTGCATCGACACCGAGGTGTCCACCACCAGGACGATGCCGGTGCGGAAGGTGTCGCTCGCCGCGCCGCTGGCGCCGCCCCGCCCGGCCTGGCCCGGCGCCTGGGGTGCCGTGGCGCTGCCGCCGGGGTCGATCGAAGCGACCTCCAGCAACTGCGCCGGCTGGCCGTCGGCGTCGAAGCTCTCCTTCGAGTCGAAGATCGGCAGCAGGTAGAACTGGTCCTGGGGGATCGCCCGGTCGTTGGGCTCGACCGCGACCACCTGCGGATCGCCCTTGTGGTCCACCGCCTGGGTCAGGGTGGCGCGCGCCGCGCGGGTATCGCCGAGCAGGCGTTCGACCTGCTCGGCGCTGTTGAGGAACATCACCGGCGCGCGGCCGGAGCGTTCGGTGAACTTCAGCACCAGGCTCTGCTTCCAGTCGCTCACCGCGCTGGCCGGCAGCCAGCCGTCGCCCTCGCCGTTGCTGGAGGCGCCGACGCGCAGCCAGGGGCTGCCGCCGACCTGCTTGCGGGCGTACACGTAGAGCACCGAGAAGGCCGGCACCGCGCCGGCCCGGGGCGGGCCGCCAGCCTCGGCGGAGATGGCCGCGCCGGGTTTGGTCAGGACGCGCTGGAACAGCGTCTTCTTGCCTGGCATCAGCAGCGGACGCTCGCCGCCGTCCTGTTCGGCATCGGCCACCGGGGTCTGCTGCTGCGGCTTGTCCGCCGGCGTCTGTCCCAGCGGCGCTGGATCGGCAGCGCTCGGCGCGTCGCCCGAGCCCAGCAGCCACCAGGCGCCGCCGCCGATCGCCAGGAGCACGGCGGCCGCGGCGGCGGCGATCAACGGCGTGCGGCTGCCGCCGGCACGTGGCTTCGCCGGCGGCAACGGAGGCGGCGGGGGCGATGGCGGTTTCGCCGCTTGCGACGGCGGAGGCGGAGGCGGCGTGGCGCCGCCGGCGCTGGGCGTGACCGGCGGCAACTGGATCGACACCGGTTGCAGGCCGCCGAGGTCGGCGGGCGGCAGGGGCGCGGGTTCGGCCGGCGGCGGGTTGCTCGCTCGCGACGAGCCCTGCGGCGTCGCCAGCGGACGGATCTGGGTGGCTTCCAGGGCGCTCGGCGCCAGGCGGTCGAGGGCGGCGATCAACGCGCCGGCGGTGGGGAAGCGCTCGGCCGGGTCCTTGGCCAGCAACTGGCGCAGGATGTCCTGGTAGCGGCCCTGCTCGATCGGCAGTTCCGGCAGCGGCTCGGTGAGGTGGGCCAGGGCGGTGGAGAGCGAGTCCTTGCCGTTGTAGGGCAGCTTGCCGGTGAGGATCTCGTAGAGCACCACGCCCAGCGCGTAGAGGTCGGCGCGGCCGTCGATCTCCTGCCCGCGGGCCTGCTCCGGGCTCATGTAGCTGGGGGTGCCGACGGCGAAGCCGACCTGGGTGAACTGGGTATTGTCCTCGATCGACTTGGCGATGCCGAAGTCCGAGAGCACCGCGGTGCCGTCGGCGCGGAACAGGATGTTGGCCGGCTTCACGTCGCGATGCACCAGGCCCTGGGAGTGCGCGTAGCCGAGCGCGGCGGCCACCTGCCGTACGTAGGCCAGGCCCTGCTCGGGATCGAGGCCCTGCTGGATGCGCTCCTTGAGCGTGCCGTTGGGCAGGTATTCCATGGCCATGTAGTAGCAACTGCCGACGTTGCCGATGTCGTGGATGGTCACCGTGTTCGGGTGCGACAGCCGCGCCAGGGTCCGACCTTCGCGCAGGAAGCGTTCGGCGAAGCTCGGGTCGGCGGCCAGCGCCGCGGCCATCACCTTCAGCGCCACCTTGCGCTGCAGCGAGCGCTGGGTGGCCAGGTAGACCGTGGCCATGGCGCCTTCGCCCAGCTCGCGTTCGATGTCGAATCCCGGAAGTTCTATGTCCATGTCCGTCTCAGAAGGCCCTGACCACCAGGGCCGTGATGTTGTCCGGGGCGCCGCGGGTCAGGCCCAGGTGGACCAGGCTGCGGACCACCGCATAGGGATCGCTGTGGCTGAGCACGTCGCGCAGTTCGCTGTCGTCGGCGGTCTTGTTGAGGCCGTCGCTGCAGAGCAGGAAGCTGTCGCCGGGCAGCACGTGCAGCGCGGCTTCCGACAGTTCCAGTTGCTCGTGCACGCCGACCGCGCGGGTGACCACGTTGGCGCGCGGATGGTGGCGCGCCTCCTCCTCGCTGATCAATGCGTTGTCGAGCAGCTCCTGGACGTAGCTGTGGTCCCGCGAGATGGCTTCCAGCACGCCGCCGCGCAGGCGGTACAGGCGGCTGTCGCCGGCCCACAGGCAGCTCGCCTGGTTGCCGCGCGCGGCGAGCAGTACCAGGGTGCTGCCCATCACGCTGACGCCACGCAGGCCGGCCTCCTGGCGAACCCGCTCGTTGACCTGGGCGAGGCCGGTGCGCAACGCGCCGACGTAGGCCGGTAGCGAGGAGGCCGCCGGGATGCGCCGCAGGGTATCGACGATCAGGCTGCTGACGAAGTCGCCGGCGGCGTGGCCGCCCATGCCGTCGGCGACCACCCAGAGTCCCGACTCGGGGGCGTCGAGACTGGCGTCTTCGTTGACCTTGCGGACCATGCCGACGTGGCTGTAGCTGGCCGACCTGTAGTAGCTGACTGAGTTGGGCACCATCAGTTGTCCTTAACCGGGTATGCCGGGAAAGAGCGGGATCACCTCGCCCTCTCCGGTGAGGAATCGTCCGAACGCCGGCGCCGGCGGCAGGCCCTGGTAGCGCATCAGGCCGGCGGAGATCCGTGCCGAGCCGCGTCCCCACCAGTGGCTGGCGCCGTCGCAGGCATGCTGGGCCAGCGCGGCGAGGCGCTGCGCCGGGGTCACCGCTTCGCTGCGCAGCAGGTTGCCGCTGATCAGCGATTGTTCGATGCGCGGTCCGCAGGGAGGGGCCGGGAGCTGCGCCACCGCCTGCTCGAAGGCCTCGACCTCGGCCTCCGGTTCGAGGGTGGAGAGCAGCAGGCTCTCGACCTGCTCGAACCAGCCGTCGTCGCCGCCGACCAGCCCGCCGAGGTCGGCGTTCGCCGGCAGCAGGCAGGCGACGGTCAGCGGGAAATAGCGACCGACCCGGTCGATGCTCGGCATCACCACCCCGGCCACCGCTTCGCCGCCGAGCAGGCCGGGGGCGATGGCGAAGCGCCACAGCGGGCTGGTCAGGTAGGCGTCGAGCCAGGCCGCGCCGAGTTCGTCCTGGCTGGCGCGCATGCCGCTGGCCAGCCAGGCGTCCCAGGGTTCGACGAAGGTGTTCGGCAGGCCGCGGCTGACGAAATCGCCGCGGCCGGCCAGCTTGCCGTAGAAACCGACGCTGTTCAAAGGCGCTCCGGGAGGCTGAAGCCGGACACGACCCGGCTCTTGAAGGGGTTGAAGGCGCTGCTGGCGCGCAGCTCGCAGGCGATGCTGGAGCCGTCGATGCGCAGCCGCAGGGTGAAGCGGTCCGGCGAGTTGCCGCGTTCCAGGTCCGACTGGTCGAGCAGGCGGAACCAGGCCCAGGGGCCTTCCAGGGTCAGGCCGGAACGGCCGCTGCTGGGCGGCGGCGTCACCGTCAGGCGGACCACGCCGAGGCCGTTGGCGCTCGGCCACTGCATCGCCACCGGGCGGCTGGGGCCGTGGTCGTAGGTCAGCTGCTGGCCGTCGAGGTCGAGGATGAACTGGCTGATCGCCGCGTCCATGGTCACCGGCTTGAGTTCGAAGCGCACCGCCGGCTGCATGCCGCCGGAGCGGAAGAAGGCGTCGCGGATCGCCGCCGCGCGCTGGAAGGTGTGCAGCACGCCGGGGTTGATGCCGAGCTTCTGCGCCGCGCCGGGCTGCCAGCGCCAGGTGCTGGCGGAGGTGTCGACGTAGGGTTGCAGGTACTGGCGGAAGTAGCTGTCCATCACCCCACCGGCACCGAAGAAGTGGCCGAAGTCTTCCAGGGTGGCGTCGCGCGAGCTGCCGGCGGCGATCGGGTAGCGCCCGGCCAGGGACTGCCGGTAGACGCTGACCACGTCGCTGATCCAGGCCGCGTTGAGCTGGTTGCGCACGCTGCCCATCATGCTGCTGGTGGTGGAGTTGACCACGTTCTTCACCAGTCCCTGGACCACCGGCGGCTGGCGCTCGGCGCTGAGGGCAACGCGCGAGGCGGCGGCGGCCACCTGGTTCTTGGCGTCGCCGAGCAGCGAGTCGCCGCTGGCTCCGGCCATGGCGCTGACCTGTACGTAGAGCGCGTTCATGTCCTCCAGCAGGCTGTCGATCGGCGCCGGTTCGTTGCCGCCCTCGCCCTTGCTGACCAGGCTGTTGAGTTCGGCGAAGTGGGCGCTGATCGGGTCGCTGTCGGCCTGCTGCGGCTGTTCGCGGGCGCCTTGCTCCTCCTCCTGGCCGACCAGCGAGCCGAGGCGCTGCTTGAGCTTGTCCACGGTGCCGTCGGCGGCCTTCTTCACTTGCGCGGCGACCAGCCGGTCGCCCTTCTGCAGGTCGGTCTCGCGGGCCACCGCCTCGAGCAGCTTGCGGAACGGCGAGGTCGGCCCGGAGAGAATGCGCAGCACGTCGGCGGCCTGGGTGACGTTGGTGATCGGCACCACGGTGAGGTCGGCGAGCAGGTCGTCCCATTGCCGCAGGTAGTCCTGGAAGTACAGGCGACGCACGTCGAGGGCCAGGTTGGCGGCATCGCCGGCATCGTTCAGGTCGCGCCCGAGCACCCACTGTTCCTCGGCGATGGTGCCGGCCTGGCTGAGGCTGGCGGTGAGGAACACCTCGCGATAGCCGCGGTAGGTGAAGAAGCCGCTGAGCGGGTCGGTGAGCGGCTTGCCGCTCTTGCGCGCGAACACCAGCGGTGCGTCGCGGCCGGCGGCGTCGCTGATGCGGAAGTCGGGCACGTCCTTGGGCAGCCTCTGCCGCTTGACCCGGTCGTAGACCCGCTGCGCCACCGGCAGTTGCTGCAATTGGCGGCGCAGGTCCTCGACCAGGTCCTGGTCCAGGCGCGCCGACGGCGGCCGTCGTTCGAGCAACGCGTCGAGGTGCGCGTGCAGCGCCTGGCGCTGTTCCGGCGAGAGGTCGCGCGGCAGGTTGCGTTCCCAGTCGAGGCTGATCCAGGCCTTGATGAAGTCGGCGTCGTAATGGTCCGGGCTGCCGAGCATCAGGTAGGCCTTCAGGCCCTCGTAGAGGAAATCGCTGCTGCCGCCGGAGCGCAACTGTTCCTCGATGCGGGTCACCAGGCGCGGGGCGAACACCGCGATCAGCAGCTTGCGGTAGACGCTGGCGGACTCCTCGCCGAGCATGTCGCCCTGGTACAGCCCGTAGCCTTCGGCCCAGCTTGGCGCGTCGCCGGCGAGATTCTGCACCGCGTTGAGCTGTGGCAGTACGGCCAGGACGTCGCGCTGGGCCGGGCTCAGCGACTCGATGCCGCGCGCCAGCGGGTCGACGCGCTGGTCGACCGCGGCGATGTAGCTCTGGTTGGCGCGGTAGCTGGCGATCCATACCGCCGTCACCGCCAGCACCACCAGCGCGGTGGCGCTCAGCGCGCCGATGGTCAGCCATTTGCGGCGGCGCTCGACCTTCGGGTTGGTGCCGACCAGGCCGCGTTCGCCGAACGCCACTTCGCGGAACAGCCGCTCGATGAAGTAGCTGCGCCCGGTTCCGGTCTGCCGCGCCAGGTGCTGGCGGTCGAGGTTCATCGACTGCGCCATGCTGCCGATCAGGCGGTCGATCGGACTGCCTTCCTGGGTTCCGCTGGTGAAGTACAGGCCGCGCAACAGCGGGCGTTCCTCGTAGGGGTTGGGCTTGAACACGCCGTTGAGGAACTCGCCGAGGCATTCGCGCAGGGCGGCGAATTGCTGCGGGAAGCCGTAGACCAGATCGCGCCGCGCCGGGTCGCGCTCCTGCTGCAGGCGTTCCACCAGGCGCGCGGTGAGACGCTGTTCGAGCAGGGCGAATTCGCTGTCGAACACCGCCAGCGGGCCTTCCGCGCTCTTGCCGTCGTCGAGGGCGAAGGTCATCCCCCAGACCTGCGCGCGTTCCTCGCGGTTCAGGCTGTCGAAGAACTCCATGAAGCCCGGCACCAGGTCGAACTTGGTCAGCATCACGTAGATCGGGAAGCGCACCCCGAGCTGCTGGTACAGCTCCTGGATGCGCGCGCGGATCGCCTGGGCATGGGCGGCGCGCTCGGCGTCGCTGCCCAGCAGCAGGTCGGAAAGGCTGATGGCGATGAACGCGCCATCGATGGGGCGGCGCTTGCGCTGGGTCTTGAGCAGGTCGAGGAAGCCCAGCCAGGCGGCCTTGTCCACCTGGGCGTGGCTGTCCTGGGTGGTATAGCGGCCGGCGGTGTCCAGCAGCACCGCTTCGTCGGTGAACCACCAGTCGCAGTTGCGCGTGCCGCCGACCCCGCGGATCGCCCCGGCGCCCATCTGTGCGGCGAGCGGGAAGTCCAGGCCGGAATTCATCAGCGCGGTGGTCTTGCCCGAACCGGGCGGGCCGATGATCACGTACCAGGGCAACTCGTACAGGTTGCGCCGCTCGCTGCCGCCCAGCTTGGCCCGCTTGAGCAGGGCCAGGGCCTCGTCCATGCGTTGCTTGAGGGTCGCCAGCTCTTCGGCGGTGGCGACGCTGGCGGCGTCCGGCGCGCTGACCTCGGCGAGACTCTGCATGACCTTCGCCGCATTGCGCCGGGCCTGCACGATGCGCAGCACGCGGAAGCCGATCCAGACCAGGAACAGCAGGACGATCAGCACCCAGCGGCTGGTCGCCGAGGCCAGCGGTTCGTAGTTGCCCAGGCGCAGCAGCGGGCCGAGGAACCAGATGATCAGGCTCAGGGCGAGCAGGCCGAGCACCGGCACCACCCAGCGCGCGAAGAAGTTGAGGAAGCCTTTCATTGCGCGCCCTCCGCGAATACGGTGATTTCCACCCGGCGGTTGCGTGTGCGGCCTTCGGCGCTGGCGTTGCTCGCCACCGGCTCGGTGTCGCTGCGCCCTTCGGCGGTGAAGCGGCCGGCGTCGCCGGTGGTCGCGCCGAGCAGGTCGGCGACCTCCTGGGCGCGGGCCTGGGACAGTTTCCAGTTGGACGGGTAGCGCAGCGTGGCGATCGGCCGGTTGTCGCTATGGCCGGTGACCAGCACCTGGCCCTTGACCTTGCGCAGGGCGTCGGCGATGCGCAGCAGCAGCGGCTGGAACTCGTCGCGCACGCTGGCGCTGGCGCTGGCGAACAGCTCGTCGCCGCGGATGGTCACCACCGAGCGGTCGACGGCGTCCTCCACCGCCACTCGCTGGGCCTTGATGTCGTCGGCGAGGAAGCGCGCCAGGCGTGGCCGTTCGATCACCCGCGGCTGCACCGCCGGGCGGTCGATGGCCTGCACCGGGATCTCGCCGATGGCGTGGATGCGCTTGAACACCGGCTCGGCGTCGGCGGCCAGCTTCATCCGCAGGCCGAACAGCAGGGCCAGCAGCAGGGCCAGGCCGATGGCGATACCGACCCACGGCGGCAGGTATTGCGAAAGGCGATCGCGCATCACGCTGAGGCCGCGCCAGTGCGGCGACAGTTCGTGCTCGTACTCGCCGCGGGTGCTGCGGATCACCGCCGCGGTGCGCTCGCGCAGCGCCTCCAGTTGGCTGCGGCCGTCGTGCATGACCCGGTAGCGGCCTTCGAAGCCGAGGCTGGTGCACAGGTACAGCAGCTCCAGCAGGTGCAGGCGCTGGTGCGGGTTCTGCAGGCAGTGTTCGAGCAACTGGAAGACCTTCTCGCCGCCCCAGGCCTCGTTGTGCAGGGTGATCAGCAGGCTCTGCTTGCCCCAGTCGCTGGTGCTGCCCCACGGCGTGCTGAGCACCGCTTCGTCGAGGGCGGTGCAGAGCACGTAGCGCGCCAGCATCACTTCGTCCGGCGCCACGCCGGCCTGGCGTGCCTTCTCTTCGAACTGGCGCAGGTAGCCGAGCAGTTGCGCGCGCAGGCTGGCCGGCGCTGGATGGGCGATGGTGTTGCGCAGGCGGGTGAGCATCGCCAGCAGCGGGCCGGCGGCCTGCTCCAGCGGGTTGAGGCCGTCGCCGCGGCCGCTCAGCGGCGCCAGGCTGGCCATCGGCGGCGGCGTGTAGGGGTCGCCGCCGCGGGGGCCGCCGGCCGGTTCCGGGGCGCGGCCGCCGGGACGCGGCATGATCATGGTGCGGTCGTCGGGCGGGCTTCCGTTGCCGCCGCCGGCCGGGGTGCCGAAGGGATCGTCGATGGGAGGCATCGTTGCTTATCCTCGAATGGCCCAGAAGGCCAGGTTCAGCCCGGGGAACTGGCCGGCGATGTGGAAGGCGAAGCCGCCGGAGTGCGTCAGCTGCTTCCAATGCGCGCTGCCGCGGTCCAGTTCGAAATAGGTGGAGCCGGCGTGGTAGGGGATCTGCCGCGGCGCCACCGGCATCGGCAGCAGGCCGATACCCGGCAGTTGCAGGTTGACCAGGTCGCGGATGTGCTCCACCGAGCCGACCTTGGCCTGCTGCGGGAAGTGCCCGCGCAGGCTCTCGCCGGGGACGTCGGCGCGCACCACCAGGACGAAGCTGGCGTTGTCGATCAGGCTGCGGTCGCTGAGCATCGCGACGTGCACGCCGTAGGCCTTCTCGACGATCGGGATGGCGATCGCCTTGGCGTCGATCACCGTCGCCAGCGCCTGGCGCAGGGCGAGCATCACCGGGGCGAAGCTGGCGGCCAGGTCGTCGTGGTTGTACACCGGGTACTCCTCGGGACGCCGCTGGCTGGCGGTGAAGGTGCAGAACTCGCCGGCCAGGGCCACCAGTTCGCGGTACAGCTCCTGCGGGTGCAGCGGGCGCACGCGGGACAGGTGACCGGTGAGGGCCTCGGCGCGGTTGACCAGTTGCAGCAGCAGGAAGTCGGCGATTTCCGAGGCGCCCCCGGCGCTGGAGGCCACCACCCGCCCGGCGAGGGCTTCGCCGCGCTGGTGGAGCAGGCCCAGCAGCTCCTTGGCGAAGGACGCCAGGGGCGGCGCGGCGGCAATGTCGAGTACCGGCGGCAGGTAGTCCTCGTCCAGGCTCAGGGCCTGGTCCGCGCGCTTCTCGCGGACCCGCGCGACGCCCACCGCGGCGTATTCGCCGAGGCCGTCGCGCTCGGTCAGCAGGCGGAACGCCTGGCTGCCCAGGGCCACCGGCGCGCGGCTCTCGAAGGCGGCATTGTCGTCGCGCACTTCCTGCACCTGGCTGACGTAGCGGGCGCCGCCGAGGGCCTCGCCCTCCTCCACCGTGTCGCGGGTGCCGACCCGCTTCAGCGGCAGGCCGAGGTAGACGATGCCGTCGCGCAGGCTTTCCTCGACATTCAGCGGCGCCGGCGCCGGATCGTCGGCGGGGATGTTGAACGGCGTACCATCCGGCAGCACGCCGCGGGCGCTGACGATGGCCAGCTTGCCCTGGGTCAGCAGGGCATCGTCCAGCTTCAGCTCGGAAAAGCCCCAGCCGCCCGCCAGGAGCGAGCGGCAGCGGCCATCCACCAGGGTTTCCAGGTAGCGGTCGTGCTGCTGGAAATGCTGTGGCCGCAGGAACATGCCTTCGGACCACACCACGCGGTTATTCCAGGACATAGGGACTCCGAAGGTTCAGGGTGCGGGACGCGCGACGATGCCGATGGCCTGCGCGCCGAGCGTGATGTCGAGATGGCTGGTGCGTTGCCCCGGCACGTCGAGGACCTGGCGCCAGGTGGCGCGGTCGAGGTCGCGGTAGGCGGCGACGAAGCCGAGCTGGCGGGTCTGCTCGTCGAGCGTGCGTTCGATGCGCCGTTCCTCGCCCGGACGCAGGAGGAACTCGTCCTGCTCCACCAGGTCGCCGCCGAGGGTCGACTGGGCGTTGTCGGTGAGGGCGAAGTAGTCGGCGCGGCCGAACGCGGTGTCTTTCTTCAGCTCGTACAGCCGCAGGCGCAGCGGCGCCGCCTGGCCGGCGGCGGACGGGTTGAGGTTCGGTGCGGCGTGGAGCCAGATCACCACCCGGGTCGGCGGGGTTTCCGGCGGGCTGGACGAACAGGCGGCGAGCAGCAGCCCGAACAGCGCGATGATCAGTTTCTGCATGGTGTCGTCCTCATTGACGTTGTTTCTCCTGGTGTTCGTTGGCGTCAGGAACGCCGTAGTCGAGCGCTGTGTTCCTCATAGGCGCGGCTGAATTCGCGGCCGAAAAGCTCCTGGAAGTCGTCCTCCGCCTCGCGCAGGATCTTCGCGTACAGCTCGGTGAAACTGTCCCAGTTCTGTGCCTGGCGGGCCCCCGGCAGCAGGCCGGAAAGCCCGGCCGGCTTGCCGAAGCGGGCTTCCAGTGCGGCCGGTTCGAAGCGCGCCAGCAGGTGGCGGATGGCGGCCTGCACGCCGGCCATCACCGCCAGCTGGTGCGCCTTGAGGTCTTCGAAGCTGTCGGCCACCGCGCGATCCGGCGCCATGAACGCCTGGTTGTCGCGGCGCAGCAGGAGCAGCATGGCTTCGTCGACGTTCGGCGCGAACTTCAGCGGGTTGTTCTGCACCGGCTGGATCATGGTCTGCGCCATGCGGAACTCGCCCTTCAGGCTGGCCCGCGCGCGCAGCACGTCCACCAGTCCTTCCACCAGGCCGCGATAGCTGCGTCCGATGGCTTCCATCTGCGCTTCGGCGCCGGCCGGGTCGACCTTCAACTGGGTCATGCCGGCGCCGCGCAGGAACGCCTGCAGCAGGTCGCCGCCGGCCGTCGCGGCGGCGCTTGCCGGTGGCGTCGGCGCCGCCACGCTGGCTGGCTGTGGCTGTGGCTGTGGCTGTGGCTGTGGCTGTGGCTGTGGCTGTGGCTGTGGCTGTGGCTGTGGCTGTGGCTGTGGCTGTGGCTGTGGCTGTGGCTGTGGCTGTGGCTGTGGCTGTGGCTGTGGCTGTGGCTGTGGCTGTGGCTGTGGCTGTGGCTGTGGCTGTGGCTGTGGCTGTGGCTGTGGCTGTGGCTGTGGCTGTGGCTGTGGCTGTGGCTGTGGCTGTGGCTGTGGCTGTGGCTGTGGCTGTGGCTGTGGCTGTGGCTGTGGCTGTGGCTGTGGCTGTGGCTGTGGCTGTGGCTGTGGCTGTGGCTGTGGCTGTGGCTGTGGCTGTGGCTGTGGCTGTGGCTGTGGCTGTGGCTGTGGCTGTGGCTGTGGCTGTGGCTGTGGCTGTGGCTGTGGCTGTGGCTGTGGCTGTGGCTGTGGCTGTGGCTGTGGCTGTGGCTGTGGCTGTGGCTGTGGCTGTGGCTGTGGCTGTGGCTGTGGCTGTGGCTGTGGCTGTGGCTGTGGCTGTGGCTGTGGCTGTGGCTGTGGCTGTGGCTGTGGCTGTGGCTGTGGCTGTGGCTGTGGCTGTGGCTGTGGCTGTGGCTGTGGCTGTGGCTGTGGCTGTGGCTGTGGCTGTGGCTGTGGCTGTGGCTGTGGCTGTGGCTGTGGCTGTGGCTGTGGCTGTGGCTGTGGCTGTGGCTGTGGCTGTGGCTGTGGCTGTGGCTGTGGCTGTGGCTGTGGCTGTGGCTGTGGCTGTGGCTGTGGCTGTGGCTGTGGCTGTGGCTGTGGCTGTGGCTGTGGCTGTGGCTGTGGCTGTGGCTGTGGCTGTGGCTGTGGCTGTGGCTGTGGCTGTGGCTGTGGGGTGATCCCAGGGTCGGCGAAGGGCATCGCCAGCGGCGTCGGTTCGACCGTCGGCAGCGGCTGGGCGACGGGCGTGGCGCTTGGCGCGGGCGTGTTGCCGAGCAGTTCGGCGAACGGGTCCCAGTCGGCCGGAATCAGCGGTGCGCCGCCAGCGGGCGGTGGCGCCGGAGTGGTCGCGGGGGGCGGCGGGATCACCGGTTCCGGCGGGCGGAAGTCGTGCTGTTCGGCCGGTACATGGTCCGGACGCGGCGCCGCGCCGGGCGGCGGCGGGGTGAGGAAGTCGAACAGGTCGGGCTTGGTGTCCAGCGGCGAGCCGCCCTGGAAATGCGCCGTCACCGCGGGGTGCGGGGTGGGCGCCGGTTCGGCGAAGGCAGGCGCCGATCCGGCGGCCTGCCGGCTCATCAGGGCGTCGAAGCTGGTGAACGGATCGGTCTGCGGATTGCCGCTGCCGGGCAGGGCGATGTCATGGCCGAGCTGAACGAGGATGTCGTATTCGCCGAGGCGGACGGTCTCGCCGTCCTGCAGCGGCTCGCTGTTGCCGCGGCGCAGGCGGTGCCCGGCATTGACCAGCAGCACGCCGTTGGTGCTGGTGTCGGTGAGGTAGTACACCCCGTCGCGGTTGAGGATGGTGCAGTGGCGGCTGGAGACCAGGCGCTCCGGGTCCGGCAGGACCCAGTCGTTGTCCGGGCCCCGACCGATGGTCAGCTGTCCCTGGTCCAGTACCTTTTCCGAACACTGACCGGGGGTCAGCTTGTGGTAGCTGGTGATGGTCAATCGCAGCGGCATTGCTACTCCTTGCATTGCCAGCGCCCGGCTCTTCCAGGCGCTCACCCCCGTGCCCGAGGGATTTCGGTTCGCATCCAGGCTGGCCCGACGGCTTTCCGGCGTTTCGTCGCCTCGGGAAGACACATCGGGTGGTACCGGATTATAAAAGACTAATCCTACGTCTTTTAAAGATTTGTCCGATCTGCGGTGTCATGCAACTAGTGGCGTTGTGCCTTCCTTGACAAGCCTTGCGGCATGCCACAAGAATTTTGCCAACCTTTCGAGTCATCCGATATTCATCAATGGCTCCTACAAGATCCGACGGAGTGGATCTTACAAGCGAAGGTGAGGGCCGCGCAGCGGCTTCGATGATAGGGAGATCGTCACCGTGCTGGATGTACCCGTTTTGCTGGCTGCCGTATCCCCGGACTCGCCCTGTGGCGACGATCTGGAGTACGACGCCGCGTTCCTCGAACTCGAACGCATCGCCCAGGGCCAACCCGAGCGCCAGATGGGCGATGCCGTGCTGCCCGCCGAGCCGCCGGAGTGGCCGCGCGTACGCGCGCTGGCCAGCGAACTGTTCGGCCGTAGCAAGGACCTGCGGGTAGCCAACCTGCTGCTGCAGAGCAACGTCGCCCTCGACGGCCTGGACGGGCTCGCCGAAGGCCTGCTGCTGGTCCGCGAGCTGCTCGGCCAGTACTGGGACGGCGTCTATCCGTTGCTCGACGCCGATGACGACAACGACCCCACCTTCCGTATCAACGCCCTCACCGGCCTGGTCGCCGAACCGCTGCTGCAACTGGTCTGGGCGATCCCGCTGGTGCGCTCGCGGGCGTTCGGCCCGGTCAACCTGCGCGCCGCGCTGAACGCCGCCGGGCTGCAACGCTTCGCCAGCGAGACCCTGAGTCCCGAGCAGATCGCCGGCGCCTTCGCCGATGCCGACGCCGATGCGCTGGCCGCCACCCGGCGCGCCCTGGATGGCGCCCAGGAACATGCCCTGGCCATCGAGAGCGGCGTCGCCGAACGGGTCGGCTCGGCCCAGGGACTCGACCTCGGCCCCCTTCGTCAACTGCTGCGCCAGGCCCTCCAGGTGTTCGACCTGTACGGCCCGCAGGGCGCCGGCGAGCCCTTGGCGCCGGGCGCCGAAGCGGCCGCCGACGAGCAGGGGGGCGCCGCGCCTGTCGCAGCCGTCGCCGCGCCGGCACCGCGTGCCAGCGGCGAGATCGCCAACCGCGAAGACGTCCTGCGCCAGCTCGACCGCCTGCTCGAGTATTACGTTCGCCACGAGCCGTCGAGTCCGGTGCCGGTGCTGCTCAAGCGCGCCAAGACACTGGTGACGGCCGACTTCGCCGAAATCGTGAGGAATCTCATCCCCGATGGGATTTCCCAGTTCGAAACCCTGCGAGGCCCGGAAAGCGAGTAACGCCTAGCGGCCGTCCGGGCCAACGCTGCAAGCCGCCGGGGCGATTCCGACGGCGCTAACAACCGCCGTCGCGCGAGGGAGAAACAAGATGGGAAGCACTACCAGCAGTCAGAAGTTCATCGCCAGGAACCGGGCGCCACGCGTGCAGATCGAGTACGACGTGGAGCTGTACGGTGCCGAGAAGAAGGTCCAGCTGCCCTTCGTCATGGGCGTCATGGCCGACCTCGCCGGCAAGCCCGCCGAACCCCAGGCGGCGGTCGCCGACCGCAAGTTCCTGGAGATCGACGTGGACAACTTCGATGCCCGGCTGAAGGCGATGAAGCCGCGGGTGGCCTTCAACGTACCGAACGTGCTGACCGGCGAAGGCAACCTGAGCCTGGACATCACCTTCGAGAGCATGGACGACTTCAGCCCCGCCGCGGTGGCGCGCAAGGTCGATTCGCTGAACAAGCTGCTCGAGGCGCGTACCCAGCTGGCCAACCTGCTGACCTACATGGACGGCAAGACCGGCGCCGAGGAAATGATCATGAAGGCGATCAAGGACCCGGCCCTGCTTCAGGCCCTGGCCAGCGCGCCGAAGCCCAAAGACGACGAGCCGCAGGCGTAAGAGGATTCCAGCATGGCCGAATTGAGCACCGAGAACCTGGCCCAGGGCCAGACCACCACCGAGCAGACCAGCGAGTTCGCCAGCCTGCTGCTGCAGGAGTTCAAGCCCAAGACCGAGCGCGCCCGCGAAGCGGTGGAGACCGCCGTGCGGACCCTCGCCGAGCATGCCCTGGAGCAGACCAGCCTGATCTCCAACGACGCGATCAAGTCGATCGAGTCGATCATCGCGGCGCTTGACGCCAAGCTCACCGCGCAGGTCAACCTGATCATGCACCACGCCGACTTCCAGCAACTGGAAAGCGCCTGGCGCGGCCTGCACTACCTGGTCAACAACACCGAGACCGACGAGCAACTGAAGATCCGCGTGCTGAACATCTCCAAGCCGGAGCTGCACAAGACCCTGAAGAAATTCAAGGGCACCACCTGGGACCAGAGCCCGATCTTCAAGAAGCTCTACGAAGAGGAATACGGCCAGTTCGGCGGCGAGCCCTATGGCTGCCTGGTCGGCGACTACTACTTCGACCAGTCGCCGCCGGACGTCGAGCTGCTCGGCGAGATGGCGAAGATCTCCGCCGCCATGCACGCGCCGTTCATCTCCGCCGCCTCGCCGACGGTGATGGGCATGGGTTCCTGGCAGGAGCTGTCCAACCCGCGCGACCTGACCAAGATCTTCACCACCCCGGAATACGCCGGCTGGCGTTCGCTGCGCGAGTCCGAGGACTCCCGCTACATCGGCCTGACCATGCCGCGCTTCCTGGCGCGCCTGCCCTACGGGGCGAAGACCGATCCGGTGGAAGAGTTCGCCTTCGAGGAAGAAACCGACGGCGCCGACAGCAGCAAGTACGCCTGGGCCAACTCGGCCTACGCGATGGCGGTCAACATCAACCGCTCCTTCAAGCTCTACGGCTGGTGCTCGCGGATCCGTGGCGTCGAGTCCGGCGGCGAGGTGCAGGGCCTGCCGGCGCACACCTTCCCCACCGACGACGGCGGCGTGGACATGAAGTGCCCGACCGAGATCGCCATTTCCGACCGCCGCGAGGCGGAGCTGGCGAAGAACGGCTTCATGCCGCTGCTGCACAAGAAGAACACCGACTTCGCCGCCTTCATCGGCGCGCAGTCGCTGCAGAAACCCGCCGAGTACGACGATCCGGACGCTACCGCCAACGCCAACCTGGCGGCGCGCCTGCCCTACCTGTTCGCCACCTGCCGCTTCGCCCATTACCTGAAGTGCATCGTTCGCGACAAGATCGGTTCCTTCAAGGAGAAGGACGAGATGCAGCGCTGGCTGCAGGACTGGATCCTCAACTATGTCGACGGCGACCCGGCCCACTCCACCGAGACCACCAAGGCCCAGCACCCGCTGGCGGCGGCCGAAGTGGTGGTGGAGGAAGTCGAAGGCAACCCGGGTTACTACAACTCGAAGTTCTTCCTTCGCCCGCACTACCAGCTCGAGGGACTGACGGTATCGCTACGCCTGGTATCCAAGCTGCCTTCGGCCAAAGAGGCCTGAGGCATTCAACGACAGCGCCTGCCATGGTGGCGGGCGCTTGCATAGCGTAGTGGCGCGAGCCACACGGGAGGAAAGATGGCTGTTGATATGTTCATCAAGATCGGCGACGTCAAGGGTGAGTCCAAGGACAAGACTCACGCCGAGGAAATCGACGTGCTGGCATGGAGCTGGGGCATGTCCCAGTCCGGGTCGATGCACATGGGCGGTGGCGGCGGCGCCGGCAAGGTCAACGTGCAGGACCTGTCGTTCACCAAGTACATCGACAAGTCCACGCCCAACCTGATGATGGCCTGCTCCAGCGGCAAGCACTATCCGCAGGCGAAGCTGACCATCCGCAAGGCCGGCGGCGAGAACCAGGTCGAGTACCTGATCATCACCCTGAAGGAAGTCCTGGTGTCCTCGGTGAGCACCGGCGGCAGCGGTGGCGAGGATCGCCTGACCGAGAACGTGACCCTGAACTTCGCCCAGGTCCAGGTCGACTACCAGCCGCAGAAGGCGGATGGTGCGAAGGACGGCGGTCCGGTCAAGTACGGCTGGAACATCCGCCAGAACGTGCAGGCCTGATGAGCCGGCTGCCGGTCATGGCGTGGCCAGGCCATGCCGTGGCCGGTGCGAGCGCCCGCCATGCCGGGTGCGGAAGGCGCGCGCGGCGCGCCGCGGACCTCGTCCGCCCGACCTCCTGCCGGAGGTACTGAATTCCACCGGGTCGTCCGTCGCGTCCGCCGGGCGCCATGGCCGACCCTTCATTCGCATCCGGGCGCCTGGGCTCCCGGCTACAGGGAAGTATCGCGATGATCGCCGAAGAACTGTTGCGCGCCGGGCGCCTGGACGATGCCTTGAAAGCCTTGCAGGAACAGGTGCGCAGCCAGCCGTCGAACGCCACCCTGCGGATCTTCCTGTTCCAGCTGCTGGCCGTGATGGGCCAGTGGGCGCGGGCGCAGAACCAGCTCAAGGTGGTCGGCGAACTGGATGCCTCGGCGCTGCCGATGGTACAGACCTACTCCACCGCCATCGACTGCGAGGCGCTGCGCCGCGAGGTGTTCGCCGGGCGCCTGACGCCGGTGATCCTCGGCCAGCCGGCGGAATGGATCGCGCCGCTGTTGCAGGCCCTGAGCCTGGACGCCGAGGGCCATGGCGAGGCCGCCCAGGCCCTGCGCGAGCAGGCCTTCGACGCCGCGCCGGCGGTGCCCGGGCGGATCGGCGAAGCGCCGTTCGCCTGGCTGGCGGATGCCGACACGCGCCTCGGTCCGGTGCTCGAGGTAATCGTCAACGGTCGCTATGCCTGGTTGCCGATGAGCAACCTGCGCAGCCTCAAGGTCGAGGCGCCGAGCGACCTGCGCGACCTGGTCTGGCTGCCGGCCGAACTGACCCTGGCCAACGGTGGCGCCACCGTCGCGCTGCTGCCGGCGCGCTACGCGGAAACCGTCGAGCACGGCGACGACGCCGCGCGCCTGGGGCGCAAGACCGAATGGCTGGATAGCGGCCTGCCGGTCGGCCAGCGGCTGTTCGTCACCGATGCCGGCGAGACCGCGCTGTTCGACCTGCGTGAGCTGGACTTCGAGCCGACGGACGCCTGACATGGCCGAACTGACCCTCCAGGAGCGCCTGCAGCCGTCGCTGCTCGACCGCCTCACCGACGACGAGCCGGGCAACCTCAAGGAAGCCGCGGAGCGCCGGGTGCTGACCCTGAGCCAGCTGAAGGCCTCGGTGCTGCGCGACCTGGCGTGGCTGTTCAACACCACTTCGCTGTTCGACCACGGCCCCGCCGCACGGATGCCGGCCGGCAACTCGGTGCTCAACTACGGGCTGCCGGCGCTGGCCGGGCACACCGCGTCGAGCGTCGACGTGCATGCCATCGAGGCGCTGCTCACCGAGACCATCGCCACCTTCGAGCCGCGCATCATCCGTTCTTCGCTGCGGGTGCGCGCGCAACTGCTGCCCGGCGAGATGGACCACAACGCCCTGAGCTTCGAGATCGAGGGTGATCTCTGGGCCGAACCGGCGCCGCTGCGCCTGCTGCTGACCACCAACCTGGACCTGGAGACCGGCCACGTGCGCGTCGCCCAGGGCGAGCGGAGGCGTACATGAACCCGCGCCTGCTCGAGTACTACAACCAGGAATTGCAACACATCCGCGAAAGCGCCGCGGAGTTCGCCGAGGAGTTCCCGAAGATCGCCGGGCGCCTGTCGCTGTCCGGCTTCGAGTGCGCCGACCCCTACGTCGAGCGCCTGCTGGAAGGTTTCGCCTATCTCACCGCGCGGGTCCAGCTGAAGCTCGACGCGGAGTACCCGACCTTCACCCACAACCTGCTGGAAATCGCCTACCCGCACTACCTGGCGCCGACTCCGTCGATGACCGTGGTGCAGCTGCGCCCGGACCCCAACGAAGGCGCCCTGAGCAGCGGCTTCAGCGTCGAGCGCGGGGCCTCCCTGCGCGGCCAGCTCGGCCCCGATGACCAGACCGCCTGCGAATACCGCACCGCCCACCCGGTGACCCTGTGGCCGTTGGAAGTGGCCCAGGCCGACTACTTCGGCAATCCCGCCGCGGTGCTCGGCCGCCTCGCCGCCAGCGAGCCGCGGGCCAAGGCCGGCCTGCGCATCCGCCTGCGCAGCGGCGCCGGTATCCCGTTCGACAGCCTGTCGCTGGACGCCCTGCCGCTCTACCTGCACGGCGCCGACGAACAACCCTACCGCCTCTACGAACAATTGCTCGGCAACGCCTGCGCGGTGTTCGTCCGCGCCCCGGACAATGCCTGGGTCGAACGCCTGCCGACGAGCAGCCTGCGTGCGCGTGGCTTCGACGACGAGGACGCGCTGCTGCCGGTGGTGCCGCGGGCGTTCCAGGGTTACCGCCTGCTGCAGGAATACTTTGCCCTGCCGGCGCGCTTCCTGTTCGTCGAGTTCTCCGGCCTGAACCGCGCCCTGCGTCGATGCCACGGCGAGGAGCTGGAACTGGTCGTGCTGTTCGGCAAGCACGACCAGCGCCTGGAGGGCACGGTGGACGCGGAGCAACTGGTGCCGTTCTGCACCCCGGCGATCAACCTGTTCCCGCGCCGCTGCGACCGCATCCACCTGTCCGACCGGGTCAACGAGCATCACGTGATCGTCGACCGCACCCGTCCGCTGGATTTCGAGGTGCATTCGCTGCAACAGGTGAGCGGCCACGGCAGCGGTCCGGAGCAACCCTTCCAACCGTTCTACGCGGTGCGCGACCCGGCGCGCTACGGCCGCGAGCAGGCCTACTTCAGCGTGCGCCGCGAACCGCGCGTGCTGTCCAGCAAGCAGCGGCGCAAGGGCCCGCGCTCGACCTACGTCGGCAGCGAGACCTTCGTCGCCCTGGTCGACGCCAACCAGGCGCCCTATCGCCACGACCTGCGCCAGCTCGGCATCGCCGCGCTGTGCACCAACCGCGACCTGCCGCTGTTCATGCCGATCGGCGCGCACAAGAGCGACTTCACCCTGGAGGACAGCGCCCCGGTCATGCAGGTGCGCTGCCTCGCCGGACCGAGCCGGCCGCGCGCCAGCCGTGCCCACGATGCCAGCGCCTGGCGGCTGATCAGCCAGCTGTCGCTGAACTACCTGTCGCTGGCCGAGCGCGGCCAGGGCGCCGCCGCCCTGCGCGAGCTGCTGCGGCTCTACGGCGACAGCGGCGATCCGGCGCTGCAACTGCAGATCGAGGGCCTGCGCGAGGTCAGCAGCAAGCCTTGCACGCGGCGCCTGCCGATGCCCGGGCCGATCGTCTTCGGCCGTGGCCTGGAGATCACCCTGGACTTCGACGAGAACGCGTTCCGCGGCACCGGGGTGTTCCTCCTCGGCGCCGTGTTCGAGCGCTTCCTGGCACGCTACGTGTCGATCAACAGCTTTACCGAGACGGTGCTGCGCACCGGCGAACGGGGCGAGGTGATGAGATGGCAGGCGAAGCCGGGCAGCCGTCCGAACCTCTGAACCTGCTCGCCGGGATGGCGGCGGCGCCCTGGGACTACGACTTCTTCCAGGCGCTGCGGCGCATCGAGTGCGAGTCGCCGCAACTGCCGCGCCTCGGTCATTCGGTGCGGCTGGCGGACGATCCGCTGCGCCTCGGGCAGAAGCCCGACTGTACCTTCGCGCCTTCGACCCTGGCCTCGGTGAGCCACATCGGCACCGCCGCGACGCCGCGCCTGGACCAGTTCTTCTTCGGCCTCACCGGCCCCAACGGGCCGCTGCCGCTGCACCTCACCGAATACGCCCGGGAACGCCAGCGCAACGTCAACGACGCGACCTTCAAGCGCTTCATGGACGTCTTCCACCACCGCCTGCTGACCCTGTTCTACCGGGCCTGGGCGGAGGCGCGGCCGGAGATCAGCCACGACCGGATCGACGACGACTACTGGTCGGCGCGTCTCGCCGCGCTCTCCGGGCGCGGCATGCCGAGCCTGCGGGGGCGCGAGCCGCTGGCGGACACCGCACGCTACTACTACACCGGCCACCTCGCCGCGCAGACCCGCTACCCGGACGGCCTGCGGGTGATCCTCGCGGAGTATTTCGAGGTCCCGGTGGCGGTCGAGGAATACGTCGGCCAATGGCTGGAGCTGCCCGAGCGCAGCCGCCTCGGCGTCGACTCGACGAGCCTGGGCATGGACGTCTGCCTGGGCACCCACGTCTGGGACCGCCAGCACAAGTTCCGCCTGCGCCTGGGGCCGCTGGACCTCGATCAATACCAGCGCTTCCTGCCCGACGGCGACCACTTCGTCGAGCTGGCCGCCTGGGTCGCCGAATACCTGGGCGAGGAGCTGGACTGGGACGTCAACCTGGTCCTGCAACGCCACGAAGTACCCCCGCTGGGCCTGCAGGGCGGCGGGCGGCTCGGTTTCAACACCTGGCTGGGCGATCCCGGCCAGGACGCCAGGGATCTACTGCTGGCCCGCCAGTACGCCACTGCGCGGCCGCACGAGCACAAGGAGAA
The DNA here is from genome assembly GCF_021213715.1 of Pseudomonas sp. CP-1. Classification (NCBI taxonomy): domain Bacteria; kingdom Pseudomonadati; phylum Pseudomonadota; class Gammaproteobacteria; order Pseudomonadales; family Pseudomonadaceae; genus Pseudomonas; species Pseudomonas sp. CP-1. The sequence goes on from NZ_JAJQKY010000019.1 coordinate 110,114, forward strand.
GGAACATGAGTGAGATCAGTCGCGTTGCGCTGTTCGGCAAGCTGAACAGCCTGGCCTACAAGGCCATCGAGGCCGCCACGGTATTCTGCAAGCTGCGCGGCAATCCCTATGTCGAGCTGGTGCACTGGTTCCACCAGATCCTCCAGTTGCCGGACTCGGACCTGCACCAGATCGTCCGCCAGTCCGGGATCGACCCGGCGCGCCTGGCCAAGGACCTGACCGAGGCCCTCGACCGCCTGCCGCGCGGCTCGACCTCGATCACCGACCTGTCCTCCCATGTCGAGGAAGCGGTGGAGCGCGGCTGGGTCTATGGCAGCCTGATGTTCGGCGAGAGCCAGGTGCGCACCGGCTACCTGGTGATCGGCATCCTCAAGACGCCGAGCCTGCGCCATGCCCTCACCGGGCTGTCGGCGGAATTCGCCAAGCTCAAGGTCGAGGCGCTCACCGAGCGCTTCGACGAGTACGTCGGCGCCTCGCCGGAGAACGGCCTGTCGGCCAGCGACGGCTTCAACGCCGGCGCCGCCCCGGGCGAGGCCAGCGGCGCCCTGGCGCCGAGCGCGATGGGCAAGCAGGAGGCGCTCAAGCGCTTTACCGTGGACCTCACCGAGCAGGCCCGCAGCGGCAAGCTCGACCCCATCGTCGGGCGTGACGAGGAGATCCGCCAGTTGGTGGACATCCTCATGCGCCGCCGGCAGAACAACCCGATCCTCACCGGCGAGGCCGGCGTCGGCAAGACCGCGGTGGTGGAAGGCTTCGCCCTGCGCATCGTCGCCGGCGACGTCCCGCCGGCGCTGAAGGACGTCGAACTGCGCGCCCTCGACGTCGGCCTGCTGCAGGCCGGGGCGAGCATGAAGGGCGAGTTCGAGCAGCGCCTGCGCCAGGTGATCGAAGACGTGCAGAGTTCCGAGAAGCCGATCATCCTGTTCATCGACGAAGCCCACACCCTGGTCGGCGCCGGCGGCGCGGCCGGCACCGGCGACGCCGCCAACCTGCTCAAGCCGGCCCTGGCGCGCGGCACCCTGCGCACCGTGGCGGCGACCACCTGGGCCGAGTACAAGAAGCACATCGAGAAGGACCCGGCGCTGACCCGGCGTTTCCAGGTGGTGCAGGTGGACGAGCCGTCCGAGCACAAGGCCATCCTGATGATGCGCGGCGTCGCGTCGACCATGGAGAAGCACCACCAGGTGCAGATCCTCGACGAGGCGCTGGAGGCGGCGGTCCGGCTGTCGCACCGCTACATCCCGGCGCGCCAACTGCCGGACAAGTCGGTGAGCCTGCTGGATACCGCCTGCGCGCGCACCGCCATCAGCCTGCACGCGGTGCCGGCCGAGGTCGACGATAGCCGCCGGCGCATCGAGGCGCTGGAAACCGAGCTGGCGATCATCCGCCGCGAGAGCGCCATCGGCGTCGCCACCGCCGAACGCCAGCGCAACGCCGAGACCCTGCTGGCCGAGGAGCGCGAGCGCCTGGCCGCCCTGGAGCAGCGCTGGGCCGAGGAAAAACGCCTGGTCGACGAACTGCTGGAGACCCGCGCCCGTCTGCGCGCCGCCGCCGAAGCGGTGGACGCCGGCGGCGCGCCGCTGGGCGAAGGCGAGGCGCGTCTCGACGAGGAACAGCGCCAGGCGCTGCATGCGCGGCTGGCCGAACTGCAGGCGCAACTGAGCGCGTTGCAGGGCGAAGAGCCGCTGATCCTGCCGACCGTGGACTACCAGGCGGTGGCCTCGGTGGTCGCCGACTGGACCGGCATCCCGGTCGGCCGCATGGCGCGCAACGAGATCGACACCGTGCTCAACCTCGACCGGCACCTGAAGAAGCGCATCATCGGCCAGGACCACGCGCTGGAGATGATCGCCAAGCGCATCCAGACTTCCCGCGCCGGCCTCGACAACCCGAGCAAGCCGATCGGCGTGTTCATGCTCGCCGGCACCTCCGGGGTGGGCAAGACCGAGACCGCGCTGGCGCTGGCCGAGGCCATGTACGGCGGCGAGCAGAATGTCATCACCATCAACATGAGCGAGTTCCAGGAAGCCCACACCGTCTCCACCCTCAAGGGCGCCCCGCCCGGCTACATCGGCTACGGCGAGGGTGGCGTGCTGACCGAGGCGGTACGCCGCAAGCCCTACAGCGTGGTGCTGCTGGATGAAGTGGAGAAGGCCCACCCGGATGTCCACGAGATCTTCTTCCAGGTCTTCGACAAGGGCGTGATGGAGGACGGCGAAGGCCGGGTGATCGACTTCAAGAACACCCTGATCCTGCTCACCACCAACGCCGGCACCGAGATGATCGCCAGCCTCTGCGCCGATCCGGAACTGATGCCCGAGCCGGAAGCCATCGCCAAGTCGCTGCGCGAACCGCTGCTGAAGATCTTCCCGCCGGCGCTGCTCGGCCGCCTGGTGACCATCCCCTACTACCCGCTCAGCGACGACATGCTCAAGGCCATTTCGCGCCTGCAACTGGGGCGGATCAAGAAGCGCGTGGAGGCGACCCACAAGGTGCCGTTCGAGTTCGACGAGGGCGTCGTCGACCTGATCGTCTCGCGCTGCACCGAGACCGAGAGCGGCGGCCGGATGATCGACGCGATCCTCACCAACACGCTGTTGCCGGACATGAGCCGCGAGTTCCTCACCCGCATGCTCGAAGGCAAGCCGTTGGCCGGGGTACGTATCAGTAGCCGCGACAACCAGTTCCACTACGACTTCGCCGAGGCCGAGTGACAACCGGCGACACGCAGAGCAGTAGAAGGAACCGTCGATGGGATTGATGCAACTGACCCGCCTGGTCCAGGTGGATTGCCCGCTGGGGCCGGACGTGCTGCTGTTGCAGCGCATGGAGGGACGCGAGGAACTGGGACGGTTGTTCGCCTACGAGCTGCACCTGGTCTCGGAAAACCCCAACCTGCCGCTGGAACAGCTGCTCGGCAAGCCGATGAGCCTGTCCCTGGAGCTGCCCGGCGGCAGCCGGCGCTTCTTCCACGGCATCGTCGCGCGTTGCAGCCAGGTGGCCGGGCACGGCCAGTTCGCCGGCTACCAGGCCACCCTGCGGCCCTGGCCGTGGCTGCTGACGCGTACCTCGGACTGCCGCATCTTCCAGAACCAGAGCGTGCCGGAGATCATCAAGCAGGTGTTCCGCGACCTCGGCTTTTCCGATTTCGAGGATGCCCTCACGCGCCCCTACCGCGAGTGGGAATACTGCGTGCAGTACCGCGAGAGCAGCTTCGACTTCATCAGCCGGCTGATGGAACAGGAGGGCATCTACTACTGGTTCCGCCATGAGCAGAAGCGCCACATCCTGGTGCTCTCCGACGCCTACGGCGCGCATCGCAGCCCGGGTGGCTACGCCAGCGTGCCTTACTACCCGCCGACCCTCGGCCATCGCGAGCGCGACCACTTCTTCGACTGGCAGATGGCACGCGAGGTCCAGCCCGGTTCGCTGACCCTCAACGACTACGACTTCCAGCGCCCCGGCGCGCGCCTGGAGGTGCGTTCGAACATCGCCCGGCCGCACGCGGCGGCCGACTACCCGCTGTACGACTATCCCGGCGAATACGTGCAGAGCCAGGACGGCGAGCAGTACGCGCGCAACCGCATCGAGGCGATCCAGGCGCAGCACGAGCGCGTGCGCCTGCGCGGCGTGGTGCGCGGGATCGGCGCCGGGCACCTGTTCCGCCTGAGCGGCTATCCGCGCGATGACCAGAACCGCGAGTACCTGGTGGTCGGCGCCGAATACCGGGTGGTCCAGGAACTCTACGAAACCGGCAGCGGCGGCGCCGGCTCGCAGTTCGAGAGCGAGCTGGACTGCATCGACGCCAGCCAGTCGTTCCGTCTCCTGCCGCAGACTCCGGTACCGGTGGTGCGGGGTCCGCAGACTGCGGTGGTGGTCGGGCCCAAGGGCGAGGAGATCTGGACCGACCAGTACGGCCGGGTCAAGGTGCACTTCCACTGGGATCGCCACGACCAGTCGAACGAGAACAGCTCCTGCTGGATTCGCGTGTCCCAGGCCTGGGCCGGGAAGAACTGGGGTTCGATGCAGATCCCGCGGATCGGCCAGGAAGTGATCGTCAGCTTCCTCGAAGGCGACCCGGACCGGCCGATCATCACCGGGCGGGTCTACAACGCCGAGCAGACGGTGCCCTACGAGCTGCCGGCGAACGCCACCCAGAGCGGGATGAAGAGCCGTTCGAGCAAGGGCGGCACGCCGGCCAACTTCAACGAGATCCGCATGGAGGACAAGAAGGGCGCCGAGCAGTTATACATCCACGCCGAGCGCAACCAGGACAACCTGGTCGAGAACGATGCCTCGCTGTCGGTCGGCCACGACCGCAACAAGAGCATCGGCCACGACGAGCTGGCGCGCATCGGCAACAACCGCACCCGCGCGGTGAAGCTCAACGACACCCTGTTGGTGGGCGGGGCGAAGAGCGACAGCGTCACCGGCACCTACCTGATCGAGGCCGGCGCGCAGATCCGCCTGGTCTGCGGCAAGAGCGTGGTGGAGTTCAACGCCGACGGCACCATCAATATCTCCGGCAGCGCCTTCAACCTCTACGCCAGCGGCAACGGCAACATCGACACCGGCGGCCGCCTCGACCTCAATTCCGGCGGCGCCAGCGAGGTCGACGCCAAGGGCAAGGGCGTGCAGGGCACCATCGACGGCCAGGTACAGGCGATGTTTCCGCCGCCGGCGAAGGGCTGAGGCGGCGGCATCCTGGCTGCCCGCCCTTGGGCGGGACGCCGCGGGAGCCTTGACGATTCGCGCATGTCCTCGCCAGGCAGAAGCGGCGGTCGCTCAAGACCGATGGTGTTGCGCTCAGGGCAGATCGACTTTCAGGCCGCGGCCAGTGCGTATACCGACGTAGTAGGCGTCCTTGAGGGCCCTGGAGAGTTCCGGGTCGGTTTCGTCGAATTCCTTCACGGCGATGCTGCCGAGGGTCAACCGGTGCAGTGCGGAACGATCCAGGCTGCGGTCGAGCAGGACGGACCTGATGTACTGCAATTGCTTTTCCGCGGACAGCAGGACCTCGTATCCCGGATAGCGGGCCAGCCGGTCGACGACCAGCGCCAGAGCGCGGTCGATGTATTCGATGGGTGTCATGATCCCTCCCGGGGAAGCAGACCGAAGGAGCCTTTCTCGTTGGAGAACAGTTGTTGCGCGCCGCCTTTGGCGGGATATGACTGTCCCTTTACCGACCAGAAGTCATCGGTCGGCGCAGCGGTGCTGCGCAGGACCTCGACCTTCTGGGTCGTCCTGTAGGAGTTGAGGACCTTGGGTTCGATGGTGTTCGCCGCCCGGTTGGTGCCCATGGGGTTGATTCCCAGCTCCGTGGGCTGCACGCGCGGGCTGAGTGTATACCAGTTGCCCTGCGGCGCTCCGGGGGACTGGTACTGCCACAGGTTCTTGCCGGGCGCGAGGGTTTCCACACGGACCGGATGGTTGAAGTCCAGGCCGTTCATGTACGACTCGGCATCGGCAGGATCGATGTCCTTCGACTTGAAGAACTTGGCGGCGGTTTCACGATTCCCGCGGTAGTTGATGTCGTGGTCGAGGTTGCCGGAACGACCGAACTTGTTGTTCAGGTAGGCGCGTCGTTGCACGGTTTCGGAGGTCACCGCTGCCGGACGACGACCGGCGAGTTTCGGCCCGAAGCCCAGCAATGCCATCCCCGCCACGCCCTGGAACAGGTCGCGGTAGCCGGGACCGAGGCGGTCGCCGAGGTCGCCGAGCAGGGCCATGCCGCCCATCATCAGGCCGCCGATGGCGACCACTCCAACCAGCGCCGCGACCCCGGCCATCGCCGCCAGCAGCAGGCCGCCGGCAAGGGCCGCCAGGCCCAGCGCCTCGAGGCCGGTGTGCAGCCATTCCTCCAGATCGAGGACGAAGGCCACCCGCTCGGTGGGGCCGCCGATGAAGGTGTTCTGGCTGCCGGTCTTGATGTGCGCGCCGCAGACCATCTTGCTCTGCAGGCGCGCCGCCGGCTTGCCGTTGATGTACACGGTGGCGCTGCCTTCGGCGATCAGCACCGGGAACGGCCACAGCGGATGGTTCAGCGGCAGGCCGCTGCAGGTGGCGGAGACGTCGTCGCCGGCGCGCATCGCGTTGCGACTGTTCACGTAGACGTTGAAGCTGCCGCGTATGAGCACCCCGGTGGTCGGCTCGGGTAGCTCGAAGATGGTGGTCAGGCCCTTGACGATCTGGAACATCGACAGCCCGCCGGCGGCGATCGAACCGGCCAGGATCACCGCGGCCAGGCCGCCGGTGGCGGCGGTGGCGGCGACCACGGCGGCGCCGATCAGGGCTCCGGCCACGGCTCCGGCGACCATCGCGGCGACACCGAAACCGTGGGCTATCTCATCGCCCAGTCGGGCGGCGGCTTGCGCATCCATGCGTCGGTACTCGGATCAGCTAGGGGTCGGGCGCGGGACCAGGGTCTGCATCGCCTGCTTCCAGGCCGGCTCGTGGTGCGGCAGGTCAGCCGGGGTGGTGGTCAGGGTGGTGATCAGCACCGCCGGGCGGCGCTCGATGAATACCTGGCGCAGCATCAGGTCGCGGCCCTCGCGCTGCCACTGGTAGTCGAGGAGCACGGCGGCGTGGCCGTGGATGTTGATGTCCCAGCGCTTGTGCAGCTTGAAGCCGGGCAATTGCTTCTCGGCGTTTTCCAGTTGGCGGGCGACATAGTCGGCGAACGGCGCGTCGCCCTGGCTGGCGTCGCGGCTGATGACGAAACTGGCTTCGCGGGCGGGGCCGCTGGCGGGGAGCTTGAAGATGTTGATGCTCTGGTCCTGCCAGGCATCGGGAATCTCGAGATCGGCTTCGTGGAGGCGATAGAGCGTCACTGTGTTAACCCCTTCCCTAGGATTCTGAGTGAGTCATTGCTGGACAAAAGCTTTACGGAATGTTGCTCGCGAATCAAGGCTTTCCTGGCCCGAAGCGGCCTTTCGTGATGGCCTTCTGCCTGTTCGCCGTCGGTCGGGGCGCTCGTCGGAATCTGTGTCACGCATCTCCCCTTTCCACCGCATCCGCGCCTATGCTGCTTGGGTGGTGCCGCTCCAACGGCGCCAGTGATGGACGTGGATCAAGGATGATTTCATGGCACTTGCGCAACAGACCCGCCTGGTCCGGGTCGACAGTCCGCTCGGCGCGGAGGTCCTGCAATTGCAGCGAATGGAGGGTCGCGAAGAGCTCGGCCGGCCGTTCGCCTACGAGCTGGAACTGATCTCGGAAAACCCCGACCTGCCACTCGACGGGCTGCTGGGCAAGCCGGCCAGCCTGGCGTTGGAACTGCACGACGGCAGCCGGCGGCATTTCCACGGCATCGTCGCCGCTTGCAGCCAGGGATCCGGCAACGGCCAGTTCGCCAGCTACCAGGTCACCCTGCGCCCCTGGCTGTGGCTGCTGACGCGCACCTCCGACTGCCGCATCTTCCAGAACCAGAAGGTCCCGGACATCATCAAGCAGGTGTTCCGCGACCTCGGCTTCTCCGACTTCGAGGACGCCCTGAGCCGCTCCTACCGCGAGTGGGAATACTGCGTGCAGTACCGCGAGACCAGTTTCGACTTCGTCAGCCGGCTGATGGAGCAGGAAGGCATCTACTACTGGTTCCGCCATGAGCAGAGCCGCCACATCCTGGTGCTCTCCGACGCCTACGGCGCGCACCAGAGCCCGCCGAACTACGCCAGCGTGCCCTACTACCCGCCGACCCTGGAACAGCGCGAGCGCGACCATTTCTACGACTGGCACATGGCGCGCNTGAGCAGAGCCGCCACATCCTGGTGCTCTCCGACGCCTACGGCGCGCACCAGAGCCCGCCGAACTACGCCAGCGTGCCCTACTACCCGCCGACCCTGGAACAGCGCGAGCGCGACCATTTCTACGACTGGCACATGGCGCGCGAGGTGCAGTCCGGCTCACTGAGCCTCAACGACTACGACTTCCAGCGTCCCGGCGCGCGCCTGGAGGTGCGTTCGAACATCGCCCGCTCGCACGCGGCGGCCGACTACCCGCTGTACGACTACCCCGGCGAATACGTGCAGAGCCAGGACGGCGAGCAGTACGCGCGGACCCGTATCGAAGCCTTGCAGGCGCGCTACGAACGGGTGCGCCTGCGCGGCCGCGCCCGCGGCCTCGGTTCGGGCCACCTGTTCAAGCTCAGCGGCTACCCGCGCGAGGACCAGAACCGCGAGTACCTGGTGGTCGGTGCCGATTACCGGGTGGTCCAGGAACTCTACGAGACCGGCGGCGGCGGGGTGGGCGCGCAGTTCGAAAGCGAGCTGGACTGCATCGATGCCGGCCAGGCCTACCGCCCCTTGCCGACCACTCCGCTGCCGATCGTCCGTGGCCCGCAGACTGCGGTGGTGGTCGGGCCCAAGGGCGAGGAGATCTGG